>JAAZXR010000005.1 GCA_014240065.1 Myxococcales bacterium
CGGCGACGGTGATGGCGACGGTGATGGCGACGGTGATGGTGACGGCGACGGCGACGTGGACGTGGACGTGGATGGGCTGGTCTACGATCTTCGGGAGTGGCCGCGCGCGAGCATCGACCCCGGCTGCATCACCATGCCCGGAGCCGGTCTCGAGGTGTCGACCGTCGGATACGTCCCGGCTCAGACGGCCGTGACCGACGCCAACGGACAATTTCAGTTCACCCAGCTCGCGCCGCTGACGCCGGTCACAGTGGAGATCGAGTCCATTCCGTCGCAACCATCCACCTCTCTGCGGACGCAGTCGCGCTTCGTCACGACCAACGCCCCGAGCCAGTCGTTGGCCCTGCCCAGTCACAGTTTTGAATGGCTGGCACAGACCGCCTTTGAGTGCGGCCTATATCCGACCCTCGATGCGGCGCTTTGGAATGCCACCTTCACCGGTCCGAACCCGGAACTAACCGTCACGAGCACCATCGTCGGACGCCTCTTGGAGCCCGCAGGAGACGGGGATGGAGATGGCGACGGGGACTGCGATGTCGAATCATTCCCCTCGATTAACGATCAGGAGGGCGTGATTGGGGTGAGCCCCTACGCCCTCTCGGTGGAGCTCGAAGCTGGAGGCGCCACCCAGCTCAACCTTCACGCGGAGGTGGGCACGACAAATCCAGATCCGACGGTGAACGAGATGTTCGTGTGCTTCCTCGAACTCGACGACCAGAACCGCTTGGTCGGCTCGACGTCGAGCTTTAGCCAGGAAGGTGGTTTCTTCATCGCCTTCGGTCTCGAGAACTCGGGGGGGATCGGAAATGGGGTCGCCACCGTGGAGGCGACGGGATTCGGTTCCACCGTTGTCAACCTAAGTAGCGCCGGGACCACCGCAGTGATGGAGCTCTCGCGCAACGGCGAGCTGCTCGAGTACAACTTCGATCTCGATATCTATCCGATCTTTACCCAGTACGCTTGCAGCGCTTGTCATACACCGGGCGGGTTCGCTGTCGGCACCACGACGATCAGCTATGGGTACGATTCGAGCGCTCCGCAAGCGACCATGGCCATCCACGCCGACGCCGCCGACAATCCCGGGGGGATCGACCCCGAATTCGATTTCGTCGGTCCGTCGAATCAAGAGTGGGGCATCGGCCTGTATTCCGATGGCACCTGCGCCACACCGCCGGGGGGCGCTCTCGTCCCGTGCATGGAGGAGGATACGCCCACGGTCCCAGTGGGTTGGCGCTTCGGCTATCCCTCCATCTACGATGCCACGCCGGAGGAGGTTTATTTCATGCTGTCGCGAGGTCTGACGCCATCGGACTACGACGATCAGGCGGCCCTCGATGCGAAGTTTATCTGCGAGCTCGATACGAACGGTGAACTGCTGACCCTCAACGGAGGCACCGTCATCGACGCTGACGCGAGCACGAAGGAAAACGCCCGAATCTGCACCAACGCGCCCGAGAAGTCGCTGCTCGTGGATCGACCGCTATCCACCAGCGCAGACTCGGGATATGACCTCGTGCACCCCC
The DNA here is from genome assembly GCA_014240065.1 of Myxococcales bacterium. Taxonomy (GTDB): domain Bacteria; phylum Myxococcota_A; class Polyangia; order Nannocystales; family Nannocystaceae; genus JAAZXR01. Next base: position 1,524 of record JAAZXR010000005.1, read on the forward strand.
AAGATAACCTCCCGTCCATGGACACTCCCGCCGTGCGTGCGATCATCGGGTGGATCGAGCAGGGGGCCCGCCGCGAGGTTTTGGCCCCCTAGAGTTCACCACGGACATCGCGCCCATCTTCGCCGCCAACAACTGCGGGGGGTGCCACAGCGCGGGCGGCAACGCAGACACCGCCGCCAACGCGCAGGGAGGCTTCCCGTCCGTCTACGACGGCACCGCCCTGGAGATCTGGACCAACCTCACCGGCGACGGGGCCATGGTGTCGTGCAGCGGGACGGACAACTACCGGGTCTGCATCAACGATCCAGAGGCCTCGACCGTCTTGACCAATCCGCTCAACCTCAACAGCATGCACCTGCAGTTCTGGGTGTCGATGTCGGACCCCGACGCGGCGACGCTGTATCAGTGGATCCAGGAGGGGGCTGTGTTCACCCCCTAAGGGTTACGGGGCGCACAGGCGCGTGACGAACGCGTCGTAGGAGCCTGCGGTCTCGAACCCGGGGACGGCGCCGTCGGTGTAGTCAGCGATGAACACGTTGCCAAAGTTGTCGGTGGCGACACCCTCAGAGAAGTCTCGTTCGTACCAAATTGACGAAACCATGATTGCGCACCGGTGTTGTCAAATTTGGAGAGCGAACCCGCGAACCCGCGAACCCGAACCGAGGGTCGTTTCGGCGGGGGTAGCGCGGGGCTTTGGATTTTATTGTCGAGGGGCGCAACGGGTTCTGAGGGTTCAGGGTTCACGCCGGTCTCGGCGCCGCGCGCCGCGATCGCCAACGCGGATGGGGACGGAGATGCTCAGCTGCAGGACGTCCCGGAACCGTACCTGGTCGGTGGCGGCGAACAGCCAGCCCATGCCGGTGGACACGTGTACGAACACCCGTTTCGCGATGCGAAAATCGAGGCCGCCGTACACGCCGACCATGCTGCGCAAGGGGACGTCCTCGGACGCGCCGACCTGGCCGCGAATCCGGGCGAAGGGGATGACCCATGGCGCCGGGAGCCAGCCCAGGCCCGCCTCGATGTAGGCCCCGGCCGCGAAGGGCTCCGGCGCGGGGACCTCGACGCAGTTGTCGCCGTCTTCGTCGCAGGCTTGGGTAGAGGTGACGTTGCTCCCGAAGCCAGCCGCGAGACCTCCGGCGAGGTCGGCGGTAACGCTGCGGAACAGCGGTGTGTTGCGGTTGTAGTCGCCGCGGTGTCGAATATTGTAGCGAACGCCGCCATGGGCCATGGCGCCGAGGTCGGGGTAGGCGGAGACGCCCGTCTCGACCCGCACCCGCGGGTGAACGGGGAGACCTGCGTGCACGCCGGCGCTGAGGAAGCTGACGTTGCCGTCGACCGTGACCTCCAGCTGGTCGGGCTCAAGACGTCCCGGCGCCCCGTAGCCCACCATGCGCGGTGGAGCAGGGAAGGAGATGCAGCCGGCGAGGCCCACGGCGAGCGCGAGCCCGAACGCGGATTCAGGCCAGGGACCCAGGCGACGCATATTCGATACGGTAGCCCACCCGAGTAGGTGAGGGAAAGCGCGCCAGGCCCAGCCGCGCCACGCTACGGCGCGGGGGTGACTTGGGCGGAGCCGTCGGCGGAGAATTGGACAGCCTGGAGACCCTCCGAGAGTTGCAGCGTGGCCTCTCCGAGGAGGCGACCACCATCTGTGGTCCAGCGCAGGTGAACGGTGGCGTGCGGCAGCTGGTCGAAGCGGACGCTGCGAGCGTCGCCCCCGGGGCCGGCCACGCGCCCGAACACGACGTTGGTGGGAGAGGCGCGAAGCTCAAGCCGGACCGCGGTGTCGGTGGCGGGGAGGTCCACCCGCAGGGACGCGTTCGGTGGGGCGAGCAGGGTGGGGGCGATGTCCACCGCACCGCGCTGGTGCAGGGCCTGCATCAACGACGCGGGCGGCTCTACGAGCGCCAGACTCGCCCAGCCGCGGCTGGTCGCGAGGATGCGGTCGGCGGTGAGCGTAGGCCACTGCGGACACGAGCCGTCCCCCGCGCACGCGGGGATCTGCGACGGTACGAACCCTTGCCTTGGATCAGGGAACAAGCCCTCGCGCGCACCGGCAGGACGGATCCCGTGGGTCACCCGGTTGTAGTCGTTGACGGTGCTGAGGGCCGTGCCGGTCCAGGAGGCGTAGAGGCCGGCGTGCCAGCTGGGTCGCACAAAGGGCGCCCGCGAGGCGGCGTCCGCTGCGGTGGGCCCGTCGAACCACAGCACCCGCGTCTGCCGGCCACCGTCGCCGCGGAGTCCGTGTTCGATCTGGGCCAAGGCGGCGCCAGCGCGGCGGGCTGCCTGGGCCTCCATGATCATGCCGCCGCAGGCGAGCGCGGCAACGATCATCCCCGCCCGGCGCGCGCGGGCGCTGCGTTGCTCGATCCACGGGAGCGCCCAGAGGAAGACGCCGACGCGCATGTGGATAAACCCCCAGCCCATGCCATGGATCGGGAGGAACAAGAACGCGACGAGCCACGGCCACGCGGTCTGCCATGGTGAGCGGCCGCCGGCGGGGGGCACACGGACCGTCCACAAGATCCCGAGAATGGACGCCACCGTCGCCAGCGCAGCGAGGCGGGTCTGGCCTGCGCTCTGGGTCCACAGCAGGTCGCGGATCCACTCGCTGGGGCCCGGCTGCAGCCACGGCTGCGCGTCACCGAAATAGGAATCAAGCTGGAGCGTTCGGGCGCGGACGAGACAAACGCCCGTCCAGATCACGGCGGGGAGCACGGCGAGCGTGGTCATCCGAACGCCTGACCAGTCCTCTTCGCGGCGCCGACTTGTGACCACGCGCAGCAAGATCGCGTGGGCGACCGCCACGGCTCCGCCGTACATGTGCGCCCACACTCCGGCGACAGATAGCGCCGCACCCATGCCGAGCCAGCCCCACCCGGGGGCACGGGACGCGGCGCCCCTGTCGACGCAGGCCGCCGCCGCGAGGCCGAGGCCGAGACCGCAGGTGAAGTTAAAAAATCCCATGGCGCACGGCCACCCCACCATGAACGCGAGGACGCACGCCATGGCCGGGGCGGGCTGGCCCCCGTGGCGCCGAGCGAGGTCCCACACCCCGGCCGCGGCGAGCAGCGCCGGGATCGTCTGGGCGAGCGCGGCGGCGTGGGCCAGAGACATCCACCGCGCGAACCAACCCGCGAGGGTGCCGAAGCCCTGGCCCGTCCACGCGGTGTTCGGGGCGAGCCACCCGGTGAACTGCTCGGGAGAGGCGCGCACGGCTGCGACCAAGAGATGTTGTGGGGCGTCGGTCCCCGGGGGCCACTCGGGGAGCCACAACACCGACAGCGCCGACAGCAGGGCGCACGCACCGAGCCCGTGGGCGAGGCCGAAGCGGGGAGGCTTCATGGGCCGACCCTACCATGAGGCCCTTGGGTCTACGCCCGTGCGCGCGCGCCATCGTGAGTCCACCCGTGGCGCAAACGGGACGCGGTGGCAGCCCCCTCGAGAGCGTGGAGGGGTCGAGGGGCAACATCGAGCGGGCGCGTCGTGTGCCGCGCCTCGAGGCGACGGAGGCGCAGGTGAGGCGTGGGGCGAGTCCGTCGACTGCACGCGGCTCACGTACGCGGTACCATGCCTTGTGATCGGTCTTCTTGCCCCATCTTCGCGTCATGGTGCCGGGCTCGGTTCGGGGCGGGCGACCGGCCTCGGCGTGGTGCTCGCTGTGGCCGCCTTGTCTTCCACGCTCGCCTGCGCCCTCGGGGCGACCAAAGAAGACAAGCGCGCCTCCGGACAAAGCGGGCTCATGAGTCAGACCGCTGCCGGTCAAGACACCTGCGATCCCAAAAATCATAAGCGACCGTTCATCATCGAGTGGGACGCGACAGACATGTCGAGCTTCGAGCAGCACGCGGCCAACGACGTGGTGTTCGTGCGCTACGAGGGCTGCGACTTGCAGGTGCTCGACGAGTGTCGCAACGAGAGCATTCGCGGAGAGCAGGGCGCCTACAAGCCGGTGGAGTGGACCTCCGGATCTTTGGAGCGGATCGACATCGGGAGCGAGGCGGAGCTTTATGCCAAGCTCCCGCTCGCGAAGGTGAGCCTCGGCGCGCGGGTGGCGGGCGGAGAGACATTTCATATGGAGTACTACGTGGCGGGGACGCGCACCGCCACCCGTGACGCGGTGTATTCGGCCGACCTCGAGGGGCGCTACGGATGCGACGGCGCTACGCACTTCGTGTACGGCTACAACCTCGGGGCGTTCGCCCTGGCGTCCCAGGCGCGCCTCGAATACGAGACCGGCGGCAGCGCCTTCGGCTTTGGCGCCGGAGGAAGAGGCGGTCGCAGCTACGCGGCAGACAAAAAGGGTGGCGACCTGTCGGTGTGCAGGGCCGATGACGCCACCGAGGTGCGAGGATGCAAGGCGCCGATTCGGCTGACGCTGCGGGACATCCGGCCCGGAGAATCCCCCGAAGATGTCGCGATGCGACAGCCGGAGGACGCGGCGTCGCTCTCGGCGGCCGCGGTGATCAACACGAAGATAGAGATGAGCGACGAGGCGCGGGCCAGGCTCGAAGCGGCCACGCGCAGCATGGCGGCACGCGACGGGAACAACTGCCTCACCGAGCTGGACGCCCACGATGAGCTTGACCCGAAGCATGAGTCGAGCAACCCCGGCAGTGGCTTCGGCATGATGCGCGCCCAGTGTCTGATGTTGGCGGGGAAGTGCGACGCCGGGAAGGCGTTGATGACGAAGTCGTACGCCCAGACCGCCGGCATGGCGAGTCTAGCGCCCGAGCAAATTGACCGCACGGTCGAGGCGATGGCGGGCATGTATTGCGAAGGCGAGCTCGCGCCGCGCGACGCCTTCATGAAGGCCCAAATGACCTTGCAGCGCGCCTACCAGGGGAAGATGGACGTGGCAGAGTGCGCGCGCGCCTACGAGACCGTGCTGCGGGTCAAGGACAAGGTGAAGCCAAGAGATGCGTACGACACCCAGTTTGAGGCGTCGAGTATCGCGGCGGTGCTGTTATCGTCGGCGCCGCGGTGCTTTGAGGCCGCCGGCGAATGCGAGAGGGCCTTCGAGACCTATGCGAAGCACTATCCTCCGGACGCGCTCGCGCGAATCAGCGATCCCGCCCAGCGCGACAAGATCCTACGGGACGGGTTCGCCTCCATGTTTCGCGTCTGTGGACCGAAGATCAAGGCCGCCGGCGAGACGGGCGAGGCGGCCCAGTGACCCCGAGCGCCGAGGCTGCGGCTTGGTGCGCGCTGGAGGACGGCGGCAAGAAAACTTGAGGGGGGCGTCGCGCAGGCGAGCCCCCCTCGGCATCGAACCACTCAGTGGTTGACGACTACAGCAGCCCGATGATGGTGCCGAACACCGTCATCTGGTTGAGGTCGATGTAGTGCATATTGGATCCGATGAGCCAGATGCTTGGGAAGCCCTCGAGGGGCACGTGGTTGAAGTAGTTTTGCGCCACGTCGGAGATCACCCAGATCTTCTCGTTGGGGAATTGCTGGTCCCAGGCGACCGCGTCCGCGGTGGAGGGGGCGCCACCACCGTTGTTCTCCATGAGTACGGTGACCCAGGCGAAGGTGTCGTTGGCGATGGCCGCCCGCAGCGGATCGGCGAGTACGTCGACGACGCTCGGGTCGCCGCCAAAGAGGTCGATGCAGGCCTGATTGTAGGAGGGGCTCGACAGGCAGGCAGACATCATCTGGCACGGGCCGCACCACACGGCGCTGGTGTCAATGACGATGGGCAGGCCTTCGTACTCACAGATGCTGACGTTCTCGCCGATTTGGTTGACGCCGCTGAACTGAAAGGCGGGTTGGCCGACCGCAGCTTGAACGCCCCAACCGGGGTCGGGGATCGAGCAGCCCGCGTCGCCGTCGCCGTCGCCGTCGCCGTCACCGTCGCCGTCGCCGTCGCCGTCGCCGTCGCCGTCGCCGTCGCCGTCGCCGTCGCCTGTGTCTTGTTGGCCGGTGGTGTCTCCGTCGTTGCTGGTGTCGGAGTCGTCGTCGGATTCACACGCGAACAGAGAGAGAGAGAGACAGAGGGCGACATACGCCGAGATTCGTGGGGCTTTGATGGAGACTTTCATGGATAAACTGCGCTCGTCAGAGCAGCGACCGTAACGCATGTCACGCGGCTCGCCAAATAGAACCTGAAGCGATAAGATCTGCGCAAGCAGTGGGCCCTAGGACGACTCCAAGGCGTCGGACAGTTCCGGCAGGGGAGCACGCCAGAGCGCTGAAATGGCCTGGCTGGCGCCACATCCGCGGCCGAAAAATCTGCGCATGAAAACGACGCTCCGGGTCGCGGCCTCGCATCCAGCATGTACATGCCATTCGCTTCAAGCTGGTCCGAGTACCACGAAAGCGTCGTCATGGGCGTCCGTCAGCGCGAACTTGCGGTGACCACCCGTTCGCGCAGGGTGGTCGCCGGCCGAGGAAATGGATCGTAGTGCAGTTGGTCGACAAGAGTCTCAACGAAAATTCTGCCGGATTAAAGCGGCACGCGCAACATTGACGCGTCGACGACAAGAGCAACAATAGCGGTGTCACAAGCGCGGGACCGGCCGAATTGGAGACACTTGATGATGCAGCCTTCGTTTCTAGATCAGCGACCAAGTCAAATGAACCACACGAAACCGCGCCCATTTGCCGCCGTCGCGGGGGGCGTTACGACGCTCGCGATTGTGTGGCTCGCGGCGTTCCGTGGGGGAGGCATCGACGGGTCGTCGGTCGAACAGCTCACGTCGTCGGCGGGGGGAATGGTCGCGCTCGTCGCATCGGTTGTGATCGTGGTGCTCATCGCGGGGTCGTACGCTCGGATACGTACCCTGACGCGGAGGTTCGAGCGGATCGTGGGCGAGCGAGACTTGCTCTCGCAGATCGTGCAGAGCGAACCCGCGTGCGTCAAGGTCGTGTCACGAGATCTGAAATTGTTGGAGATGAATGCCGCGGGACTCCGCATGATCGGCGCGCCCGACATGGAGTCAGTTCGCAACGCGGATTTACGAGCGGTCATCCACCCGGAGCACGTCGCGCAGTTCGATGGGCTCAACGACCGGGTCTTCGAGGGTTCCTCGCTCACCGATCAGTTTCGGATCATCAGCCTCGACGGCACCTTGCGGTGGATGGAGACTCACGCTGCGCCCCTGTACGGCGTCGACGGACGTGTGGAGGCGCATGTGGCGGTTACCTACGACATCTCTGAGAGGGTTCGGATAGAGAAGAAACTGGAGGCGTCCACCTCGCGACTGAGCGCGCTCATCGATACGGCGGTGGATGGGGTGCTCGTGCTGAGCGGTGACGGGGTCATTGAGCGGCTCAACCCTGCCGCGACGACGCTGTTTGAGGCACGACCAGGAGATAACTTCGCGGACTTGGTCGGGGATCACAAGGATCGACAAGGTGGCAGCGAGAATTTCTCAGACCTTGTCGCCCGATATCGGAGAGGCTCGTCCTCGGAGCTGCTGCGCCTGAGCTTCGAGGAAACCGGGAGGAAGTCCTCCGGAGACATGTTTCCGATGCTCGCTTCGTTCGGTGAGGTCGCGCAAGGGGCAGGAGGAGGCTTTGTGGTCACCGTTCATGACCTCACGAGTCGTCTTCGCACCCAAGCTCAGCTTGCGCACGCCCAAAAGATGGAGGCGGTTGGACAACTCTCGGGTGGGATCGCCCATGACTTCAACAACTTGCTCACTGTGATCATGGGCAACGCGCAGCTGCTTGAGGAGGAGCTTGGCGAGCAGGAATCGGCGGGTGTGCAGATGCAGACGGCCGCCATGATCTCCGAGGCGGGAGAGCGGGGGGTGGCGCTGACGCAGCGGCTCCTCGCCTTCGGGCGACGGCAGGTGTTGCAACCGGTGTCGACACGATGCGATGTGCTCGTGCGTGACATGCAGGGGTGGTTGAGTCGCACGCTCCGCGACGATATCGCCGTCGAGACTCGCCTTGAAGAGAACCTGTTCCCGATCTATGCGGACCGGAGTCAACTCGATACGGCGCTGTTGAACCTCGCGATCAACGCTCAAGACGCGCTCTCCGACGGCGGTGTGCTGGTGTTCTCGGCCCACAACTTGAACGTTCGTGAGCAGGAGGACGCGCGGCTGTTGAACCTCAGTTGCGGCGCCTATGTGGTGCTGTCCGTGACTGACAACGGGTCAGGGATGAGCCCTGAGGTGCGAGCGCGCGCGCTCGATCCGTTCTTCACGACCAAGGAAGTGGGGAAGGGGACTGGGCTCGGGCTCTCCATGGTCTACGGCTTCGCCAAGCAGTCGGGGGGGCACCTCACCATCACCAGTGATGTGGGCCTCGGGACTACGATTCGCATCTACCTGCCCGCGGATGTCGCGATGGCGGAGACGCAAAAGGCGCCAACAGTCGTCGCGGTCGAGCGAGATGGTGAGCCCCATCATCACCACGCCGGCGCGAAGATCTTGGTGGTCGAGGATGACTCCCTCGTGCGTGCATATGTGACGCACAGCCTCCGAAGCATGGGGTACCAATCGCTCGCCGCCACCGATGGGACGGAGGCGCTCGCCAAGCTTAGTTCGGTCCCGGACATCGACATGGTCATCACGGACGCCGTCATGCCCGGCGGGGTGAGCGGCATCGAGCTTTCGGACCGCGCCGCGCGACTGCATCCGGGGGTGCCTGTGGTGCTGATGTCGGGCTACGCGACAGAGAGCCTCCGAAAGAAGGGTCGGTTGCGCCCCAACACGCCTTTCTTGAGCAAGCCGTTTCGACGCGAGGCGTTGGCTGAGCTCGTCGCGAAGAGTCTCTCGCAGCAGGTCGTCGTTGAGCGGGGTGAGCGGGGAAGCCTGACAGCGGGAGAGGCGGGGGGCCTTCCTTCCAGCTCGTCCTCGTCTTCGTCTTCGGCCTTGATTCGCATGTCGGTCTAGGCTGCGAAGGCCAGACTCCGGGGTGCCCAGACCGACGGCGCATGACATCGCCCGTCCACGACGCGGTGTTGGCCCGTCACAATATTGTGCGAACGTGGCACCAGTGTGCACACGCGCGCGGCGACGTCGTATCCTCTCCCTGCGTATGCGTTTGTTGACCCCCAGGCTCCCGGACTACGACCCGCTCGAGTGGGCGCGCATGCCATTCGGACGCCGCGCCAAGCTGGTGTGTGCAGCGTGGGCAGAGCAGGGCTACGGGACCCCGCTGGCAATTTTTGGGGTGTACGTGTTGAAGATCGCGGCTTTTGTGGCCGGGTGGATCGGCTGGTGCAGCCTGAGCCCCTCGCTCGGTGGCGTGGAAGACCTCTCCCGCTGGTGGCTCGAACCCCTCGCGTTCCAAAAGGCCATCGTGTGGAGCATGCTGTTCGAGGTGCTCGGGCTCGGGTGTGGGAGCGGACCGCTGGGGGGCCGGTACCTCCCGCCGATCAGCGCGCCCCTGTATTTTTTGCGGCCGCGAACGATGAAGCTGTCCTTATTTCCTGGCGCCCCGCTGGTGGGGGGCGACCGCCGCGGGTGGTGGGAGGTGGGGTTGTACGCCGGTTTGCTCGCGGCCCTGGGGTACGCCCTGGTCGCGCCCACCCTGGGCGCGCGGGAGCTGCTGCCGGCGCTCGCGCTCCTCGGCGCGCTCACTGTTTCGGACAAGAGCGTGTTCTTGGCGGCGCGGGGGGAGCACTACGCGGTGACCATGCTGGTGTTCGCGTTGGCGAGCGGGGCGCGCGAGTGGATCGCGGGGGCCATGGTGGTGCAGGCGGCGCTGTGGTTTTTCGCCGGCTTCTCCAAGCTGAACCGCCACTTCCCCGCGGTGGTGGGCGTGATGATGAGCAACAGCCCCGTGTGGTTCCCCAAGCGCCTGCGTCGCCGCATGTATCGCAGCTTCCCCGACGACCTGCGACCGTCTCGGTTGGCGCGGTGGTTGGGGCACGGGGGGACCGCGCTGGAGCTCGCGGTGCCGCTGGTCTTGCTGAGCGCCGGCGACGGTCCGCTGCTGCTGGTGGGCATGGGGCTGATGATCGCGCTGCACCTGTTCATCACCTCCAACGTCCCCATGGGGGTCCCCCTCGAGTGGAATGTGCTGGTGGTGTACGGCGCCTTCGCGCTGTTTTGGGCGCATCCGGACGTGGGCCTGCACGAGATGAGCGCGCCGGTGGCGGCGGTGGTGGTGGTGGCGTCGGTGCTGATTCCTCTCGCGGGGAACCTGTGGCCCTCCAAGTTCAGCTTTCTGCCCTCCATGCGCTACTACGCCGGCAACTGGGCCATGAGCGTGTGGCTGTTTCGCACGGAGAGCTACCGCAAGCTCGCCGCGCAGATCCCCATGAGCTCCCCGTGGGTGGAGGACCAGCTCGCGCGACTCTACGACGAGCCCACGCGCGTCGGCCTGCTCGGGAAGGTGATGGCCTTTCGTTTGATGCACCTGCACGGACGGGTGATCGGCATGGTGCTCGACCGCATGCTCACGGTGCCAGAGGCGGGCGGCACCCGTCGCGCGGAGCTCGACGAATACACCTGGGTCGACGGAGAGCTCGTCGCCGGCTGGGTGCTCGGCTGGAATTTCGGCGACGGTCACCTGCACGACGAGCGGCTGCTCGCGGCCATCACCCGCGCCTGCGCCTTCGAGCCCGGCGAGCTTCGTTGCCTGTTTGTGGAGTCGCAGCCGCTCGGGGGTGCCTCGTTGCACGCGCGGGTCCACGACGCGCACGACGGCGCGCTGTTCGAGGCCCACGTCCCCGTCGGCGACCTGCTCGCGCGCCAACCGTGGGACCTCGACGCGCCGCCGCGCGGGATCGGATCGTCCTCCCTCGCCCCCCGCGAGTGAGAATGGTTGCCTCGGGCGCGACGCGGCGCGTAGGATTGGGCGTGGGCTCGAACGACCCAAACCACTGGGCGACGGCGTCGCGGACCTCGATAGACCCGGCGCGTCATCGATTGTTCCCCACGGCGATCAAATTTGTCTTCCTCGCGACCAAGGGGATCTTCGCGATGTTCGTGTACATCATGGGCACCCTCGAGGGCGCGTTCGCAGACAACCCTCCCGACGCCGTGGTTGTCTACGGGATCGCAGGGCTCGGTTTGATGGTGATGGCGTCGGGCTTCGTGATCCCTGGACTCATCGCCTCCGATTCGGCGCTCCTTGAGGCGATGAAGGCGGCGATCACCCGGGCCCGCGAGGAGGACGGCGTGACCTCAGAAGAGGAGCTCAACGTGGTCGCATGGAACGCCGGGTTCCAGCGCTTCTCGCTGCGCATCGTGGTGGGGTTCATGTTGATCGAGGCGTTGGGTATGGCGGGATTGGCCACCGCCCTCATCGGTGGTGACGTGATGGTGAGCTACGCCATGATCGGGCTCTCGGCGGTGGCGCACCTGGTCTTCCCCGCGGCCGGCTTCCCCGCCTTGGCCGCGCGGGCGCTCCGCGAGGCGTGACCACACGCGCGACGCCGTTCGCTACAACAGGTCTTCGAGGAGGTCGGTCAGCGGTCGCAAGAGGCGAGAGATGGGCGCCTGCGCAAAAGACCAAAACGCGGTCGTCACCGCAGCAGTGAGCGCGAGCACGGTCCGCGCGCGCCATCGCGACATGTGGTGGATGTCGGAGAGCCCCCGGACGATCCAACGCCAGCCGAGGACGAGGCTCACGCAGAAGATCGCGCAGTACACAATGAGCCCCGCGACGAGGCGAGGCGAGGCCACCCGCATGTCAGGGCGGTCCGGGGCGAGCGCTTGGATGCACGACGCGCGGTTGTCTCCAGTTACTTGCTCGCCCAGGGAGACCGCCTCCTCCGCGCGGCGCCGTTCAAAACAGCGCTCGCGCGAGGGTGCGAGGATTCGCGGAGGCTGGGTGGTGAGTGATTGGAATCCTGCGAGGGATGCTGTTATTCCCGGGTGATGGTCGGCGATGACGATTTTAATTCCACGCATGCAACCCATGTGAACCCGGGCATTTTCAAGTTCGCGTTCCTCGCGAGTTGTGTGCTCAATGGCGTCGTGTGCTACGCCATCACGTTGGTGGAGCCCGCAGCGGCGGCGGACGAGGGCGGGGTGTCCGCGACGTTCGGGTACGTGATGGCTGTGATCGGTCTAGGACTCATCGTCGCGGGCCATCTGGCCCGCGGTCGCCTGCTCAACGAGGTGGGCGTCGTCGCGTACATGAAGACGGCGTTGACCGAGGCGATCACGGAGAGCGACGGTAGCGTAGACCTCGATCGGGAGGCGGTGGCCACGGAGGCTGCGACTCGCCGCTACTTCGTCGCTTATCTCATCCCGGTGGCGCTCATGGCTCTCTGTGGGCTCCTGGGCCTCCGACTGGCCACTCTGGGAGGGGACCTGTCGGTGAGCTATGCGATGGTCGGAGCCGCCGCGCTGGCCATTTTGATGACGCCGACGAATCCGTTTCCGGCCTGGGCCCAACGGGCCGTCCGCGAGCTTTGATCGTCGCCACGCCTGCCGGAGACGCGCAGCGGGTCTAGGGGCTCGGGGGGCGGAGCGGAGGGCGTGGCTGCGCCGGTGGCGTGACCGGTGGCGGCGCTGGTTCCCCTTGGGATTGAGAGGGCTCGACCGCCGCGAGGACGATGCGGAAGGTCGTGCCGTGTCCCTCTCGACTGTGCACCCGAAGCACACCTCCCGCGTCCGCCACGAGGGCGAAGGTGGTGGAGAGTCCGAGACCGGTGCCGCCGGCCTTCGGGCGCGTGGTGAAATAGGGCTCGAAGACTCGCTCGAGGGTCTCGGGGGACATCCCGGGTCCGTCATCGACGACGGTGAGGAGGACCGCGTTGGCAGGGTCGACCGTCGGCGGTAGTGGTCCGACGGCGGCGACCTCGTCCGCGGAGAGGGGCGCGACGGTGAGCGTCAAGCTGCCCGCGCCGTCCAAGGCGTGGAGCGCGTTCACGCCGAGGTTCATGAGCGCCCGGTGGAGGGCGTCGGAGTCGATGGGGATCTGGAGGCGGGTCCCCGAAGCGGTCGGGTCGAGCTCGGGCGAGATCTGGCAATTGACCGCCACCGCTGTGCCGTGGCTCCGCGACGACAACAACGAGGTCACTTCGCGGACGACCTCGTCGGGTGCACACTCTTTGATCGCTGGAGATGCGGTCGTGGAAGAACGCACGAGCTGTTGCACCAATTCAGCGGCGCGCCGGCTCGCCATGACGATGTCGTCGACGAGCTCCAATTCTTCCTGCTGGCCGCCGAGGTCTTCGCGCAGGAGTTCGCTCGAGACGGTGATCGGTTGGAGCAAGTTGCGGAGGTCGTGGCTCACCACCGCGGCCCGGCGGCCCAGATTCTCCAGCCGTTGGCGGGACCGGAGGCGCTCGCGATACTCTCGCGTTTGCTCGTCGTCGAGCTCGTCCTTGAGCAATCCGAGAATCTCGTCGTCCGAAATGTACGGGGTGGCGATGCTCTCAAGCAGGTGGTGGTGCAGCGCTTCGAGGCGGCGTTTCTTCTCCGAGAGTTCGATGCGCGCGCGGATGGAGGCGCGCATCGAGGTGTGAATGAGATGGGTGACGAATAAGGTGTAGCCCACAAGATACGCCCCGAGGAGAAAGGCGGTCGTGCGGGAGAACTCCACGGTCTCCACGGCCCGCAGTCGCCCCTCCACCAACCACGCTGCACCACACGCGGCGATGAAGGTCGCGGCGCTGATCTTGATCCCGCGTACGGACCCCGCGTTGAACACGGCGACCGTGAACGTCACGGTGACGAGGAGAGGATCGAGGCACGCGATCTCGTCGAGCACACCGAGGGCGGCGCCTTCGAAGACGAGGCTGAGACCCAGCAATCGGAGGGGATCCTTCGCCCGAAGGATCGCGACCGTCATGAGCGAGGGATACACGAGGCTCATGAGCGCCAACGCGGCGAAGGCTCCCGCCGACGCGCTCGCCAGTGTGAACAAGTAGGCGAAGAACGGGAAAAACAGCCCCCAGCCGAGCAGCCGGGCGCGGTGGGTGTCGCGCATGAACCGCAGCGAGCGAGCGCTGTGGTGCGCTCCAGAGATCCGGTGGAGCGCGTTGAAGAAGCCGGAGTTCACGTTCACGCTCCGTGGAGGATAGCAAACGATGCGGGGGCTGGTTCCGATGATACCGACCTGAACTGGGCGGACCGCGCAGTTTCACGGATCGAGAAATAAATTCGCAACGAATGGTGTGGGATGGCGACGGATAGATGATGTCCCAGCTCAATCCCCATCATTCATCGATCCCAGCGGCCTCGGTTTATCTCTGTCAACCGGCGGTCGACCGCCCAGGATGGTTGGAGCGGGCGATCGGTCTGCAGCTGTGGTGGGCGGAATATTGGGGGAGGGGGGGCGTCTCCACGTGCTGTCAGCTGCTCGTTGGCCACGACGTGACCACCACCCGTCCGGTGCCTCTGTTTCGCTACAACGCGGCCCCACGAGGAGAGGAAACCGCGCGCGTGCAAAGGGAGCAGCCACGGGCAGGCTTGATGCTACAGACGCGGATCTGGTCGGCGTCGGCCTGCGGCGACGAGCCATGGGGAGAGATTCGACTCTCCCGCTTGCGCCCGAGACCCGTGGAGATTTACCATCTCGTCGGCGGAGGGTCGCTCGCGAGGTGGCGGCGTTGGGCGTCGATGGTCGCTCGGGAGGTCGGGGTGATTCTCGGCGCGGAAGCCCACGAACACGAGGGGGGACCGGGGGAGGCCTCCGGGGCGGGGCTGGAGATGTCGGTGCCTCGACTATCTCGGGCCGGCCGCGCTGCGCTGCGCGCGTACGGACTCGCGGCAGATCCAGTGTGGGTGGGGCTGCTGGATGCGCCGAGGCCGGTGCCTCCCGACGGGAGCCGCCGGTGCGCTCCGCGCCTCGAGGCTGGCATCGAGACCCTCTACCGCGGGCCGTGTCATATGAACGCGGCCACGCTCCGATTGAGTCGCCATCTTTGATCGGGTTGCGCGCGGGCGGTCGTCTGCCATGCTCGGGGGGAGATGAGGTTTGTCTACGAGAGCGTGGTGCCGGCGTCGGTGGAGGAGGTCTTCGCCTTTCACGAGTCGGCGGAGGCGCTGGCGCGGCTGCAGCCCCCGTGGGAGCGCACGCGGGTCGTGCAGCCGCCGACGAGCCTCGCCGTTGGGACCGTGGTGGTGGTGGAGACCTTCGTGGGTCCGTTTCGGCAGACCATCGTGGCCGAGCACACCGCCTACGAGCGCGACGTTCGCTTTGTCGACGAGATGCGGGAGGGTCCATTTACGCGCTGGCGACATCAACACTTGTTCTTCGCGCATGAGCGCGGGTGCCGATTGCGCGATGAGATCGACTACACGCCGCCGCTCGGGTGGCTCGGGCGACTCGCGGCGCCCCTGGTGATCGAGCGCCGATTGGTGCGCATGTTCGCGTTTCGGCACCAGGTGACGCGCGACGCTGTGGCCGCCCACACCGCGCCCGCCCGGGGCGCCTAGGCCGGGCCGACTTGGGCGTCCATGAACGCGATCATCGCGTCGATGACCTCGCCCTGCTCGGGTTCGTTGTGGGTCTCGTGGCGTAAGTTGGGCCAGGAG
Source organism: Myxococcales bacterium (assembly GCA_014240065.1). GTDB lineage: Bacteria > Myxococcota_A > Polyangia > Nannocystales > Nannocystaceae > JAAZXR01. Next base: position 16,925 of record JAAZXR010000005.1, read on the forward strand.
CGAAAGGTGAGTGTGGACGCAGGGGCGCCGCCAGCGAACGCCGCGCTCGCTTCGCAGGAGGTGATGGGATCCTCCTCGCCGTGCATGAGCAACGTCGGCACCGCGAGCTTGGCGGCGTTGGCGATGGCCCATTCCCCGGCCTTGTCGATCTCCGTGAACAGCCGCGGGGTCACCAGCCCGTGCACGAGGGGATCGGTGTTGTACCGCGCCTCCACCTCGGGGTCGCGAGACAGGCCTCCCTTCTCGAGCTTGTTGGGCACGGGGATCTTGGGGGCGACGGCGTTGAGTATCTTGACCAGCCCTGCGAGCGCGGCCCCCGGGGGCTTGGCGAGGCGGAGCCAGGGGCTGGTGATGATGGCGCCGGTCAAGGTGGGCGTGCGTCGCAGTAAAAAGTTGAGCCCGACATTCCCGCCCATGCTGTGTCCGTACAAGAACAGCGGGGCGGCCGGGGCCAACGCGCGAACGGAGGCCTTCACCGCGACCACATCGTCGAGGAGCTGCTCGATGCTTGGGGTGTAGCCGCGGCGGCCAGGGGACTTGCCGTGTCCGCGAAGGTCGACGCCCGCCACGAGATATCCGGCGGCCGTCATGCGGTCCGCGACGTGGTGGTAGCGCTCGACGTGCTCGCCAAATCCGTGGATGAGGCACACCGTACCCTTGGGTGCCCCGTCGGGGGTCCGCGAGGGATCGGGTCGCCAGGTCTTCCCCACGAGCTCGAGGGAGTCGGCGGTTCGGACGGTGTGGGTTTCTTCGGCGTGCGTCATTGGGCTGCTGCGATGATACACGCGGCCGCCTGCGCCTCGCCGTGAGCGGGTGGACGTGACCCGGTCGCCCCCGCCCGGCCTGGTGCGACCGCGCGGGACGGGCTGTATTGTGAGATCTCTGTCAGAGCGACCCGCGGGAGCGACGCGCGCAGCAGCCGAGCGTCGCGCCGGGTGGCGCCGGCGGTCGGATGTCGGCCAGCGGGGAGGGCAGCCCCGCGACGCGAAGCTGTCTGCGCACACACGGAGTCGGGCGCGGAACGCCGATGCCTCGCGGGGTCACGCCGTTCATCGAGGGTTGGCGGTCTCGACCGCGTCGAGGCGAGCGAGCGCGCAGTCGCTCGCACACTGAAGGCGGGTGACACGAAATGAAACGGTGACGAGCGGTCACTGGGTCCGTGAGGTCAACGTCAATGATGAGCAATGCTCATCAATTTGGAGATGATGAGCATTGCTCATGAACCTTGCTTGCTTTTTTTTGGGGCTCGGGTAGTGTGAGACCATGCGAGGCCGAGGCAGCGTCATGGGCGATCACAACTGGGACCTCTCCACCAGCGCGTGGCGTGCGCTGGAGATCGGGCTCACGGAGTCGGGGGTCCGCAGGATCGTCGACGCGGACGACGACAAGCGCTCCAAGGAGGCTGAGGCGCGCAGCAAGCTCGACATGCGCCTCACCGACGCGCTCTGGGATCGTGGCGCCCTCTTCTAGCGGCCTGCGGCGCAGGGGCGCATCACACAGCGAAAAAGACGGGGGCTAGTCCTCGTCTTTTTTTCGTGGCCACAATTGAGCGGTCGCGAACAGCAGGGTCAGACCGACGATGAGCGCGGTCACCCATGGTTGATCGCCGTGGCCGGTGCGGGTGGTGTCGAGCATGACGGCGCGGACCTCGCCAGCGCTGCCCTCGCCAAGTTGGATCAGCACTTCGCTGACACCGATCGGTGGAGGTGCGAGCGCGCCAGAGAGTTTCACCCGCTCGGGTCCTTTGCGGACACGCTCCGGGACCCGCGCGATCACTGCGCGGCCGTCAATCTTGATCACGCCCTTGGAGGTCCCCACGAGGGGCATGAGGACGGCGTGGGCGGCCTGATTTTGGTTGGGGCGATCGCCCTTGGGGACCTGAAACTCCCGAAGCTGCATGCTCGGCCGCAAGAACCCCTCGACGCGCACGAACCCCTCGGCCTCTTCGGGGAGAGGTGCCTCCGTCAGGTCGTAGCGCGGCCACGTGGCGATGTCACCGGGCGCCATCAGCAGGCCAGTGGTGAGCGGCGCTTGATGGGTGGCGACGGCGAGCATCAGGCCGCCGAGCGTCGCGGAGGTGACCCGCACGCCGCACGCGACGCCGGCGATCAAGCCCACGACCCCCGCGAGGGTGGCCCACACCCACTCTGGGCCGAGCTGTGTCAACGAGCCCGCCGGAGCGAGCGCGGCCACGAGCGGAAACCCAAGACAGATTCCGAGGATGAACAGGCGGGCTGCCACGACCAGAGCATAGCAGGTCTGCGTCCCCGCAGCGTGAGCGCTGCTCCTCGAGCGACACGATCGGCGAGGGTTCACAGGGTCAACGCGCGCTGACGCGCAGGCGGTTGAGGCGTCGGAGCGCGGCTTGGAGTTCGTGGTATCGTCTGGGTGTGCGTACCGCTGTCTTTTCGCGAGCGCTGTGCGTCGCTGCCGTCACACTGGGCCTCCAAGGCTGCACGGGGCGGGCTCCGGCGATGAACTGGATCTCCGAGTCAGCGGCCGTGGTGCATTGCGTCGGGGTGGGGCCTGCCGCCGAGCGCCCTTCGATTCACGACGAGCTCCCGGTGGTGGACGCCCCCACCCAGTTTTTCCTGCGGAGCATGGCCCCGGAGGACCTCAGCGATCTCGGCTTCGCCCCCAACACGGCGGCGTGCGCGGCGCTGCTCCCGAATTCGTGGGCTGAGATCGATCGGATGGAGGCCGACATGAAGGGGCTTCGTGGTGTGCTCAACGATCTCACGGTGGAGATTCGCCAGAGCGACGCGTGTTTCTGTTCGCAGCTGCGTGGCCTCGATGCGCAGTGGATCGCGCCCTCGTGCAGTCGCGCGTGGGCGCGCTTGGGGTGCAAGCCGCAAGATATTGTCGCCCAGCGGGCGCTCGCGCCGAAGATCGAGCCGGCGGAAGAGCTGGCCACGCAACTTGAGGTACCGATGGAGCATTGGCGGCTCGTGGGGCGTACGGATCGACCGGGATTTTGGGAGCACCGCTACCGCTGGCTCAAGCGCAGATTCGACGGCGCCTCGGAGGCCTTTGAGCCAGGGGTCCCCGCCACTACGGGCCCGAGCATGCTGCTGGTGAACGCGCTGCTCGAAGCGCCGGGTGTCGTGATGGTGGTGCGTCAAGAAGGTGGGCGATCCATTTTGGTGGTGCGAGAGCCGGAGAAGGACATGCTCGTGTTCGATCTGTTCCGCAAGCCAGTCTACGAGAACGAGAGCTTGAGTCTGCTCCACAAGCTCGACGATGTGCGTCCGGGGACGTACCTCGACGCGCTCTCAAAACCGGCGTCGGCGCTGAAGCTGCCGGGGAACCCGCGAAAGTCGATGACCACATGGATGAGTCACGACGGGCTCGAGCGGGTGGACGCTGCGCTCCGCGCCGTTAACAATTTTTTTCAACTCCCCCCGCTCAAGCGGATTGACGAAGGGGTCGAACCACTCGTCGAGACCATCCTTTGGACCACCCCGGTAGGGGAGGGCGAAGACCCCTCGACCTCAGAGGTGACGTTGTCGTTGACCGAGGAGGGGGTCGCGTGGGCCGCCGCAGCGCGCGACGAAGGGTTCGCCTCGCAGATCTATGAGCTCGCGGAGTTGGAGGAGAAGCGAGAGAGCCCCATCTTCGAGGCGATGGCGGCGGAAGATGAGGTGCGCGTTGCGCCAGCGCCGGGAGGTGAGCCGACGCGGCAGGGACCAGACGGCGTCCACGCGGGCGCGGGGGACAGCGCGGGAGATCGGGAGCCGTCGCACCCGGGGTTCTCGGCGTCCGCGCCGCGGACCCTCGACATTGAGCCGGTGCACACCCCCGCCATCGGGGGGGTGTGGTTTCACGGGCTGCGGCGGGCGGTGGTGTTCCTCAGCGCGGCTGAGTTCGAGTACACCGGCACATTTAAGGGGACCATCGACGAGTGGACCTTGGAGGTCCCTAACGCGTTTCATCCGCGAGATCTGCGCGTGGTCTCCGCATTTCGACCGACGATGTCTCGGCTTGGCAGCCGCCCCCATGTGATCGACGGTGGCCTCACAGACGACGGAGCGGCGGTTTGGATCCGTCTCCGCAGCCCCTAACTCGCTTCGAAGGGCCCGCGGCAGCTCGCGCGGTCGGTGGGCGAGAGGGGTTCGCGGGTCCGCCGATCGGCGAACAGGGGCTTGCCTTCCTCTAGCGCGCTCGGTATGCGGATGGGGTGCGACGCCTAGCTGTTTCGATGATCGCGTCTTTGATCGCCCTGGGGTGCGGTGCTTCCCGCCGCGGCGGCCCCGAGGGGTTGTACTACCCCGATGGCGCCCGCGTGATCCAAGGCCAACCTGCGGCGGCGCTGGTGCCCGCGCCGACGCCGATGCCCGAGGACGCGCCGCCCTTGGTCGTCGAGGATCCGCTGCCGCCGCTGGTGGTAGAGGCCGCGAGCTTGCTGTCCGAGGTGGGGGTGACCGACCGGACTGCCTGGGAGCGGCTGGCGTTCATGGCGGACGAGTTCGGGACGAGGTTGAGCGGCTCCGACGGGCTGGAGGAGACCATCGATTGGGCTGTGGCGACCATGAAGGCGGACGGGCTCGCCGACGCGCGCCGCGAATCGGTCATGGTGAACCGCTGGGAGCGGGGCGAGGAGTCGGCCACCGTGATCAAGCCGCGGAAGAAATCGCTCTATATGCTCGGCCTCGGAAATTCTGTGGGCACCTCCCGCAGGGGGGTGAAGGCCGAGGTGGTGTTGGTCCCCGACGTGGCGGCCATCGACAGCCTCGGTGACAAGGCCAAAGGGAAGATCGTCGCCGTGACGCAGGCGATGCCGGCCTATGACCACGAGCAGGACACCTCCCACTACGGTGACGCGGTGCAGCCGCGGATCCACGCGGCCTCCCGCGCGGCCAAGCTTGGGGCCAAGGCGGTGCTCATTCGCTCGGTGACCGCGACCAATTATCGACTGCCGCACACGGGGATGCTGCGCTACGAAGAGGGGGTCGCCAAGATCCCGGCGGCGGCGCTGAGCCCAGAGGACATGATGTACCTGCAGCGGGTGGCGCAGCGGGATCAGAAGATTGAGGTGTCTCTCAAGATGGGGGCGCGCACCCTGCCAGACCGAGAGAGCGCCAACGCGGTGGCCGAGATTCTCGGTCGGGAGCGACCGGAGGAGGTTGTGGTGATCGGATGCCACATCGACGCGTGGGACGTGGGCGACGGGGCGCATGACGACGGCGCCGGCTGCATGATGGCGATGGAGGCGGCGCGCGTGTTGACGGCGCTGGGGCTTCAGCCGGCGCGCACGATTCGGGTGGTGCTGTTCACCAACGAGGAGAACGGTGGCGCTGGCGCTCGCGCGTACTACGAGGCGCACAAGCACGAGCCCCACGTCGGCGCGATCGAGGCCGACGCCGGCAGCTTCGCCCCGAGAGGTTTTGGCATCGGGGCGACGCAAGAAGACGTGGACGCGCTGGCTCCCTACGCGCCTCTGTTCGCCCGGCTCGGCGCCGACCTCTTCACCGTGGGAGGCGGAGGCGCCGACATCGCGCCGCTGGTCAAGGCTGGCGTGCTCGGCGTCGCGGTGCGACCCGAGGGGAGCGAGTACTTTGATCTCCACCACAGCCCGGCGGACACTGTGGACAAGGTGTCGCCAGATCATCTCCAGCGCAACGCGATGGCGATGGCGTTGATGGCGTTTATCTTGGCCGAGCGCCCGCTCCCCGAGGGCGGGGCGGCGGTGATCCCCGGCGGAGCGCCCAAGGCGAAGGCGGCCGCCTCCAGCGATGCCGGTGACGACAAACCACAAGAAGGTGCCGGCGCTGCCCCGGCAAACAAGGAGTAGGTGATGGCCAAACTCTATTTTCGGTACGGGACCATGGACAGCGCGAAGACGCTGAACCTGTTGGCGGTGGCGCACAACTACCGCAAGCAAGGCAAGCAGGTGGTGTTGGTGAAGCCGCAGCTTGATGATCGCTTCGGGGAGGTGCAGATCAAGTCGCGCTCGGGGCTTGAGGCCCCCGCGGATCTGTTGGTGCGGCCCGGTGAGACCGTTGACGCGGAGCGGTTTGAGGGCATCGACTGCGTGCTCGTGGACGAGGCACAATTCATGGAGCCCAGCTTCATCGACGCCATGCGGGACCTCACCAAGACCCACAATATCCCGGTGATCTGCTATGGGCTGCGCACCGACTTCCAGACGAAGCTGTTCCCCGGCGCGCGGCGCCTGTTCGAATTGGCGGACTCTATCGAGGAGGTGAAGGTGACCTGCCAATACTGTTCGAAGAAAGCCGTATTCAATATGCGGTTGGCGGAGGGGGCGCCAGTGTTCAAGGGTGAGCAGGTGCATCTTGGCGCGGACGAGAGCTACGCGCCGGTGTGCTTCCAGCACTACAAGGCGGCCGCCCTCGAGGCCGGGGTCGCGTGGCCGTTTAAGTTTGACGCGTAGGCGCGGCTGGTCACGGCGTCGCGGGCACCTGGACCACCTCATCAGAGTCGGGGCTCCACGCGGTGAGTGGGCCGCCGTAGACGCACCCGGAATCCAAGCCGATCACGGACGGGGACCTGTAATGTCCGCGCCGGGCCCAGTGGCCGTGGACCACTGTGAGCGAGCCCCGATAGAAGTCGTCCCATGGCGCGAACGGGGCGGGGCAGTCTGCCGGCGAGCCATGGAACTTGGAGCGCGCGCCGTCTGGGGTGCAGCAGCGGATCCGCGTGGCGCACGAGACGTCGTCACGCTCGTAGAATTCTAGATCGCGGGGGGCGGCCGCCAAGCTCGCCGCTACCTTCGGGAGCTCGGTCCAGCGCGGGTCGAGCCCGGCGTGAACCACCCACACGTCGGCGCCGTGTTCGTCGCGGCGGGCCGCGCACGGCTCGACCCGCGCGAGCACGGGGAGCGCGCCGAGGTCGTCGAGCAGCGCGTCTGCGTCGGGGGCATCGCGGAGGGCGTCGAGGGTGTCGGACTTTCGCGGCCATCGCCCCGCCCGCACCATCAGCGCGTACACCTCATGGTTGCCGAGCACACCGCGCCCGCCGATATCACGCCAGAGCCGGAGGGTCTCCAGGGAGTGCGGGCCGCGATTGATCAGGTCCCCGACGTGCCAGATCGCGTCGGCCTCCGGGTCGAAGCGAATCTCGGCGAGCAAGCGCTCCAACGGGCGCACGCACCCTTGCACGTCTCCGACAAACCAGCGCACGACCCCAGCGTAGCAAGCCTCGGCCTCCGGCGCATGGCGCCACGACAAGTGTCAGATATTTGCTAGGGTGCTCGCGCGTGCAGGCCCTCATCGCATCGACAGCGCCTCTCCTTGAGGCGCCCGACGTGACCATCGTCTCGCCATGGTTGCTCGCGGGCCTCGCCGTCGCAGGGGTCCTCGCAGGCGTGCTCAACGCCATCGCCGGCGGCGGGAGTTTTTTGACGCTCCCCATGCTGATGTTGGTGGGGCTGAGCCCGTCGGTGGCCAACGGGACCATGCGCGTCGCGGTGCTCTTGCAGGGGGTGGTGGTGATCGCCACGTTTTGGAAGCGAGGGGTGCGGGACACACAGACCGCCCCGCGGATTTTGCTCCCGGTGCTCGCGGGGGCGCTCATCGGGGCCTACGCCGCTTCGCATCTCGAAGACGCGGTGCTGCGGCCCGTGTTTGGCGTGGCGCTGGTGGCCTGGGCCGTGCTCCTCGCGGCACGTCCAGGGAGCTTTGAAAAGACTGGAGACGCGCCGCGGGCGGTGGGGGCGATGGCGTGGGTGTTCGCGGCGCTCATCGGTGTCTATGGCGGATTCATGCAGGCCGGCGTCGGCTTCCCGCTGCTCGCGTTGCTCGTGACCTATCTCGGGCTGTCTCCCGTGCGCGCGAACCTCGTCAAAGTGCAGATCGTGGTGGCCTATACGATCATCGCGTTGCCGGTGTTCGCGGAGGCTGGCCAGGTCGCGTGGCGAGAGGGCGGGTTGCTGGCTGCGGGCACGATGGTCGGGGGATGGCTCGGCACGCGCTGGCAAGTCGCGGGCGGCGCTCGCCTGATCCGCCGCGTCGTCATGATCGCGGTGTTCGTGGCGGGCGCGGCCATGATCGCAGACGCCGCCCGCCGCTGGGGTGCTCTTTAGCGCGAGCGTCGACCTCGGGGGCGCGCTACATGCCGCAATTCATGGTCGGCTCGATGAGGCAGCAGTCTTGGGCGTCCATGAGGCAGTAGGTGGGGTCGTTCTCCGCGCCGATGATGGGCATGAGACGACATCCGTAGCCCTCGCGGTTGCATTGGTCGCTGTTCGAGCACTGCGGCAAACAGGCGGTGAAGCTGCCCACGATGCCGACGCAGTCGACCCCGCCCATGTCGGAGCACTCGGACGAGTCGGGGACGTAAAAGCTCCCCTCAGGGACGTTGCAATCGGTGATGGTGCAGATGCCGTTGGGCACCTCGAACATGTCGAGGATCTCTTTGACGCAGGTCCCGGCTCCACCGGCGATCTCTGTACAGTCGGCGTCCGACTCGCAGGGGGCGCCAAAGCCTAGCAGCGGTTGCAGCGGGGTCTCGCCGCTCATGGGATCCTTGGAGGCCCACTCCTCACCACACACGGCGTCGCCGTCGCCGTCGCCGTCGCCGTCGCCGTCACCGTAACCGGAGGTCGTGTCGGTGTCCTCGGCGTCGCCGCCGTCACAAGCGGAGGAGAAGCAAAGAGCGAGGGCCAGGGCGGAAAACAGCAACGTGCGCATGGGGTGAGCATGCGTTTTTTCGGAGGCGTTTGGATGTGATTTGGGCCACATCTTGGGGCCCGGGAGCGACATGAACTCCCTCGCGACGTGAGGTCATGCAAGATCTCGCCGTCACCTCCGCAGCGCGCTCTCGACGCCGCTCAGAGACGTTCGATGACGGTGGCGATGCCCTGGCCCACGCCAATGCACATGGTGGCGAGCCCGTATCGACCTCGCGTTCGCTGCAAGCCGTGCGCGAGGGTGGTGACGATGCGCGCGCCGGAGCACCCCAAGGGGTGACCGATGGCGATGGCGCCGCCGGCCACGTTCACCTGCTCGGGATCGAGCCTAAGCTCGCGGACCGAGGGGATCGTTTGGGCGGCGAAGGCCTCGTTGAGCTCCGCGAGATCGAGCTGATCTGTGGTGAGGCCCGCGCGACCGAGGGCCATGCGCGACGCGGGGATCGGGCCGATCCCCATCACCGACGGGTGGACGCCCGCGTGGCCCCACGAGACGACGCGGGCGAGGGGCTCGAGGCCCAGCTTGGCGGCGAAGGCCTCGCTCGTCACGAGCATGGCGCACGCGCCGTCGTTGAGCGGCGAGCTGTTGCCGGCGGTGACCGTGCCGCCCTTGCGGAAGACGGTGGGGAGTTTGGCGAGCGCTTCCATGGAGCTGTCGCGTCGCACGCCCTCGTCTTGAGAGATCTTTGCGGGTGGTTTTTTGCGTCCTTGCGGGACCTCGATGGCGACGATTTCGTCGTCAAACCATCCCTCCTCTTGGGCGTTCGCGGCGCGTTGATGGCTCTGCAAGGCCCACGCGTCTTGATCCTCGCGGGTGACGCCGTAGCGCTCGGCGACGTTCTCCGCGGTGCTCCCGAGCCCCTCGATCGGGTACAGGTCGTTCATGCGGGGGTTGTTCATGCGCCAGCCGAGGGAGGTGTCGAAGACCTCGGGTTTGTTGTGGAAGGCCACGCCGCCCTTGGGCATGACATGGGGCGCGCGCGTCATGCTCTCGGAGCCGCCGGCGATATAACAGTCGCCCTCACCCACCATGACCGACTTCGCCGCCTGCAACAGGGCCTCCATGCCGGAGCCGCAGAGGCGGTTGACCGTGACCCCGGGGACCTCGACGGGGAGGCCAGCGAGCAAGGCGCCCATGCGCGCCACGTTGCGGTTGTCCTCGCCGGCCTGGTTGGCGGCGCCAAAGTACACGTCGCGCAGCTGCTCGATGGCGGCGGGTTGTCGCTCTGCCACGTGCCGGATCGCGTGCGCGGCGAGATCGTCGGGTCGCATGGGCGCGAGCTGACCGCGATAGCGCCCCATGGGAGTTCGCAGCGCTTCGATGATGACCGCAGTGCGGGTCGAGTCACTCATGGCCGCGTTGGTACCACGTCCTCAACTGAAGAGAGGCGACGAACCTGCCCCAAAGCAGGACCGCGCCAATGTGGGATCTCACTTGCGCGGGCGCGAGCGTGAGTCTTCGCCACGTGCGGAGTCACATGCGCTGCGGCGAGGGGATGCCGAGCAAGGAGAGCCCCCACGCGAGCGCGTGACGAACGGCGGTGACCAACAACAGCCGCGCTTGCAACAGATCACCCTCGCTCGTGAGCACGGGGCAAAGGGCCTGGAAGTGGTTGTAGTTCTTGGAGAGCTCGAACAGGTAGGTGCACAGCAGCGAGGGGCGCAGCTTGTCGGCGGCGTGGGCCACGACGCTGGGCAGGTCGTCGAGCTTCATCAGCAGCGCGCGCTCTGCCGGATGCTCGAGGGCGGCGCACACTCGGCTCGCAGCGTCGTCGCTCGCCAAGATCGCCGCGTCGAGTCGCAGGCCGCGCTCGTCTCCCTTGCGCAGGATGGAGGCGGTGCGCGCTCCCACGTACTGAAGGTAGGGGCCAGTGTTCCCCTCAAATTCCATCCACGCCTCCATGTCAAACACGATCTTCTGATTGACGTCTCGCGCGAGCATCCCGTATTTGATGGCGCCGAGCGCCACCTCGTGGGTGGCGGCGTCAACCTCGCCGTCGGTCCAGGTGTCGCTGTACTTGGAGAAGTACCCGTCTCGGAGTCGCGCGGTCATCGTGGCTCGGAGATCGCCGAACAAGACCACCGTGCCTTTGCGGGTGGACATGGCGCCCTCGGGCAGCTCCACCATCTCGTAGGGCACGTGATGACATCGCTCCGCTTGGTCGAACCCCATCTTTTTGAGCGTCAAGAACACGTGCTTGAAGTGATCGCTTTGGCGCATGTCGACCACGTAGATGGAGCGGTCGATGGCGTATTCTTGGAACTTCAAGCGCGCGAGCGCCAGGTCCTTGGTGGCGTAGAGCCCGGTGCCATCTCGCTTGCGGAGCATGAAAAATGGCATATAGGGGATCTCCTCGTTGAAGATCCCGACCGCCCCATCGCTCTCTACGAACACACCCTGCGTGAGGTATTCGTCGACCAAGGCGAGGCTCGGGCCGTCGACCTCACTCTCGTAAAAGAGGCGGTCGAAGTGTACGCCGCACCACCGGTAGATTTCGTCGAACTCGTCCAGAGACCACTGACGCGTACGGGTCCAGATGTCTTTGAGCGCCTCGTCTCCGGACTCCACCGCGTGCAGAATCTCGGTCATGCGAGCGCGGGCCGCCTCGTGCTCGGCGTGGGCCGCCGCGTCGCCGCCCTTCGCCGCGGTCTCGAGGTCTTCGAGCCTCAGCGTCGCCTTCGCGTAGATTTGTCCGAGCCACTCGCCTCGCGCGGTGTCCGGCGGGGCCCGGCCCGCGTCGTCGAGCTCATCGAGGAAGTACCAGAGGCACTTCGCGATGTGGGTGCCGACATCGCCGAGATAGTTGGCGGCCACGACCTCGTGGCCGACGGCACGCAGCAAGCGCACGAGGCTGTCTCCGAGGCACACGTTGCGCATATGGCCCACGTGAAACGCCTTGTGGGTGTTGGGCTGGGAGTATTCGACCATCACCTTTTGACGCTGTGGTGTGGCCGTGGGGGGAGTGTTGCTGGCCCACGGCACGAGCAGTTTGGCGGCGGTGGTGCCGGTCTCAAGACTCACGTTAACGTAGGGACCCGAGGTGCCGACGTGCGCGATGACGCCGCGATCACGGAGGGCCTCCACGGCCGCGACGACGTCTGCGGCGATGGCGGGCGGCGCTTTCTTCAAGACCTTCGCGAGGCGAAAGCAGGGGAAGGCGAGATCGCCCATGTCCGCGCGAGGCGGCGGCGCGAGGAGGTCTGCGATCTCATCCACGCTGAGGTTCGCCTCGGGCGGGAGGGCTTGGGCCAGCGTCGTGGCCACGAGGGTGGGGAGCGAAGAACGCATCGGGCGCACGCTACCAGCGACGGCGCGGCGCGTCACGCCGCGGTAGGCGTTGAGGGGGCGGCCCGCGGATTTGGCGAAGAAACCGCCTCCGGGGGCGGCCGCGGCGAATGAGCCGCGTGGGCGAGCAGGCGGCGTTGAGGCGGCGGGCCTCGGGCTTCGTGACGTGGCTCTCGCGGGGATGGGCGACCGCGGCTTGGGGAGCGAGGGGACATGGGCTAGCCTCTAGCCATGGTCATCTTGTTCATCGGGGCGTGGCTCGCATTCGGCGCGGTGTTCTACTTCGTTGGATTCCGCCACCACGTGGAGCGATTGACCCTTCGCCCCGAGGATCGGTGGGACGAGGGGCTCTAGCCTCCCACGTCGCGACTTCGCAGCCCGCCGCTCGCTCTCGTGTGAACGCCATGAGCAAGACCCAACATCCGCCGCTGATCGTCCGACCGCCTGTGGAGGGCTTCGACCGCGCGGGCATGCGCGACATGGTGCGAGCCTGCGGGCTCGCGAAGACTGTGCACACCATGGTGCGCGCCCCCTTCGGTCACTCGCTCGAGAGCCTCCGAACCCTCGAGGCGGTCGTCGAGGCGGCGGACCTGGGTCTCGCGTGCGGCGAGGCCATGCACGCGGCTGTGCTCGAAGACGTGGCGGCGACCGGGAGCCTCGCGATCCCCGACTTGACGGGCGACCAGCGCCTCTTCGTGGGGGCGTTCGTCATCATCGTGCTCACCGACGCGCTCGTCCCCGAGCTCGCGGCGTTGGCTCCCACGCCGGAGGTCGAGTCGGATCTTGAAGCCGAGGGGATCGACGCGCTGTTGGAGGCGCCCGCCCGCGAGGTCATCGAGCGGGTGTGCAAAATGAGCGGCGCCTACCTCTCCGTGCAAGCGGAGCGTAACGCCGCCGCTGGCGACAGCCAGCAGGCCCGCTCGCAGTGGGTGGTGCAGACCCTGCACGCTTTCTGGATCCAGATGCGGGGCGCGGTGGGGCGCTTGACCCATCTCGGGCGGCTGCGTCCGTTTGGCGAGGCGCTCGCGAAGCGCGAGGTTCACGTGGGGTCGCTGCGCTACAACGGGTTTCACGCCCGACATCAGGCGGCGCCGGAGAGTGACCTCAAGCCCGTGCAGGTCGGGGACATCGTGGGGAACGAAGACTATATCGAGGCGGGACTCAAGCTCGCCCGTGACGTGGCGGCCTTCGACTTTGAACGCCACGAGAGCCCCAAGAAAATCAACCCCGTGTTGTTCGGTCTCGGACGCCCAGGGTGCGGAAAGACAATCACCGCGCACGCCATCGGGAACTACTTCCTGGACTATTGCAAAGAGCGAGATATCCCGGCGAAGTTCAAGGTGATCCGGCGGACAGACTGGGCGAGCTCGTATCAAAACGCCAGCGCCGCTCAGCTCGTGAAGATCTTCGAGGAAGAGGTCTATGGCTTCGACGGCGTGTGCGGAGTGTACTGGCCCGACATCGACACGGCCTTCGCCTCGCGCGACTCGGGGGACCTCCGGATGGAGGAGAAAAATAACCTCGGCGCGGTGTTCGGCATCTTCGACGGCACGCTGATCCCCAAGGACGGGAAGTGGTTCATGATGTGCGACGCCAATTTCATGCAGATGGACGAGGCGACGCGTTCACGCATCGCGCAAAATCCGTTCACGGTCACCGGCCCGACGACCCCGGAGGCCTACGTCACGCTGATCCGCGACGTGCTGCTCCGGGACGTGCAGCGCGATATCTCCGCGGACGACCCGCGCTGGATCGAGGTGGGACAAGCCTGCGTGGACGGCGAATTGAGCGGCAGAAATTGCGAGAGCATCGCCAACAATATCCGCGCCCACGTCCAAGACTTCGAGTACCCAGACGAGTACTTCAAGGCGAGCTATGAGGAGCGCGAGGCGATCATCGAACAGCGCTCCAAACGGGTAGACGTGGACGAGATGAAACGACGGGTGGAGGACTTCGTCTCGTTTTCTCGGGAGGCCGAGGCGAAGGCCGCCGAGGATCGATTTGACCGCGAGGTCGAGGCGATGGTGCGACAGCTCAACGCCGGTCGCGCCGCGTCGGAGCGCGCGGCGGAGGCTCTAGAGGCCCAGCTCGCCGACGACGCGACCGCCGAGTGAGCGGGTGATGAGCATCGGCGCTGCGGTCCCCCGTTGACGGGGTGACGCGGGGCGTGCTCTCCGGCGGCCCCACGCTCGAATTCGTGGAGTCGCGGGCGCGGGCGCCGGCCGCCACCCCGTCATTTTGTTACATTTGGCGGCCATGGCCCACGCCTCCATCTTCGACTCCCACGCTGCGTGGGAATCGCTGCACCGCAGCACGCTGTTGCAGATGCGGCTCTGCGATCTCGGGCTGCGGATCGAGGGGACGTGGATCGAGGACGCCGTCGCGCGACTGCACGAGGAGCTCAAGGCGCGGCGTCTGCGTTTTCGTCCGCACGTGTGGGTGAGCGACGAGTGGCTGTGTCCTGATCAGGTGCCGGGATTCGCGGTGCCCTTTTATCTTCTGCACCCGCGGTTGATTCGCCTCGAGCGCGCGATGATGTTGCAGGCGGAGGGCGCGACGTTCAAAGAGTGCATGCGTCTCATGCGACATGAGGCGGGCCACGCGATCCAAAACGCGTTCTCTCTCCATCGTCGTCGCCGGTGGCAGGAGCTGTTTGGTCACGCGAGCGATCCCTACCCCGAGAGCTATCGCCCGAACCCGGCGAGCAAGCACTACGTGGTCCACCTCGATGGCTGGTACGCCCAGAGTCACCCGGCGGAGGACTTCGCCGAGACCTTCGCGGTGTGGTTGTCACCGCGCTCTGGCTGGCGGAGCAAGTACGCGAACTGGGGGGCGCGGCGAAAGCTCGAGTATGTCGATGAGCTCATGGCGTCGCTGGCCGGCAAGCCGGTCCCCAACAAGACGCGCGCGCGGCCGTATCCGCTCCACCGCAGCAACCTCACGCTTCAAGAGCACTATCAATTCAAGCGAGATCATTATCGCCCCGGGTTCGCGGGGGGCTATGACGACGATTTGCGGCGCCTGTTCCCCGCGCTCAAGCACCAAGGGGAGCCCGCGGCCGGATTTTTGCGGCGAAATCGCGTCGAACTTCGTGACATGGTATCGCGATGGGCAGAGGAGCACCGCTTTACCATTGACCAGGTGATGAAGCAGATGATCGGACGATGCGCAGAGTTGAGGCTGAGGACCCGAGCAGGGACGAGCACCAAGCGTGACGTGGCGATCGTGCTCGCGTTGCACTCCATGAACTACGTCTACAAGGTCCGTGACTGGCACGCCGTGTGATGAAAGCTCCAAAGTCCCTACGCATCCTCCTCTTGTGTCACCGCGATTTGGTGCCGCCCGAGGACGAAGCGGCGGCGACCGAGGACGTCCTTGAAGAGACGGAGACCGAGCGGGACGTGCTGCGGGCGCTGCGGGCGCTCGGTCACAAGGTGGAGGTGGTGGGGCTCTACGACGAGCTCACCCCGCTGCGAGAGGCGGTGCGCCGGTTCCGGCCCCACTTGGCGTTTAACCTGCTCGAAGAGTTCTACGACGAGGCGATCTACGACTACAACATCGTCGCGTATCTAGAGCTTTTGCGGGTGCCCTACACCGGCTGCAACCCGCGCGGCATGGTGCTCGGTCGAGACAAGGCCCTGTCGAAGAAGGTGCTCAGCTACCATCGAGTGAAGGTGCCCAAGTTTGGGGTGCTCCGGCGCGGTCGAAAGATTCATCGCGCGGCTGGCTTGGAGTTCCCGCTCATCGTGAAGTCGCTCACCGAAGACGCCTCCCTCGGGATCTCTGAGGCGTCGGTGGTGTCCTCCGACGACAAATTCAAGGAGCGGGTGGAGTTCATCCACCGCCGGGTGCAGACCCCGGCGATCATCGAGCAGTATATCAAGGGGCGCGAGGTGTACGTCACAGTGCTCGGCCACGCGCGCTTGCAGGTGCTCCCTCCGTGGGAGCTGTGTTTCAAGGGGCTGAGGGAGGAGGCGCCGAAGATAGCGACCCGACGCGCGAAGTGGGACAAGGCCTACAAAGAGCGACGGGGCCTGCACCTCAAGGCCGCCGAGGGTTTTGACGCGCCGCAGCGGGAACATCTCGAGCGCCTCAGCAAGCGAATCTATCGCTCGTTGAGCCTGTCCGGGTACGCGCGGATCGATTTTCGAATCCAACAGGACGGCACCCCGTACTTTCTCGAGGCCAACCCCAACCCGGACATCTCCTCCGACGCCGAGTCCGCGAGCGCGGCGTTGAGCGTGGGGGTGAGCTACGAGGAGCTGATTCAGCAGATCGTTCGCCTGGGGCTCCGCTCTCTCGACTGAAGAGCGGTCGCGTCGCTCCCGTCGGCGACCGCGTGGCTTATCGCTCCGGCGGCGGACCTTCACCGAGCGGCACGAGCTGTCCCTTGGCCCACGCGTCGAGCCCCCCACCGTATCCATCGAGGCGCCAGCGCTCGCTCGCCCCGCCCGCGAGGTTGTAGCGGCTGGTGGTGGTGGCCAGGTTCATGAGCAGGTGGAACGCGGGGCCCGAGATGATCGTGGCGCCCCCGATCTCCGAGAGCCGCATCTGGAACAGGCTCACGGGTCCACCGGGGAGCTCCACGGGCTTGGAGGAGAGCCCGACCCACGACGGCAACTTGGCGCCTTCAAGCTCTCCATGAAAGCGGGTGGTGTGAACCACCGGGGTCTCCTTGCCTGCCCGCGGCGTGCGCTCGCAGACGCGGACCCACGCGGCCCGCACCGCGGCGCCGAGCGCGTCGAGGGAGAGGAGATCGGGACTCGAGCCACACAGGATCGGATCGAGTCTGTCTTGGAGACCGAGGACGAAGGCGGGCTCTCGGACGAGCCAGTTCGCGGTGGAGGCCGGGAGGTGAGACTCGATCAGCGCGCGCACGACCTCGCGGTGGAGCGCGTGGAACTTGGCCATCATGGCGCGGCCGTGGGACGACTGCCGCGAGGCCTGCTGGCGCGCCCACGTGAGCATCTCGGCGGCGGCGGCGTCGTGGGCGGGGAGCAGCGGCCCCCACGCCTCGGCCAGGTCGCGGCACATCAAGTCGAGCTCGTCGTAGCTCATGCGCAGCAAGTCGGCGGGGGCGAACTTGTCTTGGCTGGAGAGTAATTCGCTCAGTCTGCGGTGCCGGTACGGGGGCTCGGGAAACGCGGTCCAGCCGTCGTGCCGCTCGTTGGCGGAGGCGATGAACCCCGAGGGGGGGTCGAAGACCGTGGGGGCGGGGGCGGGGGCGCCGTCGCGAGCGACCCAGCCCGCGTGGGGTCCCCACCGCGTGGGGTCCGGGGAGGTGGTCCCTGTCTGGGTGTAGCCGAGGTGTCCGTCGACGTCGGCGAAGGTCCCCGCGAGGCTCAAAAACTTGATCTCCTCGTGGACCTTGAGCAGGGCCTTGACGCTGCGGCAGCGGTGCACGTCGGCGAAGGCCATCAGGTCGCGGTAGGTGTGCTCAAATCCGTGCCACTGCATGGAGGGCAGATGCACCGGCTGTTCGCTCGCGGCGTCACCCATGATGGTGCCCTCGTCGCTGTCCCAGAACGTCCATAACTAATCGGCTCGGCCGCGCACGCGGACGGTCTCGTCGCGTCGCCGAAGCGGGAGCCACTCGTCCCCGACGGCGCGGCGCCCGGCTCTGCAGCGCTGCAGGCCGACGCTGACGTTGGCCGCGTGCCCGAAGGTGTAGCTCCAGGCGCAGTGGCGGTTGCGACCCGAGGCGATATTCGGCAGCCCCGCGACGCAGACGCCGTGGACGAAATCGTCTTCGTCCTCGATGTCGAGGTGGGCGGCGTACATGACCGGCGGGATCTTTCCGACCTCCATGTGGAACTCGCCCATGAGCAGGGGTTTGCCGGTGGCGCTCTTGTCACCGGAGATCGCGAAGGCGTTCGAGCCCGAGGGCCCTCCCGAAAAAATATTCGTGAGGGTCTCGGGCAGCTTGAGGGCCTCGCGCACCGTGGGATCGATGTCCGCGGCGGCGTCGCCGTACAGCAGGGTGGTCAAGGCCTCCGGGGCGCCTTCGCTCGCGAGCTTGGCGAGGATGAGGGCCGCGGTCTGGGTGATCGAGTTGAGGCCGAACCACCCGGTGAGGCGGACCAGCGCGATCATGTCCTTGGGTTCGTAGGGTCGCCGCGCCGCCGGCAGCAGCCGCAGCAAGGCGGGCGTGCCGCCATCTTCGGCCCCGCGCTCGAATCCCTCGCAGTAGTGGCCGCCGATGGTGCGGGTGGCGTCGTCGAGGGCCTCCCATTGCGCGTCGAGATCGGCGGTGAGCCCCATGCTCTTGACGGAGTAGTCCACCGCCCGCGTGAGGGGCCGGTCGCCGAGCAGCTCCATGAGTCGGCCGTGGGCCGCGGCGAGCAGCAGCCGCACCTGCGCCTGGCGGTCGTGGCCGTGCATCCAACCGAGGGCGTAGGCGCCCTCGTCCCGGTGCCGGACGCGGATTCGGGGAAATCCCAGCGCGTCGCGCTGGTAGGGGATCGGTCCCCAGGGGCCGTGGATCCGAGGCATGGCTGCCCCATGGTGCCCTACCTACGCCGAACCGTGAACCTTGGATGTCCAAGATTCACGGCGGCGCTGACAGACGGGCTCGCGCGTGGCGGGGAGGGGCCCGGTCGCCGAGTGATGGCGGGTACCGCACGGGGGGGGCACCCGCCGTGTGGAGGGCGACGCCACGCGCACGCCTGCCGTGGGGAGGCGTGCGCGTGGGGCTCCGGGCCCTGGGATCACGGCATGCAGATCCCCACCGCCGCGCTGCACGCGAGGTTCGCAGACGACGCCACGGGGGCGGTGTCCACCAAGCGCGCCACCTTGGTCGCGTACGTCACCGGCGGGGCGCCGGACAGCGCGCCTCCGTAGTTCGCGTCCATCATCGGATAGTGATCGCCACACTCCGCGAAGTTGTCGGGGTTGGTGGCGGGGTCGATCGTTCCTACGTCACCATCGGCGTCGTCGAGATCGAGCAGAGGGGATTCGAGCCACTCGTTGCCACACACCTCCGTGTCGTGGGCCATCACCGCGTGCATGGTGTTGTTGTCGAAGACGTTCCCGGTGAAGGACTCCAGGATCAAATTGGCCGAGGCCATCGTCGCGTCGAATCCCACATTGTGCCCGGCGATCTCGTTGTTCTCGAACGCGAGAGTGCTCACGTCATCGTGGACCATCACCCCCGTCGCACACGTGTTGATCTTGTTGCTGTCCAGGGCCGTGTCATCCACGGTGTCTGCGGGCAGCACGTCGGTCCCGAGCTCCACACCGATTGCGGTCGCCGTCCCCGTGATCGTGGTCTCGGCGATTCGCGTCCCCGTCGAGCCCGTGAGGTGGATGCCTGCGGTGGCTGTTCCGCTGATATCCAGACCGGTGATCTCAACATTGTCCAGGCCTCCTGCCGCGACTCCGATCATGTCCGCCGCGATGGTGAAGGCGCTCGTACCGCCGGGTCCTCCGATCACCGAGTTCGTCACCGCCCCGAGACTCAGGCCAACGGTGGGCGTGTCGATCATATTCCCGCTTACCACGAGGTCCGAACCATCGGTGAACCGCATGCCGCCGTCGACGCAATCGTTGCCCGCTGCTTGCAGGTTGTCGGTGTCGGACACCGAAACGCACTCGCCCGGCGCTAACAGGGAGACCTGATTGTTATCCACTCGGGACTGTGGTTCGGCGGTCCCGATCCCGTCCACGACGATCCCGTTCCACGCGTTCAGTTGATTGCCCGCGACGGTGATGGGGCCCGATCCGTAGGCGCTGATCGGAGTCCACACCTGACCCATGACGTTGCTGGACACACTGGCGGTACACGGGCTCGCGCACGCACCGTCGATGCAGATATCACCGTCAGTGCATTCGTCATCGTTCGAGCACTCGACGCATTCCCCGGCGGTACAGACCTCGTCTTCCCCACAGTCGTCGCTGTCGGTGCAGGGGTCGAGGGGGAACACTGGCTCAAAGCGATCGGATGTGACGATGCCCGTGTTCACATCGATCATGACGTTGTCGTCCAGAGCACTGCACATCGCGTCGGCCTCGAAGATCCCGACCGCCATGTTGATAAAGACGTCGCTCACCTCTGTGTTATCTGCGCTAGAGATCACGACACCGCTCTCCACTCCGGTACCAGTATAGTTATTGAACTGGTCGAGGATGGTGCCGTTCGAGCCCACCTGGACGCCATCAGGTCGATCGGCGCCGTTGTTGGAGATCACAACGCCGACCGGGTATGTTGTAAACTTGTTGCCGAAGACGCGTGTGTGCGGCGAGCCATTGTTCGTGACCGCCCCCCCGATATGAACGGCGCTGACATCGATCCCCTCCATCTCATTGTCCGGGCCGACCACGGCGGCCGCCACGGGCGTCTCGCCTTCCAGGGGTTCGACGCGGATACCGACCTGACTGTTGCCGATGCCATTTTCTGCGATCAAGGGCTGGGTGCCGCTGACGACGTGAATGCCAGAGGCGGCGTAGAGCCCTTTGTCACCGAAATTGTTGATGTCGTTGTCCAAGATCTGCGCGCGTCGATCATCAAAAAGCGAAGGTCCGAGTCTTCTCGCTCGCGGGGTCACCACGATGCCCACGCCGTCATCTGTCGCAGGCCGATCGATGTGGTTGTTCTCGACACGCGCAGCGGCGCCGCGCACGAGGATCCCCACGTCAAATTTGCTCACGTCGCAGTTTTTGACGGTCACGTTGTCACCGAGGATCTCGATTCCCACATGGGTTTTGGTGTTAAGGTTGGTCCCCGCTTCGATCATGTGGCGATCGACGCCGTCGTCGCAGTCGAAGACCACGTCGTCCGCCTCGATGACCACGGCGCTGTGCGCCAGCGGTGCCTCGTCGCAGGTGATATCGCCTGCGAGGGTGGTGTCCTCTCGGATGACCACCGGGCAGTTCGGTTCGGTCACCACGGTGAAGAGCACCGGGGTGTTGGGCGTCGACGTCCCCTCGACTGTGATGGTCCACGTGCCCACCTCGAGCGGCGTCGTCCCGTCACCCAAGGTGATCTGCTCCACGGTATTTCGGGTGTCGCGACAATTCGGGTCGACGCTTCCCCCAAGGTCGAAACACTTCGTCGCCGGCGCCGCCGCAGCGTTGATGAACGTGGCGTCACCGACATCCCCCGTGGGAATCTGCAGCTGCCACGGCTGGTAGATCGCGCCGCTCGGCGCGGTGACGATGAGATCGAGGTCATTTTTGAGCGGCAGCGCGCTCAAGACTTTGGCCTGTTTGTCGGTCCAGGCCAACAATATCTCCTTGGAATAGACCCCATCACCCACCGTGAATGTGGTCGAGGGATCTGTTGCGCTCCCGTCGTGGGCGTCCTCCCAGATGAGGTGGGTGAGATCTTGGGCGTGGCGCACGGCCGCGTCCGCTTGGACGAATCCGAACCCGGCGGCGTAGTCGGGACCCGACGTGCCCACGTCGCGGGCCGTGTTCAACAAGATGGCCTTGACCGTGTGGGGCTCCACGTCGGTCGCAGAGGCAGCGAAACCGTTCGCGGAGAGGGCTTGCATGACCATGGCCCCCACACCAGCGGCGAAGGGGGCCGCGCCCGAGGTCCCGCTCCCCGAACCGTAGTCGAAGTCGGAATTCGATTCATAATCGAGCGTATGGGGATGGACCGGCGCGATCAGGTCGGGTTTGATGCGGCCTTCCTTGGTGGGTCCCTGCGTGCTTCCAGCGGCCACGATGATATGTGCTTGGTCACACGGTGCGAAGTCTGTGCAATCGTCGGATCCTAGATCGGCCCGACCCACCGTGATGGTGTTCTTGCCGGCCGGCTCGAACACCGTGCCCCATACCGCGGGATCACAGTCTCCTTTGCGGTTGTCGTCATTGCCCGCGGCATCAAAGATCACCTGCCTGTGCTTCCAGGTGGCTTTGTCCACGTAGCGGCTTTCGTAGTCGTAGTTCGGCGCGTCGCATTCAGCACTTCCGAAAGACATATTGTGGAGCACAGCATCGTAGTCATTGCGAGTCTTCCGGGGGTGCTTGAGATACCGCGTCTTTCGCGTGCTACTTGGGAGGTGGGCGTAGCTCACCAATCCATCCGCGTCGGGCACCAGCCCCGCACCGTCGGGCTCGAGGCCGTCTGTGTCCAGGCTCCCCGAGCCGACCATGGTCGCAGCCACCATCTTCGCGTGGAGCTCCTCGCCGTTGTTTCCGGCGCCGTTGGCCAGGGTGTGAATGGGGTCGTAGTCGGGGTGCGCCGCCGGATGACTCCCTTCGGACATCCCCAGGATCAATCCAGCGCCGGGGCTCCCCACGGCTTGCTGGGCCGCGAACACCCGGGTGAGGTCGCGCGCCTCCGCGTCGCCCACGTGCGGCCCGGCGAGGTTGACCGGCTGCGAGATCTCGCCGATCCACGCCACGTCCTCGTGCTGCGCGAGGGCGTAGGCCGCGTTGAAGTCGGGCACGTTGACGTGGCGAAGCTCGTCCTCCTCGAGCACCACGGGGTGTCCCGCCGCCTTGAGCAGCTCTGCGATGCGAAGCGCCGGGACATCCTCATAAAAGGCCACGAAGATATTGATGCTCTTGTCCTTTTGAATGCCTTTGCGAAAGGCTTTGTTGGCCAAGACTTCGGGGTCCATCTTGTCTTGGGCGAAGAGGTTGCCGATGCCGCGAACGAAGGGCTTGGCCAGGAGCGCGGTCACGCGCCCCTTGTTGCAGGGAATCCTGGCCAAGAAGGTGTTGTGCGGGAGGTACTCGCCGATCTGCACCCCGAGGCCCTCAAGCTGCTTGCGCTGCTTGTCTGTCAGCGGGATGGAGGTGTTGGGCTTGCGCTCGATGTGCAACAACACCCGCTCCATCTTCCCTTCGCAGGTGAACTTTTGGGGCACGCCTTGTTCGGGCCGGTAGATTCGCGATTTCAAGAACAGGTAGGGCGTACGATCTCCCCGCACCGCCAAGCCGCAGGTGGGGGGTTGAATACCCTCGGCGTCGTACGGGTTGTACGACTTGGGGCAGTTGTCCACGTCGTTCTCGACGCCGTCGCCGTCGAAGTCGCTCGGGGAGCTCGCGGCGCTCGCATCCGCCAGCGGGACCGACGGATCCTTATCGTTGTCTTCACCGGCTTCGGTATCCGGTTGCGCCGCTTGTGGCGGGTTGTGGAGAGGACCTTCGCAGCCCAGGGGGAACATCGCGGCGATGAAGGTGGTGGCCAGTGTTTTTCTCAATCCGTGTCGATTCATGTCATCACTCCAAGCGCAAAATCGCGATCCCGCGGCGTCTACTCCCTTCGAGGCTTGCTCCGGATTCCTGACGCGCGCGGCGTATTTTCTTGTCGCGGCGCGCGAGAGGCGACGTTCCCGGGGGTCCGCGGGTGTTTGCACCAGACCCGACTCCCGAGACTCGTCTTGGCAGGAAATAGGCCGCGGAGAAGGGTGGTATCCGATTCCATGCAGTGGGCGATCAAGATGGAGAAGGTCAGGTTGAGTGGAGCGCTGCGGCGAAGGCGCCTGTGCCGTGGCGTCGTCGCGACCGGACTCGGTTGCGCGATATTTGCCGGAGACGCAGTGGCGGTCGCCGAGTCGCCGACGTCTGTGACGACGGATGTCCCGGAGGATGTGCCGGAGATCATCGGTGGAGACGCGGCCCAAAGTTGCCAGTGGCCGAGCACAGTCGCCATGGGCGATCCTTGGGCATGTACCGGTACCCTGGTGCATCCAGAGATCGTGCTGTACGCATCCCACTGCCCGAGTGTCTCCAATGTCAGCTTTGGCGAAGCGGTGGATGAGCCCGCGCGGACCGTGCCCGTCGACCACTGCGCAAAGTACGACCCGCTGGGTTTCCACCCGAGCTCCACGGACTACGCCTACTGCAAGTTGGCGACCCCGGTGACGGATATCCCGATCACCCCCGTCGCCTACGGTTGTGAGGTGGAGAAGATCCAAGTGGGTACGCCGGTGGTGCTCGCCGGATTCGGAGGTGACGAGTGGGGTGTCAGCGGCGTCAAGCGCTTCGTGGTCACACCTGTCATCGACGGGAGCGGGACGACGCCCCTCATCGTCATCGGCAGCGACGGCAACGGAGGGTGGTACGGAGACTCCGGTGGCCCTGCCTTCGTCCAGATGGACGACGGGAGCTGGCGCGCCTTCGGGATCACCTCGGGCGCGCTCGAGGAGCCGATCGCGGGGGGGCCCGGTGTGTGGGTCAACATGGCCTATACGGTGGCGTGGGTGGAGAGTGAATCCGGGGTCGACATTACGCCGTGCTTCGATCAGGACGGGAGCTGGAACCCGACGCCGGAGTGCGGGAGGTTCGCGATGGATCCGACCACAGCGGCGAGCTGGGCAGACGCGTGTGAGGGGCAGCAAGTCAGCGGCTACGCTCAAACCTGCGGTGACGGCTGGGACATCTTGAACGACGAGGTGGCGCCGGTGATCACCATCACCACCCCCGTCGATGGCGACGATTTCTTCGGGGAGCCCGCGCTCATCGACGTCAACCTTGAGGCCACCGACGATCTCTCGGGCGTCGCGCGGTTGTGGCTCTCCATCAATGGGGAGGCGCAGGCGCCCGTCGAGGCCGTGGCCCCCTACGTCATCGAGCAGGTGCCCGTCCCGGCGGGTGAGCACACGCTCGTGGCGTTCGCGGAGGACTTCGCCGGCAACGTGGGGGTGTCTCCAGCCATCGCGTTCGCGGTGGCGGCGGGCGAGGACGATGGAGGCACCGGAGGAGACGGCGGGAGCGGGGGGGATGGCGCGAGCGGATGCGGGTGCGATGTCGAGGAGCTGCCCGCGGGATCGGGCGCCGCCGCGCTCTTGATGCTGGTCCTCGGGAGCGGGGCCGCGCGCCGGCGTCGGCACCCCTAGAAGCGCGCGCTCGCCGTGCAGGAGCGAGGACCCGCCGCTCGCCGAGCAGCCCGTGGTGCGAGGAGGGGCGGTGACGGCGCCCGCGGGGACGTCCACAACGGCGCGCGGCTCCATCCATTAATCGAGGGACTTCGACGTTCTGCGCTCGCCGTGGCCGCGAGCAGCGCGTACACTCCCGGAACTTCGACGCGCGCGACCGCGCCTTCGGTCGCCGCCTGACCGCTCCCGCCGCATGAAACACCCCTCGCCACCACTCGATCCGAAGAAGAAGAAGATCCTCCTCACGGTGGCCTTCACGCTGTTCCTCGACCTCGCGGGCTTCGGGATCATCTTGCCCAACTTGCCGCTGTATGCCGAGGATCTCGGCGCGTCGGCGACGCTCGTGGCGTTGCTCTCCACCGCGTTCTCGCTGGCGCAGTTCATCATGGCCCCGGTGCTCGGGCGCCTCAGTGATCGCGTCGGGCGCCGGCCAGTGATGTTGATCTCCATCGCCGGGGGGATCGTCGCCAACTTGGTGCTCGGATTCTCGACCATCATCTGGATGGTCTTCGCCGCCCGCTTGGTGGCTGGCGCCTCCAAGGCCAACGTCTCGACCGCCCAAGCCTACGTCGGGGACATCATCGAGCCGAAGCAGCGCGCGAAATACATGGGCATGATGGGGGCCGCCATCGGCATGGGGTTCATCATGGGGCCGGTCATCGGGGGGCTGTGCCGTACCGATGCGTTCCCAACCTTGCCGTTTTTTGTGTCCGCTGGACTCTCGGCCGTCAACTGGTTGATGGCCTATGTCTGGCTCCCCGAGACCAGGTTCTTGGAGGGAGCGGCGCCCGCAGCGGGGCCAAAGTCCCGGGTGCGGCTGCGGGATTTCCTCGCGAAGCCCGAGCACCGGCCCGTCGTGTTGCTGTCGCTGATCACGTTCTTATTTTTCATCTCCTTCGCGGCCATGGAGAGCGTGTTCGCGCTGTTCTCGCAGGCGGCGTTCGGCTGGCAAGAGCGTCATATTGGTTTTTATCTGGGCTTCATCGGGGTGAACATCGTCATCACCCAGGGCGTTTTGGTGGGCAAGTTCGTCGATCGATTCCGCGAAGCGAAGACCCTCGCCATCGGCACGGTCGTTCTCGCCGTGGGACTCACCGCCGTCGGAGCGAGCGGGGTGCTCGTGGGCGCGACGGCCCACGCGGCCCCTCCGAGCGCGCTGGTCTTCGGCCCTGGGTTCGCCGTGTTGATCCTCGGCGCGGTGGGAATCGCCGTGGGCAATGGGTTCTTACAGGCCACGATCAGCGCCTTGATCTCTCGCGCGTCGGGCCCGGACACCCAGGGCAGGAATATGGGCCTCAAGGAGTCCGCCGCCGCGCTGGCGCGGATCTCAGGGCCAATCTTTGCGGGCCCGCTGTTCGATCATGTACACCCATCGGCACCTTTCTTCGCGGCCGGTGTGATCGCCGCGGTCAATCTGCTGCTCGCGAGGATGCTCATCGCGGACCTTCGGCGCCATGGCATCGACGACTGAGCGTGAAGGTAGGACGGCGCCGCTCGGGCTCGCGACCCGAGCCTACGCCCTGGTGTTTGTCGCGCACTTCATGCACGCGATGTCGCTGCACAGCTATATCCAGATCTCGGGGTGGCTCGAGGGCTTCGGGCTGAGCGAGGTGAGGATTGGTTGGCTCATCGGGGTGAGCGCGGCCATGGCCGTCGCGATTCGGCCCACCCTTGGGCGGTGGATGGATCGCAAGGGGCGCAAGGTGGTGATCTTGGCCGGCGGCCTCGCGAGCGTGATCGCCTCGGCTTCATACCTGACGATCTCGACGGTGGGGCCGGCCTTGTGGTGCATCAGGGTGGTGCACGGCTTCGCCCAAGCCGCGCTGTTCTCCGCCATGTTCACCTTGGCGGCGGACGTGACGCCGGCGCATCGCAGGGCGCAGGGCATCGCGATCTTTGGGATCGGCGGGCTCATCCCCATGTCGCTCGCGAACCTCATGGGCGACTACCTGACGAGGGACGGTGACTACACGCTCTTCTTCGCGAGCACCGCGGTGTACGCCCTCCTCGGTCTCCTGCTAACGCTGCCCTTGGCCGAGAGCATGCCCCAGGGAGATTCGGACGCCGAGGCGCCGTCGTTTTTGGAGGTCATGTCGACGCGATCCCTCGCGGCGCTGTGGTTGCTGGGCGGGGGCTATGCCCTGGCGCTCTCGCCGTGCTTCGCGTTCTTGAAGCTGCACGTCGCCGAGCTTGGGGTCGGCAGCGCCGGACGATTTTTCTCGGGCTTCGCCGGCGCCGCGGTGGTCTTGAGGCTGGGTTTTGGCGCCGTCCCTGACCGTGTGGGCTTTCGGCGCGCGCTCTTGCCCGCGATGTTCTCCACGGCCTTGGGGCTGACGACCTTGTGGTCGGCGCAGTCCGACGCGCATATTTTGATCGCGGGGCTGCTTTGCGGGGTGGGGCACGGGTTCACGTTTCCGGTCTTGTCGGCGATGATCGTGGACCGCTGCGACGTGCGTGGGCGGGGCACCGCGATCTCGTCGTTCACCGCGCTCTTCGATTTGGGGATGCTCGTTGGCGCGCCGGCGTTCGGAGCGCTGGCCGCTGAGTTCTCCTATTCCGGGGCGTTCGCCGCCTCGGCGGGGATGCTGGTCCTCGTCATCATGGCAGGGGGAGCCGCGGACGTTCGCCTGACGCGCGGGAGCGAGGGAGTATTCAAAGCCTGATGGCGTGGCTCCCGGAGCGGCGAACAACATGGCGAACTCGACCTCCCATGTGGTGATTCGCGCCGGTCGGGGCCCGTTGGGTGGCGCTCACTTGAAACTGGGCCGGCGTGGTGGATACTCTACGGCATGAACTGGCAGGGATGGTCACGACGTGATGTGCTTTTGGGTGCCGCCGGATCGGTGGCGTCGCTCTCGCTCTCTCGCAACGCGTTCGCAAAGAATCCGAACAAGTGGGAGACGATCACTCGCGAGCAGGCGATTTTGGTGTCCACACGTGTCGAGCCTGGCCGACAGTTCCCGAGCTTCCGTGGGATCGGTCGGGTTAACGGCAGCGTGTGGGAGGTCCTGGCGATCTTGGCCGACGCCGATCGGCATATGGAGTGGATGCATCAGTGCAACGGCTCCAAGCTCATCAAGGCCATCGACGATTCGAACCAGATCATCTACAACCGCACGGACGCGCCGTGGCCGGTCAAGGATCGCGACGTGGTGCTCCGGAGCAACTACGCGGTCGCCAAGGAGGGCAAGGATATTTGGTCTCGCTTCAAGCAGACCCGAGACAGCTCCATGGGGCCCGTGGATGGGGTGGTCCGGATGCCGACCCTCACTGGTCATTACCACCTGGTGAGCACCTCGGAGTCGCAGTGCCTGGTGGAGTATCGCGTGAACGCGGACCCTGGGGGTTCGCTGCCCGACTGGGTCGTCACACAGACGACGAAGGACCTGCCGCTCCACACGCTGATCAACCTTCGCGCTCGCGTGAAGAAAATGAGCGGAACCTACGACCTCGGCCGCTTTAGGACGTAGAGTTTCGCTCGCGGATTCGCACGCGCAGCGACTCGAAAGGAGCGTCACATCTCTTCGGAACTGTTGATCTTTGGGCTGTGCGCGGTGGTCGTGGTGAGCGAGCTGTTGGCGCGTCACACGATCGCACGGCAGCTTGGGACCGCGCTGTTGGTGATCGTGCTGGGTGGGGTGGCCGCGAATGTTGGGCTCCTCCCGACGGGGGCGACCGAAGCGCACCCGGTGCCGGTCTACGAGGCGGTGTTCGGGGTGGTCGCGCCCCTCTCCATCTTTTGGTTGCTGCTCACCGTGCGCCTGCGCGACGTGTTGAAGGCGGGAAAGACGGTGCTGCTCGCGTTCGGTGTCGGCGCGGTGGGAACTGTGTTGGGCGCGCTGGTGGGCATCGAGGTCGCGTCTGCGGTCGCTTCGTTCGGAGCGCTGCGGGGACCCGTCGCGGGGATGTTCGCCGGCACCTATATCGGCGGGAGCGTCAACTTCAACGCCGTCGCGCTCGAGTACGACGTGGTCCGCCGGGGCGGGCTCTACGCGGGCGCGGTGGCGGTGGACAACATCATCACGGCGGTGTGGATGGTCGCGTGTCTGACGGTGCCGAGGCTCTTCGCCAGGGGGAGCCGCGCATCGGGCGAAGACAGCCACGATCCGTCCAGAACCCCGGAGGCCCTGTCGGAGACCCAAGACCGAGCGACGGTGACGCCCTTCGATCTCGCGGTCGCCGCGGGGTTGGGAATCTTCTGTGTGTGGCTGAGCGGGGTCGTCCACGACCTCGTGGCGGCGCAGGACGTCTGGGCGCCGCCGTCCATATTGATCTTGACGGTCTTCGCGTTGGCGCTGGCGCAGACGCCGTGGATGGCGCGCCTCCAGTCACCGGGGGTGCTCGGGATGTTCTCGGTCTACGTCTTCTTGACCGTCATCGGCGCCCACTGCGACCTCGCGGCGCTTCGAGAGATCGGCGGTCTCGCCGGTGCGATCGCCGCGCTGGCGTGCTGCACGGTGGCGATCCACGGGATCTTCGCCTTCGGGGTGACGAGGATTTTCCGTATCGACGGGGTGACCGCGGCGGTGGCCTCCCAGGCCAATATCGGCGGCGGGACCACGGCGCTGGCGCTGGCGCGGAGCTTGGGGCGTCCCGACCTCGTGCTGCCGGCGATATTGCTGGGGGCGCTCGGCAACGCCGTGGGGAACTTCGCCGGCTTCACCCTCGCCGAGCTGTTGCGGTGACGCGACGTGGACGATGGACGCGGTGGCTCGTCACCGCTCGCCAACCGTCGTAGACTCTCCGACATGGGGAGTGAGATTCATTATCGTGGGTGTCCGCTCTGCGAGGCGATGTGTGGGCTTGAGGTGGAGCACGACGGTCAGCGGGTGCAGCGAATTCGCGGCGACGCGCGCGATCCTCTGAGTGAGGGCTACGTGTGCCCCAAGGGGACCCAACTCGGGGCGCTGCACGACGACCCCGATCGCGTGCGAGCGCCGCTGCGGCGGCGGGGCAGCGAGTGGGAGGAGATCGGTTGGGATCAGGCGCTGGATGAGGCCGCGTCCATCCTCCACCGCGCGCAAACGCAGCATGGCAAGAGCGCCGTCGCTTCCTACCTGGGGAACCCCAACGTCCACAACTACGGCGCGATGCTCTACGGACCTGATTTTTTGCGGACGCTGGGTTCCCGCAATCGCTTCTCTGCCACCTCCGTGGATCAGCTCCCACATATGTTGGCGGCCTACCTCATGTTTGGACACCAGCTGTTGATGCCGGTGCCCGACGTCGACCACACCGACTATATGGTGATTTTGGGGGCGAACCCGGAGGTCTCCAACGGCAGCATCATGAGCGCCCCCAACATGAAGGGGAGGCTCTCTGGTATCCGAGATCGCGGAGGCGAGGTGGTCGTGTTCGACCCGCGCAAGACCCAGACCGCGGCGCACGCCTCGGCACACCATTTTATTCGGCCCGGCACCGACGCGCATCTGCTGGCGTCCATCGCGAGGGAGCTGCTGCGACTCAGCGCGGGGACACCGTCGCCCTACGCGAGCTACCTCCGGGGGCTCAACGACCTCGAGCGGATGCTCGCGCCGTGGACGCCCGCGGCGGCGGCCCGCGTCACCGGGGTGGACGCCGCGGTCATCGAGGCGGTGGCGCGCAAGCTGTACACGGAGGAGCGCGCCGTCTGTTATGGACGCCTCGGTGTGTGCGTGCAGGCCTTCGGCGCCACCTGCGGTTGGTTACTCAACGTCATCAACGTCCTCAGCCGCAACCTCGACGCACCTGGCGGGGCGATGTTTGCCTTGCCCGCCTTCGACATCATCGGAGGACCGCGGGCGCTCGGGCTGGGTCGCGGGAGCTTTGGGCGCTGGAAGTCGCGGGTGCGAGGTCTCCCCGAGTTCGGCGGAGAGCTGCCCGCGGCGACCCTCGCGGAAGAGCTCGACACCCCGGGCGAAGGCCAGATCCGCGCGCTCATCACCATCGCCGGAAACCCGGTGCTGTCGACGCCGAACGGACGGAGACTCGAGCGCGCGCTCACCTCGCTCGACGGCATGGTGAGCGTGGACTTTTACCTCAACGAGACCACGCGCCACGCGGACTTGATCTTGCCGCCCACCTCGCCGCTCGAGCACGGTCATTATGACGTGGCGTTTCACGCGCTCGCCATCCGAAACACCGCGCGGTACTCACCGCCGCTGTTCTCGCCGGGCCCCAACCAGCGGCACGACTGGCAGATCTTGTCAGGGTTGGAGTCGCGGCTGCTCGCGTCGCGAGGCGCGCCGACCCGCGCGCGCGCAGAGGCGCACGGCCGCCGGCTGCTCCAGCCCGAGGGCATCTTGTCCTTGGGCCTGCACGGCGGCCCGTACGGCCTGCGCGGCGACGCGAGGGATGTGCAGGGGCGTCGCGTCTCGATGAAGCGACTCAAGCGCGCCCCCCACGGGGTGGACCTCGGACCGCTGCGTCCGTGCCTACCGGAGCGGCTCGGCCGCCGCAGCGGCGGCGCGCGGTATATCGACCTTTGCCCGGACGTGCTGTGCGCGGACCTCGAACGCCTTGAGGCAGACCGCGGGCGACCGGCGCGGGCCCCAGAGGAGCTCGTGCTCATCGGTCGTCGTGAACTTCGCAGCAACAACAGCTGGATGCACAATATCCCGCGGCTGACGTCGGGCACGCCACGCTGCCTGCTGAAGATGCACCCGGACGACGCCGCGGTGCGTGGGCTCGCGGCCGATGACTGGGTCCAGGTTCGAAGTCGGGTCGGCGAGGTCGCGGTGCGGCTTGAGCTCGACGACGCGATCATGCCCGGAGTCGTCAGCTTGCCGCACGGCTACGGTCACGGGCGCGACGGCGTGCGGCTCTCGGTCGCGACGCAGCTTGAGGGCGCGAGCGCCAACGACCTCACCGATGAGTCTGTGGTGGACGCCGTGTCGGGCAACGCCGTGCTCAGCGGCGTCCCGGTCGACATCCGGCGGGCGGACGCGACGGCCGCGGTCGCGCGTCCTCCTCAGGGGGCTTGAGGAGCCTCGACCCAGGGGTTCATCACGTCTTTGAACCCGTCGGTCCACGGCTTGGGTCGCAGCGTCCGCGGATCGACGTGGATGATGGTGCGGTGTCCCTCGGCGTAGGGGACGTCGCGGTCGAGGGGCATCATCAAGAAGCGAAACCGGAGAGAGCTGGCGCCGAGGTGCGCGATGAAGACGCGGATGCGCACCTGCCCGACGCCCCGGACGGGGGCGAGATAGTCCACGTGATTGCTCCGGACCAGGTGAAATTGCTCGGGGCGGGACTCGTCTTGAAAACCTCCCCATCCCACGTGCATCCAAAACGCTCCGAGCGCTCGCTCGAACAGCAGCACATAGCGCGCGTTGTGAAGGATCGCGAAGGGATCGAGATCGTCGAAGTAGATGCCGTGCGTGGTCTCAAAGAAGCGGCTCATGATCGTTCGTGGGGTTAGCGGGCCAAAATTTCCGCGCTGTCGAGCATCATCTGAACGAGCGGGCTGAGCTCACTCTCGGAGGATGGCGCCTTCCCCCCCTCCGGGGGGCTGAGCTGCACGGGGTAGCGGACGTCGTAGCGCCGGGTGTCGAGGCGTCCCGCGGGCACCTCGAGCTTCCAGGCGGCGCGCTCGAGACAGCGATCGAGAGAGCGGTCTTTCGCGGACAGTGACGTCGTGGCGACCGCCGCGGCCATCACCTCTCCCTTCGCGATTTGATAGGAGACGACCACACGCCCGCCGATGGTTCCGTCTCGCCTCAGCGCCTCGTTGTAACAGGCCTTGACCCGGGGCAGCACCCGTCGACGCAGGTACATCGACATGAGCTCTTGACTCAACGTGCCGACGCGCGCGTCGGTGTCGAAGGAGGCGCGCCCAAGCTGGGCCCGGAAGGTCTCTTCCATGGAGGGGCGGTACCACCGCGGAGCCTGGAGGGACTCGGCGAGGGTGAGGCGCTCGATCTTGCTCGCGCTGGAGACGAAGGCGCGCCCTCGTGGGGCCACCGTCTGCACGGGCACCCGCGCGCGCATTCGGGAGCGACCCGAGAGCGCGCGCACAGAGATCGATTTGGGAGGGGTCACCGTGGTGTAGCGGCCCTCGAGGATCTCGATGGTCCCGCCGATGAGGCCGGCGGCCGGCCGATCAAAGGCCGTGCTCGACGAGGCGCGGACTCGGATGTCGCCGATGACGCGGGGGGCCGACAGGATGCTGCTCATGTCGAAGCGCTCGAGCGTGTTGAGTTCGATGCTGCGAATCCGGGCGCCGATCTTCGCGGCGAATTCAAAGGCGGGGTGCGCTGCGCCGAGACCGGCCCGCGCGAGGAGCGGGTCGTCGACGACCAGGACGATTTGGGGCGCGTGAGGGAGCCGCCGCAGCAGCGCTAGTAAATCGTTGAGCGGGTCCGCCTCGATCCGCGGGAACATCCCATCAGAGAAGACGATGAGCGTGGGAGCGCGGGAGGAGCGAGGGACGCGCTCGAGGGCTTGTCGGAGCGCGTCGATGATGTTGGTGCCGGCGCGGGGAGGGACGTCTGCGAGGCCTGCCCGACGAAAGGACGCGCGCAGATCTGGGAGCGTCGTGGCGGCGACCGGCGCCGACATGAGCGGCATGATGTCACGATCGAAGGCGAGCGCGTCGACGGTGAGGTCGGTCGTCTGCGAAGAGACGATTTGGCGGGTCACCCGGAGCGCGTCGTCTCGCAGGTCCCCGCGCACGCTGGAGCTCGCGTCGTAAAGAAAGGAGATGTGGTCGGGCGCAGTGTGTGGCTGGGTGCCCGCTTGCAGATACAGGCGCAGCGTCCCGCCGGCGCCCGCGGCCGCGGAGTTGGGGACGGCCTCCGCGTGTCCGAGCAGGCCCTCTCCGCGCCCGAGCGTGGCGGTCCAGGAGACTGTGGCGCCGTCGGCCCCCCGCGTGGGTAAAATCTTTCCGGTGGATTCTCGCCCGTCCACCCAAAACCTCCGCGCGCCGGTCACCCCGCGGACGAGGACGCCGCGGCGATCATGGATCACCTGTTGCTCCCCGCGCCGCGGGAGGTCGAGGGTCCACCGGCTGCCTCGCAGCGTCGGTCGTACACGCAGCACCAGCTCCACTTGGACCGTCTCGCCAGACTCGAGCCCCCACCCGAAGAGCTTCGCCGCCGCGAGGTCCGCCCCCCGCGTGTCGAGGGCCGTGGCGAACGCCGCGAAGGTCGTGACGCCGGCGTCGTCCGCGGGCCGCGACGGGACGCCGGCGGGGGCGGACTCGACGACCTCATCCTCGCTCCAGACACCATCGAGCGCAGTGCGAAGCCCCACCAGCTCCGCGCCTTGGGGGAGGGCGAGCAGGTGCACAAAGTCCACGCGCGTGCTGCTGGCATTGTACAGCGCCGTGCGGACTCGCATGGTCGCGTCGAAGCCCTGCCCGGGCTCGATCAAGACCTCGTGGGAGAGCTCTTCGACCGGGACGTAGCCGCGCGCTCGCGGGTCGGGCTCGACGAGGATGCGGTCGGCGAGGGCGGCGCGCGGGGTGAGGGCGCAGAGGCAGGCGAATCCAACCCGCGCACTCGCGCGCCGAAACCATCGACCTCGAAGCCCGAACGCCATGACTGTACTATACGCGCTCTCGCTTTAAACGCACGTGGCAGCGCGCGGCGTCCGGTCAGCGCTGGCCCGATTTCTTGTGGCCGTGTTTCGTGGGGGGCTTTTGGGCGACGACGACCTGGGACTCGGCGTCTTGGGTCAGGCGGTCGCCCTCGAAGTCTCCCTCGAGAGAGCGCAGTCGCAGGCCCGCGAGGTGGAGCAGGCAGCGGAGCTCCTCCGGCCAGATTTGGCGATGCGCGAGCTGAACCGTTTTGCGCGGCGGGACCTCCGGCCGAACGCGGGCCCCTCGTCCGATGGCGTCGTGATAGTGGATGCGGATGTGGGCGACCTGCGTCTCGTGGTCGTAGGTGTGGTTGGTGGAGTACACCATCGCGCGCTTCGTCTCCGGGTGAATGAACCGGGTGCGGCAGTGGTGAAGCTCGGGGTCGAGCAGCAACCACTCGAGATCGGGCAGCAGCACGTCGAAGCAAAATATGCCGCCCGGGCGCAGCACCCGCGCGACCTCCTCGAAGCAGCGCAGCAGCCGGTCCCACGTGTACAGGTGCATGAGCACGTTGAACGGGGCGAGGACCATGCCCATCGAGTGATCATCGACGGGCAGCTCGCAGATGTCGCCCTCCATGATCTTGAGGCGAGCGTCGTCGAGGCGTTGGACCTTCGTCTTGAGGCGGTCGAGCATGCTCTGTTTTCGATCGACCGCGACCACGCGGTGTCCATCTTCAAGCAGCGGAACGGTGATGCGTCCCGTGCCTGCGCCCAGCTCCAAGATGGGATGGGGGGTCGAAGATTCGCGCGCCCGGGCGCGGTACCAGACCAGATCATCGCGTTGGTCGTCGTATTCGAAATCGTAGAGCGCCGCGTCGTCGTAGTGCTCATTGGTCCCGGCCCGCATCAGCCGCTCGATGGCCCTGCTCGACTTGGGGGCCGCCTTGCCACCCGCCATCACGCCTCCGATTTGGATGCGGAGGCCCCGGAGGAGCTAGAGCTTCGACCGCGGCGTTTCCGCCCACGTCGTCGTCGTTTCTTGGCGCCGCCTCGTCGGTTGTCGGGACGCGCCGCGTCTTTCGAGTGCTCGTGGCGGAGGACGAGGCGCTGCCAATGCTCAAGCTCCGCTCCGTCCTCGCCGCGCGCTTCGACGGAGATGCCAAGAAAAACCAGCGCGTCGTGGAAGCACTGACGCTGCACCAGGGAGGAGCGACCGCGTCGGCGGGTTCGCTCCCCGGACATCTGCCGCTTGGCCATCACGATTTGGCGGGCCAGCTCGCGGTCACGTCGGGCGACGCCAAGCTCCACGCACGGTCCGTGCATCACCTGATCGATGACCCGGTCGAGGTGGGACTGCTGGGAGGCGATGACCCCCTCGGCGAGCAAGGGAGCGAACAAGACCGCCTGCAAGACGCCGTTGCTCACCACTTGGCCGGTCTCTCTAACGTAGCTGTCGAGCGATTCGAGATACCTCCAAAACAACCCGCTCGGATCGTCGATGGGGACCGGGAGGTCGCCGCACATCTTGAGGCCCTCGTCGCTCGGGAAGGAGCCGACGTAGGCTGGCCAGATGTGGCGGAGCAGGTCGGTCTTATGAAGCAGCTCGAAGCAGGCTCGGCTCGCGCCGCTTCGCAGCAGCTTGTAGAGCTCTTCGAGCACGCGGGCTTTGCTGCACTTTTGAATGTCGGGGGCGACCGCGAGCAGCGCCGACCAGCACGCTGGTTCAATTTCGAAATCGAGGCGCGCGGCGAACTTACACGCGCGGATCATTCGCACGGGATCTTCGCGGAAGCGGACCTCAGGGGCTCCGATGGTCCGGATAACTCGCGCGTCGAGATCGGCGAGGCCGTCGACAAAGTCTACGATTTCGCCCGAGTCCACGTCGCAGAACAACCCGTTGATCGTGAAGTCACGCCGCCGCGCGTCATCCTCCACGGTGCCCCACTCATTGTCTTGGGTGATGAGCAGCTCGGCGCCTTCTTCGTCTTTCACTTGGCGCGGCGCGGTGCGAAACGTGCTCGTCTCGATCACCTTGGGGCCATAGAAAACGTGAACGATTTTGAACCGCCGCCCGATGATGCGGCTGTTTCGAAACAGCCGATGCACCTCCTCGGGCGTCGCGCTCGTCGCCGCGTCGAAGTCTTTCGGTCGCAGCCCGAGATAGAGATCTCGTACGCATCCACCGACAAGAAATGCCTCATGGCCCGCGGCTCGGAGCTTCCGAACGACCTTAATGGCGTCGGAATCCATACTCTTGGGCGGAATCGAGGGAGCTTTCGTCGTTGTGGCGTCGTGCGTCACGAGTCGCCGGACCCTTAGCATAACCCCGCACCCACGGGTAAAATCGTTGGGATATCATCTGGTTAGTAAGTTCCCCACCGGGGGACGAGCCGCGAGATCGCGCGTTTGGACGCCAAAGGACCCATGTGGGCTTGCGGGCGGCGTCCAATTCGTGCGGCTGCGGACCCCAACGACGCGGTAATCACGCGGATTGTACGCGCGGCCACTCGATTGATCGATTGAACTGGTCGAATGCGGCGCGGGAAACTATACATTTAACCAGTGAGTGATTACGCCATCGGAAAGGGGTTGGCGGGGCTTGGCCCGGTGAGGGGACCGCTCGTCCTTGTTCGTAGGGCCTCCTCTTTGCCGCGCGAGGTGGATTTGGCGCTCGCCACCTTGCTCGCAGAGCGCGAGATGACCGGGCTTCGAGATCGCTTCGTCACCGCGGCCGTGCGCTCTCGCGAAGATTTCGACTGGGTGTCGCGGGCGGTGCGGTGGCTCTCAGATCATGGCCGCCAGCCGATCGCTCGATTGCGGGTGGCACCCGACGCCACCCTGGTGCGCGCGCTTCGGGATGTCGGCGCGATCGCGGTGGTCGAGGTCGCGAGCACGCAGTCGCCCATTCAGCGGCTGTTCCTCGGGGAGAACAGCGCGCCCATGGGAGAGCTCCTCTTGTCGGCGCAGCACCTCCGGGCGGCGGGCTTGCCCGTGGTCGCCCGCTTGGGCCCGCTCCTCCCGGGCGTGCACGGTTCGTGCGGACGGGGATCGCAGGCCTTTCGTTCGTTGCTGAGCCACCTTAAGGTCGCCGACGTCCGTGACGTCGAGATCGTGTTCGGCCATCTGGACCAAGAGCGGCTCGTGGCGCTCGAGGCGGCGGTCAACCCGGACCAGATGCTGGAGTTGGCGCGCGCGTTCGGGATCTCCACGGGGGAGTTGTTGGCCATGGGCGCGGGAGAGGTGCTCTTGCAAGGGCCGAGGAGCATGGCGCCCATGATCGCGTCGGTATTTCGGATGGAGCTGCACGCCGCCATTCGCCGAGAGCAGATCGCGCTCCGCATGGCCGGCGAGATCGCGGCTCGTCAAAGCGAGAACTTCGGCAGAGAGTTCGCGCCGGTGCATCGCGGCATCCTCAACGATCTCTCCGACGGCGTCGCAATCTCCTAAGTCTAGGGTTCGCGGTCGCACGGGGGGTGCAGCGTTCGCGATGCCGCGCTCAGGTGGCGCCGTAGTCTTCGTTCTCGAAATCGACCGTGTCGATGCCGTCGAGACAAGCGCTGCTTCCAAAGGCGATGCAAAGAGCGGTGGCGAGCAGCAGAGCGTAGAACTTGCGGTGGGTCATGGGAGCCTCGGTGCCGGTTCGGGCGTCGGAGAATGTACCAGGCCCGGCGCACGAAGGCGACTGAGGAGACGAACTCGCGCAATAAGCGCGGTGCGCTCACTCTCGTCGATTTGGTCGCGCAGCATGTCCCGCCGTTTCAGCAGCGCCTGCGCCCCCGCGAGATCTCCCAGGTCGACGGCGAGCTCGACCCGTCGCGCGACGGTGAGCGACCGTTCGGGTCGGCGATGCGAGGCCGCCCGATAGGCCATCCCCGCCTGGTGCGCGAGCCCGAGGCGATGAAGCGCGCGGCCAGCAGCCTCCAGCACCGTCGGAGAGTAGGGATAGCGTTGAAACAGCGCGCGGCTTTGTTGGACGACGGCCTCGCGAAGCGCGGCGGCGGGGCGATGGATGAGGACATCCGGCAACAATTCAAGCTGCGCCGCCTCGATGGCATCGCGCCGGACCGGGGCGCGTTCGAGCGCGTGTTCGAGGTGGTCGTAGGCCTGAGTCCACGACTTCTCGACCGTGCGCAGCCTGGCGAAGCAGAGGTGAGGATGAGCGTCGTTGGGGTTGAGCGCGAGCGCTCGCTGGCACGCGTCCTCGGTGGCCGCGAGGAGGTCCGGGTCTGGCACGGGTCGTCGATCGAGGCGCGAGAGCATCATGATTCCGTGCATGGCGTGGGCGCGCGCGGATTCGGGGCTCCGCTCAGTGGCGACGCGCCAGAGCGTAGAATTGCTGACGTAGGCGCGGCTCGCCGCCACGCCCAACGATCCGTGGAGCACGATGAAGGCGGCGCCCGCGGCGAACAGCACGGCGTGGTAGCGGCCCGCTCGCGCCAGGCCATGCTCAAACAGGGCGCCGAGCGCGATGCAGATGGGAACCGACGGGAGGTAGGCGTAGCGGTCTGCCCGCGGGTTGGGGAGCGCGAGCACGTTGCTCGTGGGGAGCCAGAGCGCGAGCCACGCCAGCAGCATCACCGGGACGATGAGGCTGGGGCGTCGCCGGCGAAGGACGAGGGCG
The DNA here is from genome assembly GCA_014240065.1 of Myxococcales bacterium. GTDB lineage: Bacteria > Myxococcota_A > Polyangia > Nannocystales > Nannocystaceae > JAAZXR01. The sequence goes on from JAAZXR010000005.1 coordinate 55,813, forward strand.
CCAAGAACGGTGAGGATGAAGCCCCCGGACCACGCCAGCATCCAAGGGTCCGCGAAGGCGCGGGGTTCAAGGGTGTACTCCGGGGCGAGCCCGAAGGGCAGGATCGTCTGCGCGAGCACCTTCGTGGTGATGACGATTCCGCGCGCCCACTGGTCGAGGAGACCGGGGGGAAGCATGGACAGGCGCGGGTCGTCGGGCGTGTAGGGCAAGAGCTGCCCCGACATCTGCCACCGAACGAACAGACCCGCGGCCACGCCGAGCCCGAGGAGTCCACACGACCGCGCGCGCGCGCCGAAGCCGGCCGCTGGGCGCCAGCGCGGCCACGTCCACCACAGCCACGCGAACACGGGCAGCGGCGCGGCGCTCAGCTTGGTCGCGGTCGCCGCCGCGACGCAGGAGACGGCGACGATGGAGGCGCTCGGGCGCGGGGGGCCGCCATCGCGAGGGCTGGCCGTGAGCACGCCCGCGAGGCCGAGGGCCGCCGCGATGAGGTCTTCTCGAAACGAGATCACGGTGACCGCCTCCGCGTGGATTCCCAGCAGCCCGAAGGTGGCGAGGGTCGCGTATCGTGTCATCGCGGGCGCGCCTCGGCGCGCGAGGTTCGCGTCGAGGAGGACGCATACGGAGAGGTGGAGCCCGATGGAGACCATGTGATGCGCGCGCGCGTGCAGCCCAAACAGCCCGTAGGCCAGCGAATCGAACGCGATGAGCGCGGGTCGAAAGGGGTCTGGGATCCCGAGGCTCGCCGCCCGGCCCTCCCACAGCACGGGCAGATGCGACGGGTATCGCAGAAAACCATTGCTCAAGATGGTCCAGCCATCATCGAGCACGAAGCCAAATCGCAGCAGCGGCAGGTGGGCGAGCAGGATGAGCAGCAAGATGCCCCCCCGAATCATGACGGGAGGGGCGGTCGCGGCGTCGCTCGTGGCTCCAGGCTCGTCCACGCTCTACTCGCTCTTTTTTGCGCGGCTCCCCATGGTCGCGCACTCGTCGCGGCGCTTCTTCGAAGTCATCCGGCCGCAGCGGCTGTAATCCACCGCGGTGATGATGGTCGCGAGGCTCCCGCCGACAAAGAGGACGCTGCCGCCGCCGATCGCCAAGCGGTTACCAAGCTCGCCGCGGTCGACGAGGTCGTTCCGATCGGCCCTTGAGAGCCCTGACGCGTCGCCCTCCTCGATCTTCTTCTCCGAGGAGACGCCGACGCCGACGCCGGCGGCGAGGGTGGCGAGACCGACGGTCCCCACGATCACCCCGGTCCAAAACAGCGCGGGGGAGATGCTGCGCTCTCGCTCGTCCGCTCCCGAGTCGGCAGGGCGAGCTTCACGCTCGATGTCGGCGCTCGCCTGCTCGATCCCGAGCCCAAAGGTGCCGGCCGTGGTGGTGTGAGACAGCAGGTGGGCGTGGGGATGGGAGGAACGCTCACCCCACGCGCCGGCGGTACAGCCGGTGCTCATCGCGGCGGCGATGCCTACGGAGAGGAGCGTGCGTCGCGTCGTCGTCTGCAAAATCATCATGGGGCCTCAGGGTTGGGATGGGTCGGGCAGGCACACCCCACCCGAGCAGATTTCCTCGCTCGTGCAGGTGGTGGGATCCGCCTCGTCGCACGCGGTCAGGCAGACGCCGCCCGGGGCGCAGGTTTCTCCGTCGGGGCAGCCGTTCGTGGCGCAATCGACGCCGCACACGCCGCTTATCACGCCCTCGACGTTGAGCGAGACGCCCAGGGAGATACACTGCTGGGGGCTGGTGCAGTCGCTGTTCTCCACCTCGCAAAGGTGGGCGCAGTATCCGTTGAAGCAGGCGGCGTAGCCCTCACTTTGGTCGCAGTCGACGGTGAAGGTCGCGGTCGTACACGGCACCTGACACAGACCGGAGGCGCAGACCTCGCCGTCAGCGCACTCGGCGATGGTGTCGCACAGGTAGCGAGAAGCAGGCGGCGGTGGGATCTCGATGAAGCAGCCCCAGGAGGACGCGCTGCCCACGAGCAGCGATGTGACCACCACGCGAAGGGTGGTGAGGGGAGACGTTTGGCGGGGACAAAGCATGCGCGCTGGCCCGAAGGTATCGCACGACGAGCGGAGCGTGGGAGTCCGATGGACAAAAAACGAGGGACCGTCGCCGCGGTATTCGCGGTCTCACTCCGCGTTCGCGCTCGGAGCCGGTCGAATTGACCCTAGAACGCGCAGCAGCATCGGGCGGTAGCGCTCGGTCCACTCGGCCGGGGTCTCCAGCGTCACGACGACTTTTTGGGTCGCGACGGAGACCGCGCACACCTCGAGGTTCACGGGGTTGCTGCCGCGGGTGAAGGCGTGGGACTCACACGGCTCTTCGAGCGTGGGAGCTGCGGCGGGGCTCGTGCGGGTGGTGAGGATCGAGGCTTCGACGAGCGGGGCGAGGCGCTCGCGGACCGCCCACGCGCGCGGGGCATCCACCGGGGCGTCGCGATAGCGGGGGACGGTGTCCACAGTGAGCCGGACGAGGTTGGAGTGTCCGCGGTAGACCACGCGCCCTAGATCGTCGAGCGCTGGCCGGTAGGTGGGGGGGATGTCGACCGCGACCTGTTCGACGACTTGAACGGTCGTCGGTGTGCTGCGGCCACCGGCGAGGGCCTGGGCGGTGAACAAGGTGAGGACGCCGCAGGCCGCGGCTGCCAAGGTCCACGACCTAGGGTGGGGCGACGGGCGGGTGGGGTGCTCGTGGCGCCGGTGGCGAAGCGTGCGCGTCGGCAAAAAACCGCCGAGGATGAGCCCGGAGAGCAGCCCCCCGGCGTGGCTGGCGTGGTCGAGCTGCGGATTCCCGACGCTCAGCGCGAGGATCAAGCCCAAGAACGGAAACAACGCGAGGCCGATGCCATGCTGAAGGCGACCCGAGGTAGTAGCGCCGCGCCGGAGCGCGTACACACCGAGGGCCGCGATCCACCCGAAGGCCAAGCCGGAGGCGCCCGCGGAGACCTCAGGGGTCCACGCCAAACTGAACACGCTGGACATGGACGTCAAGAGCACCGTGGCTGCCATGGTCCGCTGAGCGCCGAATCGCCGCTCGGCCACCACGAGGGCGGGAAACAAAAAGCCCACATTAAAGAGGAGGTGCAGCCAGCCCGTGTGGGCAAAGATGCAGGTGAACACGCGCCACGCTTCCCCGGCATCCGCGATGAGCGCCGTATCACGGGCTCCGCTGCGCACTAGCGCGAGCCGCGCGTCGAGCGTGGCGTCGAGATAGCTGGGGAGATGGCCGGTGTCGGCGAGCTGAACGCCGATCTGGGCGAGCACCATTGCGCTGCAAAGCCCGAACGCGACCCATGGGAAGCTCTTGCGCACCATCCTCGTCTTGTATGTACGTTGCGCGTAGTGCGCCGCAAGGGGCGAAGGCGTGGAGAGGCTAGACGGGCGTGTTTTCGCGTGGTAGCCAGCGCTCCTTCTATATCCCGCATGCCTCGGGAGGGATCACATGGCGTCACCGCTACGCGGTGTTTGTGGCCCGATGAACGAGGCAGAGGTACCAACGCCAAGGAACAACATGACCGACGAACAAACGAACGAAGCGTCCGCTCCCATGGACGAAGAAATCACCTCCGCCGTTAGCATCCGCCAGCTCCTCGAGAGCGGCGTCCACTTTGGACACCGCACGGAGCGCTGGAACCCCCGCATGAAGGAATACATCTTCGGCGCGCGCAACGGCATCCACATCATCGACCTCCAGCAGACCGTACAGCTGATTCGTCGCGCGACGGATTTCATCCGTCAAACCGCCTCGGAGGGCAAGCCCGTCCTCTTCGTGGGCACCAAGAAGCAGGCCCAAGACGTCCTCATTCAAGAGGCGACCCGATCCGGTCAATTCTACGTCGTGTCTCGTTGGCTCGGCGGCATGCTGACCAACTGGAAGACCGTTCGACAGTCCGTGGACATGCTCCGCGACATCGAGAAGAAGTCCGAGGACGGCACCTACGAGAAACTCACCAAGAAAGAGGTGCTCATGCTCGAGCGACGTCGCGGCAAGCTCGAGCGCAACCTCGGTGGAATCAAGGAGATGGGCAAGCAGCCGGGCGCTGTGGTCGTCGTCGACCCCGCGCGCGAGAGCATCGCGGTCACCGAGGCGAACCGCCTCGGGATCCCCGTGGTCGCGCTGGCCGACACCAACGCCGACCCCACCAAGATCCAGTACATCATCCCGGGCAACGACGACGCCATCCGGTCCATCAAGGTCGTGACCCAAGCGCTCGCCCAGGCGGCCATCGAGGGTGGCAAGCTCGGCAAGTCCCGCGCTGTGGAGCAGGTCGTGAGCACCGATGGCGACCAGCCGGCACCGATCCGGGTGACGACCGGTGGCGATGGTCCGAAGGTGGAGATCGTCTCCCGTCGCGGCTCTTTGCCGATGGCGGAGGCCTCCGCGAGCCCCGAGGTCGCGGCGGCTCCTGCGGACGCGGCGGCTCCTGCGGCACCCGCGGAGACGCCCTCCAACTAGCTTTGAGGGGCGCGGCAGCGCCTCCCACGTCACCGTACGAGGAAAGAAAAGAAGATGTCACAGATCACCACAGGCATGGTTAAAGAACTTCGTGAGCGCACCCAGGCGGGGATGCTCGATTGCAAAAAGGCGCTCAAAGAGACCGACGGCGATATCGACAAGGCGATCGCGTTCTTGCGCAAGAAGGGCCTCTCGAAGGCCGCGAAGAAGGCCGGCCGCGCCGCCACGGAGGGGGCCGTTGTCTCTTACATCCACCCCAACAACCGCATCGGCGTGCTGTTGGAGGTCAACTGCGAGACCGACTTCGTGGCCAGCAACCCTGACTTTCAACAGTTTTGCCGCGACGTGGCCATGCAAATCGCCGCCATGAACCCCGAGTCGGTTCGCCGCGAAGAGATCCCCGCGGAGCGCGTAGACGCGGAGCGTGCGGTGTTCTTGACCGAGGCGAACATGAAGACCTGCAAGGCGTGCGGTGCGCTCGCCAAGCTCGACGTTGAGGACTGCGAGGCGTGTGGCCGCGCGCTCCCGGCCCAAAAGCCCAAGCCCGAGAACGTCATCGAGAAGATCGTCGCGGGCAAGGTTGAAAAGTACTACTCCGAGCGCGTCCTGCTCGAGCAAAAGTTCGTGAAAGAGGACAAGAAGACCGTGCAAGAGGTGCTCACGGAGCTCGTGGCGAAGATCGGCGAGAACATCCAGGTGCGCCGCTTTGAGCGCTTTGAGCTCGGGGAAGGTCTCGCTCGCAAAGAGGAGAACTTCGCCGCAGAGGTGGCCGCTCAGGTCGCCGCCTCCGCCCCAAACTAGCGGACGCGGAAATAAAAAAGAGGCGGGGCTGACCCCGCCTTTTTTTTGTGCGACGGTGTCGGAAGGTTTCGAGCGCATGCCCTCCTCCAAAGTCCCCGTGTACAAGCGAATCCTCCTCAAGCTCTCCGGCGAAGCGCTGCAAGGGGACCGGGGCTACGGCATCGACCCGGCGGTGCTCGACGCGCTGGCCAGCCAGATCAAAGAGCTCATCGAGATTAAGGTGGAGGTCGCCGTGGTCATCGGGGGTGGCAACATTTTCCGCGGACTGTCGGCGTCTGCCAACGGGATGGATCGCTCGACCGCGGATTATGTGGGGATGCTCGCGACCTTGATGAACGCCATCGCCTTGCAAGACGCCATCGAGAAAGCCGGCGTCGCCACTCGTGTGCTGTCCGCCATCGAGATCAAAGAGCTCGCGGAGCCCTATATCCGTCGCCGCGCGGAGCGCCATCTTGAGAAGGGGCGCGTGGTCATCTTCGGCGCGGGGACAGGGAATCCGTACTTCACCACCGACACCGCGGCGGCGCTCCGATCCAATGAGATTCACGCCGACGTGGTGATGAAGGCGACGAAAGTGGACGGCGTCTACGACAAGGACCCCGCCAAATATCCAGACGCCGAGCGCTTTGTGAGCCTGACCTATCTCGATGTGTTGTCGAGACAACTCTCGGTCATGGACAGCACCGCTATCAGCCTGTGCAGCGACAACGGCATGCCGATCATCGTGTTCGATATGAACGCGCCGGGCAATATCCTCTCGGTGGTCTGCGGGGGCGTGGAGGGGACCTGGGTGGGCCCCAAGGGGAGCGCCCGCCCGGTCGCGGCCGGTTGATTTTGCGCTCGCTTAGATCAATCGAAGCTCGGGGTGGCGCGCCTTCCCAATTCTCGTCTATGCTCCCTCGCAGGAGCCAGGGGAGATACGCATGATTGATGACGCCCTCGAAATCGCCAAAGATATGATGGACCAGAGCCTGGATCGGTGCAGGCGTGATCTCGCGAAGGTGCGGGCGGGTCGAGCGAACCCGGCCGTCCTCGACGAGGTTCGAGTGGACAGCTACGGCGCCATGGTGCCGCTCAAGCAGGTCTCCAACGTCTCCGTCGCGGACGCGCGGTTGCTCGTGATTAAGCCGTGGGATCGCAACCTGATCGCGATGATCGAAAAGTCCGTGAACAACGCGGGCTTGGGCTTGAACTGCAACAATGACGGGGTCGTGGTGAGGGTGCCGATCCCCCCGCTCACCGAAGAGCGACGAAAGCAGCTGGTCAAGCAGGTCAAGGATCACGGGGAGGACTGCCGGATCGCGGTTCGGCACGGCCGCCGCGAGGCGAACGATCTCTTGAAGGGCGCAGAGAAAGACAAAGACATCTCCGAGGACATGCTGAAGCGCGGCCTCGAGAATATTCAGTCCCTCACCGACGACTTCATCACGCAAGTGGACGATTTGGTGTCCAACAAAGAGCGCGAAATCCTCGAGAACTGAGCCTCTCGAGCAGGGCGAGAGTCGAGTGGACGCGAGGCACACGAGGGATCGAGAGCGGGTCGATGCGTTTCGAGACGACTTTCGTGCATCCCACGTGCGCCCCGGGTATCGCTGGCGGCGCCACGTCGCCGCGGTCTTGTTGTATTGCGTCGCCACGATCGGTTTCGCGCTCGCGCAAATTGACTCGTGGTCCGCGTGGTATCTCCTCGCGGCGCTGTGCGCCTACGTGTTCGCAAATCTGACGGAGTACGCGGTGCATCGCCTGCTGATGCATCGCGTGCGGTGGCCATTCGAGTTCCTCTATCGGAGGCACAGCGGTGAGCATCATCGGTTTTTTACGCGCGAGTTTATGGAGGTTGATTCGTTGGGCGACCTCCCGGCGGTGATCTTCCCTGCGAAGGTGAGCTTGTTCTTTGTTTGCGGAGTGGGAGGACCTGCGGCCATTCTCGTGGGTTGGCGAACAACCTCGGATATCGGCTGGTTGTTCCTCGCGACCGTCGTCGCCTACTACTTGAGCTACGAGCTGCTTCATCTCGGCGCACACCTCCCCGAGCAGACTCGCTGGGGCGGGGCGCGCGTCGTCCGGTGGGTGCGAGCTCATCACGCGACGCACCACGATCCGAAGCGGATGCGTCACGAAGCGTTCAATATTACTGTGCCCTTGTGGGACTCGATCCTCGGCACGGCGGCGACGCCCGAGGAGTCTGGGAAGGGCGACACCCCTGACGAGCGCGGGCCTGTGGACGGCGAGGGCTGACGCGCGGACGGGTCGGCGCTACGCGCTCACGCGAAGCGCGGGCGCGTCACCGGGGGCGCCGTCTTGGATACGCTTCTTCGTGAGCTCCAAGTATGAATCGTCGAGATCGATCCCGACGTACTCCATGCCGTGATGGACCGCGGCCAGCCCCGTCGTTCCGCTCCCGTTGAATGGATCGAGCACGCGCCCTCCGGGCGGGCATGACGCGGCGATGACCCGCTCCAACAGCCCGAAGGGCTTTTGAGTCGGGTGCTTGCCATGAACTTTTTCGCGCTTGCCGGGGGCGCAAAACTGCCACACGTCCTTCATCTGCTTGTGGCCGTTGCGGGCGCGCATCTCGGCGTACTCGAAATGGTGCTTGGTCTTGCGGTCGCGGGCCGCCCACAGCAGCGTCTCGGTGGAGTGGGTGAGATAGCGGCACGAGAGGTTCGGGGGAGGATTCGGCTTTTGCCACGTGACCTGGTTCAAGATCTTGTAGTCAAGCTGCTGGAGCGCGAACCCCACGCTGAAGATGACGTGGGACGTGCCCGAAATCCAGATGCTCCCGTTGGGCTTGAGCAGCCGCTTGGCCGCCTCCAGCCACTCGCGATTGAACTCATGGTTCTCCTCAACCCCGCGGGATTTGTCCCACTTGCCCTTGTTCACGCTGACGCGCGCGCCCGATTTGCAGGTGGTGCCGCCGTTGGACAGGAAATATGGTGGGTCGGCGAAGATCACGTCGAAGCTGGCTTCTTCCAGGCGCGACATGACGCCCATACAGTCTCCTTGGTACAGGAGCACCCCATATTTCTTGGATCGCCAATATCGGCTGCCGGACTCGTTTTTCTTGTTCAGCGCTGCGCTGGTCACCATGCCTAGCTTCCATCGATGCGCGAAATCTCCAAATTCTCTGCGCACGCGGAGGTTGAGGGCGTCTGCGCACGAACCTTGCTTAGAAATTGCGAAGATCGCGGAGGGCTGTTATTCCCGTTGCTATGCGGCGACCAATCGTTGATGACGCGTCCGCCGAGAAAGGTCCCTCATGAGTCCTCGATTTCGAGCCGTCCCAATCGCCTTGGCTGTGACGATGTTCGTGCCTGCGTGCGCGTCCAGGAAAGAGCCGCCGAAGCCCCCCGACCCCACCGTGCCAGCCCAGCGCGCGGCCCAAGCGTGGGTGCACTGCCTCGAACAAAATGGAGGTGCGTGTGTCTCCAACCACAAGGAGTTCGCGTCGTGGGACGCCTACGCGTTGTTGGGGTGGTTGGCTACCGGTTCTCCCACCTCGATCCTGGCCGGGCTCCGCAAGGAGCTCCAGCACCACCGCGATGAGATGAGCGTGCAACGGCGGATGATCGCGGTCTCCGATGCGGCGGCCTCCGAGCTGCGCGGGGCAGAGTGCCAAACCGTTGATGTCATGAATTTCAGCGACGTGATCCCGAAGCTCGATGCGGCGGTGAGGGCGCGCATGGAGTACTTCGGGCTCCTCAACGGACAGATGGACTCCATAATTCAAGGGCTCGTATCGGAGGCGAAAGGCGACCTCAATACAGGTTATTTCGTGACCATGGAGTGCGCGAACGAGCCATACTCCGCGTACGTGGCGGCGGCCGAGCATGACAACCATTACATCGTCGCAGGGATGATGCTCGAGCTTCCGGACTATCTGGGCGGGAGCCGAACCATCCGTACTCGCGATACCGGCGCGCTGCTGCCGATGCGGACTGGAGTTTCAGAAGCGACGGAGACCTCCGCCACCGAAGGCACCGTTCATCCGTGGATCAACATCGTTGTGGAGGAGTTTTAGTCATGCTCAAAGCCATTATTTTCGCCTTTTCCATGAGTCTCGCGACCGCGACCGCGGCGTCGTCAGCGGCGCCCGAGGGGTTCGAGGAGCTTGAGGGCTTCGACGCCATTGTCCTCAATCAAGTTAACGAAGTGCTCGGAGTTGATCGGCTCCCGGCTGGAATGGGGTTGCCGGTAGAGCCCGGTGTCTACGCGGTCATCACCCAGGATCGGCTGACGATCTTCGACAAGGCGGTCGCCGGAATCGAGGGAGGTCGGCAGTTTGTGGGCGCGGATCAGGTCGCCTCAGAATCCGAGTCCGGCTGCCCGCTGTCAGTTTTTGACGCCTTTTATCTCGTGTGGAGCCGCGTGGTCGATGAGGCGCGCGTCTCCGCCCTCGACATCCCTACGCGCGTGTTGCTGGCCGCAGACGCGGCCCTCCCGGCCAAGCTGCTTGTGCAGACCGCCTACGCCGCTGCTGAGACGCGGCCGATGACCACGCCGAACCTCTACATGTTGGTGAACGGCGGGCGAGCGGGGCTCCGCGCTCGACCGTTCTTTTTGTTACCGCCCAAGGGGTTGTTGCTGCCGTCAGGACAGCGTCCGCTCGGGCTCCGGGTGACGATGAAGGGCGGAGATAGGTTCTCTGTGAGCGCGGCGTCCCCAAAATTTGGTCGAGTCGTGGAGGCGGCGAGCGGCGCCGAGCTGCTCAATATCTTGCAGGACGTGAAGAAGCGCAATCCTGGGAAAGAGGTGCTGATCATCGACGTGAGCGAGGGAGGCACCGTCGGAGATTTGCTGAAGGTGATCACATTGGCACAAGAAGAATTTAGTCGGGTGGTGTTCGCGCTCGGCCAAAATGTTGTCATCGGGTAGCCGGCGTCGGGAGCGCGGTGTCGGTGCAGGGGCGGGCCGTTCGAGTGACGCGGTTTGACAGGCCTCCGGTATTCGGTAAGCCTGTTGAGGATGGGATTGCTCGCTCTCACCTTCGCGGCGCTCGGGCTGAGCGTCGGAGGGGTGCTCTACAACGCGCGCAAACTGCAGGCCGCGGAGGATGAGCAGGAGCACCTCCGCATCTCGGTGAGCTTTTGGAGGGCGCTCGCGGGGATGGGGTTCATCGTACCTGTGCTGCTCATCGCGCCGCTGATCGGCTGGGGAGTCCTAAAATCGATGGCCGCGCAGACGGCGGCGGCGCTCGCGATGCTGCCTCCAATCATGGTGGGAGGCATCGGCAGCTACAACGCCCGGGCGCTCCGGCGGAGCCTCCGACGGCGCACGCTGGCCCTCACGTCTGGGGAGGCGGCGCGAGGCGTCGTGATCTCGCGGAGGCGACGCGCAATGAGCACCGACTTGATGGAAGTGTCCATTGAGGCAGATCTTCCGCGGCTCGAGGAATCTACCGAAATCGCCTATCGAAACAAGGACGTGGATCGGATGTTTCGTCATCGCTTCGTCGAGATTTTTCCCTCCGATCAGTGGGGACGTTTTGAGCCTGGCGCGGATGTGCAGGTGTCCTACGATCCGAAGGACCTCGATCATTTCGCCATCGCGCGCGTGTACGGTCCCGAGCGCGCGGCGCTGGAAGAAGATGGTTCCGGTCCGCGGGCGCTCTCACCCGCGCTCACCTCCCTAGAGAAATAGCTGTCGTGGCGCACCACGCCCTACCGCGCCATCGGATTTGGGAGGCGGGAGGTGGTCGTGCGCGCGGCGCGTTTCGCGTGAGGTCGGGTGAATTCTGCCTGAAAGGGCCACCCGATCGGCCTCGCGACAAACAGCCCGGATCGATCAACTTTGAAGGCCCAGCTGAGATGCATGTTGACCGCGATCCCCACCACAACGAGCGCGCGTAGCAGCCAGCCCGCGCGCGGATTTCCGGCGACGATGGCGACCATCAAGAACGGAATCCAGTCGAGCGCAAATCGGTACGAGACTTGGAGTTGGCCGCTGTTGTGATATCCGAGCGGGATCATCGCGACGACGAGCCCGCTGAGCGCCATGACCGTCCAGACGCGGCGGCGGGGACCGACGGGAGGGCGCCGCGCGCTCATCAACAGCCAGGGGGCGGTGAGCGCGAGCCCGATCCCGTGGATCGAGATTTTGATCCATGGCCAGGGCGCTTGGAGCTGAAAAGGCACCGCGATCAGGCACTGGAGGTTCCGCGGCAGGTACCGAGGTGAGAAAAGCCCGAACTCCTGCATCCGCCCCTGCCAGCGGACGTCGAGCCAGCGATGGCCGAACTCCAGGGGATCGCCGAAGCGGAGCGAGTTGTGCAGCGCGAGGAGCAGCGCTACGACAGCCAGAGGCGCGAGGAAGGCGAGCCGGGACTTGACCGAGCCAGGTGGCGACCCGTCACGGGCATCGCGCCAAGCGAGCCACAGCACGGCGACGACGCCGAGGTGTGGCCTGCACGTGCAGGCGAGGGCGAGCCACGTCCCCGCTCGCCAGCCGACTCCATGGAGCAACCACGCGCGAATTGCCAGGATCGTGCAGACGGAGGCGAGCATTTGGGCCGTGAACCACACCCCTCCTTGGCTCCCCACCACCGTGGCGGGGCTCGCGAGCAGCCACGCTCCAGCCAGGAGGAGGTGCAGCTGTTCACGGCGTCCTCGCCACTCGTCGAGGGTCTTCACGAGCAGCGTGGCGAACAGGCTCGCGATGAGGAGCGTGAGGAAGGTGTCGGGGGCGTCGACGCCGAAGACGGCGACCAGCGGGAGCATGAGCACCGCGGGGCCTGGCGGGAAGCTCACGTACCAGCGCGTTCGAAACTGTCTGCGTTGGGCGCGCGTGAAACTTCGTGGCGCGTCTTCTGAGTTTACCCACCACAAGGTCGTGGCCGCGGGCGTGTCGCGAGCAGGCTGGCATTCCCGGGTGACACATCTCCTCAACCGCAGCAGCGCCCCGGTGTCATCGGTGAACTCCGTCACCTTGGCCCAGTCATTGTGGGCCTTGGGAAATCCGGGAGGCTCGGCGCCGAGATCGAGGTGACCGTGCAGCCAGCTGTTCGCCAGATGGGCGTAATGGGTCGCCTCACTGGGGCCAAGCAGCGGTCGCGGGGCGAGGATCGCCAGGCTGACGCAGGCGGCGATCAGCACCATCACGTAGCGCAGGCGACCCCGGACACCGTCCATCAGGTTCAACGATGGGATCGCGCGCTCCGCCACGGCGCAGATTGTATCGCACTATGGGGCGACACGTCGCGCCGGGAGTCGGCGATAGATCCCGGTCACGGGGACATCCTCCACCGTGAGCACGGCCGCAGGTCGCGTCGTGCCGTAGGCATTCCAGATACGGATCTCGTCGACGGTCATGTGCTTCTCGTAGAAGATCAGCGCCTCTTGAGACTCGCCGAGCGCCGCCGAGCGTCGCGTCGCAGGCCAGCGACCATCACGCCGGTACTGCCGCGCGGCGAGCGGGTGGATGTCGTGGAGATAGAGCGGTCGCGCTTCGCCGCCACTGTCGAGCAGACCGTCGATGGCGTGTCCCCAGTAGCCGCGATTGAGCCCCAGCCGCGCGCCGCCTTGAGCACCTCCGACGACGCCGTTGTACTGCGCGGTTTCGAATGGATGACTCGACGCGGTGGAGAGGGCGCCCGGGCTGAGGAAGCAGACGACACACACCAAGAGCGCGGTGACGCGGCGCGGCGTGGACACGCCTCCGAGGGCGCGCGTCGCGAGTTGGTGGAATCCGACGCTCGCGAGGAGGAGGAGGAAGGGGTAGGCGGTGAGCCAGTGCTTCGTGCCCCCGAAGATCGGCACGGAGGGGAGCGCGATCAACAGGAGCGGGAAGACGGCGAGCGCGACGATCCCGACGCCGGTGCACGAGGGGGCGGCGGGGTGCTTTGTCGGCGCCAGGAAGTCCTCCCACGACGGACGTGAGGGGGGACCCGCTGGGGATGTGGCGGCGCCGACCTCCGCGAGGTCGTCACGGATCGCGAACCATGCGCCGGCGCAGGCGAGGGAGAGCAGGGTCCACGGCACCGTCGCCAATGTCATGACCACAGGGTAGGAGATCGGCATCGGCGGCTCGTTGTAGTTCGCGCCGAGGAACTCCATGTTGTAGTACGCGTGGTCGCTGTGGAACTGGAGGTACTCGAACAGGCGCGTTGAGGTGTCCGCCCAGAGCCACGGCCACGTCGCGAGCAGCACGAGGGGGGTGAGGAGGACGGCGCTGCACACCCTCATGCTCAGCAGCGCGCGCCATGGCGGACGTCGCCCGGTGTTGTACCACCGCACGCCCCACGTCAGGGCCTCGTGACTGAGCAGGAGCGGGAGCATGAACAGGGCGTTGTGCTTCGTCGCCACCGCGAGTCCAAGCACGATCCCGACGCACCCACCGGCGATCCGAGAGGTGCCGGCGCGTGTCCAACATGCAGCGACCCCCAATATCCAGACCGCGACCGGGACGTCGAAGCAGTGCAAGTGTGCGTGGAAGAAAACCCTCGGGAGCAGCAAAAACCCGCACGCGGCGAGGAGCGCGGCGATAGAGGACGTGAGCTGTACGCCGATCAGGTACAACAACCCCACGCCCAGCGACGCGACGGCCATGGCTGGAATCCGGTAGGTCGTCGACTCACGGAGTCGGCTCGAGGAGGCGGCGCTCTCCGCCGCTGGAGACGCTCGGTCGGGAGGCGTCGGTGTGAGGAGCTCGGCGCTGAGGCCGGCGGCGAGCTTCATGAGCGCGGGATGCTCCGCGTTCACACGAAACGCTCGATCCCGCTGGGAGCGGTCGTCGATCGGGATCTCGCCGCGGCGAACCCCCGCGCCCCACGCTCCGTATCGTCGCGAAGCGGCCATATAGATCCCCTCATCCCGGACGATGCCCACCGAGGGCTCCGTCTCGATCAGGGCTGTGAAGGAGAGGGCGGTCAACAGCAGCGCCGTGAAGAGGGTGCGGAGGGGGCGGTTCACGCGGGGTCCCCCTCGCGCATCGATCGCAGCTCAAGACAGACTCGCCGCGTCGCGCCGCGTTCGTAGCGCTCCGGCGGAGAGCCCCATTGACCGGGCGCGTTCGCGTGCAAGGAGACGCTCAAGGCCCCGACGCCAGGCGTGGTCGAGAATTCGAAGCCGGCCCACCCGTCCGCGTTGGTGAAGGTCGATCGAGCGACGGTCTCGCCCTCCACTTGGATGGTCATCGTGACGGGGCCGTCGTTGCGCAGCCGCGCGTTAAAATCCTCGAATCCGAGGTGGCCCACGATTCGATCGCCGCGCTCAAAGTTGGCGCGGAACAAAGAGAGCGAGGCGGCGCTCGGCAGCGGCATCGACAGACATCGGCGGGCTTCGAAATCGACCTCCGCGTACTGCTGTTTGACGGCGGTCGCGGCGCCACGTAGGCCAGGGCAGGTGTACCCCGAGCGAGGGTCGCCACGGCAAGACCGCTCGACGTCGCGGTTGACCTTGACCTGGAGCGCGTGAGGATGCACGAGCGTGTCGACGATCCGCTCCGGCCGCTCGACGCGCCAGTGTTCAACGAGGAGCGGTCCCGCCCGCTCGAGGGAGACGCGGCGAGGGCGAGAGTCTGGAGAGAGCGAGGGGCGCCACCTGCTCGCGGCCGAGGGCCCCTCGCGATGATGGAGGAGGACGTCGAAGGACGTGACCCCGCGAAGGTCGGGCCGTCCGCTCGCCTCCGGTGTCGCGGCGGCGTCGAGTCGCATGCGCGCCTCTGGCGCCAGCCACGACGTGCCGACCACCAGCGCAGCGTCGGCGCGGAGCGCCTCGTTCACGCGCACCCAGTGCGCTGTTGTAAGCTCGCCGCCGTACCTCGATGACGTCATCACAGTCTCCGCGAGAGACACGCACACGATCGCGACGAGGACCATTCGATGTGGGTGCTTGTTCAACATGCGTACGAGCGGCGGGGCCACGATGATGCTCGCACGGTCCCGGGAAATGACCAATTGTCCCGCGCGGACGCGGGGGGCAGAAGATCACGGGGGCTCTTCGGAAATGACGAGGTCGAATCCAGCCATGGGGGCCGTCTTCCCGATGGGCTCGAGTCGGACGATGAGCTCGACGGGGCGCCCGTGCGAGGACGCCAGCTCCAGGGTGAACGAGCGCTTGCCTTCCGCGCGAGGGGTGCGGCCTCGCCACAGCTCCGTCTCGACTCCGTCTTCGCGGGCGAGGACGCGAATTTTGTACCCGCCGCGTACGCCTCGCTTGGTCCAGTCGTCGTGCACGGCCACCCAACCATGAACGCGCTCGGGGGCTCGCGCGAGCGCCCACGTCAACTCGTGATCTCGCGTGAGGTTTGGCGGGATGACGACGGCGGGCCCGATGAGCATCTCGGCCTTGAACAGGCCGGGTCGCAGGCCGTCCAGGTGCTCGTCGAGGGCGCCGCGGAGCTGGAACGACGCGCGACCTCGCTCGTGCCCCCTCGCGGAGTTCCACCGTATTCCGACGAAGGACAGCGCGAGCACCGTGAGGAGGGCGAGCGCGCGCCGACCGCCGCGACGTCGCGCCAGGGTGGAGAGCGGCGGCAACGGGCCCCGGCGTCGCGCGGTCTGAATCGCGAGGAGCACCCCGAGCATCGTGAGCAGCAGGCCGAGAACGTCCTGCGCGCGCCATCGATGATACGAGAGGTGGTACGAGCCGTCTTGAATATTGGGCACGCTGATCAGCGTGGGCTCGCGCCCATCATCACCAGCGGCCTTCCCCCCGCGGAGGCTCCCGCGCGCGCGCGCCTCCCGTGAGATGGGCGGGCCGTCGCCGTAGATCGGGACCTCCTCCCACACCACCGGGTCGCCGTCGCGGGTGAGCTCCCAGCGGCCATAGCCGGCGATCGCGAACGTGATCCGACTGGTGGGGATGGAGTCGGCGACATCAAATTCGATCCCCTCGTCGTCGATCCGTCCGAGGCGGCTGGAGATATTTCCGGGCCCAGTAATGTGGACGAGGCGCCGGTCTTCATGCGGGAGGGCGCGCACGTCGATGCCGCCGAAGGAGGCGGCTCGTTTGCCGACGCGCGCTCGCTTTCCTCCGCGAGTGATCACGAAGTCCGGTTGAAACCACTGAGAGACCTGCGGATCGCGGGACTCGGGCTTGTGGACGAAGTTGTCTCCGGGCGTAAAACCGATCTTGTAAATCTCGACCTCCGCTCGAGCGGTCGCGTCCATCAGCCAATGTACGTTTCGGCCATCATCGAACACCACGCGAACCGGACGTCCGAGCGTCGCGGCTTGCTCGTCAAGCCACGCGTACAACGAGGCCTTGTTCTCCTCGAAGCTACCTGCGGTCCGGATCGCCTCCACCGGGAGCCGCCCCACACCAAACCGCTTCGCGCTCTCAAGGACGCCTTTGCCACTCCACACGATGGCGGCGAGGGCCAGCGCGAGGCGGGCGCCGACCGCCGCGTAGCGTCGCGGTGACCACGCGCCGGAGTCGCGCGCGGGAGAGGCGATCAGCGAGGAGATCAGGCCACTCGCCGCGAGATAGATCCCCGGCTTGGCGGCGATGAGGAACCGTTGATACTGCAGGTGCGTGAACATCTCCGAGACGCGGTCGGGGCGAAGGAACCACACCCAGTCACGGCCGGCGGCGAGCCACATGAGCAGCGTGGCCGCGATCAAGGCGCGCTGGGGAGCGGTCCCTTTGATCGTGAGCCACGCGCTCCCCACCAGGGCGAGCAGCCCGATCGCGGGGGGCATGTTTTGGGTCACGGCGAGGTGCTCGACGACGGCCCGACCCATCTGCGCCCATGTGGAGTGTAGCCACCCGTAGCTCGCCATCCACCCGCGCATGGACAGCATGGGGAGCCACCACCATGCGGTCAGCAGCGCGCCGAGAAACAGCCCGCCGACGCCGTAGAGCGCGGTCATGACGAGCCGGCGTCGCACCATGGCGACAGCTGCGACCACGGGGATCCAGCACGCGAGGACAGGCGCAGAGATCGGGTGGGCCAAGACGGAGAGCCCCGCGTACACGCCGATCTTCCCCGCGGCGCGGGTGGGGTCGACGTCATCGGCGTAGGCCAGTCGCACGAGCCACCCAAGCGTCATCCACTGCAGGGCCGTGGCCAGGGCTTGCGGCCACACGCCCATCCAGACCGTGTAGATCCAGCCGCCCTCCCGACCGGCGCCCGGATCGAGCAGGAGCATCGCCCCGGCGATGACCCCAGCGACCGTGGGGAGCCCGAGCAGCTTCGCCACACGAGGGAGGACCCACGCCGAAGCCGAGAACGCGATCAGGACCGCGAGCGCGTAGCATTGAGAGAGCGAGAGCAGACCAAACGAGACCAGCCGAACGCTGATCACTAAAAAATCGGAGAGCGGGGGGTACAGATCACCTACCGGGGTTCCAAAACCCCAGCCTTGCCACCAGGTGCGAAGCTGACCTGACATCAGGGCGTCGAATTGAGCGGCGGCGCGGGCGAGATGCACCGGGTGATCGCCCGAGGCGGGCATCGTGCCACGCAGCAGCGGCCAGCTGATGAGGGAGGACAAAAGCACCAACAAGAGCACCGGCGCGGCCGGCAGCAGCCTCGGCAGCCATCGACGCAGGCGCCGTGTCGCTCGCGAGCTCTCAGTTGCCGGTGCTGCCAAGAATCACTGTCCAGGGGAGGGGACGTCGCACCTGACGTACCTCGAGGTGGGAGGACGCGAGCTCAACGAGCGCCCGACGCGAGAAATGTTGAAGATGCCCGGGGGTGTTCCCGAACGCAGACCAGTACCTACCGCGCGCGACGTTGAGGAGCCGCCACACGGGCTCCCACGGCGTGCTGATGATGACGCTGTGCGCGCTGACTCGCGCGAGCTCGGCCATGCCGGCGCTCGGTCGTTCGAGGTGCTCGAGCACCTCACAACACACGACGAGATCAAAGCTCGAGTCGTTGAACGGGAGCTCGTAGATCGATGCTTCCGTGAACTCGATCTTGGGATTGAGCTCGGGGGCCACCTGGGACAGCGAGAGGTCGGAGGCCACGAAGCGACGCGGCGATCGCTTCCCACTTCGCAGGAGGTGATCGGCGAGTCTGCCCTCGCCACAACCAACCTCGAGCACGCTGTCCGCTTGCGTGAGGTCAAATAGTTCGGTGACCGACCTCAAAAATCCACTCATCATCGCCCGCGCGATGGGATTCTTTGTGCCGTATTTGTCATACACGTTCCCCACGACGTTGGGGTCACCGTCGCCGGTTGATGATCGCTCAACGCCCATCAGAGACTCTGTCCGGGTCAGCGGACCATGTTGAAGCGGTTGTGCGGATGAGGTCTGCTTCGGACGCTCCCAGCTCACGCCGCGAAGCGTCACTTGAGCGCGCGTCCAGTCGCCGTGTGCGGATCATCAGCTCCTCGATGAGGCGACGGTTGGTGGCCATAAGATCGGCCATCAACGCCATCAGCGCCACGACGAAGCTGAGCACGACCGACCCCACGCCGACCAAGAGGGACTGGATGTGGCGGCTGACCGTGGGCTCCATCAGCCAGTAGACCACGAAGCGGCTGCACAGCACGAGGCCGACGCCGAGCAGCAGCGCGGCGATCCAGCCGAAGGTCCTCACCGGGCGATACATGACGTACGCGCGGAAGATGACCGGACCGTTTCGGCGGAGATACTCGCCGATGCCGGTGAAGAGGCGTGACTTTCGGGTCATCGGGTTGGTTTCGATGACCACGTTCTCTATCACCAGGCCCAGGTGACCCGCCTGGATGATGCTCTCGAGGGTGTAGGTGAACCGGTTGTGTACAAACAGCCGCTCGAGCGCGCGCCGGTTGAACGCGCGAAAGCCACTGGTCGAGTCTGAGACGTCCGTGCCGGAGACGCGTCGCACCAGCGAGGATCCCCATCGCTGGAGGGTCCGCTTGAGCGGCGAGAAGTGGGCGATGGTGTCCGTTTGACGATCACCGACCGCGATGTCGCAGCGACCCTCGATGATCGGGCGGATGAGACGTTCGATGTCCGCGCCCTTGTATTGGTTGTCGGCGTCCGTGTTGACGACGACGTCGGCCCCGAGTCGAAGGGCGGCGTCGAGTCCAGCCATGTGCGCAGCGGCGAGCCCCCGGTTCTTCGGGAATCGGATGAGGTGGTGCACCCCGAGGTCGGCCGCGAGCTCCGCGGTCCCGTCGGTGCTGCCGTCGTCGATGACGAGGATCTCGATCTCGGACACGCCGTCGATGGCGCGGGGGAGCGCCGCGAAGGTCTCGGGGAGCTGGGCGCGCTCGTTGAGGCAGGGAATCTGGATGATGAGCTTCATACTGGCCGTCTTTTGCGGCATTGGCCTCCACTCTTGTACCATCGGAGACCTCGTGATGCCCACAACAAGGCCCTTTGGCCCGAACGTCGGGCCGGGAGAGGTACCCGGAGCATGCATCTCATGAGTTCGCTGGACGCCATCGATCGTCGCACGTGGGTCACCTGGTCCGCCGGTCTGCTCGTCGCTGCGATAGGCCTGTACCTTCATCGACGGGTTTGGACATTCACCTGCGACGACGCGTACATCTCGTTTCGCTACGCGCGAAACCTCGCTGAATTTGGAGCGCTCACGTTTGACGTGGGGCATGTACCTCCGGTGGAGGGGTATACGAACTTTTTGTGGGTCGTGCTCCTCGCAGCCGGGATGGGCATAGGGATCGCCCCGGAGCTGTGTGCGTCGGTGCTCGGGTTTTTGTCGGGGCTCGCAATCTTGGGGTTCGTGTTCGCGTTGGTGACGAGCGCTCCGATCGGCGGGCGTGGTGGCGGCGACTCATCAAGGGGAGGGACAGCGCACGCGCGGAGACGGCCGGTCGCGTCGCAGCGCTGTGGGGCGCTGTGCGTGGGCATGCTCCTCGCGACGCCGATGTTCGTGGTGTGGACCAGCGGCGGGCTTGAGACCTCGACGGCGACGCTGTTCGTGCTCGGCGCGGTCTTCGCCGGGATTAACGGGCGGCTGCGGGCGGCGGCCCTGCTCTCGGTGCTGGGCGTGCTCACGCGACCCGACGCGGTGGTGCCGTTGACGGGGGCCGCGCTCGGGTGTCTGCTCTCCGGACAGCGGCACGCGCGACCACGGGGATCGAAACTCGCGCACGCGTTGCTGATTTTCGTGGTGCCGTTGGTGTTGCATATGTGCTGGCGCCGATGGTTCTACGACGCTTGGCTGCCGCACACATGGGAGGTGAAACGCCACGGGGCCTCGCTCGCGCGGAGTCACGGCGCGCGGTACCTGTGGGTGTGGGGGCGGGACCTCGGCCTCATGTGGTGGCTGCCCCTCGCGGTGTTGCTCCGGCGCCGCCACCTGGTCCTCGCCGTGCCGGTGGTGGCGAGCGTGGGCTACGTGGTGTCGGTTGGCGGCGACTTCATGGCCTACGGGAGGTTCTTGCAGACCGGGCTGGTGCTGCTGGTCTGCTTGGTGGGGTGGCTCGCCACCGATATCTCACGGCGAGTGGGTGGGCGAGCGTGGACCCAGTGGAGAGGTCCGATAGCGCTGGCGTCGCTGGCGGTGTTGTTGGGCGCGAGCGGCTCGAGACTCTTGGTCAAGGACCGGGCGAGCGCGTGGCAAGACGGGATGTTCGAGAGCGTCGCGGCGATGGATAGGTTCGCCAGGGTGCGCGTCGCCGCGGGCGAGTGGATGAGGGAGAATCTGCCGTCGGACTTGCTCGTGAGCGTGGGTGCCGCGGGCGCCATGCCCTACGCGTCTGGCCTGTCTGTGGTGGACACCTACGGTCTCGTGGAGAGAGATCTCAGCGGCTTCCGAGCCCCCGACACGGGGACGAAGGCGCGCCCGGGTCACCAGCTTCGCGCGACGTTGGAGTATGTGAAGTCGCGAGAACCGGACCTGCTGTGCCATCTGGGCTACGCGGGGCCGCAAATTCCACCTACGCGAGAGGCCCGGCGTCGAGGGCGGGGCGACTATCGATGGGCGTGCATCCCGGTGGGCGAGATCGCGTTGCCGCTCGAGCAGCAGGGCCTCCAAGATGTGGGAACATACTGCTGCTTGCGTCGAGAATCTCAAATCGTCGGGCCGTTCGGAGGGACCCCGTGAGGTTGCCCTCGGTGAGCAAGCGATCGCCGTCGATCCTCTCGGTGCTCGCCTGCGTCTGGATCGTCGCGGTTGCGTTGATCTCGATGTCGAGGCTCACCTTCCCGCTCGAGCTTGAGTGGATGGAAGGTGGGAGCGTGCTCCAAGCGCTGCGGTTTCAGCGGGGGCTCCCGCTTTATCCGGAGCCGTCCGCCGCGGCGGTCCCGCATCTGTACACGCCCCTTTACTCGATCGTCCTCGGGCTCCTCGGCTTCGTGTTTCCGCTGGGGCTCGCCCTCGCGCGGATGGTGTCGATAGTCTCGGTGTTGGCGACCTCCATCGCCATCTACAAGATCGTTGGATACGAGGGGCGCCCACGCAGTCATCGACTGGCGGGGGTCGGCCTGTATCTGAGCAGCTACGTGTTCGCGTATCGCTGGTACGACGTCGGCCGCGCCGACAGCATGTGCATGGCGCTCGTCTTGTGGTCACTGCTGTTGCTCCGGCGGTCGTGGGGGGACGTCCGCAAGGCGATCTTTGCGGGCCTGTTGATGGGGCTCGCATTTTGGACCAAGCAGATCGCCTTCATCTTCGTCATGGGGAGCGGGATCGCCGGGCTGCTCGTGGCGCCGCGACAGACGTGGTTTTACGCGGCCGCCGTGGGTGTCGTGGGGCTCGGGGGGCTCGTCGTCGGGCAGTGGATGAGCGACGGCTGGATGTGGACCTATATCTACGAGCTGCACCAATCTCACCCATTCAATGAGGAGCGGTTCTTTCGTAAGTCCTGGCTGATGATGGGTCACGCGTGGCCATTTTTGGTGATGTGTGTGGGCGTCGTCGTCGCGGAGCTGCTCGGGCCTCGACTGCGACGCACGAGGCGCCTCGACGCCCGGGATGACGAGCTCCTCCGGACGCGGCTCGCGACCAGGCGCGGAATCGGCTTTTGGGGGATCAACCTGTGCGCGGCGATGATCGCGAGCGCGTTGTCGTACTCTACGATGTGGGCGGAGCCGAACGCCTTCATCCCGGCGGCGGTGTTGGTCGGGGTCTTCGTGGCGTCGCTGCTGCCGAGCGAGGGGCGGGTCGCGCGGATCGGCGGGGCCCTGTGTTCGCTTCAGCTCGTGTTCGCGTTCTTCGTGGAGCCGAGGTTTCAGCCGATCCAAGACGAGGGGTGGTCTGCCTTCCCGCGCAGCTACCGGTGGCAACAGCTTGGCTTTGTGGTGCCGTCCGAGCGCGCGCGTGTCCGCGCCCAAGAGGTCCGGGACGGGCTGATGGATTCCAACGGACCGGTGCTCGGGTACGCGCGTCCGTGGTGGGCGGTGATCGCATCGGGGGGCGCCATGGTCGGCCACGCCGGGAGCATGGGGCTCAAGGATGTGCTCATCGAGGACCGCAAGCGCATCAAGGCCAAGATGGCCCAGGAGGTGCGGTCCGGCGCGTTCGACCAGATCTGGACGGAGGGAGAACCGGAGCTGTGGCTTCGTCGCGCGATGTTCGGTCGCTACGGCGTCGGTCTTCGGCTCCACGGTGAAGAGCGGGTTCGTCCCATGACGGGGTGGATGTCGAGGGCCGGCACCCTCAATGAATACACAGCCGATCAGCTCATGTTCGAGAAGGTGCGAAGCACCACGCCCGCCGAGGGCGAGCGCGTGATCGTGGACTTTGAAGGGGGCTCCCTCGCGGGGATGCGGACGGGGGGGACCGCCTTCGGAGGACGCCCCGTTCGCAGCCTGTACGGGAAGCAGCCCGTGATCGGTCCGCTCGACGGAGAGTTCGGCCTGTCGAGCGCGGCGACCTCGCTCGGGGTACGGGCGAGAGGGACGGCGCGCACCCCGGTGTTCGTTCTGCCGGAGGGCGCCTCCGAGCTGCGACTCCTCCTCGGCACGACGGGTCGGACGGACGGGCTCTTCGCGCGGCTCGAGGGGGAGCGAGGGAAGGTCCTAGACATCCCCCTGCCGGTCACGCCGTGGCGGCTTGACCGCGTCGCCGTCGTGATCCCGCCGGAGTGGCGCGGCGACGAGGCGTCGCTGGTCGTCAGCGATGACAGCCCGGCCGCGGCCGTTTTCTTTGATGATCTCCGCGTCGTGACGCTGGAGTGAGGCGGCGCGGAGATTTGCTCAGCGCGTGCGGAGGTGAATGAGGCCGCGCGTGAGGAGCACCGTCCGCTGCCCGAGGCCCGGATATTTCACCGCCAGCTCGAGGGGGGTCCCGACATCACCGCGGATGGATCGCTGCCACGCTCGAACACGGTTGTGGTGCGCGCCGTTCACGGACGTCAAAATCGCGCCGGGGACGAGCTTGCCGTCCGCGGGGGTGTTGCTGAACACCCGGCGAACGACCACATCGTCGCCGCGTTGCTCAAGCTCCACCCCGATCCCAGCGTAGGTGTAGCCTGTGGAGACGGCGGCGGCGCTGCACGTCACTCTTTCTTGGCTGTGCGAGACGACGAGCGCCGTCACGGCACCGGTGCAAAGTATGCCGGTGGTCACGATCGCGCTCAGCGAGAGGCTCCTCGCAAATTTCCAGTTCTCTATGTTCTGTTTCAACTTTCGAGTCATCCCAAGCTCCAATCCTGCGCTGGCTTTAAGTGTTCCACAACAACCGCCATCGCGCCAGGGTCGAAGATGTCCACCGCCGGGAGGGGCCCTGCGCCCGACGAGATCGCCCCTCGCGACGCCAGACGCGCACTCTTCATGTTTCGTACGAAAGTCATTTCACTCCGCCATGGAACCGGGCTAGGTTTCGCCGATGCTCCATTCGCGACAGCGAGAGGGTGGGAACGGCGGGCGCTTCGGCCGTTTTGCGCTCACCGTGCTCACCGCAGGTGTGATGATGTGCGCAAGCTTGTGCGTCGCCTGCAACGGCGGAGATGCGGCGAGGCCAGCGCTCTCGACTGAGCCTCAGCGTTCTGCGCCCCTTGGTGTCGGTGACGTCTCCACCGGTGCGCGTCCGGCGGGAACGACGAGCGCGGATGGTGCGGGCGGCAGCGAGGGCGCGGGTGGCAGCGAGGGCGCGGGGCAAGCGGCGGCGGTCGACCCGCCGCTCACCGGCTCTGGCGGGGCAGCGTCAACGACGGTGACCGCGGCGGCCATCGATCCCGCCGGTACGACGGGAGGTGCCCCCGCGACCGATGGATCATCGGGCGGCGCAGAGACCACCGCGAGCGGCGGCCGAGCGCTCGCCGGTCAGGGGACGACCGCCGAAGGCCAAGAAGACGGGGAGTCGGGTGGACCCCGCGATCCCGCGGAGGTGAAGCCTCCATTGACCAAGGTGTTACTCCTCGGCGATTCGCTGATCGCGACGGGGTTTGGCGTGCGGCTCGAGAGCGAGCTCGACGGGACGCCTGGTGTTGTGGCCTATCGGAAGGGCAAGAGCGCCTCCGGCCTCGCGCGCCCCGATTTCTTCGACTGGATGTGGGAGGCGCAGCATCAGATCGCCGCGCGCGAGCCTGACGTCGTCATCATCTTAATGGGTGGGAATGATGGGCAGGACTTGACCTCGAAGGGCCGCTCGAAGCGGCGTGTGCGCTGGAAGAGCGACGCTTGGAGCGAGGCCTACGCGGCGCGCGTCGACGAATTATTGGCGCGCACGTGGGCGCCGGGGCGGACGATTATCTGGCTCGGCCTCCCAAAGATGGGGTTGGGGAGTCTCGAGCGCAAACTCGCGCTCATCCGCGAAATCCAACGGGCGCGGGTTAAGACGAAGCCCGGCGCCGTCTATATGGATACGTCTCCACATTTGCTGAATAGTGATGGAGAGTTGAAGGTCTATGGTACCGTGCGCGGAAAGCGCAGGACGCTGAGAGCCGACGATGGCATTCATTTCACCATGGCCGGGAGTGACTACCTTGCGGAGGCGATTCTTGAGGATGTGTTGCGATCGTTCGGCTACCAGGCGCCGCAGGCGAGCGAGAAGCCGTAGCGCCTCGCGCACGGGAGCCGGCCGCTGCTGGATGGAGTCGCGACGGCACCTCACGCGTGTCGCGGCGAGCGGCGTCGCGGTCGCGGTCCTGCTCGCGCCCGCGGGCGTTGGGGCGGCCTCGAGCGGAGCGCGGGGCTCCGCCGTGGCGGACGACGATGGCGCAGCGAAGAACAAATCGGAGCGGACGTGGATCAAGCACGAGGTGATCGCGGGTGATTTGATCGCGGCGCTCGCTCGCCGTTATGGCGTGACACGGAGCGAGCTCATCCGCTGGAATAAATTGGACCCGGAGCGGCCCGTGATCGTGATCGGGCGGAGCCTCCGCGTGTACGCGAAGATCGTGCCGCCTCCCCGCGAGCGACGGGTGCACGTGGTGGTCAAGGGCGACTCATGGTCGGGAATCGCGAGCAAGTACGACGTCTCGCAGAGAGTCCTGCGTCGGTGGAATCCGAAGTACAAGGGCCGCAGATCTCTCTACGTGGGGAATCTAGTCATCGTGTGGCTCGACGGAACCTCGACGGTGCAGAAGAAAGTGACCGATGAGCCGCTCCCGCTCGTACCGGTGAAGCAAGGCGCCCGGAGCATCGGGGCGCCCACCAGTGGCAGGATCTACGCCGCCGCTCCGATCCCTGAGAACAAGCCGCTGTACACGGTGCTGAGACCGAGGCTGAGCTTCGGGGCGACACATAGCATCGAGCAGCTGCAGCTCGGCATCGCGAGGTTCCGCCGGGACTACACCTACGGAGGGCGGCTGGTGATCTCAAGCATGAGCAGGGAAGGTGGAGGACGGTTGAAGCCGCATCGCTCCCACCAGTCCGGTCGAGATGTAGACATCCGTCTGCCGTTGCTGGCGGGGCTCTCAGGATCGCTCCCCAAGAGCTACGATGAGGTCGATTGGAGCGCCACCTGGGGGCTTGTGAAGTCGCTCATCGACACTGAACAGGTCGTCTACATCTTCTTAAATCACAGCGCGCAGCGGCGATTGTTTCGAGCGGCGAAGCGCGCGGGGATGTCGGAGACGGCGTTGCAGCCGCTGATTCAGTACCCGCAGTCGATCGGGAAGGGGAGCGCGGTGGTGCGGCACTCCAAGGGGCACGACAAGCACTTTCATGTGCGATTTAAGTGCGGCTCCTCCGAGGACGCGTGCCGAGAGAGGCGATGAGGGGGAGCTGGTGTGCGCGGCGGCCGGGCTACTCAAGCCCAATGCCGAGCTTGTAGCGTCGGACGATCTTCGAATATTCCTCGTGATCGATCCAACTTGAGCGCGCGGGGTCGGTCAGATAGGTCGGGTCGAGGTCGGCGAGCAGCGCGACCTGACGTTCAAGCTCGAGCGCATCCAACACCCTCAGCTCTCGCTCTTCGACACCCACCAGCTGGAGGAATAGCACCGAGCCGTGCGGGGTGGAGATCTGTCGCAGCAGGGGATCGGGGAGGCACACGATGCCTGTGAGGGCGGAGGCGGGGGCGCTCGACCCGTCGATGGGAGCACCGAGGTCGATGGTGTGGCCGCTGTCGAAGCCCTTGCGCCGCGAGAGCACGTAGTGCGCGAGGGTTTGGATCAAGGAGACGCCCCACACGGGCGGGTGGGGGTCCGCGTCGCCCCGAGGTACGCGCAGCGTGAGCTCAATGCCGAAGCCGCTCACGGAGGGCTCCGGAGAGGTTTTCTCGAACAGCTCGCTGAGCCCGTAGCTCACGTAGTGCCAGCTTGTGGGCGCCTTGGAGGACCACACGGACACCGCCGGGAGCGGCGCTTGCCCGTCGAGCTCGTAGGGGCGCTCGCTGGCGAACTGGTGTGGGACCTGGCCGGGATAGAGGCTGCCGACGGTCCGGTCGATGGCGGACCACCCCGGCGCGTCCGGCGGTGAGGTGTCGTCAGACATGGCCCTAGGCTCTCCGCTCGAATTCTCGCATAAAGGAGGTGAGGGCGCGCGCTCCCTCCACCGGGAACGCGTTGTACATGCTGGCCCGGCATCCACCGACCGAGCGGTGCCCCTTGAGCCCTTGGAAGCCCAGGTCGTTGGCTTCCGTGAGGAAGCGCGCCGTGAGAGCGTCTCGCTCGGCCTCCGGTGCGCCGTTGAGCGTGAACGGGATGGTCATGCGAGAGCGGTGGCCGGCTCGCGCGTGCGCGGCGAAGAGGCTCGAATTGTCGAGCGTCTCGTAGAGCAGCTCCGACTTCTCGTTGTTGAGGCGCGCCATGGCCTCGACGCCGCCGCGCGCCTCGATCCATTCGAGCACGAGCTTCAGGACCAACACGCCGAAGCTGTTGGGGGTGTTGAACAGGCTGTTCGCGTTGGCGTGCGTGGCGTACTTGAGGAATTTTGGGGACGCCGGCGCCTCCGGGTCGTCGATGAGATCGCGTCGAAGGAAGACGAGACACAGCCCGGAACAGCCGAGATTTTTTTGCGCGCCAGCGTAGCCGAGCGCGGCGCGCTCAAGCGCCATCGGGCGGCTGCCGATATGGCTCGAGGCGTCGACGACCAGCGGGACACCCTCGGGAGCGTGGGGGAGGTCCTCGTATTCGGTCCCGTAGATGGTGTTGTTTGTGGTGATGTGTAGAAAACTCGATCCGGCCGCGTCCGCCCAATTGACTGGCGGGATGTGATCAAATTTTGAGTCGCTGGAAGAGCCGAGCACCCGGACCTCTCCGAAGTGGCGGGCCTCCGCGATCGCCTTGCTGGACCAGGCGCCGGTGTCGACGAAGCTCGCCGGCCGCCCGGGTCTAGAGAGGTTGGTCGGGACCATGACGAACTGCATGCTCGCGCCGCCGGGCAGCAACAGGATCTGGTGGGTGTCTTCGGGGATATTGAGGACGCTGTGGGCGAGCTCAATTGCGCGGTCGTGCACCGCTTGGTAGGGGCCCCCCCGGTGGGAGACTTCGAGGAGCGAGAGCCCGATCGAGGGGGCGTCCGGCTGATGCCCGCCGAGCCTCAGCGCGGTGACGGCCTCCGCTGCCCGCTCAAGCACCTCTTGAGGGAGGATGGCAGGTCCTGCAGAGAAGTTAAACGGGCGCGTCGTGTCAGCCATTGCACCGACGCTAGATCACCTTCCGGCACTTTGGTAGCGTCATGTTGGGTGGAACTTCGAACGAACTTTGTCCTGGCGGAGACGCTCGTTCCCGGCGAGGGGGCGCTCCATGCGGAGGTCCGCACCACGCATGGGGTCTTTGTCATACGCCTCCACGAGGACAAAACCCCGCGGATGGTGAGCAATTTTGTCGGCCTGGCGAGCGGCGCCGTCGAATGGGTTGATCCCATGACCGGTCACACCGTACATCGGCCACTGTACGACGGGACCGAGGTGCTGCGCGCGCTCCCCGGCCTCATCGTGCACTTTGGGGATCCGACGAACTCTGGGCGGGGGGGGCCCGGCTATCGTTTTGATGACGAGTTCCATCCCGAGCTGCGCCACGATCGTGCCGGGGTCGTGTCCATGGCCAACGCGGGGAGCCGTCAAGGTGGAGGGACAAATGGCAGTCAGTTCTTTGTGCTGCTCGATCCTCGCCCAGAGCTCGATGACAAGTACTCGGTGTTTGGCGAGGTTGTGGAGGGGCTCGAGGTGCTCAAGCGGATGTCGGGGTTGCCCACGGATCTCAACGACCGACCGCTGCAGGGCGGCGTGATCGAGGGGGTCTCGCTCTCCCGCGCCGGTTGAGGCGGTGCTTGAGGCGGTGCTCAGCGCGCGCCGAGCGGCGGCGCTGGTGGAGCGGCGGTGTCGTCTGGAGCTCCGGACTCGGGGAGCGGCGCCGCAGGCTCGCTCGGCGCGGTCGCCCCTGGCTTCGGTGCTGGTGGGCTGTCTTCGGAGCTTGGAGCGGGCGTGGGGTCGCTGTCGGCGCGGGGCTCCTCAGGGGAGGGCTCGTCGGGGGGAGTGGCGTCGGGCGTCGGGGCATCCGCGGGCGTCTTCTCCCCGACCTGCGCCGGCGCCGGCGCCTGGTCCGTGGGGCCCTCCTTCGCTGAGTCGCGCCGCGCCCCGTCCTCGCGGTGGTCCTCCGCGGCCTGCGCGGCGGCCTCGGACGCGGCGAGCGCCTCCGAGGGCAGTCTCTTGCCCTTCTTGCGCTGTTGCCACAGCGCTTCTCGTCGCTCTCGGAGCGCCTTGACCTCCTTCTTCGTCGGTCCGTTCATTTTTTGCGAGATGCCACCGAGGAGTTTGAGGACTTCGCGGGCTTGGACGGTGCCGAAGCGGTTTCGGAGCGTCAAAGAGGTCTCGTCACGCTCTACGTTGGTGGCTCGGTAGAGCGGACCCACAATAAACTTGAGCTTCGTATCGTCGCCGATGGCGCGCTTGACGTCGTCGCTCCAAAACGCCTCCGCTCGCTCGGCGTCCTCCTCGCTAGGGAAATCCAATTTGACAATCGAACGCGGCTTGGAAGACGCCTCAACCATCACCTCGATCTTGTCCGGGACGCCAAACGGCAATTCCCCACCACCCTTGACCTTGGCTCCTTGCAGCGAGGCGTTGATATCGTCAACGACGATTTGGAGGCCGGCCCGCGGCTCTCTCCGGGCGAAGCGTCGGATCTTCGCGATCTTGGAGACGAAGCCGCCCGCGGTCTTCCCTTTGGATTTTTTCGGGCCCTCAGCGATCTGGTCGAGGTACTCGGGCCGCACGTACAGCAGGATGTTGTCCTTTGTCAGCACGAACCATCGCGGGTCCCAATCTTCAGTCGTCGCCTCGACAGGGACGGGGTTGGCGATCATCAGGTCTCCTTGTTGCTCCCACATGTTTTTGAAGCCTTCGGCGGCGGAGGCTCGGTCGATCCCCGCGATGAGCTCCGCGCGAGGGAGCCTGGTCTGGACGGCCAAGAATGTCTGCGTGATGTCGAGGAGGTTGGGGCTCGCGATCACGATGTAGTCGAAGTCGTGGAGCGGATGAAACCCTGCGCCGTGGACCAGGTAGCGAAAGTCGTACATGGGGGCCATGACATCGACGGCCTCCTCTGCGAACGGGAGGCGTCGGAGCCGGCGGTTGGCGAGCAACAGATAGAAGTTGGACGCGGAGGGGCCGAGCTGATCGATCGTTGAGCCGCGGGCGCCAAATGGTCGAGGCGGCTTTTTCTTCTTCGGCTCCTCTGCCTTCGGCGCGGCCTCGGGTCCGTCTTGCTTCGGGGGCGGCGGCGCGGGGGGAGGTGGCGGCGCGGGGGGAGGTGGAGGTGGCGCGGCACCTTGAAGCTGGTCGGGGTCGAGCAGCGTGACCTCCGCCCATGTGAGCTCGATCTCGGGCACCGCGACCGGCAGCTTGAGGGAGAAAATGTCGGTGATGGCCGCGAGGACGATGACCGCGTGCAGGAGCGTCGAAACGCACACAGCGACAAGAAAACGCCTCCTCACACGCAGCAGCATAGCATCGGCGTCGGGAGGGGGCCCGCACCGGGACGGCGTGCCGAAACAGGACCCCGCGGCGCTCCAGTTACGCGCCACAGGAGCGATACGTGGGTATGTGTGTGTCGGCGATGGCGGGCCTGGTGCGGGCGGGGGTGATGACGCTCTCGTTCGTGGGTGCGGCGCCGCCGGAGGCGAGCGGCGTCCAACCCGGAGCCGCTCCGGCGTCGGCGACGACGGCCGCCGCGCGTTCGACCGGACCCGATGGTCCGCGCGCGCGCGCGCTCGAGCTCCCGCGCAATTCTGAAGACGCCCATTTCTCCACCCAAAGTCGGAGCGCCGGCGGGGCGCTGAACAGGCCCGCCTCGATGAAGGAGGTCACCGAGGAGCCGGCCGTCGCGAAGGGGCGGGACGCGGTGTACACCACGCGCTCTCGAGGTGCGGCGCCAGCGTCCGTGTCTGCGATCAACCCCGCGGCGGCGCTGATCGTGCTCGTGCGCGATCCCGAATCCGGCGCGCTCATGTCGCTGGCGCTCTCCAGTGAGAACAGCGCGGAGACGCTGGTTCATCGCGGGGATGATGAAGTCTGGGTCGCGCTCGGACCCACCTTGCCGCTGCCGCCCGCGCCGCCCCGACCGCCAGCAGCCTTGAACGCGAATCCGGGGCTCGAATACCCGCCTGGAGACGCGCGCGCGCGCACCAGCGCGAGGGTGTTGCCATGGTTGGCGCTCGGGACACCCGCGCCGATATTTCTTGGGGGGCTCATCGACGCAGACGCGGAAGCGGCCGCCCGCGCCGACACCTGCGAGGGGAGGTGCGAGTCCATCGTGAAGAGCGGGGTCGTCGTTCTTGCGCGGGGGTTGCCACCTGGCTACGCCGAGATGGTCGCGGCCTCGATCGCGACGCGATCCGCTGATTCCCACGCGGGGCTGAGAGCGGTGGCCGAAGACGCGCGGCGGTGGTGGCCATCGAGGGTGCCCATTCGCTCCGCGGCGTTGGACCGCGCGGACACGGAGGGGTTGCCAGAGGAGACGCTGGTGGTGGCCGACGATCGGCGCGGCCTCGCGAACACTCGAATCGCGCCGCTGCATCGGGCGCACGTCGGCGGCGTGCGGATCCCGGCGTTGCTCGAGACCGCGTCCAAGACGACGGACCCTGCGCGACGCGCAGACCTGCTGCAAGAGGCGATCATGCTGAGCCGGCAGGTGACGCGGGACAACCCCGGCGTCGCGCTGTGGCAGGCCAACCTCGCGCTCGCGTACGCGCTAGCCTCAAAGGGAGACGACCGCGCGGTGGTGCCGATGGAGGCGGCGCTCCGGGCCCGACCCGACGACGTCGATGTGTTGCTCAAGATCGCCGCGGTGCACATGGCGCGAGGAGACCGCCACGCCGCGCGACGTGTCGCGCAGCGAGCGATGCGGGTTGATCCGGCCGACGCAGAGGTGAAGCGCCTGTTGGACACGCTCGATCCGGGCTGACGCGCGGGGTTTGGCGCCGCGCGCGTGGCGGCCTACGCTCCGTAGCGAGCGACGACATCGGCGACTCGGGCTCGGAACTCTCGCTCTCGGTGGGCCCGGAAGTTCGCCCACGTACACAGCGTGCTCGGGTCGCTGACCCGATCTAGAAACAGCTTTCCGTCGAGGTGATCGCACTCGTGTTGATACGTACCGGCGGTGATCCCCTTCGTCACGAAGTCGAGCGGTTCGCCAGATCGACTGAGCGCCTGGACGCGGACTTGTGCGCTGCGCTCCACTTCGCCGCGGAGGTCGGGCACGGAGAGGCATCCTTCGTAGTTGAAGAAAGTCTCCTCGCCGATGGGCGTGAGGATGGGATTGACGAGGATCGTGAGCGGGATCTTGGGTTTGTACGGGTACCGGGGGTTGTCGCCCACCTCTATCGCGCAGATACGGAGCGGCTCAAATATCTGGTTGGCAGCGAGCCCCGCGCCATTGGCGTGTCGCATGGTGGCGATGAGGTCGTCGATGAGCTCCTGAATCTCTGGGCGGTGGAGCGCCGAGGCGGAGACCTGCTGTGTCGGGGATCGCAGCACGGGCGCGCCAACCTGCGCGATCGCCCGGAGCCGAGGGCGGCGGCGCGTGTCGTCGTCGCTGGCGTCGTGGGGCACCTACTTCACCACTTTTGCTTTGAGGGCGGCCTTGCCGTCCTTGACGTACACGCTGAAGGTCACGTCCTTGGTGCCCTCGCGAGCCATGAGCTGGTCCGTATTTTTCCTGAGTTTCTTCGCGAACTTCTCGAACGTGAAGTTGTCCACGTTCTCACCGCAGTCGAGCTTGGTCTGGAAAAAGTCTTCAAATACCTGCCGGAAGTATGGGTCGCGGGGATGTCCGGGCTCGGGCTCGGGCTCGGGCTCGGGCTCGGGCTCGGGCTCGGGCTCGGGCTCGGGGGCGCTCAACCCTGCGTCACCTTCGCGGAGGTCTCCGAGGAGCGAGGGACCATCATCGTCGCCCCCCACGAACAGACTCGGCGCGGATTGTGCCGCCTCGCTGTTATCTGCGGTACCGGACGCGGCGTTGTCTCCCGCGGAGCCGAGGGTGACCATCGGAGCGCCGTCGTCGTTGGGGAGGTCGATGCCTGCCACCTCTGGGGCGGCGTCGAGTCCGTCAGCCGCGTCGTCGTGGGTCGAGGCTTGAGAACCGGTCGCCGCCTGCTTTTGTTTTCGGGTTCGCCGAGCGGCCGCCTGGAGCGTTCGGGTGGAGCGAGTCTTTGGTCGCCCACCGCCGTGCTCGGCCGTCTCAAGCTCATTGATGGTGCTGATGCGGATGGACTCGTGCGCGGCGGCGGCGCTCGCCGCGACGTCCTGGACGAGCCCTCGGTACTGACTATGGAAGATCTGATGCTGACTCCCTGCGACGAGCCCCTGGAATTCTGAGATCAACTTGCGGAGTCCACCGATGACCTCTTGCTGCGGAAACCACCACGAGAGCCCGAGCGCGATGAGAAGGAAGATGAGGAGCGGAGCGATGGGGGCGTCGGTGAGGTTGCCGTGATCGATGGCGGCGCTGACAAAGGTCAGCGGCGCGCGTTGTTTCGCGCTGAGCGGCGTCCCGGACAGCACCGCGAAGATGGCGCCCTCCGGGCCGAACCCGGCGGGGCCCGGGATGCGTCCGATGGCCCCAAGTCGGGATTTCTTCCCGCTGCCCAAAATGATCGCCTGGCTCGCGCCCTCTTCGGGGATCTTCTTCGCGTAGTCGGAGACGAGGCGGATCAGCTCGGATGGATCTGCTTCGCCGATCGCGTCGCCGAGAAGCTCGCCATCGCGGACGATTCCGGCGGGGTGGTCCCCGAGGACGCGTCGCAAGAATGACGCGCCGCCCAAGTCGAGGGGCTCGATGGCGACGACACGATAGCCGCGCAGTGACTTCGACTTACTCGACAGCGCGACCGCGTGGATCTTCCCCCCCAAAACCGCAGAGAACAGCGCGTTTTCGGGGAGGTCACGCGCCCGCAAAAAATCTTTCAGATCGGAGAGCTGCGCGAGCAGGCTCGAATCCAGCCCGGTAGACGCACGGAGCTTCCCCTTGCCGCCGATCAGGCCGACGGTGACGAGCGGGTAGTCTTTGAACAAGAGGTCGTTGGCGGCGGCCGCGAGCGTCGAGTCGAGCGGCGGGATCGCCTCTCCAAAGTCGTCGACAAACGGCTCTCCGCGAACCGCGGCGATGAGCTTCGGCTCGGCGAGAAGCTGCGGCCCGAGGCTGACCGCGGACGACTGCAGGTCGGCCTCGAGGGCGATGAGCCCGCCGTTCGCGATCCCCATGATCGCGGAGCGCTCTTCTTCGGTGAAATCACTCGTGGCGCCCGAGCCGACGAGAAATGCCATCGCGATTGCTGTGGCGGACAAGAGAGCGAGGAGAGCAGACCAGAATCGAGTGAGCAGCACGTGAGCCTTACTTGGGGTCCCAATTTGGGAGCGATTTGGTTCCCTTCGCGAGTGTAGGCGCACGGGCCGCAGATGGGAACGTCGCCGGAAAGATCGTGTGCATGGAGGGCCGGTGAGGGGCGACCGACATGGTGTGGGAATTGTCGCCGCCGCTGCCGTGCTCGCCGTGACCGTCGGGTATCAAATTCGCCAGCCGGAGGCGTCTTCATCGGAATTGGTCGCAATTGCCGGAATCGCCCTCATCTGCGGGCTCGCGGTCCAGGCGGTGGTTCGACTCGTGGGGCCACACGGGGGCCAGAGCCCTTCGAGAGCGGTGGCCCGTCCGAGGCGCGCGTGGGGGCGCGCACTCCGCGGCTTCGCGTCGATGACGTTCGTATTCGCGCTCGGCCTCGTCGCGACGGAGCCCCCGCGGAGAGAGATCTCGCCTCGAGAGCCTCCCTCCCTGGCGGGCCCGGCGCTCGTCGCCGGTGTCGTGCAGCGGGCCTCGACCCCCGGACCACGCTGCAGCGTTCGGGTCTCCTTCGCGGGGGCGGTGTGGTTGCTGCGGACCGCCCCCGAGTTTTGCCCGCTCGCGCGGGGTGACGAAGTGATCGTGCGCGCCGACGAGCTCCGCGCGGCGCCGGTGACCACGCCAGGCGCCGCGCCCGCCGCCGCCGTGGCGATGTCTTATGGCGTTCACCGCGTCGCCTACGTCGATCGGATCTGGCGACGGCCGCGTCACCGGGTCGGGTCGGGTCGCGCGGTCCTCCACGCGTGTTCACGGACCATCGCCAAGCTCCGACACGACGCGTGGGATTGGTCGCGGGGAGACGACGGCCGCGCGCTCGTCATCGGTGCATCACTCGGGATTTCGCGCGCGCTCCCTCCGGAGCAGACCAGGGCGCTGCGCGCGTCGGGTCTGTCTCATCTCCTCGCGGTGAGTGGGCTGCATGTCGGCTTCGCCTTCACCATGGTCTTCGCCACGTTGGTCACCTTGTTCGGAGGCGCGGGCAGGCGGGGGGTGGAGGTCGCCTCGGGCCTCGGCGTGG
Source organism: Myxococcales bacterium (assembly GCA_014240065.1). Lineage (GTDB taxonomy): Bacteria > Myxococcota_A > Polyangia > Nannocystales > Nannocystaceae > JAAZXR01. The sequence continues at coordinate 91,155 of JAAZXR010000005.1, forward strand.
TCGTCCTCGCCGGCTACGTCGTCCTCACCGGGTTCAGCCCGTCGGTGGTTCGCGCGGCCTTGACCCGCGTGTTGGTGGTCTGGAGTCATGTGCGAGGGTTTCGAGATCACGCGCTGCAGCGGCTGTCGTGGGTGGTGGTCGCGATGTTGCTCGCGCGCCCCGGATGGATCCTGGCGCCCGGGTTTCAGCTCTCCGTCGCGGCTTCGTTCGCGCTCTCCACCATGGCGGGCCGCGGATCCCTGCTGCGCGCGACCGTTCGGATCACGGTGTTCACTGCGCCCCTTTGTTGGCTGCACTTCGGCGACGCCGTGTTCGCCGGGCTGGTGGCCAACCTCGTGGCCGTCCCATACTTTTCGCTGGTGTTGGCGCCCATGATCTTGCTGGGGTGGTTGCTGACGCCGATCATCGGGCTGGACGGCTTGATCCCGGCCTCGTGGGCCGCGGAGTGGCTGTTGAGCTTCGCGGGGAGCGTCGCCATGTTGCCGGAGGTGTCGTGGCGGGCGCTCGCGGGCGCGCTCGGGTTCGCCTGCGTACTTGAGCGGGTGGTGCGGCGGTGGCGGCCCGCCGTGCCTCTCGTCAGTCTGTGTTTGGGCTTCGTCCCGACGCGACACGTCGCGACCATGGACCCGGGCGGTGTGATCGTCGTGAGCGGAGCGCGTCATCGCTCCGTGGCGTCACTCTCTGCTCGTGGCCTGTGCGTGCACGCGCTGGACTTTCGGGTCGGGCAGACGGCGACCCTGTTCGAAGGCGTCGCGCGGGCGCACGGAGCTCCGGTATCCGTTGGAGCGCGGGATGGACCCCACGTTCGCGAGTTTATCCGCTCGTTGCGCCACGCGAATCTTGAGGTGCGGCGCGTGGCGTCCTGCCCCCCGGTTGATGAGCGGCGGGTTGGCGAGGTCGTCGACGGATGCCGCGCCCGCTACGGCCGCGCGGTTGTCGCACACGTCGGGGACTCGGGGGAGGCGTGGTGCGTCGTTGACGGTCGCTGGACGGGTATTTTCAGCCGACGAGAGGCGTCGAGCGATCCGTGACGCGGGAGACGCGTTAGGATCTTCGGGGTGCGGAGGCGAGAGAGCGGCGTGACGATGGAAGATCAAGCGTGGTTGGAGGTGGAGAGCGGTCAATCCGAGGGCAAGCGTTGGGAGGTCTCGCGCGGTCACTCCTTGATCGGGAGGGCGATGAACACCGACCTGCGCTTGCGGGATGGCGGGGTGTCCCGCGCTCACGTGGAGCTGCGCAGGTCTGATCACCGTGTCGAGCTGAGAGACTGTGGCAGCAAGAACGGCGTGTTCGTTGATGGGGTGCGCTTGGCGTCGGGGTGGCATGAACTGGCGCACGGCCAGCGGCTCGAGGTCGGGGATGTACGGCTGCTGTTTTGTTCACCCGACGGGCTCGTTGACGCGGCCCTCGCGGCGGAGGGGACACACACGCGGACCTTCGAGCGCGCCCGATCAGACGCGCGACCGTCTGTTTCGTTGCTGTGGCCGCTCGCGCTCGCGTGCGCGTTCTTTGCTCTCTCGCTGTTGTTTTGGCGGTGACGCGCCGGCGCTCTGTAAATCACCGGTAAAGGCCGCCAACGGCCCCTCTGCGCCCAGATATGATCTCGACATGCTGTCCCCCAAAAGTGTTGGAGGCCTCGTGGCGGCGGGATCGCTCCTCGCCTTGAGTTCGCTGCTATGGAGCTACGAACGGCGCCTGGCGTCGCTCGAACAGGCGGTGCAAGACGGGGCGCTCGCGGAGCGCTCGGCGGAGCCCCCACGGCCGCAGCATCTGCGAGATCGGCGCCCTGGATCGAGGCGGGGAGCACCGCACGATCCGCCCGGTGTCCGAGGCAAGATCGTGCGCCCGGAGGGGTCGCCGGGTGTCGCGCCAGCGCCCGAGTTGGATCGTGGGATGGAGGAGCAGGTCCGCGGCGTGATCCGGGAGGAGCGACGAGAAATCGAAGAGGAGCAGCGCGAGCAGTTTCGGTCGATGTTCACGGAGCGAGTGGAGTCCCGAATGAACCGCTTCGCGGAGGAGTTTGACGTGCCCCAAGAGCAGCTCGAGGAGCTGACGACCGCCTTGATCACCGAGGTCGACGCGTCCATGAAGCTGCGGAGCGAGGCGCGCAGTGGGGACAAATCGATCGCTGAGGTTCGAGAGGCGATTCGCGGGCTGCGAGATCAGACCTCCTCGCAGGCCAAGGAGCTCCTCACGGACGCCCAGTTCGAGGCCTTCCAAGACGGGCGCGGGGGCCCAGGAGGTGGCGGGGCTCGGTGGATGGGCGGTGGTCCCCGGGGGCCGCGGTAGTCGGAGCGACCCTGGGGCTCCGCGCATCTGCGAAAGGCGGCTACACGCCGGAAAAATCGAACATGGATTTGAGGCTCGCGAGCCCGCCCGGATCGTTGGTTTTAATCTTGCCTCGGGCGATGTCGAGTGGACCTGGCATCTTCCCGTGCACGACCATCTTGAGGAACAGCTCTGGGGTCGTCTTAAGCACGATGTCCGCCTGCTCGATGGTCTTTCCTGACTCTACTTGGCAGCTTTGGGGGTCAACTTTGACAGTGAACTTATGGTCGCCGATGGAGAAGTAGAACGACTTATTCGCCTCGGTGCTGCCGGCGATGTACCGGCTCGGCATATGCTCGAAGATGGTGGGGATGTCGATTTTGAGTGCCACGCCCCAACCTAGCGCACACGACCTCGCGCAGACAATCATGTTTGGGGAGCGGCGCGCTAGCGCCGAATTGGCTCCGGCAGGTGCGGCGCTCGCGTCACGATGGCGCCCTCACGGGCGGGGTCGCCGGCGCGTCTCGGTCTCCGTGAGCGCGCAGTACCTCTCGACCTCTTCATCGATATCTCGCTGCGAGCCCCCGCGCGCGTCCGCCAGCATCGTGGCGACCCGGCGCATGACACCCCCGCCGAGTTGAGCGTCGGTGAGCGCGAGCGGGATCCGTCTCCTGAGGAGGTCGTCGAGATGGCGGACGCCCTCGTAGTCGACGGCGTGCTGGACCTCTACCCAGCGGTAGGGGAGGTCGTCGACGAGTTTCTCGGCGAGCGCCGGCGCGTCGTCGATCGCGCGGAGCATGACCTGCGCCGTGGCGCCGTGCCGTCGCGCGAGGGCGCGCCCGACCTCGGAGTCGGCGTCGGGATGTGGTGCCTCGTCGGTGGGGATCAGCGGGTGTTGGTGCGTGGTGCATCGACGCGCCGGCGTGACCGTCTCCATCCCTCGTCGCGCGAGCACGCTCACTACGCGATCGACGACGTCCTCCGCCATGGCGCGATACGTGGTGAGCTTGCCCCCGACGATGGCCAGCACCCCGTCATCATTTTCTACGATCCGATGGGTGCGCGCCAGCTCGACCGTGTTGCCCCGGCGCTTCCCGGCCACCAGCGGCCGCACGCCAGACCACGCGCTGAGCACCTGCGAGGTCTGCGTCGCGCCCGGGAGCACCCTGCGCACCAGGGCGAGCACCTCCTCCTCGTCGCCCTCGGTGACGCCGGCCGCGCCGGGGTCGCCCTCGTAAGCGGAATCGGTGGTCCCGAGGTAGGTGCGCGCACCCCAAGGGATCGCGAACAGGATCCGACGCTGGCCCGGGACTTGGATCACCACGGGGGCCGCGACTGGGACGCTGGACGCCGGGACGACCAGGTGGACCCCCTTGGAGAGGGTGAGGAGCTCGTCGCCCGCCGATCCCAGGAGCCGGGAGCCTGTCCAGGGGCCCGTGGCGAGGACGACGGCGCGGCTCTTGATGAGCGTCCCGTCGCGCAGGGTCACGACGTGGATCCCGTCGGCGCGAGCGAGGGAGTCCACGGGTTCGTAGGTCAGCACGTCCGCGCCGCTCGCTCGCGCGCTCTGGATCGTCGCGAGGGTGAGCCGGGCGTCGTCTGTGATCGCGTCCTCGTACGCCACCGCGCCACGCAGCCCGTCGCCACGCAGCAGGGGCTCAAGCTCCCGTGCGCGGCGAGGGGACAAGCGCCGGTGTCGGGGGCTTTGGTACAGCCCCAGCAGGTCGTAGAGCGAGAGGCCCAAGGAGAGCTTCCAAGGTTGCAGTCGGTCTTCGGCGAAGGACGGGAAGACGAAGGTGGCGCGACGCACGAGGTGGGGGGCGAGGGTGTACAGCCGCGTTCGCTCGCGGAGCGCCTCGAAGACCAACCCGATTTCTCCTTGCTCGAGATAGCGGACGCCGCCGTGAATGAGGCGGCTCGAGCGACTGCTCGTCCCGTAGGCGAGATCGCTGGCGTCGATGAGCAAGGTGTCGAGCCCCCTCATGGCGGCGTCTCGGGCGACCCCCGCCCCAGTGATCCCAGCGCCTACGACCACCACATCTCGCACGTGATCCGGGCGCTCGACGAGGTCCCGCTTCGCGCGCGCCAAATCTTCAGGTGTCCACCGTGGGAGCCTGCTGTCAGCGCGGGGTGGCGTCGGAGAGGACATGGCGAGCCATGTGTAGCGCCCCCCGGACCCGATGGCTAGCGGCGGGGGGTTTAGGCCTCAACGTCGCGGCTGGCTGGGCCGGTGGACGCGCAGCGGCGGCGAGCACGCCCGGACGCCGGCCCTCCGAGGGCATCCCGTCATCGAGCGCTCATCTAGACCTAGACGCGACACTCGATGAGCACCGCGGTGATGTTGTCGGTGCCACCGTTGTCGTTGGCGAGCCCGATGAGGGCGTCTACGTTTCTATCGAGCGCGTCTCCGTCGGTCGAGATTCGGCGGATCTCGTCGTCGGAGATCATGCCCGAGAGGCCGTCGGAGCAGACGACGAAGCGATCGCCATCTTCGATCTCGAACTTGTTGATGTCCACCACGACCTCGTCTCGCATGCCGAGGGCGCGCGTGATCACGTTCTTGTGGGGGAAGTTGCGCTCTTCCTCCTCGGTCATCTCCGGGCGGGCCTCTTTGTAGTCCTCGAGCAGGGAGTGATCGCGGGTCAGCTGTTCGATGCCTTCGCTGGAGATTCGGTAACAACGGGAGTCGCCGACGTGGGCCACGTACAACGTTTTGTTCTTGAGCAGACAGCCGACGATGGTCGTGCCCATGCCTCGAAGGGTCGGATCGGACTGCGACTTTTGATAGATCCGCGAGTTGGCGAGGCGTACGGAGGCCGCGAAGCGATTCTCGATATATGTGAGGTTGTGGTCGTACCGGAAGGGCCAGGTCGCGTCTTGGTCTTTGGAGCGCTCAAAAAACTCACCGATCACCTCGGCGGAGAGCTGGCTCGCGACCTCGCCACAGGCATGCCCGCCCATGCCGTCGGCGACGAGAAATAGCTGCTCGTCTTCGATGAGGGCGAAGTGATCCTCGTTGTGGGATCGCTTCATTCCCACGTCTGTTTTTGCCGCGTAGCGGATTCGCACAGTTGGTGACTCTAGCGCATGATGCGGTTGAATTGGGCTTCGAAAGGCCGCGTTGTTGCGATCTTGATCGCCGCCGGCACCCGGCGAGTCCCCCGCGAGATCGCACCTGCTCCCAGACAGATCACGAGAATCTCTGGGTACTTGACAGATGCTCAGTGCAGAGGCAAAGTACCTGCAATCACGATGATTTCCATCCTTTTCAGTCAAGACCCGCCCGTCGAGTACCGCGGGACACAAGATGACCGACGGGCAGCTCGGCGTGCAGGATGGTGTCCATGAATCGAGTCAGCGTGCGCGAAGCGCAGAGCGGGGAGCCGGTGGTTCCGCCGGAGGTGTCGACCTCCGCGGAGCCGCGAAGGGCCGTGGTGCTGACCGTGGGCGACGAAATCTTGCGGGGCGATATCATCAACACGAACGCCGCATATTTGTCGGAGCAAGCGACCTCGCTCGGCTTTGATGTGGTGCTGCACGAGAGCGTCGCGGACGACGTCAGCATCATCAGCGAGGTGGTGCAAAAGGCGGTCGGGCTCGCCGAATTGGTCTTGATCAGTGGAGGCCTAGGTCCGACGACAGACGATCTTACGAGCGAGTCGGTCGCCGCGGCGTTCGGGAGTTCATTGGTGCGATGTGAGCGGGCCGAGGCGCAGCTTCGCGCGTTTTTTGAGCGTCGCGGTCGCGAGCTAGTCGCGGCCAATCTCAAGCAGGCGGATCTCCCGGCGGGTGCGGCCATGCTGGAGAACCCCATCGGGACCGCGCCCGGATTCGCGCTGCCAACGTCGGCCGGGGCGGGGAGCTTGGTGGTGTGCATGCCGGGCGTCCCCACGGAGCTGCGGAGGATGTTTCGAGAGCAGGTCATACCGCAGATCTCTGCGCGGATCGGCCATCGTGAGCCGGCGTCGCGTCGGCTGTATCGAGTGCTCGGGCTGGGTGAGTCTGCGGTGCAGCATCGGATCGGTGGCGCGCTCGAGTCCTTCATCGGAGGGTTGCCGCGGGGCACGGCGCGCGTTCAGTACCGGGCCCACGTGCCCGAGGTGTGGATCGCCTTGCAAGGCGCGCTCGATTCCAGCGGGCATTCTCCGACCTCGGCGATGCTCGCCGGGGCCGACGCGTTGATGCGCGAGGCCCTCGGTCGCTCGCTGTACGGGATCGGGACCGCGACGATCGAAGAGCGGGTGCTCGGGGCGCTGCGGCAGGCCAACTTGACGGTGGCCGCGGCGGAGTCGTGTACAGGCGGTCAAGTGGGGGCGCTTTTGACCGCGGTGCCCGGCGCGTCCGACAGCGTCCTCGGCTCCATCGTCGCGTATTCGAACCAGCTTAAGCGGTCGCTCCTCGATGTGAGCGAGGCGACATTACGAGCGCATGGCGCTGTCAGCGAGGCGACCGCTCGCGCGATGGCGCAGGGGGTGTGTCGTCGCACGGGCGCCGATATTGGGGTCGCGGTCACAGGGCTCGCGGGGCCGTCTGACGATGGATCTGGCGGCGCCGTGGGCACCGTTCACTTCGCGACGAGTGATGGGGAGGTCACGACGCATCGGGCGTTGCAGCTCCCCGGAAGTCGCGCCCGCGTCATCAAGGCGGCCTCCTACGGGGCGCTTCGAATGGTGTGGGATTCACTCATCGAGCGGGGCGTCGCTCGCGTTGAAGACGCCGATACGAAATTCACGGGACGAATCTAGCTCAGCACGAAGGAGAACAATCATGTCAAAAAACGCAGCGAATCATCTGAAGCAGCGAGAGGCCGCCATCGATCTGGCGCTCTCCACCATCGAAAAACAATTTGGAAAAGGGTCCATCATGCGCCTCGGCGCCGACGGCAAGATTCCAGGCCAAGACGTCCCCGTGGTGCCGACAGGCTGCCTCGGACTCGACATCGCGCTTGGGATCGGAGGGTTGCCGCGAGGACGGATCATTGAGGTCTACGGTCCAGAGAGCTCAGGCAAGACGACGCTCACCTTGCACGCCATCGCCGAGGCTCAAAAGCAGGGAGGCGTGTGCGCGTTCATCGACGCCGAGCACGCGCTCGACGTGGGATACGCGCGCAAGCTGGGCGTTCGCACCGATGATCTCCTCATCTCGCAACCAGACTACGGTGAGCAGGCGCTGGAGATCTGCGACATGCTCGTGCGCTCGGGCGCCATCGACGTGGTCGTGATCGATTCTGTCGCGGCGCTCACTCCGAAAGCCGAGCTTGAGGGCGATATGGGCGATCACCACGTCGGGTTGCAGGCACGCTTGATGAGTCAGGCCCTGCGGAAGCTGACGGGCTCGATTTCACGGAGCAATTGCATGGTGATCTTTATCAACCAGCTTCGGATGAAGATCGGGGTCATGTTCGGGAGTCCAGAGACGACGACCGGTGGGAACGCGCTGAAGTTCTACTCCTCTGTGCGTCTCGACATTCGGCGGATCGGGGCCATCAAGACCACCGACAAGGTGGGTGGCAACCGCACGCGCGTGAAGGTCGTGAAGAACAAGATGGCGCCGCCGTTCCGAGAAGTGGAATTCGACATCACCTACGGCGAGGGGATCTCGCGTGAGGGCATGCTCATCGATCTAGGGGTGGCCGCGAAGGTCGTCGACAAGGCGGGCGCGTGGTTGAGCTATCGCGGGGATCGGATCGGCCAAGGGCGCGAGAACGCCAAACTCTTCTTGAAGGCGAATCCCGAGATCTGCCGCTCGATCGAGGCGGAGGTGCTCAAGGCCAACGACATCCCGCGGGAAGTGGCGGGAGCACCCGCAGATGGCGCAGCGGAGGCGACGAAGACCGCCGCGCCGGCAGACGCGGAGGCGCCGAGCAAGTCGAAGAAAAATGGCGCGAGTAACGGCGCGTCTCGTCGCGGCAGAGCTCGGGCCTGAGGTCGAAGATCGTCGTATGCGCGTGGCGCCGCGGTCGTCGCGGCGTCGCGCGAACGATCATTCGTAGTCAAAATCGAACTCGGTCGGGAGTTCGTGGACGCGAAAGCCGGTCTCGGAGCGGGGGTCGCTCCCGCGGATCCCCGCATACAGCCACGCGCCATCGGCAGCGATATCTGCGAGGGCCGGGGACTCAAATTGCAGGGACCAGGTCCGTCGCTCCCCCGCGTTGAGGATATTCGATTTCGATGTGACGCTGACGGGCTCGATGCTCGCGCCAACGAGCGCACCGACCACAGCGCACGGGGTCGTGGAATCACCTTCGTTCGCGACGTCGAAGTACAGGGCGCCCGTCCAACCGTCGGACTCCGCGAGCCACCCATTCGTGAGCGTGACGGTGCAACCGTCGACGGTGTGAGTCTCGCCTCGTCGCCACGAGCGGCCCTCCGCGCCGCCGAGGTCTTTCGGCTGGACACACGAGCACAGCAACACCAAGCCACATATGGAGAGCCTCGCGGGACGCATGCGCAGAGTATGACAGAGGCGGGGAGGGATCGCGGGCGAGGGCGGCGTACGGGGCGCGTGCGCCGAGACCTGGGGGAGCGCAGCGTCAGTCAAACGCGGCGTCGAGCGCCTCGGCGACCGTCCGGCAGACCACGAGCCGGACGCCCTTGGGGGCCTTGGGGCGCTTGCGGGCATGCGGCACCAGCAGGGTGGAGTAGCCGAGGCGATGGCTCTCGGCCATGCGGGCCTCCACGCGCGGGACGGCGCGCAGCTCACCGGTGAGGCCAACCTCGCCGAGGGCGACCAAGTCGGCGGGGAGGGGGGCGCGCTTGTGGCTGCTCGCGACGGCCAGCAGCACCGCCAGATCTGCGGCGGGCTCGGTGAGCTTGAGGCCGCCCGCGACATTGACGAAGACGTCTTGGTCCACAGCGAACAGGCCCGCGTGCCGGTCGAGCACGGCGAGGAGCATGGCCAGCCGGGCGGGATCTGCTCCCACGCAGGTGCGGCGCGGGGATCCTCCGGGGCTCGGACCCAGGAGGGCTTGCACCTCGAGGAGCAGCGGACGGCTCCCTTCCAAGGTGCTGGTCACGCACGCGCCGGTGGCGGCGTTGTCGCGCTGGGTCAAGAACGCCTCCGATGGATTCTCGATGGGTGAGAGCCCGTCGCCGGTCATCTCGAAGACTCCGAGCTCTTGCGTGGACCCAAAGCGATTCTTGGTCGCGCGCAGCATCCGGAGCGCGCGCGCCTCGTCGCCGTCAAAGGACAGCACCGCGTCGACCATGTGCTCAAGGAGTCGGGGTCCGGCGAGCTGCCCGTCCTTGGTGACGTGACCGACCATGATGACGGGGACCCCTGAGCTCTTGGCGTAGGAGATCAACTGCGCGGTCACGGCGCGGATCTGGCCGACGTTTCCGGGCAGCCCCTCCGTGAGATCGGAGTAGATGGTCTGCACCGAATCGATGATGAGCACGTCCGGCGCGTGGGATTTGGTGGCCTCGACGATCGATTCCACTCGCGTCTCGGCGAGGAGCAAGAGGCGCTCGTGCTTGGCGCCGAGGCGGCTGGCCCGGTCGGCGATTTGACTGACCGACTCTTCGCCGCTCGCGTACAGCACAGTCGCGTCGCCGGCGGCGAGACCGGCGCAGGCTTGGAGCAGCAGGGTGCTCTTGCCGATGCCCGGGGGGCCCCCCACCAGCACGACCGAGCCGTGGACGAGCCCGCCGCCGAGGACCCGATCGAGCTCCCGGATGGAGGTTGTGCGCCGCGGCTTGGTCTTCGTCTCGTCCTCCGCGTGGGTGGACCTGAAGACCCTCCCGACGTCATCTCCCTGACTCAACACGACGCGGTCCGGGGCGGAGGGGGCGTCTGTCCGCTCGACGATGGTGTTCCACGCGCCACAGCTCGTGCAGCGGCCGAACCAACCGCCGGTGGTGTTCCCGCACTCGGTGCACGTCCAGCTAGATTTCACTTTCTTGGCCATCACTCAACACAGTCGCCGCTCACGACGGATCATTGCGCACGATGACCCGCCCTAGAACTTAATTCCGATTTGGGCTTGGACGGTCTGCACCGCCCGCGCGTCGCCGTCACCGGCGACGTCGTATTGCGATGGCGGGCGATTGAACGCCCCGAACGGAAACAGCACACCATATTGAAATTGCACGAAGATCGGCTCTCGGGTGTCGTGGTAGCGCAGCGCCGCGTCAATTTCGAAGCCGTAGTTCAGCTTGTTCCCGGGTGTGGCGGCTCGTTGGTGGGCCAGCGCGTACTGAAGATCAGCGCGCGCGCTGAAGTTCTTCTGGAAGAAGTAGTAGGCGAGCCACGCCTTGAAGTACGCCGCGTTGGCGGCGGTCCCTAGCAGCTCGCGGAACATCAGCAGATCTTGGACGTACGCCGGGTTGAATCGGAAGGTGTTGTTGGATCCGCTGCCGAGCGCGAATTGCTCTTGGACGAACGGGACCTGCGGGTTGCCGCCGGCGCTTGCGGAGCTGTCACCGGACGCGAAGCCCTGATCGAGCCCGAGGTGGAACTTGTCATCGAACAGCCCGTACTTGAATTCGAGGGCGTAGCCGCCGTTGGCGATGGTGTTGCGCTCCGACGCGACCGCGAGGTCGTAGTTGATGCTGGCTGGATCTTCCGAGAGGTCGCGGCCATGGAAGTAGCCGAAGTTACCGGCGGCCTCCAGCTCGATCCTCATGGTGCGCCAATTGACGCGCAACCAGAGATCGGGGGAGGCGACGAAGGCGCGGCGGTGGACGAGGGAGTTGGCGTAGCGCGCGAGCCCCGTGTTGCCGTCCTCGTCCACGAGCCCGTTGCTGATGGGATCGCCGAGGCTGCCGAGGCCGTCGTAGTACTCCGGCGGCACTGGCTGTCCCGGCGCGAGGCCGTCGCCCACGCCAGGGGCCCCCATCGCGGCGTCCAAGGTCTGGAATCGAAGCCAGGTGGCGACCCCGTAGTTGACCACCGGGATGTCGAGCGACAGCTTTCGGCGGAGCATGTTTGGGTTGTCGCGACGCAGGGCTGAGACGCTGAACTGGTAGACGTTGTCGAACTTCTCTGCGCTGAAATCTTGCCCGACCACCCCGCCGGAGGACCAGGAGGGCCCCAAGAGCTGCGCCGTGGTCGGCCCGCTCGCGGCCCAATCGTAGGACACGCTCAAGACGTGGGAGGTGCGAGGGTCCCGGCCCACCTCGTACGAGAGCTTGACCGTGTCGATGGAGTCGCCGAAGTCTTGGTCGAGCTGGCGGACGATGTCCCCGGCCTCAAGACGGTCGTAGCCGTTGCCATCGTTGTACAGCAGGCCCATGCCCCAATGGTTGAACATGCGGCCAAACTTGACGTCGAGCCCCCAGCCAAAGCGGATGTGGCCGTAGGCCTCCTTGACCATCAGGCTGTCCGAAAACGAGTTGATCCCCGCGCTCGGCGGGGTCTGGGTGCGGGTGTAGAGGTCGATGGGGGCCCACGGGTTCGACCAAGCGACGCTGTCGGGGGTGCTCCCCAGCACCAGGTTGTCGAGCGCGTCGATGGTGGCGTGCACCTTGACCGTATCCGTAACGTGGAGCGTGGGCCGAATACGCAGGCGCATGTTCGCGCTGCCAAACCCATTGCGACGCGCGCAGCGCTTCTGGATGTTTTGGGCGCTGACCCCGATGGCGTTGAGCTGGGTCAGACACGAGGCTTGGTTGCCGGTGAGCGACCCGCTCCCGTCGGACTCGGCGGTCTCCGCTGGAGGGGGGAAGAACTTGTTATTGAGGTCGTTGGCGGCCGGGTTGTTGGGATACAACCCCATGTCGAGCCGGTGGAAATAGTCGGCGCGCATGCGAATATAGCCGTGCGCCTCAAAGAACTGCAGGCGGCGGATGCGGGCGGGGCGCGCGGGGATCTCTTGAACGGGGGCGAGGGCCGCGTCGTCTTTGGGGGCGGCTTCCGCGGGACCGTCTTTCTCGTCTTTGCCAGCCTGGGTCGGGCCACCAGGTCCACCCGTTGGGCCGGCGCCGATGGGGGGCTGGGCCGCGGCAGCGCTCCCCGGCGTTGCGAGCAAGAGCATGCAAAGGGAGGTCGCGCCGTACAGCGCGAGAGAGCGAGGCCGCAGTTGCCTTGAGACATTCATGGGGGCGGTGGACGCTAACAACGCCACCTAATGCCGTCAACTAGCCCATAGGGCGCGTGATTCGGGGAACGAGGGCCACATCTGCCGACTGGAGAGATCGCGTGGGGGGAGGGCCGCGCGGAGCGAGGATGGCGAGCGCGCAGCCCCATCACATGCGTTCGGCGCCGAGTGTCCACCCTGCGCGACTCGGGGTACGCTGCTCAGCATGTCGAGCGCGTGGCACCCTGGACAGTGCATGGTCGTCGGATTTGAAGGCACGACCATCCCTGATGATCTCGCGGCGCAGATTCGTGCCGGCCAAGTCGGCGGCGTCATTTTGTTCGCGCGAAATATCGAGACACCGACGCAGCTGCGGGCGCTCACCGACGCGCTCGTGGGGCTCGCTCCGGCAGACGCGCCGCTGATCATCGGCGTCGATCAAGAGGGGGGCCGGGTGCAGCGGCTCCGCGAGCCGTGGACGCGATGGCCTCCCATGCGGAGCTTTGGAGACGCCGGAGACCTTGAACTCACGGCGCAGATGGGGCGCGCCTTGGCGCGCGAGCTGGTGCGGGAGGGGTTCAACCTCAACTTCGCGCCCTGCGTGGACGTGGACTCGAACCCTGACAATCCGGTGATCGGAGACCGCAGCTTCGCGGCCGACAGCGTGAGCGTCGGCGCGTGCGCCACGGCGATGATCGAGGGGATGCAGTCGGGGGGCGTCGCCGGGTGTGCGAAACATCTCCCTGGTCACGGCGACACCGACATGGACAGCCACCTCGACCTCCCGCGGCTCTCGCACGGACTCGAACGCCTCCGGCGGGTGGAGCTCCCGCCGTTCGCTGCGGCGGCCAAGGCGGGCGTCGCCTCCATGATGACCGCCCACGTGTTGTTCTCCGCGATCGACGACAAGCGACCAGCGACCATGAGCCCCGACGTATTGCACCTCGTCCGCGAGGAGGTTGGGTTCTCCGGCCTGTTGTTCACCGACGATCTTGAGATGGGCGCCGTGGCCAAGCACTTCACCGTACAAGAGCGGACGGAGGAGCCACTTCGCGCCGGCGTCGATGTGTTGCTCGCCTGCAAACATGCCGATCTCCGGGCGGAGATGATCGGCCGGTTGGAGCGGCTGCCCGACGCGCTCGTGGAATCGGCGGTCGCGAGGGTGCGAGCGTTCAAGGCCACGTGGGTCCGGGACCCAGGGGCGCTCATTTTAGATCCCCACGCCCTCGAGGGACCGCCCTGGGAGCAGCACGAGGCGTTGGCGAAACGCGCGAGCGAGCAGGCGGCGTCAAGGACGCCGCGCGGTCCAGACGCGTAGGCCGGTCTCCATGCCGATGAGCAAGAGGGCGAGGAGCGCGAACGTCCTCCACAGCGGGATCCGGTGCTCATATTCGGCGGTAGGTGTCGCGTCTGCGGGCGGTTGAGCCGCGTCGGGCAGCGGGGACGTCGAGGTCTCCGATTCGCTCGGGTTTGTACGAATTGAGAATCGTTGGAGGGGAGCCTGGTTAAGCTCGCCTGCGCGCACTACGTACAGGCCAGGCGTGTAGGTGTCGTGCGAGATGAACCCGTCATGTGATCTCGCCACAGTGAGCGCGCGCTCGTTGAGGCCCGCTATCCTGGGCGCAGCTTCGGTGAGGGAGCCTGCCTGCCACGGCTCTCCGGCGAACACGGGGGCCGCCTGCGCCAGGTTAATCTGGGCCTCACACATCCATCGGATGAGTCGCTCGATCAGCGGGACGAAGCCCGGATCGAGGGCGAGGCTGCTCCAGTCACGGTCGATGGTGGTGGTCAAGAGCGCGACACGTCCCGCTCCCACCTCTCGCGTGACGAGGACGGGGGCGCCTCGCTCGTACGACAGGGCGACCGCCGCTTCGCCTCGCAGGTCGGGCTCGAGCAGCATCACACGCTCGGCGCGTACACCACCGAGCGCGGGCATGGGCAGCGCGCTCTCGCGAACTTTGAACAGCGGGTGCGAGAGGTTGGGGGGCTCGAGCGATTCGAGCCTCCGGGCCGCCTGTCCAGGCAGGGTCCCGACTTGCTGGGCGCCGCGCAACGCGTGGGGGAGGATCGCGCCAAGCGCTCGGTTGTATCCCGCCGCGTCTACGCGGTCGCCGCTCGAGATCAAGAGCGCCCCACCACGCTCCACATAGGAGGTGAGCAGGGCGGCGACCGCGTCACCTGGAGCGGGCGTGTTCGCCAGCACCAGGAGATCTGTGTTTTTAAGCGGGTCTGCGCCGGTCTTCGCCTCCTCTTCGTAGGCGGCGAGCTGGTCGGGTGAGATGATCGAGGCGGAGATTTGTAGCGTGTCTTCGAGCGTCCCGAGGGCGGTCGTGAGGAAGAAAATCTCATCGCTGATTCTGTCACCGCTCGGGGCGCCGTTCACGATGCGCACCCGCACGCGAGAGGTGGGACGGAGCCAGGCGTAGAGCGCGTCGTCATGGGGCAAGGGATCATCGGATCGCGCGAGCCGCACCTCGATCGCGCGCGGACCCTCGGTGGGTCGGGCCGCAGAGAACTCGATCTCTCCCGCGCCGTCGGGATCGAGGATCGCTTCGCCTCGCGCCACGAGCGCTCCGTCGAGCCTTAACTCCACGGAGCAGGGCTCCGGTTCGGCGCCGCCCCTTCGCCGCACCGACGCGATCAGCCGGACGCCCTCACCGTCGCCTCCGTTCGTGGCGGATGAGATGGACAGGCCCTCGATCGCCACATGTCCGCCAAGAGGGGCGCTCGACTCGACGGGGATCAAGACCACGTCTATTTGAGGACCCAGCGAGCTGGTGGCGGCGTGGAGCCCGGCGCGAGTGAGGTCTCCGATGACGTAGATCACGCGCGGTCGGTCACCGGTGGAGACCTCCCCGAACAGCGGCGCGGCTGCGGCGACCGCCTCGTTCATGGGGGTCGCGTCCGTCCACAGGGCGGCGCCGTCGCGGAAGCGGTCGAGGGACGCGAGGAACTGCTCGTAGGTGGCCTCGTCGAGGCCGGCCGACGGTCCCCACGCCGCGGAGGTAGCGAAGCCGAGTCGGGATCCGGGGGGCAGGGCGCTCACCACCTCACGCGCGCTGCGCTCGACGCGTTGTGACACCCGAGTGTCGCCGTCTTTGAGGTTGGTGCTGGCGGAGATGTCCAGCATGATGATCGCGTCGTGTGCCTGGCCGTAGACCTCGATGAGGCGCTGCTCTGTTCGGTACGGTTGGGCGAAGGCGAGGACGACCGCGGCGAGGATGAGGAGCCGAACGACGAGCAAGGGGAGGTCTTGAAGGGTCCGCTGGCGCGCTCGCGCGGGCGGGAATTGCTCGATCAGGCGAACTGCTGCGAACCGGACGACGCGGGGTTTTCTCCGGCCGAAGAGGTGCGCGATCACGGGGAGCGCCAGCGCGACCAGTCCGGTCAAGAGCGCGGGCCCTAGGAAATTCACGAGGGCACCGCCCGGATCGAGGGATCGATTCCACCCCCGACGGTTGGGACCTGCCCTGCGAGCGCGTCGAGGAGACCCGCCAAGGTCGAGACGAGCGGCGCGTCGGTGCGAGCGCGCAACAGCGGGACTCGGCCCCGGGCTGCGGCCGTATCAAGGTCGCGAAGGTAGTCGGCCAGCGCGGACATGTACACGTCCCGCAGCGCCCGCGCGTCGGTTTCTATGGTGGGCCTCATGTCTCTGTTGCACTCGAACCGCACCTGCGCCGTGTCCGTCCACGGGAACTCCAGCTCGTCGGGGTGGACGAGCTGGAGGAGCACGACGTGGTGGCCGACGGCCATCAACTCTGCCAGGGAGGACACCATCGCCTGAGCGGCCGCGGTGGGGTTGTCGTCGAGGGTCTGCGAGAGATCGAGGAGGTCGCTGATCACGAGGACGACGCCTCGATTTTGGGTCCGCTGGCGCACGGATGCTAGCAGCATCCCCCACGGGCAAAGACCGGAGGGCTGAAGCTCAGAGAGTCGCGACTCAAGTTGCAGCGGGTCGGTGAAGCGGCCAGAGACCGGCAGCGCGACCTCGCGGAGGCCCGCGTCACACCCCGCGAGGATTCCGAGGGCGTCTGATTGGCGGTGCGCGAGCCAGCCGAGGGCCTCGACGACTCGCCGCGCGTATCGCCAGCGGTTCGTGTCGCCCTCGCCGTAGTTCATGGCGCCGCTGGCGTCCAGCGCGACCATCAGCCCGAGGCGTCGCTCTCCCTCGGTTTGTCGAACGACGACCCTGTCGACCCTGCCCGAGGTGCGCCAGTCGATGTCACGGAAGTCGTCTCCGGGGGCGTACGAGCGATACTCAAGAAAGTCACGGCCCTGGGACCGGCTGTTCGCGCGATGCCTACCGATGGTGCCGCCGCGTACCCGTCCCGCGTCACGGAGTGTCTGTCGGTGCAGAAACTGGAGGACTTCGGGCGACAAGGACATCGTGTGGGCGACTTTAGGTGGTGAGCCCCGCGCGGAGCTCTGCGATGATCTCTCGGGCGGAGACTCCGCGGGATTCCGCCGCAAAGCTGGGGATGATTCGGTGGGCGAGGACCGGGAGCGCGAGCTCATGGACATCCTCCACGACCACGCACGCGCGCCCTTGAAGCGCGGCGCGCGCCCTTGACGCCGCGATCAACTGCTGACCGGCGCGAGGCCCGGCACCCCATCGGATCATCTCGCGAAGGTGCGCTGGACACTCGCCCTCCGCCGGCCGACTCGCCCGCACCAGCGTCACCACCGCGGCGACCACGGACTCGGGGACCGGGAGTCGCGCGGCGAGGTTCTGAAACCGTTGAAGCTGCGCGGCGTCGAGGACGGCGTCGACCGCGGCGGGGCGACGATGGTCGAGCGTGATGATGCGTTCCTCATCGCTGCGCTCGGGGTAGCGGACCTCGATTTCGAGCATGAAACGATCGAGCTGGGCCTCGGGGAGGGGGTAGGTGCCCTCTTGTTCGATCGGGTTTCGGGTGGCGAATACGTGGAACGGCTGCGGGAGCTGGTGCGCTTTGCCGCCGGCGTGAACCCGGCCTTCTTGCATCGCTTGCAATAAGGCGGCCTGGGTCTTCGGTGGGGTGCGGTTGATCTCATCGGCGAGGAGGAGATGAGCGAAGATCGGCCCTCGGACGAAGCGAAACGCCTTCTCGTTCGATCCTGGATCGACGTCGAGGACCTCGGTGCCGGTGATGTCGGCGGGCATCAAGTCGGGCGTGAACTGAATTCTCCCGAACTCGAGGGAGGTCGCCTCCGCGAGGCTCTGCACGATCAAGGTCTTCGCCAGCCCAGGGACACCTACGAACATGGCGTGACCTCGGGCGACCAAGGCGACGAGCAATTGCTCGATCATCGGCCGTTGTCCAAAAACGCGCCGTTCGAGCTGGGAGGTGAGGGCCGTCTGAGCCGTCTGCAGCGCTTCGAGCGCTTGTGGTTCGTCGAGGAGGGTGTGGCTTGGTTCGTCGAGCAACGCGCTTACGGATCCTTCGCTGGAGGCCGAGAGGTGGCCGTCTACTTCTGGTTTGTGCCCACGAACCGTAGCAAAAAAACGGACGAGGGGTATGTTTTCCGTCGGGGCGCGGGGCGGGCGGTGAACGCAGGCTACGAGGCGCCGGGTGTTGACGACAGGGACAGATCCGGCAACAGTTTGTGCGTGAGCGTCGAGACGAACGAGCCTCCATCGGGAGCGAACCTACCGACGGAGGGCGGGCCCATGAACAGCTTAGACAAACGCCTCGCGGCGGCGCGCGCACGCGTGGCAGAGCTCTCCGTTCAAGCCCTCGCCGAGCAGCGCGGCGCAGGCGGCGTCGGGGCGCGAATCCTCGACGTCCGAGAGCCGCATGAAGTGGAGGCGGGGGCGATCCCCGGGAGCGTGAGGATTCCGCGGGGGCTGCTCGAGCTGCAGGCGCCGACACAGCTCCCCGACCTCGAGCGTCCGGTGGTGGTGGTGTGCGAGGCGGGGGCGCGCTCGTTGCTCGCGGCCGAGACCTTGTTGTCGCTGGGGTACCGCGACGTGCGGTCGCTGGCGGGAGGGATGGCGGCGTGGCGCGAGGCTGGCGGGGAGACCCACCGAGGCGGCGCCCTGCGACCAGAGCAACACCGACGCTATCAGCGTCACCTGAGCCTCCCCGAGGTAGGGGAGCAGGGCCAGCGGCGACTCCTCGACGCGCGGGTGCTGTGCGTGGGCGCGGGAGGGCTGGGATCCCCGTGCGCGCTGTATCTGGCGGCGGCCGGGGTTGGAACGCTCGGCATCGCAGACCCCGATGATGTGGAGGCCAGCAACTTGCAACGGCAGGTCCTGCATTCGACGGAGCGGATCGGGGTGTCCAAGGTCGCCTCGGCAGAGTTGACGCTGCGGGCGCTTAACCCCGACGTCGACGTGGTGACACATCACGTGAGGGTGAGCGAGGAAAATGTGGACGAGGTCGCGGACGGCTACGAGGTCATCGTGGACGGCTCCGATAACTTCGAGACGCGAGACGTGCTGAATCGATATGCGCGACGGGCGGGTGTCCCGGTCGTGCACGCGTCGATCCATCGATTTGAAGGCCACGTCACGAGCTTTGTGCCGCGAGGACCGTGCTATCGCTGCCTCTTCCCAAAGATCCCAGCGGACGAGGAATCCCCGTCGTGCGCGGAGGCCGGGGTGCTCGGGGTGCTCCCCGGGATGCTCGGGACGATCCAGGCGACGGAGGTCATCAAGATCTTGCTCGGAATTGGGGAGCCTTTGGACGGGCGGCTGCTGATTTTTGACGCGCTCAGCCTCGGCTTTTCGACGATTCAGTTCGAGCGTGACCCCGCGTGTGTCGCGTGTGGCTCTGCCTAACCGGCCACGAAGCGCCGAGATGAGGGCAATTGCCGCCCTCGTCTCGCGGGCGCCCGTCGTGGGCGTGGGCGCGCGGCGCTGACCCACGCAGGCGATTCGTCGCTTGCGCAGTTCTGGACACCAGATCGGGGCCATGCATCATGGGAGAGATGATCGGAGCAGCAGCCAGCGAAGCGACCAGGCCTGCCCAGAGGGATTCTCCCGACGACGCTCGCCCGACCGCGAACCTCGGCGTCCCGGTGCTCGAATTGGTGGAGGCCGCCATCGTGCGAGACCTGGGGGATGGGCTCGCCACGGAGTATCAAGAACTCAAGGTCCCCGCCGCTCGGCTCCGGTTTCAGTATCCATGGGGCACGGTCCGCATGGCGAGCGCAGACAACGAGCCTCCCGACGCAGAGCCCGGGGGTCCCCGAGACGTCGAGGCGGAGCGCGCCGCGAGGATCATGCTGGAAGGGCTCGGGTTGGTCGACGCGCGCGACGACCTCGACGTGGTCCTCTCGCACGACAGCGACGTGGACTACCTGGTGGATGACGGCGTGAAGGCCGACGCTGGATGCTGGTTCTCAGCGCGAGGTGTGGAGCGGCTTCGAGCGTCGGGTTGGGAGGTGGTGCGCGCCACGACCTACCCCCATGTCCTCCTCGGCGACGGCGACGGCGACGGCGACGGCGACGGCGACGGCGACGGATGGCGCGCCTGCCTGAGCGAGTCGACCGCAGACGCGGGATGGTTCGAGCTGCAGCTCGGCGTACAGGTGGACGGAGGCTTCGTCGATCTGCTCCCGCTCCTGCTAGAGCTCCTGCAAGAGGCGCGCGGCGAGATCCGGTTTCCACGCGGTGCGGACTTCACCGCGTTGCCGTTGGGAGGGGCGCGAAACCTCGTCGTGCCCTCGCCGACCATCGAGGCCTTGATCGGCGTGCTGCGAGAGCTCTACGAGCTCGACCCGTCGAGCTTTGGTCAGGTCGCGTTGCCAGCGCTGGTCCCGAGCTATATCGAACGGCTCGAGCGGGCCTGCGAGGGTGAGCTGCGCTGGCACGACCCCGCCTCGGGCGCGGCGTGTGGGCGGCCGGCCCACGCGCGCCCAGTGGCGCCCGCGGTCGACGCACCGAAGAATCTGCGGGCGACGCTGCGTGGCTATCAGGCGGCGGGCGTGGCCTGGATGCAGCAGCTCGCCGCCCGCGGACTCGGCGGGGTGCTGGCGGACGACATGGGGCTCGGGAAGACCCTCCAGGCCATCGCGCATCTGTGCAAAGAGTACGAGGAGGGGCGCCTCCGGGAGCCGGCGTTGGTCGTCGCGCCCACGAGCCTCATGGGGAATTGGCGTCGCGAGTTGAAGCGGTTCGCGCCGCACCTTGAGGTGGTGACGCTGCACGGCGGCGGGCGTGGGCGCGTGCGCCGACGGATGGGGTTGGCGCAGGTCGTCTTGACCACCTACGGCACGCTCGCGCGGGAGCTAGATCCGATCTGCGCGCTGTCATGGCGCCTGCTGATCCTCGACGAGGCGCAGGTCATCAAGAACGCGAGCAGCCGCGCCTACGCCTGCGTTTTGAAGGTGCCGGCGGCGCTGCGCCTTTGTTTGACCGGCACGCCCATCGAGAACAATCTTGAAGAATTGAGGGCGCTGTTTGAGTTCGCGGTGCCCGGTCTGCTCGGTGGGGCGCCCGCGTTTCGGCGCACGTTCCAAACGCCCATCGAGACCTTCGGAGACCACGAGCGACTCGAGGTGCTCCAACACCGAATCGCGCCCTACCTCATGCGACGCAACAAACGGGACGTGGCGCCAGAGCTTCCCTCGAAGACAGAGGTTGTTAAGATGGTGCCGGTGCACGGGGCGCAGCGTGAACTCTACGAGCACATCCGTGTCTCCGCGCACACCAAGGTGCGGACGGTCATTCGCAAGAAGGGGCTCGCCGCCTGCACCGTCGACATCCTCGCGGCGCTGACTCGTCTGCGTCAGGTGTGCTGTGACCCGAGCCTGGTCATGGACACGACGGACCGCCCGGACCTTCGATCTGCGAAGCTCGACGCGCTCGATGACCTGCTCGCAGAGCTGCTCTCGCAGGGGCGCAGGGTGCTCATCTTCAGTCAGTTCACCAGCATGCTCGCCCGAATCGGCGCGAGGCTTGAGGAGCGCGGGCGCCCTTACCTCGCGTTGACGGGCGCGTCGAGGGATCGACAGTCGCTCGTGGACGCGTTCGAGCGGGGCGCGGCGGATATTTTCTTGTTGAGCCTGAAAGCGGCCGGCACGGGGCTCAACTTGGTGAGCGCGGACACGGTGATTCACTTCGATCCGTGGTGGAACCCCGCCGCGCAGGCGCAGGCGACGGATCGCGCCTACCGGATCGGTCAGACCAAGCCCGTGTTTGTCTACGACCTCATCATTGAGGGGTCGGTCGAGGCCAAGATCCTGGAGCTGCAGCGACGTAAGCGAGCGCTCTCCGAGGGGGTGCTCGGAGATCGGCGCGGGGAGGTGAGCCTCACCGAGGCGGACGTGGAGGGGCTGTTTGAGGCGCTCGGGTGCGACGACGATGCGTAGGGAGCGGCGCGGTCCAACCATGGCAAGCTCTTGGCATGCCCGAGTTGCCGGAGGTGGAGCGCTTTCGAGCGGTGGCGCGCCGCGCTGGTGTTGGACACCGCGTGGTGGAGGTGGTCGCCTGCGACGATCCCCTGGTGTTCGACGGATGTGACGCGAACACGCTCTCCGCGGCGATTTTGGACAAGACCCTGCGCGGCGTGGCGCGGCACGGAAAGTACCTCTGGTGGGTCATTAGGGGTGGGCCTTGCGTCTTGTTTCAC
This sequence comes from Myxococcales bacterium, assembly GCA_014240065.1. GTDB lineage: Bacteria > Myxococcota_A > Polyangia > Nannocystales > Nannocystaceae > JAAZXR01. The sequence goes on from JAAZXR010000005.1 coordinate 112,995, forward strand.
TTTGGCATGACAGGACTTTTATCGAGTAATCGAGAGGCGCCCTTGGCACTCAAAACCGCGCCGCCCTCGACGAGCTCGCCTTGGCCCCCCGCGCGGGCGGTGCTCCGCGTGAGGTTTTCTAGCGGGGCAGAGCTGGCGTTGTCGACCACGAGGCGCATGAGTCGCGTGCGCGTTGTGGATGCTCCGCGAGCGGAGGCCCCGGTGAATCGACTCGGCCCGGATGTCCTCGACGCGCTCCCCCCTGTGTCAGAATTCCGCGTGCGTCTCGCCTCGAGTCGAGGCGCCATCAAGAGCGCGCTGCTGGATCAGGGGCGCCTGGCGGGACTCGGGAATTGGATGGCGGACGAGATCCTATTTTTGGCCAAGGTGTCGCCGCTGCGCGGGGCCAGGACACTTCACGATAGCGAGTGGGGAGCCCTGCGTTCGGCCGTCGCGGAGGTCGTCCAAATCGCTGTGGACGCGGGCGCGGAGTCGGAACAGTTTCCGCCCCAGTGGCTGTTTCATGGGCGCTGGGACGCCGCGCGCGACCCCGACGCGTTGCGGCAGGGGCTCTCGTTCACGACGGTGGCGGGGCGAGCTACGGTGTTCGACCCGCGCCGCCAGCGGTGAGCTTGGGGGGGAGCCCCATCATCTCACGGACCGCCGCGAAGGCCGGAGTCCATTGGCCATGGCGATCACGCACCGTCATCGTCTCGACGGCGTAGTTGTCTGGAGCCTCCCCTCGCGCGCAGCGAAACACAGAGAACAAGGGCTCTTTTCCCTCACGACCGATGACGTCGAGTCGATCGACTGCGGCGAGGCGATGGGCGCGCAGGGCCGCCTCCACCCGCGTCGCCTGTCGCGCGTCTTCACACACCGTGAACATGCCGTCGGGTGCCAGGTGTCGGGCGGTGGCCTGGGCATACGCCTCCACGCCACCCCGTACTTCGAAGCGGCACGGACCCTTTTGAGGCATGGTCGACACCACGCCGTCGCTCGTCTGGAAGTAGGGGGGGGTGCCGGTGATGAGGTCGAAGGGGTGGTCGGTGAGGTTGAGGCTGGGGTCGCGGATGTCCCCGTGGTGCACACGGACTCGGGACTCCAGACCGTTGTACGCGAGGGAGCGGCGGGCGAGCCCGACGCTGAGTTTTTGAGCCTCCACGCCGGTGACGCTGGCGTCTTCCAACTTCCACGCCAGCATCATCAGCACCGAGCCGATCCCGCAGCCCAAATCGAGGACCCGGTGAGGGTGGCGCCGGGGCTCCCAAGACAGGGCTCGCCACCCGGTGAGCAGGTCGTCGAGGGACCAGCGGTGTCCGTCGGTGCGTTGGAAAATGCGAAAATCCCCCGTTAGATAGCAGAGGTCTTCACCCGGGCGCGGCCACAGCTCGTCCCTGTCGGAGTGGCCCGCAGGCTGCGGTCCCGGCGGGCTCCAGCCGGGGGGACGGCGGGCAGCTCGGATCCAGCCGCCCGACGCACACGCGACGTCGGCGGAGCGCTCCGGAGTCTTGGGACCAGCAGTGGGGCTCATGTCGTCTCCTGAATTCGAGCGTCACGACCACGTGGCCTCCCCGCACCCGAGCGGTGCGGCCCAACGGATCGGCCGCCGCTCACGGGATGATGGTCGCGCCGGGGATGGACAGGGCGTCGAACGAGACGTAGTCGCCACCGCTCACCGTGGCGAAGTCCTCTTTATTGTACTGCCAACGGATCGTGTGAACGCCGCCGGAGACCGCGCCGCTGTATTGGGTCCACGGAGTGTCTCCTCCCCAGCTCTCTTGCACCACGCCGTCGATGAGGAGATCGAGGGTGTGGGTCGTCGCGGAGCTCGTGCGATACCAGAAATTGAGCGTCGCGCCTCCTCCAAAATCGAGCGTGAGATCTACGAAGGTGATGGTTCCCGAGGGCGTGAAGGCCGATTTTGCGCAGCGCAGGCCCTCGTAGACGTCGATGGTGTCGATGGTCCACCACACGGGGGACGCGGTGAGATCAAACTCTGGGGTGTAGCCGACCTCGAAGTCGACCGCGTACAGGGTGTCGGTACACCCCGAAGACTCGATGGTGCAGTCGATGCAGGCGAGGTTGCCAAACATATATCCGTAATCGTCGCAGGTGAGCCCGTTGAACTCGGGCGCGTCGCACTCTTCGAAGCCCTCGATGATGCCGTCACCGCAGGTGGGGGGCACGCAAAGGAAGGTCTCGTAGGTGCACTGCGGCGTGCACAGCAACATCCCGCTGACGTAGCCGAGCGATTCGCAGGTCGCGCCGTTCAGGTTGGAACCGTCGCATTCTTCGGCGCCCTCCACCGTGCCGTCGCCACAGACGGAGTCGTCACCGTCACCGTCACCGTCACCGTCACCGTCACCGTCGCCGTCGCCGTCGCCGTCGCCGTCGCCGTCGCCGAGGGGCTGGCACATCATGCACTCACCCCAATAGCCATCCTCATCACAGGTCATGATTCCATTCTCGCCGGTCCTCATAATCCCGCCGTCGCCCGACGGGTCGTCGTAGCAGTCACACCCTTGCTGCTGCCCCGGCACACATTCGGTCGCGCCGCCGGTTTCCGTGGTTCCGGTGTCCGTCGCATCCACGGATTCACCGCAGCCACCGAGGGTGAGGGAGAATACGCCGCACAACAGGGCGGCCGGGGGCATCGCTCGAAAAGTCATATGGGCAGCCTACCCCAGGCACCCAGAGATTCGAAAGGACCGGCGAGGGTTGGTCCTCACGACATCAACGTCGCCACCAGCGCCCTCTCAAGGTCGATTCGCGCTCAAAATGGCCGGTCTGTGGACCCGCGACTCGGTGGCGATGCGGCCACGGAGCCGGCCCTACGATGTGCGGGGCGGCGGCGCGCTCGGGCCGGAGTTGCGACCGGCGGGCGCGGTGCTTGCTCCAACCTTGTCGCGCAGCGCCTGGCCGAGGTCGACGCCGGTGGCGGCTTTCACTTGCTCGTTCGAGTCCACGAGAAGCTCCGCGAGCTGCTTGCCGTTGGCGCCATCGCCCCCCGTCCCGAGGACGGTCATGCGATCCACTTGAAGCGACGAGATCGTGCTGGAGAGGAGCTCGAGGACGGGGACGAGCTTTTGCATCAGCAGGGCGTCGCGCGCCTGGCTCCCCGCGCTTTGATAGGTCTGACCCAGATCCGTGAGCACCTGGGCGGTCGCTTGCCCTTGTTCGATGATCTGGGCGGCCTCGCCCTTCGCGCGTTGGACGGCCTGCTCAAGATTGGCCTGGGCGGGCGCGATTACGTCGGCTTGGAGTTGGAGCTTCACCTGCTCAATCCGCGCCTTCTGGGTCTGGATACTCGCCGTGGCCCGGGCGACCTGGGCCTGGACCTCGGCCTCCTCGGTCGCAATTTGGGCGCCTCGCTGGGTGGTCGCGTCGGCGATTCGTCGCTCTTGAGAGCGCCGAGCGATCTCCACCTCCGCTTCAATCTTCGAGATCTCTGCGGCCATGGTGTTCTTCCATTTTTGTTCCGCGGCCTCCGCCGAGGCGGTGGCCTCCGCGATCTTCGCGTCGCGTCGAATTTGAGCGCTCCGCATGCGCCCGATGGCGTCGAGGTAGCCGACGTCATCGGTCACGTTTTGAATCTTCAAGGTGTCGAGGACGAGCCCGAGCGTGTTGAAGTCTTGCTCCGCTTCCGTGGCGAGCTGGCGGGCGAATCGCTCCTTGTCTCGGTTCACCTCCTCAGGGGTGAGCGTAGAGAGCACTCCGCGCAAGTTCCCCTCAAGAGTCTCACGTGCCGTCTTCATGATGTCAGCTTTGGACGACCCCAAGAAGCGCTCGAGGGTGTTCGACAGCAGCGGCTCCCCCCCGGGGATCTTAATGTTGGCGATCCCCTGAACCGTGAGCGGGATGCCGCCCTTGGAGTAGGCGTTGGTCACCTTCACGTCGAGGATCATATTGGTGAGGTCCATCCGATCTGCGGTCTCTAGCAGCGGGATGCGTAGGGTGCTTCCACCCCGCACGATGCGGTAGCCGCGGGCGACGCCGGAACCGGTGACGCGTCTGCGACCGGAGAAAATGAGGACCTCATTGGGTTGGCACAGGTAGAGCAGGCGCTTCACCGTGAGGACCGCGGCGACCGCGGCGAGGCTGAGGACTCCGAAGACGGAGCCGAGGGTCGTCGAGGTGACGCCTAGGAGTCCGAAGGTGTTGATGATGGCGAGCGTGTTCATTGTCCGATCCCTCCGGGGAGCGCCGAGGTCGTGGGCGCGCTGGGTGTCTGGGTGGGCGTCAGCGGCACGCCGACGATCTGTTGGATGTCGATGCCGGTGGTCGCGTTGAGAGAGTCGAGGATCGCCGTGACCGTCTGAGGGAACGCCGCCGCGTAGCTCGCGAGGCTGGTCCCATCTCCACGGTCGAGGAGCGTCACCTCGCGTACTTCGATGTCATTGGTCTTCTCGATGATCGTCCCCACGATTTCCTCGAGGTTCTGGATGACGAACAGCTCTTTGGCCCGGGGCCCCATGCGCTTCCACGCCTGGGCCGTCACGTCGAGCACCTTCACGGCGGCCTCACCATTCTCAATGGTGGGGGCGGCGTCTGCCTTCGCCTTCAGCTCGGCGGCGGCCTTCTCGAACTCGGAGGGGATGGTGATCTCGGCCGCGAGTCGAAGGCTCTCGAGCTCCTGGCGAACCCGTTGCAGACCGAGCTCCGCCTCGGCGCGGGCGGTCTGGGCGGCCATGTTCGCCTCTTCCTCGATGGCCCGCGCTTCGCCGTCGAGCTCCGCCGTGATCTGCGTGAGCTGGTTTCGTTTTTTGGCGATCTCTTTCTCCGAAAATTGGCGAGAGGTCTCGGCGCGTTGGTGCGCGGCGGCCTCCGCCTGGGTCGTCTCTTGCTTCGCCTGGTTCTCGGCGTTCTGCGCGTCGCGCAGGGCGGCGGCCACCCGGGGACGCCCGAGGGAGTCGAGGTAGCCGGTCTCGTCGCTGACGCTTTGGATCTTGAGCGTGTCGAGCTGGAGGCCGAGCTTGTCGAGGTCGTCCGCGGCGGCCTTCATCAGGTGCTCCGCGAAGGACAGCCGGTCCTCGTTGACCTCCTCGGGGGTCATCTGCGCGAGCACCTCACGCAGCGCGCCCTCGAGGGTCTGCTGGGCGACCACCTGAATTTCGAATCGACTGCGGCCCAAGAAGCGCTCGATGGCGTTGCGCACGAGGGCAGGGTTGGAGTGGATCTTTACGTTGGCGATGGCGTGAATCCGCAGGGGGATGTTGCCAGCGGAGTAGGCGTTTTGAACGACGATGTCGGTGGAGATCGTGCTCACGTCCATCTTGTCTACGCGCTCAATGACGGGGATTCGCCACGCGTGCCCCTTGCCTCCGGCGATCCCCGCGTGGGGCGAGGAGTGGGCGCCGCGTCCCATGATGACCAGAGAGCCTCCGCCCTCGGCGCGCCGACGCCCGGTGAAGATGAGCAGCTCGTTGGGTTTGCAAAGGTACAAGAATCGCTGCGCCAACGAGAGCAGGACCAGCACCGATCCGGCCGCCCCGATGGCGCCCATCACGACGTTGGAAGATTCCGCGAGGAGAGGTTGAAGCATGAGTGTCATTGTAGTGTTGTGCCTGGTTGCAGGGGGGGCGCCTAGTTGGAGCTCCCGTTGTTGGGTGTGGGCGCGAGCGCTTTGGCTTCCTCGATGACGAGGGCGGTCGCGTCCTCAAAACCGACGATCATGACGACGGCGTCTGCCACGAGCGCCGCTCCGTCCGTCGTCTTCGCGAGGTAGTCGACCGTGGTCCCTTGAAACTCGACACGGATTTTTGCGAGATCGCCGGCCGCGGCTGGGATGAGCACGCGGCCGGATTTCCCAACATAGGCGCGAGTGCCGGGGCCGTCGTTCACAGTGTGAGCCGCGACGAGGCGAAACAGCGCGACTGTCCCTTGGCCGGCGATGAGCCCGGTCAACGCCGCGGTGACGCCGGTGGTTGTGACGTCTGCCGCCTCCAAGGTGGTCAAGATGGTGCCGATGAGGCCTCCAAAGCAGAGGAAGTAGGTCCAAAAGCGCAGCGACAAGAACGCCCCCGCGAATCCACCGAGGGTCCCGTGCGCCTCGCCGTGCTCGGTGTCGAAACCCTGCTGACCCGCATCGCCGGCGCCGTCGAGTGACGCCTCTGTGTCCACGTCGACGTTCGCATCGGCGTCGCCGTCGCTCCCCATAACGAGAGAAGCGACGATCAACACCGCACCAAAGATGAGAGAAAAGAGGTATATGCTGAACATCGTGGTCACGTGTGATTTCGGCGTAGCGTGGATGTGCGGGGTTGAGGTTGGGGGGACGGCCTCGGCGCCGCGCGACAAGCGCGTGACCTCGCAGGAGCTCACAGCTCCGAATGAGCACGGCCCCCGCGTCGCCGTCTTCGTGCGCCACCACGTTAACCATGTGGTGCAGCCCGTAACACAAGTACACGTAGGCGCGCCCGGCGTCGCCATACATTGTTTTGCTCCGACCGTGTCTGTCAAAGCGGGCGTGACTCGCGGAGTCTTCCGGGCCGCTGTAGGCCTCGACCTCGGTCACCCGGGCGTGGATCCCTCCAACCCTCAGCTCGCAGCCGATCAGCCCCGCCGCCACCGCAGCGGGCGACCGGCGATAAAATGCCCGTCCAACGAGCATCTTAGGTAGCCCTCGACGGGTCTTGGAATAACAGCGGCGCCGCGATGGTATCTT
>JAAZXR010000060.1 GCA_014240065.1 Myxococcales bacterium
AGGTGAAATCGTAGAATTGCCCTTGGTAGTCGAGGTTGACGCCGTAAAACAGGGGGCAGGTGGGCCGGTTGCCAGCCTCGAAGGTCGTATAAAACAGCGTGGTGCTCTGCACGTCATCGTTGCCGTTTTGGAAGCTGTTGGCTTCGCCACCCGAGAGCAGGAGCGGGGTCCCCGTGGGGCAAAAGGCGCCGAGCTCAAGGCCTCCAAAATCGGTGGTCTGGTCGACCCCGTAGGTGTCGTAGTACTCGTCGCCCGATCCGCGGTCGACGACGACAAATTCTTTGTAGAGGCCTGCGCCTGGATTCATGGAGAGGGAGGTCATTAAGGTCGCGAGGGGGACAAAGAGTGTGATCATGCTGCTATCTACCTTTCAACTACGCCGGGGAAGGCTCGCGACAGGGGGCTGTGTTGTCAATCCGTTCGTGAGAGCGCGGCGAAGCGCGAGATGGCGGCGCTTGATCGGCTGGCGAGCAGAGACGAGGGTGGCGCGGCCACGGAAGCCGGCTAGCCGGCCGCGCTGCAGCGTGCGCGAATTCGCCTTTGTTCACCCGCGGCGGCGATTCATGGGCTGTGGCGGCCGGACACAGTGGAGCCGGCCTGTCCCCCGGACGCCCTCTCGCCGCGGGCGTGCGAGGTGGTGATCGCCGGGGGCGCGGGATGTCCGTCGCCGCGCGCCGAAGAGGGCGGCCGCGCCGGAAGGGGATGTCGGACTCGCCCCGCGACCCTTTATTCGCGGCAGCGCGCGCCGGGTGACGGCGCGGAGGCCTCGCGATAGCATCACCCCATGCCGACGATCTCGTTTCGCACAGTCCGACATGGGTGCTGTTCTTGGGCCTTGCTGGTCGCCGTGGGGTGTACGACCACGGCGAGCGGCGTCGACGGAGGAGGAGACACCGCTGCGTCCGAGACGAGCGGTGGTGATGACGGTGGCGCGCCGCCGCCGGGGTGCGAGAACGAAGGCAGCGAGGGGGCGACCGCGGCGTGCCTCACGCCGACGCAGACGGCGGAGTATTACGTGACGCAGGCCGAGTTCTACTTCGACACTCTCGACACCAGCGCGCCAGAAGAAAACGTGCCCGACTACCACCCGCAGGTGGCGCGGTGGGAGTGGCCGCCGTGGCTCCTGCTCACCGCGTACGGTGACGCTCCCATGATCGAAGGGAACGCGCTGCTCAAGATCATCGATCCTTCGACGGTCTCCGCGCGTGACTGCCGGTTCTTCGAGACCCAGCCCTTCGCCCGGTGTTACGTGGACTTTGTGTACGAAAAAGACACCACCCCATGCCCGATCTACGAGGAGTTCACCTTTAACGACGCCGGCGAGATGACCTTCATCGAGGCGTGGTCCTACCTCCCGGGGCTCAGTCCGGTGACTGAGGCCGACATGTGGGGGGAGGCGGAGGACTTCCCGCGGCTCGCCAACCGGATCCCTGGGCTCGGCAACGCCTCCGGCACCCTCGATTTGCAGAGCCCCTACATGGCGCAGGCGGCCGCGGCCGACCCGGAGGTCGCGGACTTCGCCACCCGAGCAGCGGACTGGCAGCTGTGGTGGCAGGACGCCTACGCCAACGCGGACCCGAATTTTTTTGAGGTCGGGTGCGGGTGGATGATCCCGTAGGGCAGGAGCGGACCGCTCAATAGTATCCGTACTCGCCCAAGTCCTCGCCGGTTCGCGTGGCGAGGGCGCGGTTGGAGTCGGCGTGCAACGCCAACACCTGCTCGGCGAGGGCGGGGCTGAGGAATGTCTTTTTCTTCGAGGGGATCCACCGATCCACCGTGCGGGCCATGACCTCCGAGGGGTGCCAGCGCTTTCCGAGCTTGTCGCGCACCATCCGTTGGATCGACATGGGCACATGATTGACGAGCTTCGCGATCGCGACGCCCCGCTGGGACCAACGCTGGTTGATTCGCTCGGAGGTCTCTGGGAGCTCGCAGGGATCGATGTCGAAGAAGCTGAAGAACTGCGCCAAAAACCCGGGCGCGTCGCTCACGAAACGCTCGAAGGGGAGGGTGAGGACGGCGTCGTCTCCAAACGCGCGGCGGTAATAGTGATCGAAGGCCGCCCAGTCCAGGTCGCGGGCGTCCACATTGGGCCCGTGGTACAGCCCAATATTCCAGCGATCAAAGGCGCCGGCTCGGTAGTTGAGGAACCGCTCCGGCGTGGTGGTGAGCCCCGAGCGAAACAGCTCAGCGATAGCCGCGTCCACCCATTTGTCTTGCCGCCGTGTGACCAGGAAAATCTTTGCGTTCGGGAACATCTCCTTCAGGAGGTCGGTGAGGAGGCGCAGGTTGATGTGGTTCTCCGTGGGGAAGCCCACCATGGCCTCGGAGCTGAGGACGACGTGGGACTCTTCCACGGTATCCAGCCAGGCGGAGATGTCTCGTGCGTGTCGGGCCATGTCGATGCACACGCCGTTGCGAAACAGACACTCGAGGACGAATTTCTCCACCGGCCCGTCGTGGTCACGCGGCACGTGCAGGGGATGAACGAACCGGACGTCGTGCAATGCGGGGAACAGGCGCTCTTGCAAGAAGGTGGTGGCCGTCTTGTGGAGTCCCACGTGAATCGTGACGCGCTTGTCGGTGGTGACACCCATCTGTTTTGTTCTCGCGCACTTGACCGTTCCCGTCAACGAAGGGAGCGAGGGCCGCGGCAGCGCCCCGTGGGGGGAGGTGGCTGCGAGTGGAGAGAGAGCTGGCGCGGCGGCGTTTAAACGCGGTCGAGGGTCCCGGGTGGAGGACGGGGTGGGTATTGTGTTGCATGGCCTCAAGGAGCGTGGGACCATCCGCCCATGCGATTCCTCGGGCTGTTCGTGTCGAGCATGTTGTTGTCTACTCTTGCCGCGTGCGGGTCGGATGCGGGCGCGTCTGGCGACGCAGAGGAGACCGGGACCGCCGGAGACACGTCTTCTGGCGACGGCGACGGTGACGGTGACGGTGACGGTGATGGCGACGGCGACCCGGCGGGAACCGCTGGATGTGGGGCGGCCCTGAGCGCGGGCGCATCCAACCTCAGCGTGAGCGCGAACGGTGACAGCCGGGACTACATCCGGGTCGTGCCGGCTGGCTACGATCCGGACACCCCCTATCCGGTGGTCTTCGCGTGGCACGGACAAGGTGGAGATGGCGCGCTCGCCCGGGCGTACTACGGGGTTGAGGAGTCCGCCAACGACGCCGCCATCTTCATCTATCCCGACGGCCTCCCGCAGGCGACGGTGGGTGGCGACACGGGCTGGGATCTTGGTCCCACCGGAGACGCGGCCCTGTTCGACGCGCTGTTGACCCAGATCTCCGACGACGCCTGCGTCGATCTGAACCGTATCTTCAGCACGGGGCACAGCTTCGGCGGCTTCATCTCCAACGCGCTCGCGTGTTACCGCGGCGATGAGATTCGAGCCATCGGAGAGGTCGCGGGCGGGCCGTCCTATTGGCCTTGCGGCAGCAACATCGAGGTGGCCGCGTGGCTCGCCCACGATCCCACAGATGCGGTGGTGCCCTTCGCTACAGGGGTCGAGGCGCGAGACCAGCACCTCGCGCGCAATGGGTGCTCCAACACGACAACGTCTGTATCGCCGGCGCCGTGTGTGTCCTACGACGGGTGCGCCGCGGGGCTCCCGGTGGTGTGGTGCGAGCACGGAGACGGCGGCGGGAGTGGCCACAACTGGCCGGGGTTCGCTGGCTCGGCGATCTGGGACTTCTTCGCGGCGCAGTGACGGCCCGAAACCCCGGGCGAAACCGAAACCGAAACCGAAACCGAACCGAAACCGAAACCGAAACCCGAACCGAGGGTTGTTTCGGCGGGGCGAGGCATTGCAGCTATCGAGAAAATCGGCAGCACCCTGGGATGGAATTCTTCGTGCCGCTCGCTGTGGGGGTCGGAGCCGCGTGTTGGGAGCCGCGGCATGGACCAGCGAGCGGGCGAGCCCCGCGGTTTGATACGATGTGCGCCTTATGGATCAGCGCGCGCGACGAAGGTTGACCTTGGCGTTGGGCTCCTCAGCGGGGCTTGTCTTTCTCTTCGGATGCACCCAGTCGGTTCCGAACGGCACGAACTTCGGGACGGTGGGCGCGGATGCCACCGCCACCGCGTCGGCCGACGGCGACGGGGACGGGGACGGGGACGGAGATGGGGACGGGGACGGAGACGGTGATGGGAGCGACACACCCGGCGGGGTCGACCGGCTCGAAGATCCCGTGGTGGCCCTCGGCGCGCAGCTCCCTGGCATGGTCGGGCACAACGTCGGGGATCTCGTGGCGTTCGCCCGGGACGCGGGGGCGTGGGTGCAGGTCCCGGTGCAGGTGGACGAGCGGGTGGTGCAGGACTTTTGTGAGGTCTACGGCAAGAGCTCGGGTCTTTGGACCGGCGCCCCCGCCTGCAAGACCGACCAGGTGGTGACGGCGCTATTTTATGCGGACACCGAGACCTTCACGGGCCCTGACACCGACCCACTGTTCGACGACGACGACGAGCTGGTGTTCATGGCGCGCGACGCCGGTGATCGCGTCGGGGTGTGGGAGGATCCCGCGGGCGTGGTCGCGGGCTCCGGTGTAGAGCTTGAGCTCGTGGACGGGTCGAGCACGGCCTACGTCTACCTGTTTGTGCGCGACGGCGGGACCCCCGATCCCGGCGCCGGTCAAGACTACGTGTCGTACACGTTTTCTCTCGACGGGGGGCTCGACTACAAGACCGGCTACGATCTCTACGGATACAACTGTGGCGGCGATACCAGCGTCTGTACGCCACAGACCGAAGACTCCACGATTCAAGGCGCCACCTACAGCCATCACTTCTCCGCGCGCTGGGTGAGCGACGAGCTGCGAATCACCGCAGGTGACGCGACAGGCGTGGACATCCTCGATATCCATCAGGCGAGATTTGATCCGTCGTCGTGCGGTCGTCATGTGTTGACCTTCTCCACCGCAGAGGGCGCATACGTGGTGAACAAAGACGGTCCTGTCCGCGCCCTGCGGTCGTACGTGGGCGCGAACAGCGGACCGCTCACCCAGCGCGTGCATCAATTCTATGACCAGCGCGAGGACATCATCACCCACCTGCGGGTGCACTCGTTGTCCAAGGGCATCATGGATCTGTTCGATTATAGCGACGCCGCGATCGGCATGACCTACACCAACGATCTCAACTCCGGCGGGCTGACCATCGACGGTGTATCCGAGGTGGCGGATGAGTCCGCGGTGCAAGAGTGGGAGGTCGTGACGGGACCGCAAGGGTCGCTGGTGATGGCCTCGGGCTTCGATGTGTCGTTCAACGACGACTTCAGCCATTTTTATTGGGCAGACGAGCAGAATCCGTCGTTCAACCAGTGCGCCACAGGCTCCAATGTGGACGCCCCGGACGCCAGCGCCCTCGGGACCAGCGGGGCATGGCTCGATGGACCCTTGCCGGACACGGACCCCAAGAACGGGAGCACCGAGCACGTGATGGCGACCCGCATCATCTATTTCCGGGAACCGGGAATCGCGGAGGCAGAGGCGCTCGGCCTGGTCGCGGGTGCCCAAGCGCCGGTGCAGGTGCTCGCGCGGCCGGCCGGTGATGGACAGCGCGGGGACGCCTGCGGCGATGGGGTCTGCGACGCGGGCGAGGCGTCCACATGCGCCTTTGATTGTGCGCCCGTGGACGGGAGCTGTGGTGACACGATCTGTTCGCCGCCAGAGACGTCCACGAGCTGTGCGCAGGATTGCCCTGGGGGAGCCGTGGGGTCGGTGTGCGGCGATGGCACTTGTGACGCCGCCATCGAGAACGAACTGTCTTGCGCGCCAGACTGCTGGAGCCCGTACGCGGGTGCCGTCGGATGCACCGAGACCAGCTGCCAGGGCCTGTTGGACGCCTGCTCCGACGAGCCAGAGTGCGTGGACCTCGTCGTGTGCGTGGGGCCGTGCGTCAATCAAGGGAGCGCGCCGGCCACCTGCCTCACCAACTGCGCGTCGTCGCTGGGCACCTCGCAGGTCAACCTCGACGCCGGGACGGCCCTGCTGACCTGCGGCAACGCGGCCGGCTGTTTTTAGGTCGGGAAACCGAGTGAGCTGCGGGCGAAAGCCGAACCCAGGGTCGTTTGAACCCAGGGTCGTTTCGGCGGGGGTAGCGCCGGGATCCCGGGATCCTGACCCAGGGATCCCCCGGGATCCGCCGGAGTCCTGACCCCGGAGTCCTGACCCAGGGTCTTTTGGTGTTTCTCGATGGAACGATGTAGGGCGATAGCTATAGGGAGTTCCTGAAGAACCCTGGGACGGGAATCAGGGGACGGGAATCAGGAATCAGGGACGGGAATCAGTGATTCCCCCCCGTGGCCTCCATGGCCGCGTCTGCGTGACTTTCGGGTACGTAGACCTCGACGGGGACATACGGGGCGAAGAAATGAAACAGCGCGCGGTGGCTGGCGCCCCGCATCAGCACGGGTATCCCCGCATCCGTCAGGGTCCTGGCGGCGACGGGCACCATGTACATATGATGAAGCTCATCAAGGCAGTGAAGATCGCCGTGCTGACGCCGGAACCGCCACTCCACCACGAGATCATGAACGATCGCGCAGAGCGTCACGACGGTGGCTGCCGAGAAAATGACACCGCTGCGTGCGCTCGCGTGTTCAAGCCCGAAGAGCACGAGCAACAACGCGATCGACCCGATGGACGCGATTTTCAGGATCGTCGCGCTGGGACGAAACTCTGTCCGAGGATGGAACAGCCGCGTCAACACAACGCCGAGGACCACGATCAGTCCCACGGCCAGCAGCGCTTGCTTCGGGTCGCCGGCCTCCGTCCAGGCGGGTGCCGGCTCACCGACCATCGCATAGACGGAAGCGACAGCTGCGAACCAGCCAATCGCCAAGTTCAGCGGAACCACGCCGCATGTTGGCCATACGACGTCTTTGCGCGGCGCCAGAACCATCGCCACGCCGGGAACGATGGAGACGCCTGTCGCGGCCGCGAGGATCCACCACGACTCGCGAGGCAGCTCGAGGTCCACCCACTCGCAAATTGCGAACGCCAGGATCGCCACGCTCAGCCCATTGCCTAGCCCTCGCCGATGGACGTGGAAGGCGATCTGCAAGATCACGCCCACGCTCCCGACGATGCTTAACCACGCGAGCGGTGCGCTCACGATGTAGCGCCCAGGTGTGACCGAGATATCTTGAAGCCATCTGACAATGAGATACGCTTGCACGGACGCGAAAATTAGCGCCAGTGCATAACTCACTCGACGCAAGGCAGCTCGGCCATCGCCGCCGTCGAATCGCATGGCCCTCCATCGGGGAATGATGAGCGCCGCAAACTCGACCACAATGAACGCATGGATCAATGCCTGCATCCCGACGACGGCGAAGAGCGGCGCGGGGGCTTGAAGGTCGGCTTTCAACCTTGCGACCGCGATGCCTGGCAGATGGACGTAGTGCAACGCGACGAACGCGAGCATCGCCAGGATCGTCACGATCGGTCGTTTGATATGAGGAGGCATGACTTCGCGTGGCTCGTGATTCTACCGCGGGGCCAGCGGTCGCGGCGATGTGAATCCCGGATCCCTCGATTCCAGATTCCCCCGGTTTCCGGTCTCCCGACCCACGGTCCTGTTGAGATTTCCGAAAATGCCGAGAGTCACCCCGACCCGGGGTCGTCCGAGATTCTACCCAGGGTCGTCCGAGATTCCCCAGGGTCGTCCGAGATTCTCCCGTAGAACGTTGTACGGTGGCCATTAGCGGAGACTTCGAACGTATCGCGGGTCGCGACGCCGTGGGTCGACAACCTCGAGCGGGCGAGTACCGCGCGGCGACGATGCGTGCGAAGATGAACGTCGGGATGATGCCTGTAGGGAGGGAGAGATGAGCACGACGTCCTCAGATCCTGCATTGCTCGAAGACGTAACCCGCGTCGCCGCCGATAGAGCGCCGTCGGCGGCCCCCGGCGACGAAACCGCGCGCAGTGGGAAGCCCCTCGCGCTGTCCCGTGGCGATGGCCTCGGCCGCTACGTCATCCTCGAGACGCTCGGAGCGGGCGGCATGGGGGTCGTCTACGCCGCCTACGATCACGACCTCGATCGCAAGGTGGCTATCAAGTTGCTTCGCCCGGAGCTGGGGCGCGCGGACGCAGCCTCGGCCGGGGCGACCCGGCTCATGCGCGAGGCGCAGGCGATGGCCAAGCTCAACCATCGCAATGTGGTGGCGGTGCACGACGTGGGGACCCACGAGGGTGCGGTCTTCGTGGCCATGGAGTTCGTGGAGGGGGAGACTCTCGGTGACTGGATGGATCGCGGGGCCCGCCCCTTCGACGAGGTGCTGCCGATCTTGAGCGCGGCCGGTCATGGGCTGGCGGCCGCACACCGAGCGGGGTTGGTGCACCGCGACTTCAAACCCGACAACGTGTTGCTCGGGATCAATGGAGCCGTGCGGGTCGCCGACTTCGGGTTGGCGCGGGCCGGCGAACGCGATGCCCGTGAGGACGACGCCGCGCTCGAGGCCACCGTGATCGCGGCGCCAGGTCTCGCCGCGCGGGATGCCATCGATGCCGACGCGGGGGACGTCGCCCGCGTCGTAGCGATGGGCTCGGAGAGCGGCACTCGTAGCGTGTGGGGGAGCGGCGCAGCGCTCGCCACCAAGCTCACCCGCACCGGCGCGATCATGGGGACCCCGGCCTATATGGCCCCCGAGCAGCACCAGGGGCTGTCCTCCGATCACCGCGCCGACCAGTTCGCCTTTTGTGTGGTGCTGTTCGAGGCCCTCGCCGGACTGCGACCTTTCGAGGGGAGCACGGTGCACGAGATCGGACTCAACGTCTGCGCGGGCAAGATGCGCGAGCTCCCCCGCGCGGGCATTCCAAGTCGCGTGCGCACCATCGTCGAGCGCGGACTGGCCGTATCACCCGACGACCGATTCCCCTCCATGCAGGCCCTCCTCGAGACCCTCGATGACGACCCCCGCGGACGACGACGACGGTGGCTCGCGGGTGGTGTCGGCGCCGTGCTCTGCGCTGCTGGGCTCGCGGGGGGCATCTATGCTGAGCACCGCGACTCGCGTTGCACCGGCTTCGACACCCAGGTCGCCGCCACGTGGGGAGCCGGCCAGCGTGACGCGCTCCAACGGGCGCTGCGAGAGACGGGCGTGCCCTACGCCGCCGACACCGCCTCCCGCGTCAGTGGTCTGCTCGACACCTGGTCGACCGAGTGGACCGCCCAGGCCCACCAAAGCTGCGTGGCCACCCACCTCGAGGGGAGCCAGTCTGCGCACCTGCTCGACCTGCGCACCGCGTGCTTGGATCGCGCGCGCACCGATGTCGCCGTGACGCTGGAGGTGCTCGCGACCCCCGGCAAGGACACGGTGGATCGCGCCGTGGAGGCGATCCGCGCCACCACGGACCTCTCAGCGTGCGCCGATCTCGATCGCTTGCTCGCCCGGGTCGCGCCGCCCGACGATCCCGCCGTGGCCGCGCGCGTGGAGGAGGTCCGCGACGAGCTGGGCCGTGGCCGCGCCCAGCTTCGCGGCGGTCGCTACCCGGAGGCCCTCGCCACCACCCGAGCGGCTCACGCGACGGCCATGACCCTCGACTACCCGCCCATTCAAGCGGAAGCCAGCGCTCGGCTCGCGGCCTCCGGCACGCGCAACGAAGACGCCGAGCTCGTCCGGCGAGCCGTGACCCAGGCGGTCAATCTCGGCCTGGCATCCGGCGATGATGCCGCTGCGGCGAGCGCCTCGTACCACATGCTCTGGAGCCTCGCCAGCGCGCGCGACGAAGCCGGCCTGCAGTTTTGGCGCGACCTGTCGGACTCCCTCGTCGAGCGCGTCGACGACGACGACCTGCGGATCAACCTGCGCACGTCGGAGGCGAGCGCCCTGAGAAAACTCGGACAGCTCGACGTGGCCGAGCGCCGCCTCGAGGAAGCCCTCAACATATCGCGCGCACGCTACGGAGACGGACACCTCAGCCAGGCGGGCCCGCTCCTCAACCTCTCGGGCGTGCGTTGGGGGCAGGGCGAGTTCGCGGCGGCCGGGGAGGCCTCCGAGCAGGCCCGCGCCATTTGGATCCGTGAACTCGGACCCGATCATCCTCGCACCATGAAGGCCCTCTCCACCAGCGGCGTGCTCCGTCTCCGCGTAGGCGAGGCGGCCAAGGCAGAGGAGATGTTCCAGGCCGTCGCGGACAGTCGCGCCCGGGTCATGGGGAAGACGTCTCGTACCTACGCCGAGGCCCTGAGCAATGTGTGCGCGGCGCGGGAGACCCTGCCTGACATGGCCGGCACCCTCAAGATCTGCCGGGAGGTTGTGGACTTGTACGTGGCGCTCGACGGCGAAGACAGCCTCGAAGTGGCGCAGTCCCGATGCAACCTCGCCAACATTTTGCGCAGCGCCGGGCAGCTCGACGCAGCCGGGGAGACGGTCGACGCCTGCATCACGACGCTCGCAGCGATCCTCGGTCCCGACGACGGCCACGTGCTCCCCGTCGCCCTGACGATCCGCGCTGAGATCGCGCGTGCGCGCGGGGATACGGACGCCGCCTTGGCGGACATTCGACAGGCCCAGGCCATGGCCGACGCCGCCCTGGGCCGCGACAACGCCGCCCACGCCGAACGCCTCAGAAAGATCGCGGAGCTGCTGACCGACCGGGGCGATCCGGCCGCGGCGCTGCCTGTCGCGCGCCGAGCTCTTCAAGTCTCGGAAGGAGAGACGTGGCCGGCCGAGCATTGGGGCTCCTTGTACTTTTGCCTGGCGCGGTCCCTGCTCTCCACAGGCGGCGACGCTGAGACCGCGCGCGAGTACGGGCGCACCGCCGCCAAGCACCTTCGCGACGACCTCCCTGCAGCGGCCGACAGCCTGCGCGAGGTGGAGGAGTGGCTCGCGACTGCGGCGTCTCCTTGATCCCGTCGCCTCGATCTCGTCTCTTCGTCTCCGTGACCCAGCGTCTGTTGGATTTGGGGAGGATATTCTGACCCACGGTTGTTCGGCTGTTCCGTCTCCCGTCTCCCCAATCTCCTTGACCCACGGTCGTTCAGGTTGCCATTCTAGAACGATGCAGAGACGGAGTTATCTTGGACCTCGGAGAGACCCAGGGCTGTGACTTCGGAAAGGGGCACATGTTCAGCGTGGCCGGTTCAGATAAGTCTGTGTCGCCCTCGCGGCATGACGCGCTGGCCGGCGATGAGCTCTTTTATCCTGTTGACCGCCACGTTCGCATGCAAGTCCTCCGACGTGGCGCCCGAACCGTCAGTGCCCGCGGCGAAGACGGACGAGGCGAAGACGGAAGAGGCGAAGATAGAAGAGGCGAAGACGGACGCGGCGCAGCCGGACGACGCGCGCTGGGGTCTGGAGGAAGCGAAGGAGGTTCCCGGTGGCTGGACCGACAAACAAATCGACGCCGAGGGCGTGGTCGCGGCGGCAGAGGTGGCGATCCGAGAGCTGCGCGGTGCGCTCGACGATTCCGAGCTCCGATTGGTCTCGATCCGTGCGGCCCAGAGTCAAGTGGTCGCGGGCCTAAACTACCGGCTCGTGTTGGACGTCACCGGCAAGGGGGGGCCGCGTACGGTGGCAGCCACGATCTATCGCCCCGTGGGCGAGGCTGCGCCGAAGATGACCACGCATCGGGTTCGCGAGTAGACGGCAGAACCACGCAGATCCGTGGGACCGACCTCGATCGCAGGGCGCGAGCCACAGCGCGAGGATCCAGCCCGGCGCGCGTCGAGGCGACTGTGTACGACGCGGGGCCTGCCGTCGCCCTCGGTCCCTGGCGCTCACGGGAGCCTAGGGGACGTACAGCCACAGCTCAGCGGACGTCGAGCACTGACCGATGATGGCCGTCGATGTGCCGTTGCTGACGACGACGGGGTCGATGAGCGGTCCATCCGGGGTGTTGAGCTCGAGCGGGGCACCGAAGGTGTCCGACCCCGCCGGCTTCTCCACGAGCCATGACTTCAGGCCCTCGGTCATGACGATCCACACCGTGCCGTCATCGGCCGCGGCCACGTTCGGCGACTTGTGGGCGGACAAGGACGGTGCCACCTCCACTTGCAGCGACCATGTCACCCCGGCGTCGTCGCTCGCCGCGTACCACACCTTATAGGTGCCGTCGGTGGTGTCGGCCCACGTGGAGTGGATCTTGCCCGCACCTTCGGCGATCTGGACACCTTCTTGGGGACACTGGTTAAGTTGCCAACTAATCTCTGATATCTTGACCTCTTCGGTGAACGCGTTGTCGCCATTGCGCGCGATGAACATGACCGGGTCGCGCAGTGTGGCGCCCATGCTCTGCCATTCACTTCGCCACGTCGCCATGGCGTCGCCTGCGTCCGTGATCATGAAATCACTCTGACAACAATCGCAGGGCGTCTGCGTGGAGGGCAAAATCTCAGGTACGAACCCGTTGGACTCGCGGGCAAAATACCCCTGCTTGGGGAGGCTTTGACCAAAACTGATCCACTGCAACCACAGCTCTCCGCCGGGCATGAACGCCAGCTGCGGGAAATGATTCCAGTGGTAGGCGGCGTCGATGGGCGGCTCGCTTGGCGCGCCAAAACTCAGGCCAGGTCCAGGCGCTGAGGAATACCACACCGGGATCAACACGCTCGGAAACCCCGTCGCGCGCTGATCTTGAAATACGACGTGTACTGCTTGATCGTTCGAGATGATATAGGGCTTGTCCCGTAGGCTGTGGGTCCACGCCTCTCCATTGGTGACCTGCGATGGCGCGCTCCAGGTTTGGCCCTGCGAGCTCGAGTGGAGCGCGTGCAATTCGCCGTCGCTCCCAGCGCCGTACACCACATAAAAGTCTCCCGCGTCGGTGATGGCCAAGTCGTAGGTGTCTTGTCCCTGTGGCATCGAATCGCTGACGATGGGGTGCCAGGTTCCGAGATCGCCGTCGCCGTCGCCGTCGCCGTCGCCGTCGCCGTCGCCGTCGCCATCGCCGGTGGCGGTCGGGTCGCCGTCGCCGTCGCCGTCGCCGTCGCCGTCGCCGGACGCCTCCGACGAAGCGGAGGTCGTGGAGTCGCCGGACGTGTCGTCGGAGGAGTCCGCACACGACAGCGCCAAACACAGGCACGGGGAGAGGAGTACCAAGGCCAATCGTCGAGTCATGGCGCGAGTGTGCCGCAACTTTCGTGCCAGGAGAGGTTGTTCCCCGCAGCGCCTGCTGGCGTCGTCTTCACGCGGACGACACCGAGGCACCGCGCAATCCCGTCCGTTTTTCCCCTGCGGCTCGCACCTTCTTGCGTAGTTCGTGAAGCCGAGCTGCACAAGCCGCCCCACGAGGCCAGGGGAACGGCTGACTCTCCCACGGGGCGCTGGGTCGGTTGTTGTTGATTCTTCAGCCGTGTGGCGGTTCCAGGGCCGTCGAAACGGGTTTGGCGTGAGCCCGGGGGCTGGGGACGGCCGGGAATTCACCGGCGTGGTTGCGACTCCTTGGTCATTGGTGGGATACTGGTGGAATGAGACTAGTTCGTATCCATAGGTCGGCTGCGTGGGTTCTCGGGTTGGGGGTGTTGGTGAGCTGTTCGAACGCCGATCCAACGGTGAGTGGCGGTGATGGAATGGACGAGGACTCGTCGGGAGACGCCAGCGGCGACGGGGATGGGGATGGAGATGGCGACGGCGACGGCGATGGCGACGGCGACGGGGACGGCGATGGCGATGGCGATGGCGATGGCGATGGGGATGGGGACGGGGACGGCGACGGCGACGGAGATGGAGACGGAGACGGAGACGGAGACGGAGACGGAGACGGAGACGGAGACGGAGACGGCGACGGCGACGGCGATGGCGACGGCGACACCTGCATGAACAACGCGCAGTGTGCGACCTTGGATTATTGTCGGGTAGGGGTGGGGGTGTGCGGCGGTGTCGGCATGTGCGTGCCACGTCCCATGGGATGTCCGGACGTTTGGTTGCCAGTGTGTGGCTGCGATGGCGCGACCTACGGCAACGACTGTGAAGCGGCCGCGGTGGGCGAGAACGTGGCGTCCGACGGTGCCTGTGGAGACGGTGATGGTGACGGTGATGGCGACGGCGACGGCGACGGTTGCGACACCAACACCGATTGTGCTCCAGACGACTACTGCGCCGTCGGGTTCGGCGTGTGCGGGGGTCCGGGCAATTGTGTCCCACGGCCGGATTTTTGTATTGAGATCTTTGATCCGGTGTGTGGATGTGACGGCATGACCTGGGGCAACGATTGCAAAGCCGCCGAAGCGGGCGTCAATGTGGACTACAACGGCGTTTGTGGCTCCATGGGCTCCATGTGCGGGGGGTTCGCGGGCATTCCGTGCCCAGGGGGTCAGTACTGCAACTACGGGATAGGCATGTGCAACTTGCCCGACGACATCGGTGTCTGTGAGGCCATCCCCCAAGGTTGCGATCTAAGCTATGTGCCTGTCTGCGGTTGCGACAAGATGACCTACGGCAACGCGTGTCATGCGGCGGCGGCGAGCATGACCATCGACAGCCTCGGTGAGTGCCCGTAGGCCCGGGGAGGACCGACGGGGTGCTGAATCCCGGAACACGCAAGACCCAAGCGCCGAGTCGAGCGCCGTTTTGGAAATCGGGGTGACGACGCTACGCGTCTCCTACATGACGGTTCCAAGGTTCGAGGGGTCCAGGGTTCTCGGGTTCTCGGGTTCTCGGGTTCTCAGCCCCGTTCGGGTTCTCAGCCCCGTTCGGGATCGACAAAATGATGCCACCACGGGCATGAAGGCGCGGCGGTTGGCGTGATAGGCTCGACAGCGATGGATTTAAATAAGTTGCCTCACTATATGCTTGTGGCGCTGGGGATGACGCTGCCACAGACGGGGTGTGGGCCGGAGAAACCGATGGGAGACACATCTGAGACGGAGTCAATCACGATCTGTCTGTCGGAGAGTTATACGTGGACCGACGGCCCGTGCCTTCAGCCTCCAAACTACACCTATGACGATTCCAGCGATGGGACCGGCGACGGCGACGACGACTCCGGCACCACCACCGGCGACGGCGACGACGACACCGGCACCACCACCGGCGACGGCGACGGCGACCCTGGAACGGGCACCGATACGGCCACCGGCAGCCTGGAGGGCGCGCGTCTGCGGCAGCGCCCGGCGGTGAGTCCGCGGGACGCGGCGGCCCAGCGTTTGTTGCGACAGGGCGCGCTCCCCGACGACGTGCGGGCCATGCTGGCGCGGCGGCTCGGCCTGGCCCACGACGGCGGCGAGCCCGGCGGCGAGGGAGGCAACCATGGCTGATCGAGACCTCCCCCCCACCACCGTACCGAGCGCGCTCTCACCGACCGCGCGCGACAACCGGATCCTCCAGGCACGGACCGCCCGTGCGCGCCAGATCGAGGCCATGCACGCCTGGGACGGCGACAACTATCGCCTGGAGTTCGAGCTCACCCGCGGCTGCGATCACGCCTGCGCCCACTGCTACAACGTGTGGGGCGCCGACGCCGAGGAGCCGCAAGCCCAGTACGCCACCTCACGCCAGCGGGATGACGCCTGCGAGAACCCGGCGAGCCAGACGCTGCGCCCCGACGCGCACCTCGCCCTCATCGAGGAGACCATTCGGGCCCGCCGTCCCCACACGGTGGTGCTCACCGGCGGAGAGCCCATGCTGCACCCGCGGAGCGTGGAGATCGTGTCGCGCGTGGCGGGCCAGGTGCGCTCGGTGGGGCTGATCACCAACGGCAGCCACGTCACGGACGCGCTGGTGGAGACCCTCGCCACGGCGGGCAACGTGTGGGTGCAGCTCACCTTGCTCGCCCCGGATCCTGAGACCCACGATCGCCTCAAGGGGGCGGTCTCCTTCGACGACACCGTGCGCGCGCTGCTGCGGCTCGCGGACGCCGGCGTGGCCACGCAGGTGTGCTTCGTGTCCATGCAGGGCAACGAGGGGTTGTTCCCGCAGGTGATGGAGCTGGCGCTGGCGCTGGGCGCCCGACACGTCAACTACAACCGCGTCGCGCCCACGGGGGTCGCGGTGCGCAGCGTGGCGGGGCTGCTCCCCCAAATCGACGCGGTGCGCGAGGACCTGCGCTTCGCGGAGACGCACGGGCTCGGCTGGGGCATCTCGGTCACCACCGCCATCCCCATCCCGCCGTGCGTGCGCGGCGACCTCCAACTGGAGTGGGTGCAGATGGGGGGCTGCCCGGTGGGGACCCACGTGCAGTCCACCACCATCGATCCCTCGGGGAACGTGCGCAGCTGTCCGCTGTCGTCGCACGTGCTCGGCAACCTGCAGTGCGACACCTGGGAGGACATCGAGGACGACCCGTATCCGCGGGCGTTTCGGCAGCTGCTCCCCGAGCTTTGCCGCACCTGCGAGCACGCGCCCACCTGCCACGGCGGATGCAAAGAGAGCGCCTTCGCCACCTCGGGCACGCACCTGCAGCTCGACCCGTTCGTGGCGGCGGCCCTCGGACACGAGGTGCGCGAGCCCGGCGGCGCGCTCATCCCCCTCGCGCGGCTGCGGCAGCGCGGCCCCCGAACCAACGCCGCCGCGACCTCCTCCGCATGAGCCGCATCCAGGTCGAGTCCCGCGCCCACGCCGAGGCCACCTACGCCGCGCTGCGTCGGCTGCCCCTGCCCGGGGACGCGGCGGACTTGTCCCGCGAAGATCCACCGGAGCGCCGCGCCCGCGAGGACACCTTGCCACCCCACCTCGCGGGGTTGCTCGCGGCCTACCGCAGGGTGCCCGCGCAGACCTGGCTGCACGGGGTGGCGCTGTGCGTGGACGACAGCGCGGGGCTCCTCGCGTGGTTGGAGCACCCCACCCAGCGGTCGCCGGCGCTGCGAGACCCGCCGGCGTGCGCCTTGACGGCGGCGCTCCTCGAGGTCCTCCGCGCCGATCATCGCGACACCCTCGACGGCGCTGGTCCGCCGCTCCCAGCGCACGCGGCCGAGGTGGCAGCGCGCCTCGACCCCTTGCGAGCCGCGCTCTGGGAGGGCCGCGCCGCGCCACCGCTGGCGATCTGGCACTGCCCCTCCCTCGGCACCCGCGGGCGCGCCATCTCCGGTGCGTTTGGGCGCCGGGTGGCCATCGACCTGGGACAACCTGTGCTCGACGCGGTGTTCGTGGCGCTCCACGAGGAAACCCACGCGGTCTCCGACGCGCTGTCCGTCCCCGACCGCGCCGCGCGGCTGCGTCGGGATACGCGGCGCGGTGCGCCCGGGGCCGACGTGCACGCGACATTGGAAGCGGCGGCGGTGGTGGTGGCGGCGGCGGTGGTCGAGGCCCGCGCTCCCGAGCTGGTCGAGGCCTACCGGCAGTGGGAGCGACGCTGGCTGGGAGAGTACGAGATTGGGTCTGGCGCCCCGTCGAGGGGCCGTCCGAGGACCGCCACTCAAGATTTCGCGTGACCTGGCCGATGGACCCCTGATGTTCGTGTCGGCATACGGGGGAGCGAGCGCCTACACGCGCCCGGTGACCCCAAGTTCGGCCGACGCTCCTTCGGCGGGCTCGGCGCCCGCGCTGGAGCAGCGCCCGTTCGTGGGCATCGACGCCCCGATGGATGTGGTCGAGCTTTCGCCCGAGGCGCTCGCGCGGAGCGAGCAGGGCGCCGCCGAGGATCCCACGGAGGCCAAGGGGCTGCCCGGCGCCAGCGAAACGACGGAGGGAGGCGAGGAGTCCGAGGACACCACCGAACTCACCGAGACCGACCAAGAGATGGTCCGCGAGCTCAAGGCACGCGACGGTGAGGTCCGTCGTCACGAAAACGCCCACGCCGCCGCCGGTGGTCAGTACGCGGGCAGCCCCCGCTACGACTTTCAGACCGGACCCGACGGCAGGCGCTACGCGGTCGGTGGCACCGTCAGCATCGATGTCAGCGCCGTACCGGGCGAGCCGGAGAAGACCATCGAGAAGATGCGCATCGTGCGGGCGGCGGCCCTCGCTCCGGCGGAGCCGAGCGGCCAAGACCGCCGCGTCGCCGCCGAGGCGTCGAAGACGGAGGCGGCCGCGCGCGCCGAGCTTGCTGAGCAAAAGACCGCCGAGCAAGGTACGAAGACCAGCGAGAATGGCGAGCAGGAGCCGGTGACGATGGAAGAGGGGGAGACGCCGGTCCGGACCTCTGGCACGACGGGTGCCACCGGCACGCGGAACCTGGCGCGGGCCCGGCACGCGGTTCGCAGCTATCAGGCTTCGCGCTCGGGTGGCGGTGCGGCGCGCGGGTCGCTGCTGCGTGCGTCGGCTTAGGGCACCCGAACCGGAGAACCCGAACCGGAGAGCCCGAACCCGAACCCGAACCCGAACCGAGGGTCGTTTCGGTGCTCCGCATCACCACGCCATCTGGGGCACCCAACGCCAACGCGTACCTCGAGCGCTTCAACCTCACGCTCCGTCTTCGGTGAGCACGCTGACAGAGCGTGTCGGTAACCGTGCAGAGATTGAAGCAACCGCAGGGATTGAACTAACCGCAGGGATCGAAGTGACCGCAGGGACTGAAGCAACCGCAGGGACCGAAGCAACCGCAGGGACTGAAGCAACCGCAGAGACTTCCCTGAGCTTATGCAGTGAGGGTTGGGCGATGTTCGGTCGAGCGAGCGCCCAAGGTGCCACGAGCGGCTCGCAGCGTGTACCATCATAGGTGGGCCTGTCGGGTCCTCCTCACCATGGTGCACTCTCCTTCAGCGGCCCCCCCCGGCGAGGCCGAGTCGCCGCGTCCGGGTAGGTCGGGTCTGCTCTTGGAGGTGGTGACCGTTGGTGCCTGGGTGGGGGTCGTCGTCGGGCTCTTCGAGGTCGCCGTGATCTTTGGGCGGCCAGGCGCCTCCGTGGCGGGCGGTCTCGTCGGAGGCGTCGTCCTGGCCCTCACGGGTGTGTCGATCCTGGCGGCGTGCTGCGTCCCGCTCGCGGTGCTACTGCACGCGCCCACGGGCGCGCTCCTCAAAGCCGTCTCCCGTCGAGCCCACCCGGGCATCGGTGGGCGCGAGGGGCTGCGACGCGCGTTGACTCTCGGCTTGCTGCTCGCCGCCGGCGTCGCGGGCGTCGTGGACGGCACGGCCTACCGCAACCTCTACCCCACGCCGCATCTGCTCCTCGGCCTCGCAGAGCTGTGCGCCATCTATGTGGTGGCGGCGAGCGCGGCCCGAGGGGCGGCGAGGCGATGGGGCCGCCCCGTGCGTCGAGCCCTGGTGGCCGGCGCCTTGGTCTGGGTCGTCCTCGGGATCGTATCGCTGGTGGTGGTTCAGTCTTGGCAGGGGCTCCGCGCCACCATGGTGCGAGAGGGAAGCTGGATCTCGCGGGTCGCCACGGCGCTGCCGAGCGCGCCGCTCACCGGCGACGCAGCGGCATCGTTCGACGACGCTGGCGTGCCCGAAGACTGCGCGTGGCCGAGCCCCGCGGTGGTCCGGTCCGACAACGACCCGCTGCGCCCGGACGTGCTGCTGATCACGGTCGACGCGGTGCGCGGAGACCTGGGCGGGTCCAAGATCGACGAGACCTTCCCGGAGACCATGCGGCGCCTGTCTCGTGCGGTGGTCTTCGACCGCGCGTACGCTCCGGCGCCGCGCACGGTCTACAGCAGCTACGCGATGCTCACTGGGCTGTACCCCACGCACCTGGACTTCGTGGCGGCGACGACCGACGTGGAGGACCGGATCCACGTCCTCGCCGACGATCACCCCATCATGGTCGATCCCAACCAGTGGCGGCTGCGTCACCGGTACCCGGTGCACGACCAGCACCCCACGTTGGCCGGCCTGCTGAGCGCCGTGGGCTACGAGAGCACCGCGATCATCCCGGACGTGGGGCTCGTCCCGGCCTCTGGCATCACCCGGGAGTTCTCCACGGTTGATCCAAGCCCGTACCTTCGCAACGGGCGGCGAGACGCCGTGGGGATCACCTCGGGGTACAGCACCGACGCGGGCATCGAGGTGTTCCAGCGTTGGGCGGGCGGCACCGACGAGTCTGGTCAGGCGCCTTCTCCCCAGCTGGCGTGGATTCACTACCTCGATCCCCATCATCCCTACGAGGCCGCGGCACCCGCGACGGCGCAGAGCCCGGCGCCGGTGCGTTATCTGTCGGAGATCCAGCGGGTGGATCGGGAGATCGCGCGGCTCCTCGACGTCATCGAGACCGCGCGGGGCCTCGACCACACCCTGGTCATCCTCACCGGGGATCACGGCGAGGAATTTCGCGACCATGGTGGGCTCCAGCACGGGACCACCCTCTACGAGGAGCTCATGCACGTCCCGTTGGTGATTTCCGTCCCCACCGAGCGTGGCCCGCCGGCGTCCCGGCGGCGCGTCTCCACGCCGGTCACCCTGGTGGACCTGGTGCCGACGATCCTGGATCTGCTGGGCGTCTCCTCCGCTGCCGCGTTCGACGGGCGCAGCCTGATGCCGGCGCTGGGCGAGGCGCCCTCGGCGCTGACGTCGAGGCCGCTCTTCCTCTACAACACGTCGTACACGGAGTCGTTTGATCGGACGGTGGCCGTGGTCGATGGCGACCTCAAGTTCATCGTGCGAGAGAAGGAGCGGACAGCGGAGCTTTACGACCTGCGCCGCGATCCGGGGGAGCGGACCAACCTGGTGGACGCCAGCGCGCAGGTTACCGATGGCATGCGCTGCCTGCTTCGGGCGGCCCTCGCCGGTGGGTGACGAACACCTGGCACCCCTGGCACCCCCTGGCACCCCCTGGCACCCGGACCGAGGGTCGTTTCGGCGGCGGCAGCGCGGGGCTTTGGATTTTATTGTCGAGTGAGCGCCACGACCCTCGGTGAAGCAGCAGGCAGCAGGCCTGACCCAGGGTCTTTTGTCTTTTTTCAATACAACGATGCAGCGTCATCGCTATCACAAATTCTTAAACGAGCCTGGGACGGGGTTTCCGGGGTTTCCGGGGTTTTGGGGGCGGGATTTCGGATTTCGAGGGTTCGGGGGTTCCGGCCCTGGGTTCCCGAGGGTCTGGGTTCCGGGTGGTTCTGGTAGGCTTTCGGCATGCGACGTCAGATGGGATTGTTGGTGGGTGCGTTGTGTTGGTCCGGGATCGGTTGTGCTGGGAGCCCGGCGGAGTACGCGGGCGACGAAGCCTCGGGCAGTGAGACCACGAGCGGCGAATCGACGATGACGGCCGAGTCGGGCTCGGCGAGCATGAGCGCCGGAGACGGAGACGGGGACGGGGACGGGGACGGAGACGGGGACGGAGACCCGAGCACCACCGGAGACGGAGACGGAGACGGAGACGGAGACGGAGACGGAGACGGAGACGGAGACGGCGACCCGACCGCGACTACATCCGGAGACGGAGACGGAGACGGAGATGGAGATGGAGACACCACGCACGATGTGGTGGTGGTCGGAGCGGGCAGCGCTGGCCTGTACGCCACCAAGACCCTGCAAGAGCAGGGTTACGACGTGCTGATCATCGAGGCCAAGGATCGGATCGGTGGCCGGGTGTGGAGCGAGAGCCTCGGCGACATGCGGGTGGAGCTGGGTGCTGAAGAGCACTACGGGGACACCGGCATGAACCCCGTCTGGTCGGCGCTTCAGGGCGAATACGGTCCTCAGATCTACGTGGACGGCTACCAGGGTCTGGACGCCTACTCCATGGATGGTGGAACCAACACCTGTTGGACCAGCAACACCGCGATGATCCCGTGCTCGAACGACGCCGACGTCACCGCCGTGGATGACTTCTGGAACTGGTACTGGCGCCCGATGTGGCACACGGACCCGACCACCAGCCTCGCGGACGACGTGTTCACCGAGTACGGCGTCGACGCCTCGCATCGCGCCTACCACCTGTACGACGCGGGCATCGCTGGCGGGGTCTACGCGACCGATCTGGTGGACCTGGGGGCCCGAAGCCTGGCCTTGCAAGACAACCAGTGGGACCTCTCGGAGGGCATCGAGGTCATCGGCGACAAGGACCTGGGGTATTCGGACGCACTCGAGACGGTGTGGTGGAACGACGTGGTGGCCGCCAGCGACGTGTTGTTGAGCAGCCCGGTGGTCATGATCGATACCAGCGGGGCCGACGTCGTCGTCACGGACGCGCACGGCGCCCTCCATGCCGCTCGTCAGGTGGTGGTGACCGTCTCCATCGGCGTGCTTCAGTCGGAGACGATCGACTTCGTACCCGACCTACCCGCGGCCACGGTGTCCGCGTACAACGGCATCGGCATGGACCCGGGCATGAAAGTGCCCATGCGCTTCAGCTCCCCCTGGTGGGAGACCGAAGGCCAGCCGATGGGCTGGTTGGTGACCGAAGGCCTCGCCGGAGCCTGCTGGATACCCAGCGACTACAAGGTGACGAGCACCTCGTCCATCATGCTGTGCTACCCCATGGGTGACAACGCGGCTGCCCTCGACGCCATCGGCGTCGCTGCCGGCGGTGGTGCGGCCGGGGACGCGGCGATCATCGACGCCATCCTGGCGGATCTGGACGCAACGTTCCCGCAGGCACCCAACGAGGCGACCGCGAACTACGTGGAAGGCATCGTGCAGAACTGGGGCGGCGACCCCTACACGCGCGGTGCCTATTCGTATCCGATGGTCGGTACCTATCTCACCGCCGCCGATAGCAAGCGAAGAGACCTTCAGGACTCCGTCGCCGGTGACCGGATCTTCTTCGCAGGAGAAGGCTCGCACACCACCCACCCCGCGACGGTGCCCGGGGCGTTGCACGAAGGCGAGCGGGCGGCCAACGCCGTTCATGCCGTCAACGGCAACCCCAATAACCGGCCGGCGCTACCGTGATTCGGAAACGCGTCGATAGGATCTCGATACCCGGACGAAAGGACCCTGGGTCTTTTGGTTTTTCTCGATAGAACAATGTAGGTCGCAATCTATCGCGATTTACTTAAGGACCCTGGGACGGGGGTCCGGGGGGTCCGGGGGGTCCGCGCACGGCCGACATGGGCGAGGCTTGCCTGCGATGGAGCCCCGTGTCGTGGCTGGGTCTGGGCAAGGGCTCGTCGCCTTGGTGCACACGTACACCTCCCTGGGTCGCGGCACTCAATGAGCCCCTGTTAGGGCGGGATGTGCGTTGTATCCATGGCCCGCGCCCACAACCGCGCGTGCCTCCGCGCCGCGCGCGTGATCTACTGGCGCAAAGGTGGGCGCCGTCGTGACATGGCTACGGGAAACGGAGGACGATCGCGATACGCTACGGGAGATGATTCGTCTTCGACCACACCGAACCCTCGGGTTGATGCTCGGCGGAGCACTGGGAGTCGCTGGCTGCAATGGCGGGCGGACTCTGTCTGGCGAGGGAGGCGGTGATTCGGCGATGGAGGCGGGGGACGCCGACGCGACCGACAGCGGCATGCCAGGGGACGGGGACGGGGACGGCGATGCGATCTGTGGCAACGGCGTCACTGAACTCGGCGAGTTTTGCGACGTGGGGCCCACCGGCACCTGCAACGTGTGCGTGGTGAGCGACACGGGGAACGCCGGGAGCTACAGCTTCGTGGGCGAGGCGGCCGGTGACCTCAGCGGCTACAGCGTGGCCTCGGCGGGCGACGTGGACGGAGACGGCCTCGACGACCTGCTCATCGGGGCGTATGGCAACGACGCCGGCGGAAGCGACGCGGGGAAGACCTACCTGATGCTGGGCTCGGCCATCACGGCGCAAACCCCAGGTTCTGCGGGCTCCACGTTCGACCTGAGCACCGCCTCGTACAGTTTCGTGGGCGAGGCGGCCAGCGACTTCAGCGGCCACAGCGTCGCGAGCGCCGGGGACGTGGACAACGACGGCAAGGCCGACCTGCTCATCGGGGCGTATGGCAACGACGCGGGCGGCACGGACACGGGCAAGACCTACCTGATGCTGGGTTCGGCCATCACGGCGGCCGCGACGGGGACCACGTTCAACCTCGGTACCCAGGCCAGCGCCGCCTTCATCGGCGAGGCGGCCGACGACGAACTGTCCTACCTCACCGGCATCGCCGCTGCCGGCGACGTCAACGGCGACGGCAGGGCCGACCTGCTCATGGGCGCCCCCTACAACGACGAGGGCGAAGACGCCTCTCCACTCACCACCTGGGAGGGCAAGACCTACCTCATCTTGAGCCCCTTCTAGGACGGGATGTGGCCGCGGGAGCGCCGCTTGGCTCAGGCGGGCACCACCGAGTCCACCTTTGTGACCCTGACCCAGGGTCCTTTTCTGTGACCCCATGTGACCCCGACCCAGGGTCCTT
>JAAZXR010000061.1 GCA_014240065.1 Myxococcales bacterium
AGCGGCGGCGACGCCAGTGACGCTTGGCGATGAGGAATTCAGTGGCGAAGAGAAGCAGATCATTGAAGCGGCCGAGAAGGCGGCGGCCAAGGGTGGCAAGCGCGCGATCGATGCGTGGCGTGACGCGGTGTCAAAGCTCCCGGACCGCTCCTATCCCCGTGAGAAACTGAAGGCGCTCTACATCGAGAGCAACAAGTGGAGCAACGTCGCGGACCTGTACAAGGATCAGATCAAGCGCAGCACGGACGACCGTGCGAAGGTCGGCCTGTACGAGGAGCTCATCACCGTCTATCGCGAGCGGCTGAAGCAGCCGGGCTTGATCGTGACGACCCTCGCGCAGCTTGAGAAGCTGCTCGAGAGCCTCGGCGATACCGACGCGCTGCTTAACGTTGTGGAGCAACAGCAAGCTCAGTTCGAGTCCATGAAGCGATGGCCCGATCTGATCGGACGGATCCGTCGCCGCGCAGAAATCACGGACGATGTCTCTGCCAAGGTGAGCCTGCATCTGGAGGCCGGTGAACTCTTTCTTGAGAAGTTCAATAACCAAGCCGAGGCGATCAAGAGCTACGAGGCCGTCTTGGGCGTCGATGATCTCAACGCGACCGCGATCGCGAAGCTGAAAGAGCTCTACGGACGACGACGCGACTGGGAGAAGATGCTGGCGGTTCAGCAAAAAGAGCTCTCTCTCATCGAGGATCCGGCGGAGCGCCAGGCCCAGATGCTTGAGGTGGCGCGCACCGCGGGCCAGAAAGTTAAAAAGCCCGCACTCTCGATTCAGCTTTGGACCGCCGTGCTTGAGGGTGACCCCTCGAATCTTGAGGCGCTCCACACCTTGGAGTCACTGCAAGAGCGTGACAAAAATTGGGAGGCGCTCGCGAAGACCCTCGAATTGTTGGTGGAGGTCGAGACCGAAGAGGCGAAAAAGACCGCGCAGCTGGTGAAGTTGGGCCTTCTGTACGCCGACAAGCTGCACCAAAACGCCGACGCCATCCGGGTGTGGGAGACCCTCCACGAGGTCGATCCCAACAACCGACGCGCGCAAGATGCTCTCAAGAAGCTCTACCTCGCAGAGGGGAATGTGGAGGCGCTAGAGGCGTTTTACGCGAAGCAAGAAAAATGGGGGGAGTTCGTTCGCGTGCTCGAGCGCGAGGTCGATTCGGCCGCCGTGGAGACGAAGGTCGAGCTTCTTTTGAAGGTCGCCGAGCTGTATGAACAACGCCTCGGGAAAGCGGACAAGGCGACCCGTGCGCTCGAAAAGGCGCTCGGCGCAGACGACAAGAATCTCCGGGTGGCGGAGCGCTTGATCGGCCTGTACGAGGCCGCGGGCGACGAGAAGAACATCTCGGCGTCCCTCGTGATCAAACTCGAGAACACCGAAGACCCCGACGAGCGTCGGAGCTTGCTCTTGCGCCTCGCCGATCTCGGAGAGCGCGTGCTGCAAGATGGCGCGGGTGCGTTCACCTACTATCGTCTCGCTCTCGATGAGAACCACGACCTGGTGGAGGCGGCGGAGCACATGCGTCGACTCGCAGAGGGGACCGGACTTTGGACCGAGCTCGTCGGAGCGTTCGAGAAGGCCACGGAAGCCTATGGTTCGTCGTCCGAGTCGCTCCCGCTGCGTTTGACCGTGGCGATGGTCTACGAAAAGCACCTTCAAGATCTTGAGAAGGCGCTGTCCGTGAACGAGTCGATCCTTGAGATCGACGCGGAGCAGCATGAAGCGCTGGCCTCTCTGGAGCGCTTGTATATCGCTCTGGGTCGCGAGGCCGACCTGCTTGAGGTGCTCACGACCAAGCTGAGCTTGGCGGATTCGGACGACGACAAGCGACAGATCCAAGGGCGGATCGGCAGCATTCACGAGCAGCTTGGCAACGTGGAGAAGGCCATTGAATCGTACACAGCCGTGCTCGCCTCGGGTGTCGAAGACCTCAGCGTGCTGCAGGCCCTCGATCGAATCTATCTCGGGCTCGAGAAGTGGGCGGACCTGGCCGACTCGCTCCGACGCCAGCTCGCGGTGCTCGGGGAAGAGGGAGATCCGCAGGCCCGCCTCGAGCTTACGTACCGACTCGGCGTCACGTGTCAGGATCATCTCGACGCGGCCGACGAGGCCGTAGAGGCCCTGCGATTCGTGTTGTCGCTCTCGCCGGCACACGAGGACAGCCGCCGCCGCATGGAGATCTTCCTTGGCACTGACAGCCACAAAGTCGCGGCTGCGGAGGTGCTGTTGCCCGCGTACGAGGCAGCGGAGGCTTGGGAGTCCATGGTGCAGTGCCTTCAGATTCAAGCGAACGCTTGTTCAGACGAGACCGCCAGGGTCAACCTCTTGCTTCGCGTGGGCGCGATTCAAGCGCAGGCCATGGGCGATACGTCGGGGGCCATGACGGTCTACGCCAACGCGTTCAAGGCCGATCCTCAGAACGAGTCGGCCCGTGAAGCCCTCGAGAACCTCGTGTCCATCGAGGGAGCGTGGGAGCTGTTCGCGGAGCTTTTGGAAGAGGCGACGGCGAAGGACCTCCCCGTCGAGTTGCTGACCGAGCTGTTCTCGAAGCTCGCGATCACCTACGACACCAGACTCTCGCAGCCAGAGAAGGCGATCTCGGCGTGGCAACGTGCGTCCGAAGTGGACGCGTCGAACGTGGGCGCATTGGACGCTCTCGATGCGCTGTACCAGCGCGCCGAGCGGTGGGCAGATCTCCTCGAGGTCTACACCAGGAAGGTCGCGCTCTGTGAAGAGAGCGAGATGCGTCAGCACATTCGATTCCAGATCGCCTACCTCCAAGAGGAGATGCTGCAACAGCGCTCCGAGGCGATCACGACCTACAACGAGATCCTCGCGGATGAAGAGCACAACCTGAAGGCTATCGTCGCCTTGGATCGGCTGTACCTCGCGAGTGAGTCTTGGCCGGAGTTGGCGGACATCCTCGAGCGCGAGATCGCCGCGACAGGGGACGCGAACGAGCAAATTGGCCTGAGCCTTCGTCTTGGGGAAGTGCGCCTTCAAAAGCTCGATCACGCGGAGGCCGCCGTGGGGATTTTCCAGCAGGTGCTCGCTATCGATCCAGGAAACGCCGTCGCTATCGGCGCCCTAGAGACGCTGCTTAGCAACGACGATCAACAGCTCGCAGTGGCGAAGATTCTTGAGCCGATTTATCGCGCGACGAACCAGGTTTCTAAGCTCACCGCGACGCTCGAGATCATGGTGGAAAAATCGCTCGATCCCGCAGAAAAACTCGCGCTCCTCCATCAGATCGCGGAGCTCTGCGAGATCTCGGGTGAGCAATCGCAAGCGTTCGTCGCCCTCGGCCGCGCGCTCAAAGTGGACCCGTCCAGTGTCGACACGCAGCACCGCCTGGACACCCTCGCGAGTCAAATGGGGGCGTTCGAAGAGCTTGTTGGGCTCTACGAAGCATCGACGGCGGACGTCGTGGACGAGCAGTTGATGGTGGCGTTGCTTCAAAAGATCGCCCAAATCTACGAGACCACGCTCGCCGATCTTGAGAAAGCCGCGGCGACCTACGAGCGGATCTTGGACGTGAATCCGAGCAGCTTTGAAGCGATCGACGCCTTGATCCAGCTCTACAACCGGGCGCAGAATTTCGACGCGCTCGTGCGAGCGGTGGTTCGCAAATCGGAGATGGTGGAGGCGCCAGACGACCGAAAGGCGTTGTTGGCCTACGCAGCGAACGTGCGAGAGACCGTGTCCGAAGACACCGCCGCTGCGGTGGAATTGTACCAGCAAGTTCTCGCCATTGACGACACGGACGCGGCCGCCCTCGACGCGCTTGAGAAGCTCTACATCCGACTCGAGAACTGGGAGTCTCTCAAGGATATCTACACTCGGAAGACGGAGTTGGCCACCGATCCAGACGAACGACGCAAGGTCCTGCGCGTCCTCGGGCAGGTGTACGACGCCGAGCTCAAGGATGTTGATCGCGCCATCGACACCTACCAGGCCATCTTGGACATTGATCCCAATGACTTCGACGCGATCACGGCGCTCGACCGCCTCTTTGGCGCGGCGGAGCGCTGGCACGATCAGCTGACCGTGATTCAGCGGGCGTTGGAGCTGACCGAGCGCCACGAGGCGCAAACCGAGCTGCGACATCGCGTGGGTCATCTCTGGGAGACGGAGCTCGCGGACCCAACCCGCGCGGTGGAGTCTTACCGCGAGGTGTTGAGCATTGATCCGAACCACGCGGCGACCCTCGGCGCCCTCGATCGCATCGTGCACGGTGACGTGGAGCCCATGGCGGCGGCCGAGGTTCTCGAGCCGTTCTACGAGCAGCTCGCTGAGTGGGAGAAACTCATCGACCTGTACCAGGTCATGGTCCGCCACACAGCGGACCCAGCCGCGCAGATCGAACGTCTGCACATGATCGCTGGCATTCATGAGCGGTATATGCAGAACCTCGACGCTGCGTTCGCTTCCTATGCGGCCGCGATGGAGATCGATCCTCAAAACGAGACCACGATCGGGCAGATCGGCCGAATCGCAGACGCCACGGGCGACTGGGAGCGCGTGGCTTCGTTGATGGCGAGCGAGGCCGAGAAGATCCTCGATCCTGAGCTGAAGGCCGGGATGCTCAAGCGCGTCGCGGTGATCCGTCTGGAGAAGCTGCAAGACGTGGAGAGGGCGGTCGCCCGGTACCAAGAGATCGTCGATGACAATCCGGAAGACAGCGACGCGATCGCTGCGCTCGACCACATCTTTACCCGGCTTGAGCGATGGGGAGAGCTGATCGAAGTGCTCCGAGGTCAGATCTCTGTGACCCAAGATGAGATGCAGAGCGTGGACCTTCAATTCCGCGTCGGCCAGATCCTCCACATCAATATGAACGACCTCCCCGAGGCGGTGAATGTGTACCGCGACATCCTCGCCATCGCGCCGGAGCACCAGCCATCGCTGCAAGCGATGGAGTTGATCTTCGCGGAGGGAGAGATGCAGTCGGCCATCGCCGAGGTGCTCGAGCCGCTCCACTACGCGGCGCAACGCTGGGACCAGATCGTGAAGATCGGTGAGGTCAAGCTCTCGATCACCGAAGATCGACAAGATCGTTTCGACATCATCCGCAACGTCGCCGAAATCGCCGAGAATAAGCTCGGCGACACGGGGAACGCGTACGTGTGGTGGTTGCGCGCGTATATCGATGACCCGAGCAGTGAGGACGTCGCGTCGGAGGTCGAGCGTCTCGCAGAAGTCACCGGCCAATGGAGCTACATCGTCGACGTGAGCCGGCAGATCCTCGAATCAGAGGAGGAGCTGTCCAGCGAGACGAAGCAGCTGGTCTTGTTGCGTGAAGGCAAGACCCTTGAGACACGACTCGGGGACATGAACGGCGCCGTCGAGGCGTTCAAGCGCGTGCTCGCCCTCGACGCCGAGCAGGCCGATGCGCTCGTGGCGCTCGACCGCTTGTACGCCGCCGCCGGGGACGCTCCGGCGTTGGCGGAGATTCTTCAGCGGCGCTTGCAGGTCGAGATGAACAGCGATGTGCTCGTGGGGCTCGAGATGCGACTCGGCGAGGTTTTGGATGCCGGGCTCGGACAAGCGGAGCAGGCGGTCGCTGCCTACAACCGCGCGTTGGAGCACGATCCTGGCAATCGAGAAGCGCTCTCTCGCCTCGAGATGCTCTACCTCAACGCGCAGCGCTGGGAAGACCTCTTCGACACCTACCAAAAGCTCATCGACATCGTAAACACCGACGAGGATATGGCGGACGCGTACCAGCGGATGGCGAAGATCGCCGCGGATTGCCTCGGTCGTGAGGCGGACGCCGTCGATCTTTGGGGTCGCGTGCTCGATCTTCGAGGCGAAGACGCCCTCGCGCTCTACGAGCTCGCGGGTCTTCATGAGCGCGCCGAGCGATGGGATGAGCTCGTCGAGGTGCTCGAGCGGAGCGTGTACGTGGCGGAAGAGCCTCAGCAGCGAATCGCCATCTTCCAGATGATGGGTCGGATCTACGGGGACAACCTCGACCGTGACCGAGAGTCGATGGAGGCGTGGCTCAACGCGCTCGAGATCGATCCCGAGAACCTCACGACGCTTGAGGCGCTCGAGCGTATCTACCGCAATAACCAGTCCTGGGTGGAGCTGGTCGACACGCTGCGGAGGATCTTGGAGCTTGGACACGAAGCTCTTGGGACCGAGCGCATGCGCGATCTGTTCGCGCAAGCTGGCATGATCCAAGCCGAGTACCTTATGCAAACGGACGACGCGATCTCCGCGTGGAAGCAGGTGCTTACGCTGGTCCCAGGCGACAACGAAGGCTTGATGGCGCTGGAGCAGCTGTACCGACAGCAGGCGAATTGGGAGGACGTCATCGACGTCCTCGAGCAGCGAACCAACGCAGCGGACATCGAGAAGGAGGAGCGCATCGAGCTCTTGCTTCAGATCGCGGCGATCTACGAAGGAAATCTTGAGAACAAGATGCAGGCGGCTGCGGCGTACGAGGAGATCCTTGAGAGCGATCCGCTGAATGGACCGGGGGCCGAGGCGCTCGAGATCATTCTCCGCGAAAACGAAGACTGGGAGCAGCTCGTGCAGATGTTCTTTACCCGCGCAGAGGCCAGCGATGAGGTGGGAGATCAAGGTGAGAAGGTCCGGTCGCTGCAACGCGCGGCCCTCGTGGCCGAGCAGGACGCCGGCGATCTCGACACCGCCTACGCATTCCTGCAGGCGGCGTTTGAGGTGGACTTCTCGAACGAGGACACAGCCATCGCCATCGAACGGATCGCGACGGCCGCGAACAAGTGGGATGACCTCCTCGAGCAGTACACCGAGATGGTGGAGCAGACCGAGAACGAGACCGAGCGGTGCGAGCTGTGGGTGAAGATCGGCCGGTGGTATGGAGATCACCTCGACAACCCAGAGAAGGGGATCGACGCCCTCCAGCGCGCGCTGAATCTCAACGACGAGAACGTTAACGCGCTTCGCGAGATGGCGAACTTCTATGAACGCCGAGGAGAGGTCGAGCGCCTGGCGGAGATCCTGGTGCGTAGCGTGCCGCTCGAGCAAGATCCAGAGGTGCAAGCGCGCACCCTCTTGCGCCTCGCCGAGGTCCAAGAAACCGGCCTCGCTCAGACGGGTCCCGCGATCGAGAGCTACCGGCGCGCGCTCGAAATCGAGGACGACAACTCGAAGGCGCTCGAGGCGCTCGCGCGCCTGCACGAGCAAGAGGGGCAGTGGAACGAGTTCGTCGGCGTGCTGATCCAGCGGGTGCAGACCATGGAGGACATGGACGCCGCGCTCACGCTGCGAAAGCGAATTGGTCAGGTGCAGGCGTCCGAGCTTGGAGACGCCGCGGCGGCCATTGAAA
Source organism: Myxococcales bacterium (assembly GCA_014240065.1). Lineage (GTDB taxonomy): Bacteria > Myxococcota_A > Polyangia > Nannocystales > Nannocystaceae > JAAZXR01. The sequence continues at coordinate 7,314 of JAAZXR010000061.1, forward strand.
CCTACAAGGACATTATCGCGACAGAGCCCACGGACCGTGACGCGCTGCACGCGCTCGAGAAGCTGTACCTCGACGGTGGCAGCGTCGAGGACTACCTCGAGACGCTCGAATCGGAGCTCGACGCCACGGCGGATGTCGAGGAGCAGATGGGCATCTACGACCGTATGGTGACCGTGACGCTGGAGCGCGCGGAAGATCCCGAGCGCGCGGCTGACATCCTCGAGAAGATGGTGATGCTCGACCCGACACGCGCCGACAGCTACGGGCGTCTCGAGGAGATCTATCGCAATCTGGAGCGTTGGTCCGAATTCACGGAGACGTGCCGGAGCCACGTCGAGGCGCTTGAAGAAGCGGGCGAGAAGATCGCGGTGCTCTTGGAGCTGGGCCAGGTGTGCGAGAAAGAGATCGAAGACGTCGATCGCGCGATCGAGACCTTCAGAGAGATTCTTGAACTCGACGAGGACCACTTCGAGGCCGCCAACTCACTGAGCCGCTTGCAAGAGCAAATCGAGGACTGGATGGGGGCTGTCGAGACCATGGGGCGGCTCGTCGAACTCAACCGGGATCCAGAGGCCCGCGTCGAGCTGCTCACCCGCATGGGTCGAGTCTATTTTGGCAAACTTGAGGACCAAGACGCGGCGGAGCTCCGGCTCAACGACGCGTTGGCGATCGATCCGGACTATGTGCCCGCGTTGGACGTGCTGGCGAACCTCTACAAGGCGCGGATGGACTGGCTCAAGGCCGCGCGAGCGCTGAAGACCGCCTCCGAAGCGGCGGTGAACAACTTTGAGAAGACCCGCTTCGGCGCCGAGGCTGGGACGATCTTCGTGGAGGAGCTCGCAGACCGGGATTCTGGGCTCGAAATGTACGGCCTCGTGATGGAGGTGGATCCCGAGCACCTCGACGTCGGCTACCGTTTGTCGGCGATGTACATGGAGGACGAGCGCTACGACGCGGCGCTCCCAATCTACGAGATGCTCGGCCGGAAGGCTGCCCAGATTGAGCACTCGGACGACGACTTGCTGGAGATGTATCTCAACGGCGCCAAGTGTTCATTGGCGATGTCAGAGAACGAACGAGCGCTCGAATTTTTTCACAGCGCGTATGAAATCGACTCGACGAGCCGCGACGTGCTGTTCGGTCTCGCAGATGTGAACTTCCACAGTGGCGACCGAGAGCGCGCGTTCAAGCTCTACCAGACGATCCTTGTACAGCATCGCGACACGCAGTCCGATGAGGACACGGTCTTGGTGTACCACCGCCTCGGCGCGATCAAGAAGGACGAGGGCGAAGACCGGAAGGCGCTGAACTACTTCGAGAAGGCGCTCGAGGTCGACCCGAACGCCATCGAGACGCTCACCAATGTCATCGAGCTTCACGAGAAGGCCGAGGACTGGGAGGGCGTGATTGAGGCGAAGCGTGCGTTGGCCGAGGTCGCGGACGGGGAAGACCAGTTCGCGCTCTTCAACGAGATCGGAGATCTCTATTCAGGTAATCTAGGGAATATCAAGAAGGCCTCAGAGGCGCTGCACCAGGCGCTGGACCTGCGCCCCACAGATTACCCGCTCTTGCATAAACTGCTTGAGCTGTTCACGCGAGGCAAAGAGTGGGAGGACGCCATCTCGGTCATCGACCGCATCGTCGAGATTGAGCAGCGCCCCAAGCGACGTTCCAAGTACAATTACACCGCCGCGGTGCTGCTTCGAGACAACCTTGAGGATCAAGACGAGGCCATCGACCGATTTAACACCGCGCTCGACGATGACCCGAGCATGCTGAAGGCGTTTGAGGCGATCGCGACCATGGTGACCCCCACCAAGGACTGGAAGACTCTTGAACGCAACTACAGGAAGATGCTGAAGCGGCTCCCAGGCTCTGGGGCGGAGGGCCTTCAACTCAAGCTCTGGGAGGATCTTGGGGAGATCTACCGTTCGCGGCTTAACGACTTCAAGTCCGCGGCGGCCGCGTTCGAAATCGCGGCGAAGCTCGATCCTGGACAGATGAAGTTTAGTGTCGTGCTCTCCGAGCTCTACGACCGCCTCGTCCAGCACGACGCCGCGGAGTTCGGCCCGAAGGCGGTTCGGTCGCACCAGGTCTTGATCGCGAAGGAGCCGTTCCGCGTGGACAGCTACCGGGCGCTGTTCCAGATCTACCAGCAGATGGGGGCGAAGGATAAGGCGTTCAGCGTCGCCGCTGCGCTCGTGTTCCTCAAGAAGCAGAATGCAGACGAGCAAGCGGTGTTTGACGGCTCGCGGACCGAGGGATTCGTGCGGGCGCGGCAGCGACTCAGCGAATCGGTGCTGCAGCGCCACGTGCTGCACCCGCAACAGAACGTGCATCTCACCAACCTGCTGGGGCTGTTCGCCGCACCTTTGGCGGTGACGTATGCCAAGGAGATCCCGTCCACGATCGACGCCGACTCTCGGGTCGACATCACCGTGGACGTCAGCCTGTTCTCTCAGGTCGCGAACTACGTCCGCGATGTCGTTCAGGTGAGTCAGCCAGATGTCTATCAGCGACCAAAAGATCCGGGTGATCTGCTGCTGCGGAACTTCAAGGGCGCGAGCGATCGCCCGCAACCCGCGATGATCGTCTTTGGTGGCTTGTTGAGGGGGCGGACCGAGCAACATCTCGCCTTCGCGCTCGGCCGTCACATGATGGACATTTGGTTCCCGCACTACGCATACGTCGCGCTCGGCCGCTCACCAGAGGAGCTGAAGAAGGTCCTCACCGCGGCGCTCGTCATCGCGGGCAAGGTGCCCAACAAGGATCGCGAGATCGACGCGTTGGCCAAGAGCCTCACTCGTTATCTCGATCCAGCGAAGATGGAGATCCTGAAGGCGACCGTCGACCGGTTCATTGACGCGGGCGGGACCTTGGACGTGAAGCAGTGGGCGAGCGCGGCGGAGCTGAGCTGCTATCGGGTCGGCCTGCTGCTATGTGGTGACCTGGCGATCGCCGCTCAGATGGTGTCCCAGGAGCAGCAGCAGCTTGGCGCGATGCTCTCCCCGAAGGACAAGATCAAGGAGCTCTTGCTCTACTCCATCTCTGAGGACTTCTTCGAGGCGCGCAAGGCCCTCGGCCTTCAGGTGAAGTAGTCTCTCAACGGAGCCTAGGACAAGAACGAGGAGGTCGTCTGATGATGACCTCCTCGTTTTGACATGATGGAGCCCGCCGTCGGTGGCGCGGCGCCTTGCCTGCTCCCTCGCCCCACGCCACCCCGGTCACCGGGGGGGGGATCCGTGACGCAGACGGGCCGTGAATCATCGGGAGCGACGTCGCGGGCCCGCGCGATGCGGCGCTGGGTGGCGCGCCTTATTGGCGCGGCGGCGCGTTCTCATGCATCCCCGTGACGCGCCAGATCGGCAGGGGCTGGGATTTCCCCTTGACCGTCACAGGAGCCTTGGCCTCGGCGATCGCGTGATCTTGCAGGGGCGCGATCGTCGAGCCGCTGACGATGACTTCACCGGCCTGGGCCACTCCGCAAAGACGCGCCGCGGTGTTCACGGCGTCACCGATGACGGTGTACTGGAGCGTCTGACTCGAACCGATGGCCCCTGCGATGACGGGTCCGGTGTTGATGCCAATGCCAATTTGGATGTCCACCTTCCCAGCGGCCGCGCGCATCCGGTTGTGTTCGTCCAAGGCACGGAGCATGTCGAGGCCGCAACGGACCGCGCGGAGCGGTGAATCGTGCTGGGCCACAGGCGCCCCAAACAGCCCAATAATCTCATCGCCGACGTACTTGTCGAGGGTGCCCCCGTGACGGAACAGGACGTCCACCATGACCTCGAAGTAGGCGTTCAGCGTATCGACCATCTCCTCTGGAGTGTGGCGCTCACTCATCGCTGTGAAGCCTCGAATGTCGGCGAACAGCATCGTCACCTCTTGCTGGGAGCCGGCTTGATTGATGTCGAGGGCGCCGCTGACGATTTGATCCACCAGGTTGGGGGACACCAGCCGTTGGAACTGAGCGCGGGCCGTCGCCTCCTCCTCAATTTTCTTGGCGAGGCGATAGTTCTGAATCGCGATGGCGGCTTGGGTGGCGACGCCGGACATGAGCATCAGGTCTTTTTGCGTGAACGCCCCAGAGGTGAGGCTCGAATCCACGTGGAAGACCCCCAAAACCTCGTCCTTCATAAGCAGCGGGACCGTCATGGTTGAGCGGATCCCCTGCATGATGATGCTCTTGGCGGTCTTAAACCGATCATCCATCATCGCGTCAGAGGAGAGCACCGCGGTTCGGTTCCGAACGACTTCCCCAAGGATGGTCTTGGACAATTTGATCTCGTCGTCACGCTTTTGCCTGACGTGGCGGACCTGAAGCTCGTTGTTGTGATCGTTGAGGAGGATGACCGCTCGATCCGCTGAGATGATCTGAAAGGTCTCATCAACGATCTGCTGCAGAATTCGATCGAGGTCGGTGTCGACTGCGAGCTTCTGCGAGAGCTCATGGGCGATGCGAAGTTTCTCGTAGTCGGCCCGTAAGACGGCCTCATCTTTGACTTCGGAGGCCGGCGCAAAGCTCAGCGTTGCGCTCACGCTCCCTTGCACTTCGGTGTGGGCATCGTCGCCGCCAATTTTTACGTGCGTCAGTTCTTTTCGCGGCGCGTCCTGACCTTCGAAGCGAAACTTGGTGCTGCCAAGCGAGAGCACGTCGCCATTTTGGAGCACGTGTTCGTTGACGCGGGACTCGTTGACGAAGGTGCCGTTCAGGCTCCCGACGTCGCGAAGGACGTAGGCGCCGTTGCCGCCGAGGGTGATTCGCGCGTGTTCCTTGGAGACGATTCGATCCATCACTTGGACCGTGTTGTCGGGATGACGACCGAGGGTGCTGAAGGCGCTCAGTTCAAACGAACGATCAGAGTCACCGAGTTGTATAAGCCGTGCGGTCATTCGCTACGGAGAATCGTAGGTGAGACGCTGGATTCTATCAAGTGAAGACCGGCGGCCCCGCGGCGCCTTCGCGTGACCCCGGTTATGGCGTCGCTGTTGGCCATCTTGAGATCTGCGCTGCACGGCGCCCGGCACGGGTGGGGGGCGCGGGGCATTGTTCTGTCCGCTCGAAGCGCCCTGTGGTCTCCAGCTACCGCTGTCGAGCCCTGAGCACCGCGGAGACCTTCCGGGCGAGCTCGCGCGGTGAGATCGGCTTGGAGAGGTATTCGTCACACCCCGCGTCGATCGCCCGCTGTCGGTCACCCTTCATCGCGTGGGCAGTGACGGCGATGATCGGCACCTTCGCGAGCGCGTCAGAGGCGGACGTTCGGACCGTCTTCGCGACGGTCCAGCCGTCGATTCTCGGCAGTGACAAGTCGAGGATTATCAGCTCGGGAATCATCGATTCGAGGATTTCGATGGCCTCTTCGCCGTCCCCGGCGAGGGTGACCCGATGTTGATGGTGCTGCAGGGTCGCCGTGAACACGGTCTGGTTGTGATGATTGTCTTCGATGAGGAGGATGTTCGCCATGACGGTACTCGAAAGGGGTGGGGTTGGATCACGCGGCAGCTTGAGAACTTGAAGGGGCGGTGGTGGGACTCGTCGACTCGATCGAACGTGGCAGCGAGAGCGTAAAGTTGCTCCCGACACCGAGGGTGCTCTCTAGCTTGATCGTGCCACCGAGTGCGTGCGCGATCTGTTGGCTGATCGCGAGCCCGAGCCCCACGCCGTCGTGGGAGCGGTTGTAGCCTTGCTCGGCCTGGCGGAAGGCTTGAAAGATCACTTGTTGTTCTTCGGGGGCGATCCCTTGGCCGGTGTCAGCGACGGTGAGGGAGATGGAATCCGCGGACGGGCGTCCCATGATCACCTTGACACTCCCCGTCGTCGTGAATTTGATCGCGTTGTTCAGGAGGTTAACGAGGACTTGATGCACGCGCTCCGGGTCTGTCTTGACGCTCACCTCGAACAACTCTGCGGAGATGACGTAGGGTCGATCTCGACAGAGCGGGTCGACCATCAAGAGCGCCTCACGCACCACCTCGTCGAGCGCTACGGTGCGGAGCTGAATGGAGAGCTGGCCTGCATCAGCGACACTCAACTCGAGCACCTGATTGACCATCGCGAGGAGATGACTCCCCGCCTGCATCATGCCCGCGAGCGCTTCGCGCTGCGGAGGCTGAATCGGCCCGTAGACCTCATCGGAGAGCAGCTCTCCGTAGCCGACGATGGCGTTGAGCGGGGTCCTCAGTTCGTGAGAGATGGTGGCTGTAAATTGGCTTTGGAGTCGATTCGCAGCCTCCAAATCGTCGCGTTGCTCCATGAGTTGACGATTCTTGTGTTGGAGGACGTCGGTGAGCGAGCGGGCCTGCTCGTAGGCGGTGAAGTTCGCGACGGCGATAGATAACAACCTGGTCGCCCTCACCACGAGCTGCTCGGAGGAGCCGCCGAACGGTTGGTTACGCGCCAGGATGAGGTAGCCTTGGTGCTTGTCGCGATATCGAAGCGCCATACCGAGGTGCCCGTAGAGTGGGATATTTCGGCCCCCTGCGCGCATCCATTTGTGATTCGGCTTCAGCGCCGAGAGGCGCTTGACACCTTCGCTGCTCCGGAGCTCCTCCGCGATCGACACGTCGGAGGCCACCGCGGATGGGTCGACCGCTTCACCGAGGCCGATGGAGGCGATACAAATATCGACGCCGCGGTCGCTCGCGTGACGAAATACCAGGACGACATCGGCGTCGCTCGCGTCGGCGAGCGCGCGAGCGCTCGCGCGCAGGCCGGCGCTGCTGTCGAGCGGGGACACCAGCGCAGAGGAGAATTCGGCGCTCTTTTGAAGCAGCGCGTTCTTCGTCGCGAGATGTTTCTGGAGCGACTCATTTCTGTCCTTCACGCGTTCGAACTGCTCTTGCAAGATCATTCGCAGGTCGTCGAGCTGGTCGGACATCCATGACACCTCGTCGCCGCCAGGGATTCGAATGGGAGCCTCGTAGTCTGCGCTGACGACGCGGACGATCGCCGATGAGAGTCGAGACAGGCGCCGCTCCATCACATAGGCCGCGCCGAGGACCAGCAGCGCAGCGAGCGCCCACCACGGGAGGTCGTGGGTGTAAAAGCTCGTTGGTAGAGGGTGGGCCTCGTCCAGCATGGAAGGATGACGACCATAAATCGCGAGCTCAGCCGCGGTCTTTCGGTGGCGTTGTGCGGATCCGATTGGCGCTGTATCGAGCAAGATTGCGGAGGCGGATATTTCGGTCGTGAACAGCGGCACGTGAAGTTGTTGGTCGGGCTCGGTGATCCCGCGACCGATGGTTTGGGAGGTGCCGTTGGCCCAGCTGATTTCGATTCCGTCCACCCCGACCTCCTCGTCCACGATGTTTTGAGCCTGATTCGAGAAGAAATCTGCTTCGCCAACGGCGAGCGCAGTCTCAAGTCTGGCGGCGATCCGGGTGGACGCCCGCTCGAGGGCGAGGCGGTCGGCGTGAGCGACGGTGTCAACGTGATCCCGCTGTCGAAGTTCCGTCGCCTTCCACACCGAGATACCCGCCGCGACGATGGCGGCGAATGCCATCATGCGGCCGAGTCGTCTGGGTGGATTCAGCGTGGAGGTCGTCATGGGATGCAGGGGATGGCGATGTGTGTGGGAGTCGACGGAGCTCGAAGTGAGCGTCGCCGTTGCCGGCGCTTGAGTTTTCGCGAGATCCAGCGGGAGACTTGTGTGGCGTGCGCTTCGAGGTCGCGACGCACCCACTGCTCGATCCCGAAGCGAGCGGTCCCCGGCGCGTCAGAGCCGACGTGGAATGATCGGCTCTTATCCAGATAGCCCAGCCTCTCGAGCCAGATCGAGTGAGAGATGCTGGGCTCCGTCCGTATGAAGATCTCCGTGGTTGCGCCGCGTTCCGCGTCGAGCAGGGCGGCCAATTCGGTGGGTCCTCCGGTCACGAGGGAGGCGAGGCGCTCGCCCGCGATTTTCGGCGCCTCTGTGTCTGTCGGAGTGGCCCAGATAATGAGGCGGTGCTCGGCGCTGGTGTCGCGGCTTCGTCGTGAGAGGACCTCGGCGGTGCACTCTGCCTCCGTGTGCCCCGATCCTATCAGGAGTTGGGCGGGGGGACTTTGTGGGATCGGGTCACTCGACCAGCGCAACAGGGCCGCGTGGGGAACGCCTGGAGCGAACGTATCGACCCACCGTTGAGCTCCGTGTGTCAGCGTAATGGTCGCGAGCGGCTTTTGCGACTCGGCCCATGGCTGCGAGACCGTCCGCTCCACTGTTCGATACGGGAGCTGGCGCTGGAGGGCCGCGCTGAGCTCGACGTGGGTTGAGATCGATGTGTCGAGGATGATCGCAATTGCTCCAGGGGATTCCGAAGGGGAAGCTGGGGAGCCTTGAAGGAGCGCAATCGCCGTGAGCATCGCCGCGTGCACCTCGAATTCATCGCCGTTCACGATAGATCCTAAAGGCGCGGCCGCGCGCGTACTCCCTGTCCGATTTTGGGACCGCACGCGCCGTTCGTGGGCCCCAATTCAGCCCCTATGTGGATGGGAGAGGACCGGCAGACCCCTAAAACTCATCGAGACAGACGGCGCCGGTCTTTCCGGGACACATGATCTCTTGATCCACCTCGATGATCGTCGTCTCCCGCATCTCGAACGGCCACTCGAATCGCTGTTCGTAATGAAGGCCGATGAGCACCGTCTTCGTGTCAGAGATGTCGATCCAGTACTCTGTTGTTTCCCTGCCCTCGACCCCGACAGCGAACGCGTCTCTGGTGAGGTTATCGCGGAGCCGGTCCAGAGATTCGGGTGAGGCGAGATATCTTGAGCGCTTCGATTGAAATTTTACGCCGATCCCCTTGAGAACTCGTTGCGTCTCCATTTGGGTCATGAAAATGGGAGTGGTCTTCGCGAGAGCGTAGACAATGAACGCAATTATTGACACGACGGTGACGGACACCGGGTTAATTTTTCGGGGTTTCTTGTATTTGAGACGCCGACTCATCGAATGATTCCTTTGGAGTTTGAAGCCGGTAGCGCGCCGTTAGGCTCACGAGATGAACCCGCCGGTTGCTCGCCACTGGTCGCCGCCAGAGTGTATCGAAGTTCGCCGCTCGCGTATATCGCCGACAGACGCGTTGATCCCTGCGTTCGACCGCCGCATGTAGACCCGAGCCCAGATCGAAGGTAGGCGAGCGCCTGCCTACGTGGCACAGTATACGGGCGTGCTGTCCTTCCCCAAATACGTGCTCGCGGCCCACCTCGGCGGGGGCAAACGGGTGTTGATCGTCGCGCCATCCAGCGTCGAGGGGGTGCAGCAGGTCGTTGAGGCATCCGCGAGCGAGGTCTTGGTCGTCGGCGCGGAGCACGACTTCCCAGATTCGGTCCAGGCGAGGGCCGACGGGATTCCCAACTTACCGTTGCACGACGGCACCGTCGATCTCGTCGTCCTGGGCGCGAGGGCGCTGGAGGAGGCTGAGGCCACGCTTGAGGCGCTGTTGCTCGATCTTCGGAGGGTGCTCGTCTCCAGTGGTCAGGTGATCGCGGCGGTCCAGATGGACGGGGCCCGTGTCTTCGAGTCCGACCTCCCCGAGGCCCCTGGCCCAGACTTCTGGCGCCTCGAGTCAACGCTCGAGAGGATTTTCGGGTCATCTCGGCTCTTCGCGCAGATGTCGTGGCAGGGGGTCGCGCTGTCTCCGGTGATCGATGACGAGGGGTCGCCACAGGCTGAGCCTGAGATCATTTTGAATGAGTCGGCGCTAAGAAAAGACACGGTGGTTTCGCACTACCTCATGATCGCTGGCGGTGACGAGCTGTCGTCTGCGGTCGCGCTGCCGTGCCTGTTGGTGGCGCTCCCCGAGGAGGTGCTGAGCAAGTATCGGCCCGCTGCACCTGTGCCGTCCGCCGTGTACGAGGAGATATCTCAGCTGCGGGACGCTCTCGGAGTTCGCGCCGCGAAGAATGCGGCGCTCCAGCGGACGCTCCGTGATCTTGAGTCTCAAGTGACCGCGCTCCGTATTCGACCGCCGGTGCAGGATCCGGCGGTGATCGAGCGGCTCCATCAGAGCGTGGAGTCATATCGATTTCAGCTGGAGGCTGCCCACGCGAACCATGAAGAGTTGAAGACTCAGCACGGGCAACTTCAAAAGTCGGCGCTCGCGCTTCGCACTTTCTCGGAGCGGACGTCGGAGGAGCTCGCCGCGGTCACCGATGAGCGGGCCGTGGTGAAGACCGCCGCGGACGAGTTGCGGGCACGTGTAGACTCGCTCGAATCAGCGCACGATTCCTTGAGCTACGAGTATGAGCGAGCCAAGTCTGAACTCGATGTCCTCGAGAAACTCACGCGGGATCAGGAGGGTGCGCTCAAGGAGGCGGGGGGCAGGGAGCGGGAGCATCGGCAGGACTGGGAGGTGGCGCGGGCCGAGGTGATCGCGCTACGAGCCACGAACGAGGAGCTCCGCGACGGGCGGGATGAGATCCGCCGCGAGTTTGATGAGCTGGTCGCGATTCATCGTCGCTCGGAACACGACATGCGGCGGTCTCGTGAAGAGCTACGGATCGCCGTACGGCGAGCGAGCGAGCGTACGCGAGAGTACGAGGCGAGGGTTGAAGAGATCTCACATCTGCGTGGGCGCCTTGAAGACGCGCAGCGGCTGCTGCACGCGAGCGAGGAGGAGGTGTTTCGGTTAAAGACCTCGCAGACATCGGCGCGCTCGCTCTCGAACGAGGGACATGTGCTCGAGGAACTCGAACGGGATCGCGCGAGTCTTCGTGGGCGCCTCCAACAACGTCATATTGAGCTGCAGGCGTTGGAGCGCGAGGCGCTCGCCTACCGCATGGAGGTGGCCCAAATGCGGCTGAAAGCGGAGCAGCATCGGCGCGAGGAGGCGCGGCTTCGCATCGAGCTTGAGCGGTTTCGTGAGGTCGCGCGGCGCGGCGCGGGGGTGGGAATCGTCTCCCCTGAACAGGCCGGCGACGGCGACGATGAACGTGAGGCGGCGTCGCCACGTCAATCCCGAGGGGAGGTCCGAGAGGAGGCGAGTGTCATGAGCGCAAACAGCGGAGGACTCTCCGGCGATCGGGGGGACTCGGGGACAAACCCGGGCGAGGAGGATTGGGGGTCTTCGCCGCGTCCGGCGCAAACACCGAACTCGTGGAAGATGGCGATGATGGCCCTCGAAGACGGCGATGAGAAGTTTGAAGAGATCCACGGCGATCTCGAACGAGCGCACGCGAAGCTGATCGCGCAAGAAGAACAGCTCGCGCTGTTGCAGCGCGCCAATGTGCAGGCCGAGGCCGAGATCGAGAGACGCTGCACGCGAGAAGATGCCCTCGCGAAGATGTTGGAGGACCGGGAGGGGGACGCAAGAGGAGACGCCAGCCCCCTCGAGGACGGCGAAGAGCAGCGTGATCCGGTGAAGATTGGAGACGACGGACTCCCGGTGGACTGGCCTCGCGAGGCACGAAAGACGATTCGCAGGTTGGAGCGGAAGCTCAAGTTCGGGAACGTGGGCAGCGTGAAGGAGCAGCTGGCGGCGGAGAACAAGGCGCTCGAGGCCAAGGTTCGCTCCGTCGAACAGGCACATCTTCTTGGCCGGCTCGAAGCCGCGTCGCAGACGATTTGGGAGATGACCGAGGCGGCCGCGCGCGGTGATTCGAAGCTGGAAGCGAGGGCGCTCGAACTTGAGCGAGAGCGCGAGGTGCGTCACTCACTCCTAGATGAGCTTGAGGTGGTCCGGCGGCTGCTCCTCGTAGAGCAGACCCGGGGGCTGGAGCGAGAGCGCCTGCTCGCGGATGCACGGGCGGAAGCGGCTGGTGTCGCTGGCGCTCGCGGCGACCCAGGACCAGCGGCCGTGGAGACATCGAGCGATCTCGACGAGGCGGAGGTGGCCGCGCATGGATTGGTCGATCTCGGTGCGCACGATGCGTCCATTTTAGGGGCCGCAGATGGAGCGGATCCGGCTTAACGTGGGCTCGCGGGGCTCGCAATGGTCGCGGGATGTTGACGGGCCGCGGGCACCGCGGAGGCTCAAGTTCGCGGGAGGGGAGGCGCGACTTGCACGCCTCTTCGCGGCCGCCGCTGCGTGCTTTGGTGGGCCGACGGGGGGGGAGGCCGTTTTCCGCTTGACGGCGGACAGAGGTGGCCGTACGTTTCCCGCCCATCTGCGAGGGTGGCGGAACTGGTAGACGCGCACGGTTCAGGTCCGTGTGGGCTTACGCCCGTGGGGGTTCAAGTCCCTTGCCTCGCACTCAAGCTCGCCCCCATTCGGGGCGGGCTTTCTTCGTCTTGGGCGCCGATGTCCCGTCGGGGTGGGCGCTAGCCGTCGACGGCCTGGACGCGCGTGACCTTGAGTGACGGACCGGACATGTGGATCCCAAAGCCTCCGTGGCTCACTTCTCCTTCGACTCGAACCCGCGCGCCGGGAGCCGGAGAGGCGCCTTCAAGTCGGTAGACATCGCCCGAGTCGGTCTTTAGCTCAAGGAAACCCCCTTCGAGGTCGTTGTGCTGGATGGTGCCCGTGAAGGTGGCCATGCCCCCAGTGTACCCGACATGCTCGGCTAGGCTACTCTTGCGAGGGTGCGCACCGTGAAACCATGCCTCGCCGTCTCAATCACCGCCGCAGTGATGTTGGCCTCGTGTGGACTCGAGCCGGTCCAGGGCCTCGCACCGGCCGAGACCGGCGCCGGGGTGGCGAGGGGGTCGCTCGTCATGGACGGCGGCGCCGAGGTCGAGCGGCGACGGTGGGGGGCGGGTCCACGGGGCGCCGTCGCTTCGAGGCTGGACGAACAGCTCGCGCGGAGCAGTTTCGCGGTAGACGCGTTGAAGCCGGAGACCGAGGACGCCGACATCTGGGGCCTGATGCGCATCGGCGGCGCGCCTGCGCACGCGCTCGGCCTCGATCTGCTCAGCGGTCGCTACGAAGGGGATCAGCACGCGGCGCTCGGCATCGCGGGCGCCCCGGAGGACGCGGACCGGCGAGCGCTCTTGGAGACTTCTTTGTGGTCGCGTTACGCGCTCGCGCGGGATGCCTCGGAGGCGGAGGGGCTCGCGTTCGCCATCGCGCGACGTGGGGGACGGCGCTCCGTGCCTCGGCTCATCGCGGAGCTGCGCGCAGATGACGGACCACTCCGCGGAGAAGATGGCGCGCAGCTGTGGACGTCGGTCGCGATGATCTGCGCCCGCGGAGTGCAAATCTCCGAAGACGCACGTGACAAAATGATCGAGGGGCTCGAAGATGGTGTGGCCTCGCGACGCCGCGAGAGCGCGCGGGCCATCGCCCGCTGCCTCGCCTCCTCTGCGGAGGTCTTCGGAGACGAAGACATCCGCACGGCTGCCGTCGGCCGTCTCACTCGGATGACGCGCGCGAATGATTTAAGCGAGGCGCGCATGGCGTGGAGGGCCTTGTCGGCGCTTGGACAGGTCGAAGACGCCGCACCGACCGAGCTCACTTGGGAGTCGAGGCGCGCGGAGCGGTGGTTGGTCGACCTTGAGATGGTGCACGCCCTCGCGACACGAGACGAGGGGCGCGCGGCCCTGATGGCGTGGGTAGACAGGCTCGCCGCGCCGCCCCGAGATGAGCGGATCGTGCATGTGATGCGGGCGATCTTTGGCGAGCTGTTGGCGCGCGCAGAGACGATCGAGGGGCTCGCCGTGTTCGCCAAAGGCCGCCGTGAGGCCTGGAAACTAGGCGGCGCGTCGAGTGCGGCTCCTCCGCGCGTTCGCAAAATACAGGCCTTGCTGCGCTGCGATCTCGCGGCTCTTGAGGCGGTCGCATCGCGTGACATCAAGTTGTTCGAGGCCTGCGCGGCGGATGGAGAGGCTCAAATATCGACGACCGTAGCGCGTCTTCGGATCGACGCGCTCTCGAAGATTTCGTCGATCACCGAGGGAAAGAAAGCTGCGGCCGACCTTGTGGCGCTCGCTCAAGCGACGCAACCTACGACCGCCGCGCTGGCGCTCTCGGCGCTGGCAGAGCTCGATCACCCCGCGGTGAATGGGACGCTCCGAGCGGCCCTAGATCGACCGGATGTGGGCGTCTTGGCGGCGGCGTCCGCGGCGTTCGCGTCGCGCTCGTTGGACACGCGCCTGCGAGATCCTTTGGCGATCGCAGCGCTCGCGAAGGTGGTGGGGCGGCGGACTGCTGTGCCAGCGCTCGAGGGGCGACTCGCCGCGCTTGAGGCCCTCGGTCGCCTCGTGACTCCAGAGAAGAGCCAGGAGGATCGGTCGACCACGGGAGGCTTGAAAGACGAGCACCTAAAGCTGCTGCGCGAGGTGGTGCTGCCGCTCGCGAGGCACGGCAACGTCACGGTGCGGAGCACCGCGCGCGCTGTGCTCTCCCCTCATCAAGAGTTTCGCGGGGAGCTGACGGCGATGATGCCGCTGCCTGCGTCGTCGCCTCCCGCGCCGGCGCTCAGCGCTCTGTTGCGGGGGAACCAGACCCCGTCACGTGGTCTTCGGGTGGAGACCGAGGCGGGCTCCTTCGTCGTCGATTTTCGCGGTGTCGACGCCTCGATCAATCAGCGCCATCTCGCCAAACTCGCTCAAGGCGGATTCTACGAGGGCCTCCGCTGGCACCGGGTCGTGCCCGGATTTGTCGTGCAGGGGGGTGACCCGCGGGGGGACGGATATGGAGGACCTGGCTATTTGGTGCCGTGCGAGTATTCCAACATCACCTACGAGCGGGGGGCCGTCGGCATCGCGACCGCCGGACGGGACACCGGGGGATCACAGCTCTTTGTGACCCACGCACCGACGCCACATCTCGACGGGCGCTATACCTTGGTCGGATTCGTCGCCCCAGAACAGATGGCTGTGGTCGAGCGCATCCTCCCGGATGATCGAATCCTCTCGGTGACCGCCGTGAGCGATGTCGATGCTCCGGAGCCACGGTGACCCTGGGGCTCCTCGGGGGCATGGATCCCACCGGAGGGGCGGGCTTGCTCCGGGACGCGTGGGCCGCCGCCGCGGTCGCGCCTGATGCAACGCTCTCGTGTGTGGCGACGGCGCTCACCGTGCAAGGAGATGGTGAGCGCGCGCGGTCGTTTCCAGTGGCTCCCTCAAGCTTCGTGGAGCGCCTCGCGCCGCTCGATGCCGCGGCGGTGATCAAGGTCGGTGTGCTCCCCGCGTCGCTAGGACTCGCGCTGCACGAGTGGCTCGGTCGACGTGAGGTCTTTGTGGTCCTCGATCCCGTCTTGCATGCGTCGGATGGAGGCGCGCTCGGGGGGAGCGTTGATGCCTACGCTCTGTGTTGCGGGCCGCGGACCATCTTGACGCCAAATATCAACGAGGCGCGCCGCTTCGTCGGTGACTCTTCGTTGGAAGGTGAGACCTTGGTGCGAGCGGTCGCCGCAGTGACGGGCGCCGGGGTCGTCTTGCTCAAGGGTGGTCACGCGGCGGCGGCGGCGGCGACGATCGTAGATTTTGTGCTGAGCGGACATGGGGTAGAGCGTGTCGAGCGAACGCGCGTACAGGGACCCGAGATCCGGGGGACTGGATGTGCGCTCGCCGCCGCGATCGCCGGCTACCTCTGGCGCGGAGTCGCCGCGCGCGACGCGGTGTTGGCGGGGGTGCGCTGGTTGGACGACGCGCGCACGACCACCCGACAAGCCCCCGACGGCCGCTGGTATTTGTCGGCTGTTTGAGCCCCGTCCGCGCCCTACTTCGCGCCACCGGGTCGCGGGATCCCTTGGCGCAGCTTTGGGAGGCGCGCCAAGACATCGCTTGACGGGATCGCCGTGTGTCGCGTGTCGAGCTCCGCGAGCGAGGACATCGTACCGAGCACTTCAAGAATCTCGGAGGTGACGAGCGTCCTTCGAAGATTGAGTACCCGGAGGTTCTGCAGGGGCGCGAGCGCGCGAATCGCATCGTCGACGACGTCGGTGTCGCTGAGGTCGAGGCGCTCAAGCGCGCTGAGGGCTCCGATGGATCGGAAGCCCGAGCGGCTGACGCGGGTGCCGCTCAGGTTGAGGCGTCGGATCTTTGGGAGCGCCGCGAGCCTCGACAGACCCCGATCGGAGATGCTCGTGCCCTCAAGATCGAGCGTCTCAAGATTCTGGAGGCGGTTGATTGTCGGGATCAGGGCGTCGCTCAATTCCGCGATTCGAAGCGTCAAGGAGCGCAACTTGGTGGCGTCGGCGAGACCCGTGAGCGCCCCGCCCTTCGGTTCGTCGCTCACGATCTTGAGGTGCTCGAGCGCGGGGAGCGTGGCGATGCTGTCGATCGCGGCGCTGTCGATCGCCTCGACCGTCAACGATAGCTCTACGAGCCCGACGAGCTTCGCGAGTGATCGGATGCCGTCGGGGGAAATCCGGGAGCCTTCGATCGTGAGCCGTCGCAGTGAAGTCAGCTTCGCGAGGTGACGGGCGCCCAAGTCTCCGAGTTTCTCGCAGCGGCAGGTCAAGGAGGTCAGGGGCAGTTCACGCAGGTAGATTGGGGAGAGGTCGTTGATGCTCTCCTCCTCAAGTTCGATGGCCTCCAGAGACTTCAGCCGTTGAACGTTGGTCAGCCCCGCGTTGGTGACGCCCGTGCCGATCAGCGAGAGGGTACGAACGCGGTGCAAGATGGAGAGGTCTCGCAGGGTGTCT
>JAAZXR010000062.1 GCA_014240065.1 Myxococcales bacterium
GTCGGTGCCGGTGCCTGTGTCGGTGCCCGAGGTGTCGCCACACTCGTCGCCGGTGTTGGTGGTGCCGGTGTCGGTGGTGCCGGTGTCGGTGGTCGTGGAGGCACCCCACGACTCGGAGTCCGTGGGCGGCGAAGAGCCGCCGTAGTCGCCCTCGCCGTAGTAGCTCCCGGAATAGTCGTCGTCGTCGTTGTCCTTGTCCGTGACGCAGGCGCTGAGGGAGAACCCGAGGGCGGCCGCGACCGCCGCGGTCGCGACGGATCGGGTGAGGGCCGCCGTGGCGTCCACCCCTTGGATCGCCTGGCAAAACGGGCACTCTTCGTGCGCGACGGACAGGTGTCGGTGGCAGTGTTGGCAAAGGAGCGTGGGGGGCATATTGATTCCCTTCGAAACCGTGAGATGAATTGAGTGAGATAAGCTGCTTGTTCGCCGCGCATCGAACGAGGCAAGACAGGGGCCGCCACGCTCATCGAGAGCTAGCCGGTGGTATCGCCGGTGTCGGTCGTGCCCCCGTCGTCGGTGGTGCCGGTGTCGGTCGTGCCGCCGTCATCCCCGGTGGTGCCCCCGTCCTCCATGGAGTCTGTAAAGCTTGAGTCGGAGATGCTCGCGGACGAGTCGGGGGAGTCGTCGGTATAGGAGGCACCGTACGCGCTCACCCCGTAGGTGTAGCTGCTGCTGTAGTCGTCGGTGTAGGTGGTGATGCCGTCATCGGAGGCGTCGTCGGAGGAATCGTCGACGCCCGTGGTCCCCGCATCCATGGTGCCCGTACCGGAGGTGCTCGCCTCGGTCTCTGTGGTGCTCGCATCGGAGGTGCTGCTCGCGTCGCCATCTTCCTTGGGGTCCGCGCAGCCCACCAAGCCTGTAGCCACGGTGACGAGGACGAGGGAGGTGTGCACCCACCGTGTCGGATCGAGACCCTGCCGCGCGCTGCAAAATGGGCAGGTCGCCGTCGCTTTGCGGAGATGACGATGACAGTGCCGACAGACGATGGATTCACCCATGGGCCAACGATACCAAGGAGGACCGGCTCTTTGCTACGAGAGAGGGGGAAATCGACGCGTCGCGAATCTTGCGGGGGGGCCACTAGCCGGAGGTGGTGCCGGTGTCGCCGTCGCCGTCCCCGGTGATGCTGTCGCCGTCGCCGTCGCCGTCGCCGTCCCCGTCCCCGGTGAACGAGGTTCCCTCCCCTGTATCCGCCCCCGTATAGGTCGCGCCGCCGTAGTCGCTGCCGCCCGAGTAGGTGTAGCTGGCCCCTCCATAATCGGAACCGCCCGTGTAGGTGTCAGTGGGGTCGCCGGTGCCCGAGCTTTCAGAGGTGCCCTCACCGCCAGAGGTGCCTTCGCCGCCCGTGGTGCCCTCACCGTCGGAGGTCTCGGTGTTGCCCGATGTCTCGGACGCGCTCTCGCCCCCGTCCTTGTCGTCGACGCATCCCGCGGTCGCGAAACCGAGCGCGATCAGGAACGGAAGCGGAGCGAGCAAGCCCGCCTTTGCACCACAAAAAGGGCACTCGGAGGCAAGAACTCGGTTGTGTCGGTGGCATCGATGGCAGCGCTTCATGGATGCAGTCTACCACACCACGTTTCATGGCATGTGGAGTTCGACGACCGCCGATTTACCTCCGTGAAGGGTGTCCGCATTCGCGCGCAACTCAGCCGGAGGTGGTGCCGTCGTGGATGCGACTCCCGTCGCCGTCGACCGCATCCGGGTCCACCATCGCGGAGGCCGCCTCGTTCCCCACGTGCGGCCCTTCGTTTTGCTGTTCGAAGGCGCCGTGAATTGAAGGCGCGCCGTAAAAGCTGCCGCTGTCCGAAGAGGTCTCGGTTGTGGAGGAGCTGCTCGAGGTCTCGGAGGATGAGGTGGAGGTTTCTCCAGACGTTTCCCCCGCGCTGGTCGCCTCTCCCTCCGTCGACGTACCCGCGGAGGATTCGCTCTCCATCCCGGTCGTCGACGAGGAAGAGAGCGTGTCGCTTTCGTTCCCCACGCACGCAGCTGTGGCCAGCCCCACAACCAGCCAGAGCGGATGCGGCGCGGGCACACCGAGGTGGACGCCGCAAAATGGACAGTCCCGCGATGAGGATGCGAGGTGCCTACGACAACGCTGGCAAGTTTTCATCGTTTAAGGATACCGGTTGGAGATCGATTCTCAACCCGCAGATTCGAGACTCGCATGAACGCTGTTTGTCTAGCCTGTGGTGCCGGTGTCGCCCGTGTCCGTGGTGCCGGTGTCGCCGGTGGTGCCGGTGTCGCCGGTGTCGCCGGTGGTGCCGGTGTCGTCGGTGGTGCCGGTGTCGCCCGTGTCCGTGGTTCCCGTGCCCGTGGTGCCGGTGTCGTCGCCGGTGGTGCCGGTGTCCGCAGTGTCGGTGACGGTGTCAGACTCACTCCATGTGTAGCTGCCGGTCCAGCTTCCACCGTAGGCGGCGGACGCCGTGTAGGAATAGGTTCCCGAGTTGCTCGACGAATAGCTCGACGCGTCATCAGAGGCGCTGGCTTCTTCGGTCCCGACATCGTCGCCGACATCGTCGCTCGCCGTGTCGGTCATTTGGCTTGTGGAGGAATTGGAGGTGCCAACCTCGGACCCGTCGCTGCCGCCAAGGTTTCGATCGGCGCAGCCGGTGATCGAGGCGCCCAAGCAGAGGGCCAAGACGAGGCTGCAAGTGGGCGCGCAGGTGCCCATACGGCTCGCACAAAACGGACAGCGAGTGATGGATTGAGCGATGTGGCGCTGACAAGCGTGACAAGTTTTCATGCGACAAGCTCCTGCGGCGCGATCGTAACGCCGCCGGCGAGTATCGCCCAGTTCAGCGCTTGACTGCGCTCGTTCGGCGTATGTCGAACGCCCCGCGGACCCAGGCCACCGAGCTACGGAGGTCGGTGGAGGCGTACGCAGCCCCCCATGGAGCGACGCTGCGACCGCTGGCTCGCGGGTCGACCCGCGGATCATGCGCGACCGGACAGACCGTCGTTTTGTGACATGTTGGCGGGTCTGTGGCGCGAGTTCGAGCATCCCAACCCGGCCGGCCAACGGGAATCTGTCGATTGCGATTCACCATGGGGCGTAAATTCAGTACACCGTCTCACATTGTCGCCTAGTTCTGTAGGCGTTTGAAACGGTTGGAAACAGATATGCACAAGCTCTCTTCAATTTTTTGTGGCGCGATCGCGCTGTCTTTGATGGCCCCCGTCTCGACCGCTTCGGCGAAGCCCGACGGCTACTACGTCGCGAAAGCGAAGAAGGAGATGCAGGCTTGCCTCGATCGCTACGACACCACGGGCAACTCGATCGTCGCGATTGGATCCAGCGTTGAGACGGTGTCTGCATGCTTCGCGAGTGGATTCATCACCCGCGTGACCTTCTACACGGAGCCCAACTGCCAACCGAACCAACCATGCCCAGGATTTTTGTCGGCGCTGGTCGCCACGGTTGAGTTTGGATGCGACGACGACATCATCTACGGCAGCTGCTACGCGAACCAATGCGACACCAACGCGGAGTGCACCCCCGACTCTTGGTGTCGACCGACCGAGTATGGGCACTCCGAGTGCACGCCCTACGTTCAAGAGGGCGACACCTGCGGTGGATTTGTGCTCCCTTGGTATTACGAGCAGTGTGACCCCTCCCTCACGTGCGTGGGTGACCCGATGATTCCCGATCTTCCCGGTGTGTGCGCCACGTGCAACTACAACGGGACACCCTACTCCGCCGGGGACAGCTTTGAGGCAGACGACGGCTGCAACACCTGCTTTTGTTCGGACAATGGCTTGGTAGGTTGCACGAAGATCGCGTGCTTCCAGAGCCCCTAGGGTGACTGAGGCGAGCGGTGCTCGCTCCGGTATGAACGCGGGGACCACCCCTTCGGTGGCTCCCCGCGCGTCGTTAATCCGTGCCACGGGGGTCGCGTGATCGCGCGTTCGGAGCGCCAAAACGGGATCCGCCGGTGATCACGGGGGCCGGGCCGCCCGGGGGCAGATTCGGGTCGGTTTCTTGATATTCTTCTGCGGTGGAGACCGACGTTGCAGGTTCCACGCGCACCGAGACGGTGCTCGTGATATCCGGAGACGGCGAGTCACCGGGTGCCATCTCGACCGCGAGCGCACGTGGCCGAACCTTCGGGCGGTATGTCGTGCTCGAAAAGTTGGGTGCTGGGGGGATGGGCGTCGTGTATGCCGCGTGGGACCAGACGCTGGATCGCAAGGTCGCGCTGAAGCTCATCCACGCAGATCGAATCCGTACGGAGGTGCGGCGAGCGAAGGCGATCGAGCGGCTCGTCAACGAGGCGAGGGCGCTCGCCAAACTCGATCACCCCAACGTGGTGCGAGTGATCGAGGTCAATTCCGACAACGAGCAGGTCTTCATCGCGATGGAGTTCGTGGATGGCCTGACGCTCCGCAAATGGCTGGCCGCGCGACCGCGAAGTTGGCAAGAGATCGCGACGGTGTTTGCGGCCGCAGGTGAGGGCCTCGCCGCAGCACACAGCGTCGACATGGTGCACGGAGATTTTAAGCCAGACAACGTGATCGTGACCTCAGCCGGTGTGGTGAAGGTGCTTGATTTTGGACTCGCGCGAGGATTTGATTCACCGTCCGAGAGCGGCGGCCTCGAGACCCCGAGCAAGGACATTAAATCGGTGAGCGAGGGCTTGCTGCGATCGTCCTCGGGTATGAACACCGACGACAATACGGTGGTGGGTGGTATGGGCGGCGAGGAGTTGACTCGGAGTCGCGGGCCAGTCGACGGCGGCGAGCTTGACCACGCCCGCACCCGCGCCGCGACGGCGCTCGCGGGGACCCCCGCGTATATGTCTCCTGAGCACTTTCAGGGCGGGCGGCCTTCCTTCGCGACCGATCAATTCGCGTTTTGTGTTGCCATGTTCGAGGGGCTGTATGGGGTGCGGCCATTTCATGGCGAGACGGCGACTGAACTCTCCATGAACATCGTCGAGGGCGGAATCCAAATTCCCGAGGGTCCGCCGCGGCGGGTGCCACCATTCTTGCGTCGCGCGGTGCTTCGGGGGCTCGACGCCGAGCCCAGCGCGCGGTTTCCTACGATGCATTCGCTGGTGAATGAGATCGAGCGGCGCCCGGCGAAGCGAGCGCTCAAGATCGTGTCGCTGGTGGGGAGTGCGGTGGTGGCGATTTCTTTGGGGATGGTCATTCAGCAGCGGATGAACCCTTCGGCGACGTGCTCGGATCTCGTTCAACAGATCGATGGGGTCACGGACACAGAATTTGTGGGGGAGGTCATCCGGCGGGTATCCGCGGCCAAGCGGGCGCCGATGATCAAAACGGTAGAAGTCCTGGAGCGGAGCATCGATGGGATCGCGGAGCGGTGGCGGTCGACCGCCCAGACGAGCTGCGATGACCTCAACGTTCGAGGGTCTATCTCGTTGGAGGAGTACGAGATGCGGGTGCGCTGCCTCGACCAGGCACGCGTTCGGCTTGAGATGTACTTGGGAAAGTTCCGAGACGCGCCCGAATCCGCCGTCCTGAGCGCGACGGAGGCTCTTCGCAAGCTGCCCGACCCGACGGCGTGCCTGCGGGCCGAGCGCAGTCAGACGGGCGAGTTCGGGGTCGACGACGACCGAACGAAGGCCGTGCGGGAAGAGCTGTTTGAGTTGCAGACCGCGTACCTTCACGGCGATTTCAAGCCTGTCGAGGAGCGGCTGGACTCTTTCCTCAAGGAGGTCGAGCGACTTGACAACCCGCAGATCTATTCACAGGTGCTGTATCTTCAGGCGCTCATCGTGAGCTGGCGTGGTCGCAACCCGGTGGAGGCGGCGCAGGTGTGGAACGACGCCTCCTTGGCCGCGGAGCGGGCGAAAGACGACCATCTTCGTCTCAAGGTCGAGCTTGAGAAGGTAGATCTCCACACGGCGATCAACTCCTACGACGCGGCGGAAGAGATCCTCGAGCACGCGGAGGCCATCGCGTTTCGGCTGGACCTAAAGCGGACCTACGCGTGGGATGTCATCGAGCATCAGCGGGGCTACATTCACATGCGGCGCGGCGACTACGAAGAAGCGACGAAGATCTTGCTCAAGGTGTGGGAGAAGAATGAGCATGATCCAAACGCGTGGGAAGTCCAGCGGGATGTTGGGACGCTGCTGGGTCTCATGGCGCGAGATACGGGGGAGACGCTGAAGGCGCTCGCGTACACGCAGCGGGCGTGTGACCTCATCGCCTCGAATATGAGCCCGTTCCACCCGGACAACACCAGCTGTCAACTCAACCTCGCGTCCATCTACGCCACGATGAGGCGGTACGACGAGGCGCACGCCCTCTACGATGAAATTATCGGGCGGTACACGGGGAACAACTTCGATGCCAAGGGTAATCTCAACCTCGCGTTTGTCTACACGCTTAAGGCGCTCGCGTTCGCGGAGGTGCGGCAGCTTGAGGCGGCGGTGCCGCTGCATCGCCTCGCGCTCCAAGAATACGAGCGGCTCGGTCGCCTTGACACCGCGGACGAGGCGCTTGAGCAAGACAACATGGGGTTCACGCTGCTCTTGCTCGGGCGGCTTGAGGAGTCCCAACAGGCGCTGACCCGCTCCTTAGGTGTGTGGACGGCCAGCGCAGGTGAGGGGCACGCGGACTTGTCCTATCCACTCAACCACCTCGGCGTCCTCGCGATGGTCCAAGGAGACCTGTCCGAGGCGCGGGCCAAGTATACGAAGGCGCGGGCCTTGAGAGACGCGTTCCCTCAAGACGAGACCGACACGAGCTTGCTCGATTTTCTTGGTGCGCTGTTGATGTACGAGGAGGATCCAACGGCGGCGCGCGCGCTGGCAGATCGAGCGGTGGCGCGGCTTGGGGATTCTCCGAGTGGTGGACACGCCGCCGCCCTTGCGCGCTGGCGCGCCGCGCCCCGAGCGCCGAAGCAAGGCGCGTCCAATTTTGAGGTTTTTGCGGAGTAACGCGGCCGCCCATGTCGTCTCGCACGGGTCCGCCACCTCGGACACGCGAGGGTTGGGCTATACTCACCTTCCACAATGGAGACGCGACGATGAAGCTTGCGCTAGGGGGAGGAGTCCTCATCGGTTGCGCTGCCAACTTGATTGAGTGGGCGTTTGGAGAACCCGCAGGGATCAGCGGGATCACCTCCTCGGTCCTCGGCCCGCGCCGACGATCATGGCACCAGTTCTTTGTTCTTGGGATGGTCGGCACCGGCGTTGTGTTGGCGTTATTTTTCCCCGAGCTCATCGTGGCTACCGGGCACCGCTCGCTCCCTGCGATGGCCGCAGCCGGCCTGCTGGTAGGCGTCGGCGTGCGCTTGGGGAGCGGCTGTACCAGCGGTCATGGGGTCTGCGGGATCAGCCGTCGACGTCCACGCTCGATGGTCGCGACCATGACCTTCATCGCCGTCGGGATGTGCACAGTGACCTTGATTCGGACGCTGATGCCGGGGGGGCAAATCTAAGGTGAGCGCGTGGATCGCGTTGATGAGCGGTTGCATCTTCGCGGCGGGACTCGCCGTGAGCGGGATGACCGACGGGAACAATATTGTCGCGTTTCTCGACATCGCCGGAGATTGGGACCCCAATCTGGCGTGGGTCATGGTGGGCGCGATCGGTGCACACGGCGCGATGATTCCGCTCTTCAAACGGCGGGCGACGCCGCGGTTTCGGGCGGAGTATCCGAAACCCAGCCTTGGGGGAATCGATGCGCGTCTCTTGGGTGGCGCGATGTTGTTTGGTGTTGGCTGGGGGCTCGGAGGGATGTGCCCGGGTCCCTCATTGGTCATGCTCCCGAGCGGGTCGTCCCCCATCGTCGCGTTCACGCTGAGCATGCTCGCGGGGATCTGGGTCTACGATCGCTGGTTCGCGCCGCGTGTTGACGCCGGGTCGCAGCGTCCAGCGTAGCGACGACGCCACCACAGGGGAGCGAGCACGAACCAGAGCAGCGCGCTCGTACTCCGCGCGGATCCTCCACTCGTCTGGCACGCGCATCCCTCGTCGGTGCGGGTGACGTCCGCGCCGCCCGAGCCGTCGAACCCCGAGCCTGTCGGGTCGACCCCGGTGCCAGAATTCACGCCGGTCTCGCCATCCTCGCCCGCGTCGGTTGTCGCGCCCGCGTCGGTTGTCGCGCCCGCGTCGGTTGTCGCGCCCGCGTCGTCTCCGAGGGTGTCCTCGCCGCCGGTCCCCGCGTCGGTCCCCCCGGTTTCTCCGCCGCCGGTCCCACCCGTGGTGCCTCCGGATGGAGTCGGCGTGAGCCTCAGGGCGTCGTAGCCGATGCGCACCATGCCGGAGCCAGGCTCGCCGGTGTTGTCGTCAAGACGGATCCATTGGTCGCCGCCGGCGTCGAAGGAGAACTCGCCCAGGGAGAACCATCCGTCGTGCAGCGACTGGTCGACGGCGACGGAGTCGGTGACTCCCGCCGCGCGGATTTGGTACGCCGCTTGGGTGGACGCGAAGAACTCTGGGGTCGCGAAGGTTTCCAGTTCGTAGGTCCCCGCCTGCTCGAAATAAAGCCTCCAGATGGCGTAGTTCTCGGGGTCTGCGAGGGCCGTCGCGTGCGTCCACACGAGGGAGCCTCCATAGCCGTCTAGCTCGTCTCGCCAGAATGTTGGATCACCGTAGAGCTCGTAGCATGGGTCGCCGTTGTCGATGGTGGCTCCGCTCGCGGGCACGATTCCGCAGGGGGGGCAGTCCTCGGGGCACGAGTCGGGAGATTCGTCGGCGCTGCAGACTCCATCTCCGCACACGGAGGGGCCCACGGTCCACGCGTCAAGGTCCGCGGCGGGGCCGTTGAAGTAGTTCTCGTCCACGTCGCCGCTGATTCCGGGCACCGTGCCGGTGGCGCTGAACTGATGGAAGACGTAGTCGCTCCATCCCGTGGGCATGGAGGGGCACGTGACGCCCCAGTTCGCGACCCACAAGGGGTACGCGCCCAATGATGACAGGCCGACGTTGCCGTCCCACCACCCGGGCGCGGTATAGACGATGGGGGCCGCGCCGACATCAGCTTCGACCACGTCGATCCACGCTTGGGCGGCGTCAATGATCTCCGCGCCCGAGAGCCCGCCCGTGACCTCGATGTCGATGACGGGGGGGAGGTCGTCGGGGGCCAAGGCGCCCATCATGGAGAGCAGAAGATCTGCTTGGGCCACCGGGTCTTCCGCGGGTCGAAAGAACTGATATGCGCCGACCGTGATGCCGTTGGCCTTCGCCTGCTGCCAGTTCACGTCGAAGAACTCATCGAGGACCGTGCTCCCGTCGGAGACGCGGATGAAGGCGTACTCGACCCCCGCTGCCGCGACAGCCGCCCAATCGATGGAGCCTTGCCACTTGGAGACGTCGATGCCGTAGGTCACCTCGCCATCGGGGCAGACCTCGGCGATGGAGGGGGGCGCGGGCGCGTGCAGCTGCCACCCGCGGAGCCCGTCTCCCAACGTGGCGTCAAGCGCGGGCTCGGCGTGTCCATCGAAGGTCGTCGGGCTCGCGCCTTCTTGAGGGCTGGTGTGCCGCTCCATCTCGGGAGATAGACTCAAAATCAGGAACGCGCGGAGCATGCACAGACGAGCATACGTAATCCGGGCCGACCGTGGAGGAAAAACCGACGTCCCAGGCGGCACCCCGGCGTCGACGGGGAGGGGGCGCCGTGGGGGCGTGCTACGAACTACACGAGAGCATCGAACACCCGGGCTTGTCCATGGCCCAGTCGGGTCGCCGCGCCGCGAGGTGCTCGTGCTCGGGTTGGTCGTCGTAGGGCCGCCGAAGGGCCTCGACCCACGCGTGGAGCCTCGCCGGGTCCCCCTTCTCCGCGTCGTCAATGGCGAGCTGCGCCAGGTAGTTTCGCGGGACGTACTTTGGGTTGACGCGTCGCATGGCGGCGGCGCGGTCGGCTGGGCGTTGCCCTTCGCGGCCGGCGCGGCGGCCGAGGTCGCGCAGCCACGCCAACGTGCGACGTTCCGCTTCGCCCGTGAGTTCATTCGGGTTGTAGTACGCGCCGCGGACGGGCGCGAGGAGGGCCGCCTCGTCACAGTCGGCGACCGTGGGCACGTCGGCCAACGAACGAAAGAAGATCGTCATGTCGGTGGCGGTGAGCTTCAAGATCTCTCCGAGCTCGTTAATCACGGAGGCGGCGTCACTGCCGGCGTCCTCATCCGCGAGGCGCTCATGCCGAAAGGACGGCAGGCCTAGCTTCCCCGCGTAGGCGTCGAAGGTGGCGGCCTCAAGGGTCCGCCAGTAGTCTTCCAAGCCCGCTTCGAGCGCTTCTTTTGAATCGAGGAGTGGAAAGATCGCCGAGGCGAGGCGCCCAAGATTCCACGCGGCGATGGATGGTTGCGCGCCGAAGCGGTAGCGGCGTTGGCCAGCGTCGGTGGTGTTGGGTGTCCAGCCAGGGTCGTAGTCGTCGA
Organism: Myxococcales bacterium; assembly: GCA_014240065.1. Taxonomy (GTDB): domain Bacteria; phylum Myxococcota_A; class Polyangia; order Nannocystales; family Nannocystaceae; genus JAAZXR01. The sequence goes on from JAAZXR010000062.1 coordinate 10,349, forward strand.
GCCACCCGTAGGGCCCGTAGTCGATGGTGAGTCCGAGCACGGACATATTGTCGGTGTTCATGACGCCGTGGACGAAGCCCACGCGCATCCAGTGGCAGATCATCGTGGCGGTGGCCACGCAGACCTCCCGAAACCAGGCGGCGTAGACGTCGGGGGCGCCGAGGTCGAGGTGCGGAGCGTGGGCTGAGACGATGTGGTCCGCGAGGGTTCGCAGGGTGTTGAGATCGCCGCGCGCGGCGTGGATTTCGAGGCTCCCAAAGCGCAAGAAGCTCCGCGCAGCCCGGCAGACCACAGCGCCCATCTCAGGCTTCGCGTTGCCGTCGTAGAACATGTCGCGCACGACCTCGTCGCCGGTGAGGACCAAGGACAGCGCGCGGGTGGTGGGCACGCCGAGGTGATGCATGGCCTCGCTGCACACGAACTCGCGCAAGGACGAACGCAGCACCGCCCGCCCGTCGCCAGATCTCGAGTAGGGGGTGGGCCCCGCACCCTTGAGTTGGAGCTCCCACCGGTCGCCGCCGGGGGCGATGAGCTCACCGAGGGAGATGGCGCGGCCGTCCCCGAGCTGTCCCGCCCAGTTTCCAAATTGGTGCCCGCCGTAGCAGGCGGCGTAGGGGCTCATGCCTCCCGCGAGCCCGTTGCCGCCGAAGATTTGAGCGATCTCTGGGTCGTCGGCCTGCGTGGGCAGGCCCAGCGCCGCGGCCAAGTCTTCGGTCCACGCGAGCATGGATGGACTGGACACCGGGGTGGGGTGCACGTTGGAGTAGCAGGCTTCGTGCACCTGACGTCGCGCGTTGTCGGTCCGGGGGTCGGCGGGCGTGTCCCTCAAGAACTGCGCGTCGAACTGCAGCGTTCCGAGGCCGGAGAGCGTGGGCAATGATGGTGTGGTGTGCATCGCGTTGGGCCCCGGCAGCCTAGCCTGGATCCGCCGTCGCGACCATGCGCTTGGGTCTCGGTGGTACACGCCACCCCGTCGTCGGAGAGGGGGCAGCGCGATAGAACGGATCGTTGCCCCTTGCGTTTGGGAGCGGATGGGAGCTCTCCTTCGCGCGTTTGTTGGTGTTTTTTCGTGGCTCGCGTTGGCAGAGAGCCCCGCACCTGCAGACGTGAGAATAGACGCCGCTGGAATCCAGGTCCGGGCCCGTTCGTGGATCCGCCTCGATGACACGCGGCCCATGGCGCCACCCGAGCGCGTCGGCGACTGCGAGGCGCGACTGCAGGAGGCGGGAATCCGCTTCACCACCAGTCGAATCCCTCCCCACCTCAATGACTCCAAGACCATCCTTTGCGGGACCGAGCAGGCGGTCCGGTTTCGCCGCGGGCCCGGCAATATTAGGTGGTCGAGTCCACCTAAACTGTCGTGCCGGGCCGCGCTCGCGCTCGGACGCTGGGAGGAGATTATTCGGGAGGAGGCTGCGACCCACCTCAATTCCCGCGTGTACGCGGCCCGACATATCGGGACCTACGCGTGTCGCGAGATGGCCGCGTATGACGGGTGGATCAGCGAGCACAGCTACGCCAACGCCATCGATATCTCGTCGTTCACGCTGGCGAGTGGCGTCGTGATCTCGGTGCGCGAACATTATTTTGACGAGGGCCCCAAAGGGCGATTTTTACGGGCCATCGCTCGCCGGGCGTACACCGAGGATGTGTTCTCGGTGGTGTTGACGCCCGCGTTCGACGCGCATCACCGCAGCCACCTTCACCTCGATATGGCCCACTACCGCGCGGGTGAGTACTAGGCGCGGGTCTCAAGGCGACGACAATTTGTGCCCTTCGTCTAGAAATTCTAGGGCCAGTCCCTCGGCATCGAGGGGGTCGATACAGGTGCGCGAATAACGCACACGGTGTGAGTAGGCAGAGCTTGAACGGCGTTTATTTCGCTTGCATCTCACATTTTAACTTATAGGCTCCTTACCGACCGGTAAGTACATGCGCCTCCACCCCTCGTCATCTTTCATCTGTGGTCTCGGTTTGACGGCCTCCTTTCTCTTGGGGGGCGCCGATCTCCAGGCGGCCATGACCACCGGCGCCATCGTCGCGCAGCCGACGAACGACGCGTCGATGCCGGCGCCGGTACCGCAGGATCCCGAGCCGAGCGACGCGCCGGTGGACGGCTTCTCCGATCTCGTCGCCGCCGCTCTTCAGCCCCACGCCGGCGGTCTCACGGCGGACACGGTGGCTCGGGCGGCGGTCGAGTCGGCGCCCTCTGTGGAGGCGCTGCGGGCGGATCTCATGAGCACCGCGGCGTCGGTGGATGAGACCTTGTCGCGCTTCGTCCCGAACCTCACCGGCACGGCGACCTACAGCCGAATCAGCCCGGCGGATATCGATTTTGGAGGGGGTGGCGCCTCGGTGGGAGCAGCCGCCGAGGGTCCCTTGACGGTGGACCCGGTCACGGGGCTCGTGGTCGGAAGCGACGGGCAGCCGGTGGGCGCCGTCACGTTCGCGCCCGTCGCGATCCCGCTCGACAACTTCAGCCTCCAAGCCTCCGTGACAGTCCCGATCCTCGACTACGTGCTGCGTCTGCTCCCGGCGAAGCGAGGTGCGGAGGCGGAGACCCGAAGCGCGGTGCTTCAACGCGACGCGGAGAAACAGCAGGTGGAGCTTCAAGCGCGGGTGGCGTTTTACGACTGGGTCCGCGCCTTGGCACAGATCGCGGTGGTCGAGCAGACCCTGGCCTCCTTGCGGGCGCGGCTCGCAGACGCTCAAGTGGCATTGCGCGCCGGCGTGGTCAGCCCCACAGACGTCGCGAGGATCGAAGAGTCGGTGCAGCTCGCGGGGCTGGCGGTGTTGCAAGCGGAGAGCTTCCGCGACCTCGCGGCGCGCAACCTCCAGGTCATCACGGGCGCGAACGAGGCGCCGCGACATCTCGGCGAGGACATCTTGGGGGAGGTCCCGTCGCTGGAGTCGGCCGACGATTTGGATGCGCTCGTCGCCGAGGCGAAGCAGCAGCGCCTCGAGGTCGCCGCCTTGGGGGCCTCCGATGAGGCGCTGGATCAAGCCAATCGCGCGGTGCGGGCGGGGTACTTCCCGCGGCTCGACGCTTTCTTCGACGCCGCCTACGCGAACCCCAACCAGCGGTTCTTCCCCCTCGATGACGTGTGGCGCGGGAACTGGGCGGTCGGCGTCAGCGCGAGCTGGCAGCTCCAGACCTTCCTTCTGGCTCGCGCGCAGCGCAAATCCCTCGTGGCATCCCGACGTCGCCTGGCTGCTTCTCTCGACGGTTTGTACCGCGGGATCGAGCTTGAGGTGGCGTCGGCGTACGAAGAGCTCCGCCGCGCGACGTCGGCGATCGAGGTGAACAAGGAGACCTTGCGCATCGCCGAAGAGGTCTACGAGCAACAGTCTGTCTTATATTCGGCGGGCGAGCTGACCACCACGGATCTCATCGCAGCCGAGACGGACCGCCTGAACGCCAGCTTGCGGAGTTTGAACGCGAAGATCGATCTTCGGGTCGCGCGGCTCAAGATCCTGCGAGCGAGCGGCCGAATTCCGCCGATGAGCGTGAAGCAAGACGAAGCCGACGCTCGCTACGAGCGCGTGGGGCTGCGCAAGGGAGCAAAATGAGATGCACGTAGAGCCACAAGCCATCCCTGAAAAGCCCGCCGCGCCCGAGGGACTTCGCGCGAAGATCCTAGGCGAGGCGACCCGCATGTTCGCGGATCTTGGATTTGAGCGCACGTCGATCCGCGAGCTCGCGGGCCGATGCGACTGCACGAAACCGGCGCTCTACTACCACTTCCGCAACAAAGATGCGGTGTACCTTGAGGCGCTCTCCTTGCAGCGTACTCGCGTGCTCGCGGACATGGAGCAGGCCGTGACCAGCCAGGGGAGCCTTCGTCAGCGCCTTCACGATGGCATCCAGCGCCTGTACGACTACGCGCGCGTCGACCCCGACGGGCTCCGCATGCTTCACCGCGCACCGTTTTGCGGAGACTCGCTCCCAGAGGCGGCCGAGCAACAGCTCAGCGGCCTGCGAGAGATGCACATGCGCACCTTGGAGACGATCTTTGAGCAGGGGGTCGCCGCCGGTGAGCTCAACGGCAGCGTGTCTCCGCGCGATTGTGCCATCGCCTTGGCGGGCGGCATCGACTTTCGACTGCAGCTTTGGACACGCGGTGAGGCGCCGAGCCTCGAGGGGCTGTCCTCGCTGGTCGACTTACTTTTCGACGGGATGAAGCAGTCATGAGTCTCTTTCAAAATCGACGTGTTGGAGTGATTACGGGCCTTTGTGTGGTGCTCAGCGGGGGCTGCACACCCGCGTCGGGGGAGAGCCCAGACGCCGCCGCAAGCGCGCAGAAGGCCGCTGGACTCGACGAGTCGGGGAAGATCCGCGTGGAGACGGCGACGGTGCGAAAGAGCGCGATGCGGATGAACCTCGTTCGACCCGGGGAGGCCGAGGCCTCGAGGGAAGTCCGCGTCGCGACCGCCATGGGCGGCATCGTGGAGAAACTCCACGTCGGGGACGGAGACGTGGTCGAGAGCGGGCAACGCATCGCGGAGGTGGACAAGACCGTCCACGGCGCGCAGCGTTCCATCGCGAGCGTCGAACACGACGACGCCCAACGCGAGCTTGATCGGCTCTCCTCCATGGGCGGGGCCGTCGCGGCGCAGCGACTCGACCAGGCGAAGACCCGCCTCGCGCGCGCCAAGGCGCAGCTGCGGTTGAGTGACATCCAGCGCTCGCGCAGCCTCTTGAAGGCGCCGTTTGCCGGCGTGTTGGCCCAGGTGCCCGTGGAGCGGGGCGCCTATGTGTCGCCGGGCGGAACCATCGCTCGGCTGCTTCAAGTGGATCCCATCGTCGTCAGCGTCTCGGTCTCCGATCGCGATGTCGGGGGCCTGAAGGTCGATGGCCGCGCGGTCATCTCGACCAGCGGATCTCCCAACCCTCGAGAGGGGAAGATCTCGTTCATCGCGCCCGCCTCAGACCTCAAGACGCGGACCTTTCGCGTAGAGGTGGAGCTAGAGAACGAATCCCAGAGTATCCGGCCTGGGATGATCGCGTCGGTGCAGTTCGTCAGCGATGGGTTAGAAGAACAGCTCATCATCCCGCAGGATTTCTTGGTCACGAAGATCGAGGAGAACGGGGTCTTCGTGGTGGACTCGGATCAGGTCGCGCGGTGGCGCCCCGTGAAGCTCGGAGAGCTGCTGCGCGATCAAGTCGTGGTGCTCGAAGGGATCGTGGACGGTGACGAGATCGTCGTCGTGGGGCATCGCTCCTTGGTCGACGGCGACCGGCTCCTCGTCGGTCGCCGCGGGGCCTGCTGTGAGGAGGGCCGAATCGTCTACGGATCGACGAACAAGGACGCTGTGGAGTCGCAGCCCGCATCCGCGCCCGAGACGGAGGAATCCACCCGATGATTGGGATGCTCGTTCGCCGCGCCTCCACGGTGCTGTTGTTGACGCTGTGCGTGCTCGCGTTCGGGAGCTTGTCGTACGCGACCCTGCCGCGCGAGGCCGCGCCCGATATCGACATCCCGATGGTGATGGTGAGTACGCCGTATCCTGGGGTGTCCCCCCAGGATATCGAGAGCCTGCTCACCACGCCCTTGGAGAATGAGCTCTCCGGCATCGCCGACCTCAAGAAAATGAGCTCCACCTCCGCGGAGGGGGTGAGTCTGATCTCCCTCGAGTTTGAGCCCGAGGCCGACCTCGACGAGTCACTGCAGCGGGTGCGTGATCGCGTCAGCGCGGCGGAGGCCAAGCTCCCGGCAGAGGCGGAGGACACGCAGGTCAACGAGGTGTCCTTCGCCGACTTTCCGGTCTTGCTCATCACCCTCGCGGGGGGCGTCGACGAAGAAGAGCTGAAGAAGCTGGGAGAGCGCCTCCAAGATGAGGTGAAGAAAGTGCCGGGGGTCCTCGAAGCGAACCTGTCTGGCGGACGGACTCGGGAAATTCGGGTCGAGATTGACCCGATTCGACTCGAGCACTACTCGCTGTCCATGGATGACGTGATCGGCGCCATCCGCAACGAGAACGTGAACCTCCCTGGCGGCGAGCTCGCGGTCGGTGCGTCCAATTTTCTTCTGCGGGTCCCGGGCGATTTTTCAGCAGCGCAAGATCTCGAGCGCGTCGCCATTAAGCGCACCGGAGATCGGCCGGTGTTCATCGGCGACGTGGGGCGCGTGGTCGATGGATTCGCGACGCGGACCACGTACTCGCGGATGAACGGCGAGGCGAGCGTGACCCTCGGCATCACCAAGCGCAGCGGCGCGAATATTCTCGAGCTCTCGGAGGCCGTGAAGGCCGTGGTGGTGGGGGCCTCCAAGACCTGGCCTGCGGGCGTCGAGTACCGCGCCCTGGGCGATCAGTCCAAGATGATTCGAGACATGGTGAGTGAGCTCGAGAACGGGATCATCACCGCGCTGTTGCTGGTCGTGGCGGTGCTGATGTTCTTCATGGGCGTGCGCAACAGCCTGTTCGTGGCCGTGGCGATCCCCATGAGTTTCCTGATGAGCATGATGGTGCTCGATCTCTTCGGCATGACGCTCAACATGATCGTGCTGTTCAGCCTCATTTTAGCGCTCGGCATGCTCGTGGATAACGCCATCGTCATCGTCGAGAATATTTATCGCCACTACGAGCACGGGAGCTCCCTCAAAGACGCCGCCATCGAAGGCACGCAGGAGGTCGCGGGCGCCGTGGCGGCCTCCACGGCCACCACCGTCGCCGCATTTTTGCCCCTGGTCTTTTGGACGGGGATCATGGGGCAGTTCATGGGCTTCATGCCGAAGACCGTCGTGATCGTGCTGCTCGCGAGCCTGGTCGTCGCGGTCGGGTTGTTGCCCGTGGTGACCGCGAAATTCATGAAGATCTCCAAGGCGAAGATTGAGGCCGTGGATTCGCGAGAGACGGAGAGCCCCGTGATGCGGCTGTACGTCCGGCTGCTCAACACCTCGATCAACCACAGGTACGTCAGCGCCTTCCTCGGCCTCGTCGTGTTGGTCGGGAGCTTCGTGGGCTACGGCGCTTTGAACCACGGGACCGAGTTCTTCCCGGAGACCGAGCCGAATCGCGCGACCATTATGGTGTCCGCACCGGACGGGACAGACATCGACGCCACTGACTCCATCGTCCGGAGGGTGGAGTCGGTCTTGCTCGGAGAGGAGAATATCGACGTCTACGTCGCAGAGGTCGGCGTCGCGGGGGACGGACAAGACCCGACGCAAGCCGCCCAGAGCGCCGCAAACAGCGCTCGCATCACCGTGGACTTCCTGCCCGACGCCGCGAGCGCGCACGAGGGAGACAAGCTCCGAGTGGAGCCGGCCACGCAGACCATCGAGCGTGTTCGGCGATCCCTCGCGAAGATCCCGGGCGCAGAGATCAGCATTGAAAAAGAGCGGATGGGGCCCCCGGTGGGGTCGCCGATCTCGGTGGAGGTCTCGGGCGATGACTACCACGAGCTTGGTGACTACGCGGCGCGGGTGCGACGGCGACTCGGCGAGATCGACGGCGCGGCAAAACTCAAGGACAACTTCCGCGTGGGTCGACCCGAGCTGCGTCTGCGCATCGATCGTGGGGCCGCCAAACGAATCGGCGCGAGCACGCAAGCTGTGGCGATGACCGTTCGAACCGCCATCGCCGGGACCAAGGCGAGCACTCTCCGGGACGGTGAAGATGAATACGACATCGTGGTGGCGCTCGATCCGAAGTATCGAGAAGACATGCAGGCGGTGTTGGCCCTGCGGATCCCCGGGCGGGAGGACACCAGCCCCGACACCTTCGCCGTGCCCATGTCCTCGGTGGCCAGCTATGAGATCGGGGGGGGCAGCGGCTCCATTCGCCACATCGATCAGGACCTCGTGGTGACCGTAGAGGGACAGATCGCGGAGGGCTACAACGAGAACGCCGTGCGCGGAGAGGTGATCGAGTGGTTGGCGGAGGCGGAGCACCCCGCGGGGTTGTCCGCGCGGCTCGGGGGAGCCAACGACGAGCAACGCACGGCGCAGGAGTTCTTAGGTCGGGCGTTCCTCATCGCGATTTTCCTCATCGCCATCGTGTTGGTGACGCAGTTCAACCGCTTTGACCTGCCGCTGATCATCCTGGCGTCTGTCGTGCTCTCCTTGGTGGGGGTGTTGTGGGGCCTCGTGCTCACGGGCACGCCCTTCGGCGTGATGATGACCGGCCTGGGCGTCATCTCCCTGGCCGGCGTGGTCGTCAACAACGCGATCGTGTTGCTGGACTATGTGGAGCAGCTGCGGAAGAAGGGGATGACGATGCACGACGCCCTCGTCCGCGCTGGGATCACGCGTTTCCGACCTGTGGTGCTCACCGCGTTGACGACGATTCTAGGGCTCGTGCCGATGGCGCTGGGAATCTCCCTCGACTTTCGGAACCTCCGGGTCATCCTCGGGAGCCCGTCCACCACGTGGTGGGGCCCCATGGCCATCGCGGTCATCTTCGGCTTGGCCTTCGCGACCGTGTTGACGCTGGTGATGGTGCCGACCATGTACTCCGTCATCGAGGACTTTCGAGGGCTATTCAGCGGCTCACGCGCGCGAGGGACGAAGCGGAAAGAGAACGTGGATCCCGCCGCGTCGCCGCTCGCGTCCGACTCGCTGGTCGCGACACGGGCTGCGCCGCAGGGATGAACGCGTGGGAGGCCGCCTTGTTGGGGCCGTCCCTGGCGACCGCGCGCTTAGACGCTGGAGAGCAGCGAGAGGACGAAGTCTCGCTGGACCGTGGCGAGTTTGCTCGCGATCGATGTCCCTTGCTGCACCAAGAGCTGCGACCGGGTCAGCCGAGCGGTCTCATCCGCCACGTCCGCGTCCATGAGCCGCCCACGGGCGCGCAGCTCGTTGAGGTCTCGCGTGGCGGCGTTGTTCGCGATGCTCTCGAGTCGATTGAGGGTCGCGCCCATCTCTGCGCGGGCCGCCGAGATCGTGTGCAGGACGTCTGGGAGAGCGTCGAGCGCCGCGCGAGCCTCTGTCGTCGTCGCGACGCTGAGGTTGGTGAGCCCGAGCGTGGTGGACGACATGTCTCGCGGGAGGCCGGGAGCGAGGGTTTCGTCGCCGTCGAGACCCACGAGGAACGAGATTGATCCGGCTGTTTGTTCGATGTTGGAGTTCGCCTCGAGGGAGGCGCTGATGGCGGTCAGGGCGGAGCCGACGCCGCTGCCGCCGGCGATAGCGTAAAATTCGCCACCCGTGGCCGCGGTGATTTCGTCGGTGGCGTTATCGGTGGAGTTGTTGCCGATGACGTTCACGGTGATATTGGCGGCGTTGAGGAGCGCGGCGGTCTCTGTCTCACCTTCGGGGATTAACGAGACTTCTCGGTCTGTGTCGGAGAGGTAGATCATCATCCGGTTCGCGTCATCTCTCCACGTGACCGCATCGGGTTCCTTGGTGCCGACGGTGTCAATGACTCCGGCGCCGTTCAAGAGCCCCGCGTACGGGTCGACCTTGCCACCAGGGGTTGGGAGGGCTGCGATCGAGGCCGCCACGTCGCCGGTTCCAATATCGAGGACCATCTCGGTGGCGTCCACTGGGTCGTTCGTTTCGCGAACGGTGACGAGGCCAAACTGTACGTCATAGCCTTGAGTCTGCAGTTCGCTCTGGAAGGACGCGATACCGCCCGCGGCCGCTGCGAGCTCCCCCGACATGGACGCGCTGTTGTCGACGACGAAGACCACATCGATCCGCTCTTGGTACAGCAGGTTCCAGTCGTTGTAGACGGTGCTCTTCGCGATCTGCGAGACGCTCTCACTTTGCTGTCGGAACTCCAGCTCAATCAGCGCGCGCTGCTCGTCGTTGTACGTCCCGTTGGCCGATTGCATGGCGAGCTCTCGCATGCGAATGACGGTGTCTTGGATCTCTTTCATCCCGCCCTCCGCGACCTGCACGAGGTCGGAGGCGGCGCCGAGATTTCGTTGCAGCACGACGCTGCTTCGGTTGCGCGCTTCGAAGTCCGTACCGATGGCCAAGTCGGCGGGTCCATCCGCCGCACGGTTGACGCGCAGACCCGTGGCCAGGCGCTCAAGCGTGCTGGCATGCTCCGCCGTCGCCTCTTCGAGGCGAGACGAGAGTCGCAAGGTGACAGATGGATCGAGCGCGTGCATATCGCCGAGATTTTTCAGCTGCGGAGGGCTGAAATTTCACCGCGGCGGCCATGCGCCCTGGCTTCATCATGAAGCACGGTCAGTGCAGCACATCGGCCAAAATCGCCCAGAATTGAGGGTTTTGACCGGTGCAGAGCCTGAGATGTCGGGGATCGGGGCGCCTCGTGTCGGGCCAGCGTTCGACGTCTCAATCAGTGATCGCGTGATGCGCGCATTCGTCCTAATGGCCTCTATATCCATAAATTCAGCTGCATAGGAGCCAATACCCTCAAATATAAAAGTTTTACCTCTAATAATGGTTGTATAGACCAAAATAAATCGTATGCTGCGCAGGAACCAGGAGGTGCGCGTTGACCACATTGTTGCAGACCGATGCTTACAAGTTCTCCATGGCCCAAAGCGGGTTTCCGCTGCGGGAGGAGACATTTTATCTGAGCTTCCGAACGGGCGGGTGGCAGTACGTGCCGTTCGATCTCGTGCAGGAGGTGCGCGCGATGCTGCAGACCGCGTTGACCGACGCCGGTCGCACATATTTGGCAGAGGTCGGCTACGGGATCTCTGGCGGGATGGAGGCGGCATGCGACGACGGGCGAGTTCGTGTGCGCGCCGTGCCCCAGGACAGTTGGGTCTACGAGCGAGAGCCCATCTTGAGCGTCACGGCCGCGAGCTTCATGGCGTCATGGCTTGAGCCCACCCTGCTCCGTTTGAGTTTTCCAATTCAGCTCGCCACGCAGATACGTCGCAGCGGCCAGAAGATAGATCCGACGATGCTCCACGCGACCTGCGAGGCGCAGGCGGCGATCATGAGAAAGGTGATCCACGCGGTCGGCCGGGACGAGTCGAGTTTGCTCGCGATGATCGTTGTCGCCGAGGGGGAGTATCGCGAACGCGTGGGTGAGGAGGCGGATCGGTTGATCGAGGTCACCAAGGATCCGGGGCGGATTTTCGAGGTTGGGATGCGCGCCGCGACCTGTGAAGATCAGCACCGAATGTGTCTAGAGGTGCTCCGTGAAAAGGGCATCTACAGCACCTCGAATGTCCAATTGGCGCGCGCGCTCGACATGCGCGCGGTGGGCACCATGGGGCACGAGCACGTGCAGCGTTGGGGGGACGACCTCCAAGCGTTTCGCGCGATGCGAGACATGCGGCAAGGGACACCGAGCTACCTCCTCGACACCTTCGACACCATCGTATCGGGTGTCCCAGCGGCCATCACGGCGGCGAAGGAGCGCGAACACGCGTTCTGTATTCGGTACGATTCGGGTGACAAGTACGCGCAGTACCTCTACGCGCACGGGGCCTTTGGTCGTGAGGGGCTCGCCCCGGTCCACATCATCGAAGACGGGCTCGACGCCGAGACAACGGCTCGCTTTGAGGCGCTTCGGGAGTTCACGGGGGTGGAGCCTGAGCGTCAAGTGTATGGATACGGGGGCTACCTCGTCTCGCGAAGCTGGAGGAACCCGCTGACCCGGGACGCTGTCGCCGCGGTCTACAAGCTCTCCTCTACGAGTGGGGCCCCGCGGATGAAGTTTGGGAATGAGGGTGGCCTCGGGAAGGTCAGCATCCCAGGTGAGCCCGTCGCGTGGCGTCGACTCCGCGGCGACGGCCCGCTGTCCGTGATCGGGCAGCACGGAGAGACACCACCCGAAGATTATGTGGTGCTCTCGGCGAACGATGAAGCCGCGGAGCAGCTTCGAATCTGCAATGTGGACGCCGTGATCCGCAGAAACCCAGCGGTGCCGCACACGCTCTCACCCCAGACGACCAGCCTCGTACACCAAGTCCGAAGTGAGCACGAACCATGCCAATCCTGTCAATAGACGATCTTATTCACGAGCGGGTCGAGGCGATTCGCGAATACCACCGCGCCTCGAATGTTGAAATCGCCGAGCTCGACGTGTCGGGAGGGATCGACTCTGCGGTGATGTGTGGGCTGCTCGCGAAGGCGCTGTCTCCCACGCGCCTCGGCTGTGTGTTCTCAGGCATTCACTCGAGCGAGGAGAGCTTAGGTAGAGCGCGTTTGGTGGCAGAGGCGTTCGGCGTGAGGCTCATGGAAGTCGACGTGAGCGCGGAGTACGAATCCATGTCCAGGAAGATCGTAGAGGCGATGTCAGAGAGCGGCTCTGACGCGGCGCTCATCGAGGAGCGGAGGTCCGCCTCACTCGCGGTCGATGGGTCGTTTCGATCCTGCCTGCGCGCCCCGATCGGCCGCTACGTCAACAGGCTCATGGGCGGAGGCATACGTCACGGCACCGGGAATGAGTGCGAGGATCGCTTCGTTCGATTTTTTCAAAAGGGAGGGGATGGCGAGGTCGACACCAACCCCATCGCGATGTTGTCCAAGGGCGAGGTGTACCAGCTCGCGCGCGGGCTGGGCGTCCCGGCAGAGATCATCGACGCCGAGCCCACCCACGATTTGCACCGCGGCGCCGCGTCGAGTCATGACGAGGTCGAGCTGAAGACTTGGACGGGGGTTGATTGGACCTACAGCCGCGTCGACGTCGAGACCGGCGCGTACAGGAAGGTGGGGAGCATCGAGCGGATGAACCGGCTCATCGACGCCGTGCTCGTCGAGGCGGGTGGCGACGACACGGAATTCTGGACGTGCCCCGGGCTGTGGGAGCTCGCGAGCTCGAGACT
>JAAZXR010000063.1 GCA_014240065.1 Myxococcales bacterium
CCACCATCACCTCCAACGCCAGCCGCGCCGCGGGCATGCCGCGGACGTCGGCGAGGTCCACGAGGTCGTGGGCGTCGGTGCGCGAGTGGGCCAAGAGCGGCGTGGCCGGCACTGGCGACAAGGGCACCTCCCCGCGAAGATGGGCGAGCGCCGCCTGCAGCGAGGGCGCGGCGAACACCTCGACGCCCTCGACCAATCCAGCCTCGGCGGCGTTGGCCTCGGGTACGATCACCGCGCGCAGACCGTCTCGTCTGGCCCGGTCCACGGCCACCAGCGTCCCCGCCGCCGGCCGCAACGCGCCGTCGAGCGAGAGCTCGCCCCAGAGCATCACCCCTTCCACTGACTCTTGAGGCAAGGCGTCATGGCCCACCAACAACGCCACGGCGATGGCCAAGTCGAGGCCCGGGTTGTCCTTGCGGCGGTCCGACGGGGAGAGGTTCACCGTCTGTCGGCGCGGCGGTACGTGTACGCCCAGGTGCCGCAACGCCGAGCGCACCCGCTCCCGCGCCTCGGCCACGGCTCCCGCCGCGCTGCCCACCACCTGCAAGCACGGCAGGCCGGGGCCGACGTCGGCCTCCACCGTGATGAGATATCCATCGACGCCTTCGATGCCGACCGAGGTAGTGCGCGCGACCATGTCCCGACGACAAAGCAAGCGCCGTGCCGGGCATGTTCACCGAGTGCGTGTGTTAGCTCGACCGTCAACTCTGAAGCAGCGCGCGAGCCCCGCCGAAACGACCCTCGGTTCGTTTTTTTTTTTTTCCAAAAGCTGTCAGCGCGCGCGAATGGTATCTGAATGAGGCGACAGAACCGATCCACCCCGGCGCAACTACTCCATCCGTCGCGAGCTCCGGGCTTCGCTGAGGCGTCCCCCGGCTGCCCGGCCGCGGCTTCGGCTTCCCCGACCCAAGGCCGGTCAGCCCATCACCCTCGGATGGCATGGGACACCTGCCATCGGGGATCTCGACCTGGCGCTGCAGCGACATCGAGATCAGATGGGTTCAAAAAACTCTGGAGTTTTTATCTTTCGACCGCGCTCTTAATCGGCGGGACCGCTGGCTGCACATCGCCGGGAGAAGCGGGAGATACGGGGGATACGGGAGGCTGCGAACCCAAGACCGTGGATGCGAACGCGGTCGGGCTCACGGAGACGGGTGCGGAGTATGCCGGTGCAACCGACATCACCGGAACGCTCGCGGTCAGCGGATTCTCCGCGGCCGATGTGCTCTCCAACCTCGGGTGCCTTGAGAAGGTCGAGAACCTGCAACTGTCGATGCCCGAGGTTTCGCAGGTTTCGTCGTTGTCCCGCTTGCGGGAGGTGACCGGTAGCCTCAACATTGAACTCGGCGATGCCCTCTCAGCTCAGTCGATCTCTGACTGGAGTGGCTTCGCGAGCCTGGAAACCGTAGGGGGCAACCTCGTCGTGGCTGGTTCACATCCCGATGCGGGATTCCGCTTCGAACAATTCAAGAGCCTGGAGACTGTCGGAGGCACCCTGAAATTCGAGCTCGATGCACCGGTGGTGTCGGGTCCCCCTAGCCTCACCAGCGTCGGTAACTTGGTCGTGGGCGGATACTCCGGCTCGGGGCTCGGGACCCTGGCGGGTTTCGCGGGACTGCAGTCGATCTCCGGCAATCTCGCATTTCGTGGCGGGGTCATCCAGAACCACGCACATTCGCTGCCGAATCTCACTGAGATCGGTGGCAACCTCGTCTTCACCCAGTGGGCCCCGTACGGCGACCTCAACGTCCTCAACACGGTGACGAGCGTCGGGGGACAGATCGAGATCCGCGACTGCATGTTCCTGGAGCGACTCGACGGACTGGACAACCTGACCACGTCGGGAGGAATCGCGATCACGGGGAACGAGGCGCTGCTGTCGGTTGACGCGTTCGCAGCGCTGCAGGGCACCGGCCCGGTCGTCGTGCGCGACAACTACTCACTCACCTCGTTTGCGGGTTTCCCGAGCCTCACCTCGGCGAGCGACCTCGTCGTCGACGAAGCGCCGGCGCTCGTCGAGTTTGGCGGAAGTCCCAACCTGGCGACGGTGGCTGGATCCCTAAGCTTCACCGCGACATCTCTCGACGAACTACCAGCTTTCCCGGCGTTGAGCACCGTGGGAAACCTGGACGTATCGAACAATCCTCAGCTCACCAGCGTGGCCGATCTGGGGATGCTGGCCGAGGTCGGCTACGACCTTCTCGTCTCGTTAAACCCTAACCTGATCAGCTTTCAGGGCTGGTCGTCTCAATTCAACGTTGGGCATCGGGTGATCATCGAGAACAACGACAGCCTCAGCTCGGTATCTACGCTCAGCTCGATCACGGTGTCTAACTCTCCCGACCCGAACGCGATCGTATCGATCAGCTCGAACCCATCGCTGCCGGCGTGCGATGCCGAGGCGCTCGGGGATTCCATCATGGCCGCCGGCTACACCGGGCAGCTCAAGGTTCAAAACAACTTGGGTGAGTGTGAGCCCTGAAGATCCCCGAGAGCACCAGGTACCCGAACCGGCGGGCACCCGCGCGGCCCTCGGTGCGGGTTTTGTCGCGATCCGCGAGCCCGCGATCCGCGAGCCCGCGAGCCCGCGAGCGAAAAATCCAAAAATCTCCGGATGCCGCGAAGGGACCTAGCACCATGACACACACTCATCGAGTTCATCGTTCCCTCCTTTCGAGCCTGACCGGAGTCGCGCTCTTCGCCGGAGTCAGCCTGCTCACGAATCCAGCCAGCGCCGCTGGCCTCGTTTGTAGCAATGGCTACCTCGTCATCGAGTGCGCAGATGGCACCCAATACGGATGCTCGGTCGGTGGTACGCAGATCGACTGCACCGAGTCGATCGCGGCAAACACCAGCGCCTGCGACGGCCACGGTGGCGTCGCGGACATCGTCAACGGAGGGATCACGGAGGCCGAATTTGGCTTCGAATGTAGCGTGGCCGATGGCGCCGGGGACGACGGCCCCACCGTCAAGCCAGTCGAAAAAAACCTGAAGACCACCTCGTCCAAGTCTGGACCTTCGGAGGCCGAGCCCGGGAAAAACTCGAAGGCCGGCGGCAAAACCGTCATGCCCGACCCCAATTTTGTGAAGCCCTGCGACATACAAACTGTATGTATGGGGGCCGTCACTCCCGTGACCAAGCAAAAGGCGAGCCTCGCGCAAGCGCCTTGTAGCGCCGCGAACACCGTCACGCTCTTCGGTGCCTTCCCGGACGTTCCGCCGGAGGCGTTAACCGTGGACAACGTCGGCCTCGCCCACAACTCGCTGCTCGATGAGTTCTTCGATGTCCTCCGCGACATCAAGCGACGTGGTGGGAGCATCGACGACAAAACACGCTTGGCGGCCGCCCGGTGGCTCACAAAGAAATACGATCCACAACTGATGGCGGTGATCGGACCTGAGCTCCCCGAGATCATGGAGCGCAGCCGCCTCTCCATCGACGAACAGATCGACCTCGATGACTACGAGTGTCAGTCATCTCCCAAGTCCTCCGCGGCCATCAACAGCTGCGAGCCGAAAGCCTACGACTTGCTGCGCACCTTCTTCGAGGCGGATACGCAAGCCATGAACCAGGACGAGCTCGACGCCGCCATCGATGAGCTGCGCGCCAGCGCAGAGGCGACGCTGACGGGCCAAGCCAGGGACAGCGTGCTCGGTACGGCCAGCGTGTTCGAGGCGTCATCGCGCTACTGGAGCGCCAACGGACCCTCGGTCCTCGATCTGCTCGAGGATGACGCCGACGTTGGTGCATCTGGGTGGCCCTGGGGTACGGACGGACGTGCATTTTGCACGGTGGGCATGATGTTCAGCTGGTCTACGCCGCTTGGGATGCTCGCGGGTGGGGTCGTGGGCGGCGCCATCGCCAGCGCCTGCGGCTAGCAGCATGAGCCTCGCGCCCTCGCCGTACAGCCGTCGCAACTGCGCTCGCGTCGACGAGCACTGAAGGCGGCGCCCTCGCACCCGAACGATCCTCCGTTCGGGTGCGAGCTTAATCGCGATCCCCGATCTTCCATCCGCGACCCGAGGTCGCGACCCCAGTCGAGCCCAGCGAAGCCTTCAACACCCGACGGCCGACGCTAGGCGAGAGAGTCACCCTAGGCTCTTCAGCCGCCGCCCACGGTCGTTGTGTTCACGCGACAACAAGCTCATAGGTCCCGACTCCATCACCGAAACGGCCCTCGGTGCGGGTTTCCGGTCTCCGGGTGCCGGGGCGCCTCTCGCTGCGAGTCGTCGCGTGAGCCCCGCCTAACCCTCACTGCACCGGCAGCGCCACCCACCAGAGCGAGCCGGAGGGGGTGACACCCACAGCGCCCGCGCGTGTTCCCCCGGCGCACAGCTCGAGCGCGTCCAGGTTGCCGTCGGAGGTGCCGAGCGTGATCGGATCCGTGAAGTTGGCGCCGTCGTCGGTGGAGGAGGTCAAGCGTCCGGCGTCGAGCGACACACCGTAAGACAGCCAGACCCGTCCATCGCTGGCGCGCGTGATCGAGGGCAAGCGCTGGGCATCCCCCGCGTCGGCCACCACGTGATCTCCACCCCAGCTTTGACCGGCGTCGCCGCTGTTTGCCACCCACACCCGGTAGTCTCCCGACGTGGGGTCCGCCCAGGTCAACAGCGCGTCGTCGCCCGCCAACCCCTGCACGCGCGGCCCCGACACCGGGCACGAGAAGACATTCCACCCGGTCGACGATCCCTGCACGGGGTCGGCGAAGCTGCCCCCGTTCGGCGCGCGCACCACATAATGATCGCGGACGTTGTTGACGTTGTTGCGGTAGGCGACGAGCACGTCTCCCGCGGCAGTTTGCTGGATGTCGAGGGGACAACAATCGCAGGGCTCTCCGGGCGCCGCGTCGTCGATGACCTCGTAGGCCCAACCATCCTCTTCTCTCGACACCGCGACCTCCTCTTCCACCGGGCTCAGGTCCGAACGGGTCCAGTGCCACGCCACCCACAAGCTGCCGTCCGGGCGGAAGATCGGCTTTTGGAACTCCTCCACGTCGGCGGTGGTCGGGGAGCCAACCTCCACCAGGCTGCCCATGGTCAACGGACTCAGAGAATTCGAAACGGACAGCCAGGACGATCCATCGGGCCACGAACCGAAGGTCACGGCGACGCGGGCACCATCGGCGGCGACGTAGGGCTTGCGGTCCGGTGTGCCCCACCCGCCGAGCGGGTTGAGCGGCCCTTGCTCGATGACGACGGGCGCCCCGAAGCTCTGTCCCCCATCACCGGAGTGGCTCACGTAGATATCTTGATTGCCACCGCCCGCGTCTTGTTGCCAGGTGACATAGATTTCGCCGCCGGGATCGACGGCGCAGTGAGCCACGCTGATCGGCTGCCCGGGGGGCGCAGCCACTTGGGTCGTCGACAGGGGGGCGGGGGTCGGGCCCACGTCGCCGTCCCCGTCCCCGTCCCCGTCCCCATCCCCATCCCCCTCGCCATCCCCGTCGCCATCTCCATTGGTCGTGGTGGGGTCGCCATCCCCGTCGCCATCTCCATTGGTCGTGGTGGGGTCGCCGTCTCCATCGCCGTCTCCATCGCCGTCTCCCCCGCTCGCCTCGTCTTCCCCCTCACTCATGGTGGAGGCTGTGCCCTCCGCATCCGACGACGACGAGGTGGTGTCGCTGTCTGCGTCGCCCGCCTCCCCCGCGTCACCGCAGGCGAATCCAAATGACAGTCCCGCAACCATCGCCACCGAAGTCCTCGACAAAATTCCACGCATTCCAAGGTCAGATGCAATCATGACGCCAACCGGACCAGCCTCGAAATCCCACACATTCAGGGTCTCACCGCCCCCGCCCACAGCTGCGGTGCCAACTTCGTATACAGGTGTGCGCAATCATTTCAGAGCTGCCCCAGACCTGCGTCCGCGTTCGCCGAGATCCCACGCGCACCCCCACCGGGTCCCCCGAGAGCCCACCACGCCCGTGCGATACGCTCTGACGCATGGCGCACCGGCGGTCGTTCGATGGAGAGCTAGGCCTCCGCCTTCGTGGCAAAGGCCCAGCTCCGCGAGTTGAGCGAGACTCCACGTCACGCCCTGGGGATGAGCGTCGAGCTGCGGCTCTGGGATCCCCTGATCGTGGAGCCTGACTTGTCGGACTATCGCTCGACTTGTACGCTCGGGGCATGCGCCGAGTCGTCTGTATCCTGAGCCTCCCTGGTGCGCTCCTCTCCTTGGGTTGCTCGTCGAGCGACCCAAGCGCGAGCGCAGACGACACGAACACCACGACGTCGCCGACAACGTCCATCGGGAGTGAAGGCGACGGCGACGGCGACGGCGACGGCGACGGCGACGGCGACGGCGACATGAAACTCGACGTCGCCCCGGCGGGAGACGGGGATGGCGACGGGGATATGGGGTGCCAGAAAGTTGATTTTCTCTTCGTCGTGGACAGCTCGGGTTCCATGTCTGAACACCAAGAAAAACTCGTCGCGGTCTTCCCCGGATTCCTCGACGCCATCCAAAACACCCTGGATGAAGCGCAGGACTACCACGTCATGGTGATCGACACGGACGGCGATGCCGCGGAGGTCTGCGAGTGGTGGTGCGATCTCGGCAACCCATTCTGCTCGGGCTACACCTGCGACGACAATACCAACGTGTGGGGTGTGTGTGACCGAACCTGGGGCGCGGGCGTCGTGCACCCCATGGGGATCGACGCGGCCAACGCGGCGTGCGGATTCGAGATGGGGCAGCGCTGGATCGCCAGCGACAACCCCGACATTGACTCACTGTTTTCGTGCGCTGCGAAGGTCGGCGCCTCCCACACCGACGAGTGGCAGTTTGATGCCTTGGCCGCCTCTCTCTCCCCCACCCGCCTCGCGGACTGCAACGCTGGATTCCTGCGAGACGACGCGATCTTGGTGGTCACGTTCATCACCGACGAGGACGATCTCACCTCCACAACCACGGCGGCGCAGACGCGCGACGCCCTCGTGGCGGCGAAGAACGGCGACGACACCGCCATCGTGATGCTCGGGATCCTCTCCGACGTCGGCCTCCCCAACGCGGTCTGCCTCACCACGGAAAGCTTCCCCACCGAGGCGCCGGGCGTCCAAGACTTTGTGGGCAGCTTCCCGAACGAGGCGCGGCTCAGCATCTGCGAGGATGAGGCGGGGTTCGCCGCTTTCTTCCAGGCCGCGGTCACCACCGTCGCCGACACCTGCGAGGCCTTCGTCCCGGTGGGGTGAGCGGCGGCCGCGTCCCCGTGGGGTGAGCGGCGGCCGCGTCCCCGTGGGGGTCGTCCCGACCGTTCGCTCATCCGCGCGTGCTCTCCACTCCCGCCGCGCCGAAACGGCGCCCGAATCGAGTCCCGGGGGGGGCTCGGGTTTGGGTCTCGCGACCCTCGGTCGGTGGCTCGGGGGCTCGCTACTCCGAGAGCTTCCCGAGCGCGTCAAAGAAATAGCCCAGGGCCTGGTAAGGGAACATATTCGCCGCCTGTGACACCCTCTGGGTCCGCATCTCGACGAGGATCGCGCGCACCAGCGTATCGCGGTTGTGGGACGATGCCTCGAATTCGACGCTCACTTCCAAGCTGACTAACGCCGGATCTCGGGGAAAACTCGCCTTTACTCTCAAAAAATCAGGATGCGTTGACGACAGGTCGGTGAGGCTCTGGAGCACGCTGACCGCAAATTGGGGGTCGCTGAAGCGTTCCCACCCCTCCGTGTCAACGGCGGCGAGTCCGCTGTCGCCCGTCACCGTCAATAAGTATGCGGCCGTCTTCAAGTCCTCGACGCTCCCCTCGGGACCGCGGCTGCGCGCGATGAGGGGCTGCACCCAACGGCTCACGGCCTGTTGTTCGGTCAATAGTCCGGCGGATATACCGCCACGCAGGAGGTTGGGGGTGATGTATGGATCGTGCGGCAGTCTCCCCTCGGGGGTAAATAACCCGTGCTCTGTTAGCGCGCGCAGGAGCTGAGCATCGGCATCATTCGCCGACTCTCCGGCCCGGATCCCGCCATCCAGTCCCGCGAGGCCCAGCCTCCAGTCACCGTAGATCTCGTATTCCAGCAAGCGCGGATCTTGGGGAGAGAGTTGAGCCCGCAGCAGCTCGAGATCGCCTTTGATGGCCCACCCCATCAGTGGAGAATTCCAACGAGACTCCGTCCCGGTCGCATCGAGCACGAGGAGCTCCCCAGGGTGATCCAAGGCACCGGCTCGGAGCTTGTCCAACAGGGTCATCCGATGGGTGATCGGCTGCGGCGCCTTCGGATGGATCTCACTCAACGTATGGGCGATTCCCGCGTGGCCGAGCGCCGACCGGGCCCGTGCATAGGCGGCGATGGCCTCCGTGTCCCGCCCGAGCGCGGTGGCACACTCGGCCTGCACGAGCGAGAGCATGCCCTCATGATCGCCGATGTCTTTTGCCGTGGCGATTCGTGCGCCGAGGTCGCAGGCAGCTCCAGCGTTTCCAGCGCGCAGCTCATGGACCATCCAAAACATCGCTACCGCGAGCTCTGATGGCGCGAGCTCCATCGCCCGCCGCGCAGCCCTTCGCGAATAGGCCCAGTCATAGACTTGCTCGCTCATTTGCGCCACGACGAACGCCTCTGCCGCGTTCGTCGTGTCAATGGGGAGACTCCTGTGAAGGCGCTTCGAGAACTCCTCGTACCCAACCTGCCCCCGAGCCGCCTGGATCAGCTCGGTCCAAGGCTTCTCAAACACATCGGCGGCCTCCAACACTCGCTCGGCAAAGTCCGCGCTAGACGACAGGTCTCGCGATGCGAACGCGGATGCGCCGGAGTCCTCCCCGCCGGCGCGCGATTCGTCCGAGGGCGAGGTGTGGTTGGTGGTCTGTGGAGGCGCGAGGCGACTTGAAGACGCGGCGCATCCGAACACAACACCAACAGCGACCACGACGGAGACTCTCCACATGGAGCTAGCGTACCAAACCAGGCACCTGCCCGGAAGGCGGCTCCTCTGCCCCTCAGTTGAACGCGGCCGCGAGCTTCGTGGATCTTCACCCCGACCCTCGCGGCGACAGCAGACCCCCTCGTTGCGCTGCTCCCGACAGATCTGTTGAGGCCGGACACACGCGAGCCCACGATCCCTAGGGGCGAGACGCGACGGGATCTGCGGCGGCGCGGTGCGAAGCGTCCACATCCGCGCCGTGTGCTAGCCTCCACGGGTGGACGGGCGACCACGGGACACGACGCGCCACACGCGGCCGCTCGGCGGGCTCGCGCTCGCGCTCGTATCGCTCGTTGCCATGCTCGTGTGGAGCCTCTCACGCGACGCCGACCACGAGCACGCAGGCGACGGAGCCGGCCACGAGCGCCAGGCCACGCGAGGTGTCGACCGTCGGGGGGAGCACGCGGTGGACCCCGCCCCGCTCGCCTCTCCCACCGCCTCCCTGCGCGGACGGGTGATCGACGCCGACCAGGTCGCGGTACGCGGCGCGCTGGTGTGCGTACAGAGCGTGACCCCGCCCACCGACGAGCGGGTGGGTCTGCCGCTCGGCTTCGACTTCGCCAAGAGCACCGCGTGTACGCGTTCGACCGACGACGGGCGCTATACGATCGCTGGCGTTCGCCCGCGTCGCGTGCATGTGTGTGCGTCGGCGCCTCGGAAAATTTCTACCTGCCATGGCGAGCTCCCCACCATGAGGGCGGTCCCTCTGCGCGCCAGCGACACCTTGAGAGGCGTCGACATCGTGATGCCAACGGGCGCTGTCAAGGTGACCGGCACGGTCTCCGATCTCAGCGGCGGCGTGATCGAGGGCGCCCTGGTCATCGCCAAGACCTCCGGCGTACTGGACGGCGTCTCTCGCGCCCGCTCCGACGCGCGCGGCAATTTCTCGCTGTGGCTGCGAGCGAGCGACGCGACGGTGCGAGCCTCGGCCCCGGCCTACGCCCCCGCGAGCGCACAATTTTTGGCGCCGGGGCCCCCGCTCGCGCTCCGTCTCGCCCCAGCCTCCTCCATCCGCGGCACCGTCGTTCACGCGGACACTGGCAAGGTCGTCGACAACGCCCTGGTCTCCGCGACCGACGCCAGCCCAAGGTCTGGCCCGGCGTCCATGCGACAGGTGCGGACCGACTTCGAAGGCCACTTCACGCTCGACGGTCTGCCACCTCGCCCCTATCGCGTCGCGGCGGTCCACAGTTCGGGCCGAGGCGAAGTAGCAGCGCCAGTGACCCTCGGTTTCCTCGACACCGTTGAAGGTCTCACGATCACCCTGTCGACGGGCGTCCCCGTACGCGGCCGTGTCGTCTTCACCGCCGACGCTGGCGCCGACGCCGACGCGGCGCCGTGTGAATCGGGCCGAGTTGAGCTCGATGGCGGCGGGCACCCCCTCGTCGCCCCCATCGCGGATGGAGGCGCTGTCGAGTTCATGGGTGTCGCACCCGGCGCCTACAGCTCGCAGGTGTTTTGCGACCAAGCCGCGCCCGCCGGTGAGGACCCCGCGCTGTCGGTGGCCAACGTTCCCCTTGAAGACGTGCTGTGGAGCGTGCGACCAGGCGCGTCGGCGCGCGGGCGTGTCGCGGGCACCGTGCACACGGCCGACGGTACCCCGGTGGACGACGCCGAGTGACGCGCCCCTCATCGTGGTCGTGACGACCCCCATGGGAGAGCAGGTGCTGCGTGCCCTCTCCACCCGGTCGGCCGAGTTCGAGATCACCGCGCCCGTGGGTGACGTGAACGTGGGTTGCACGCGTGGCGGAGAAACGCTCGCCCGTCAGCGGGTCACCGTTGAGGCCGCCTCCACTCGCGACCTCGGGGAGCTACAGACGAAGCCGGTCAACGCCGGCGGCTGAACCGCGCCGTCCTCTAGGTCCAAGCGCTCGCGCGAGACCGACGACCCCTTTGCCAACACGGGCGCCAAGTCTTCACCACTCGTTGCCTCGTTCATTCCTTCGCTCGATTATTCGTTCATTCGTTCGTTCGTTCGTTCGTTCGCTCGCTCGCTTATTCGTTCATTCGTTCGTTCGTTCGCTCGCTCGTGTCTTCGAACGCGTCCAAAAAACATACCGGCCCCGCGTCAGGATTTGGGCCGCAACGCGAACGACTAGACATGACAACGTTCACCACCCTTCTCTCTCCCCGGACGCCCTCGCTTCGAGCGTGCGCGTCCGCCCTCGGATTCGCCCTCGCCGCACTCGCCGCACCTGCCGCCGACGCCAGCCCAACCCTCGTGGAGGTCTGTCACACGAACGGGAACGGCACCGTGTCGTCCCTGTTCGTCAACGCCAACGCCGTGCCCGCCCTCCTCGCCCAGGGCCACACCCTGCCGAGCACCTGGCACCTCGACGCCGACGGCGACGGCTTCGGCGATCCCAACAATTCGATCGTGGCCTGCGCCGCCCCAGCGGGCTACGTGGACAACGCCGACGACTGCGACGACAGCGACCCCAACCTCACCCTCAACTGCGACAGCGTCAGCTTCGGAACCTGCCTCGACGCCACGGAGATCACCACCTGCGATGTGAACCTCGTCTCCGGCGCGATCAGCTGTGACAACGGCGCGCCGATCTCCTTGTACACCGGGGGCGGGGGCCGCTACACCTTCCGCCTCGACATGTCCGCGTGGACAGCGGTGTCGGCGGTCATGGACCTCAACAGCCCCACCGGCTACTGGTTCAACCTCGGCAACTCGCGCACCAACAACGGGTGGTCGGGCGACGGTAGCACCAACACCAACGACTCCGAGGCCAACGCCTACAACCAGGGCATACACCTCTATCGCAGCGACTTCGGCGGCAACACGAACGCCTTGTCCACCCCGGCCCTGGTCCCGAGCCAAGACGTGGCGACCGCCACGGCCTGCGACGGCTACTTCGCCTACGAATCGAGCGTGGGGTTTGACGAGGTCTACGATCCCCACATCATGCAGATCGACGGTGACGAGCCCGACCCGCAGGCGGGCGGCATGAACGACCAGCTGCTGTGGCTCGGCGTCAACCAAGTCGTGAACGGGGGCCGCACCGGGACCGGCGTGGAATCGTTGACCGTGGTGTTCGGCCGCTAGCTTCCTCTTTACTCTCCGCCCCTGCTCGTTGGAACGTCCACTCGACGCTTCCAACGCTGCGGGGGCTCTGTCGTTCTTGCCGTCAAGAACGCTGCGTCCTCGACGTCGTCGCCACCCAGGTCACTGCGGCACGGGCGGCGTATTGATGACCCCTAGGCTCAAGCCGCCGGCGTAGG
Source organism: Myxococcales bacterium (assembly GCA_014240065.1). Classification (GTDB taxonomy): domain Bacteria; phylum Myxococcota_A; class Polyangia; order Nannocystales; family Nannocystaceae; genus JAAZXR01. Next base: position 12,146 of record JAAZXR010000063.1, read on the forward strand.
CGTAAGACACCCGGCAGTCGTAGCCGTAGGCCTCCAGCCCGAACGGACCAAAGGAGCTCTGGATGACATGCGCGCCATCCGTCACGCCGAAGCGCGCGTACACCAACGAGGTGCTCCCCAGCGTCGTCGGCGTCGGTAGCGGCGTCCCGTCGACGGTGATGCTCGGCCAGATCGCCGCCTCCGCTGTCACGGTGACCATGTCCCACGCGTAGGTGCCCGGCGCGGCGAAGGTGTAGCGGTTGCGCCACTGGTCCGTGGGCGTCACGAAGCTCAAGCCAGGATCTCCCAAGTCAGAGGCGCTGGTGCTCGTCCCGCAATTCACGGACGCCTCGAAGTCCCCCGGGAACACGGCGGGATCGATGGGCCCGCTCGCGTTGCTGCACGACTCGAGCATGTGGGCGATGAGGATCGCCTCCGTGCTGCTCACCGTGAAGGAATCGGCCGACTCGAACTCCACAAACTCCCCCTGGTTGAGGTTGTAGGACGTGTTGGGTCCCCCGGTCACTGTGATCACCGCGCCGTCCTTGTCGGCGATGATCCGATACAGGTCCGACTCGCCGCCGCGGGGCTGAAACTTGATCACGGCGAACTCCTTGCCCCACGCGCTGCGCGGCGGGAGCTGCTCTTCGAGGTAGTCGTTGTAGGAGGCCGACGCCGTCGGGAGGCTCATGCCGGGGCTCCCCGCGAACACCGCGAAGGAATCGAGGGTGCTGGAGAAAACCTGCGTCCCCGAGAGGTCACTCGAGTTCGAGTAGATTCGCAGGGTCTGTTGGGCGTTGAGCACCTCGATGTGTTCCTGGTTGGCTGCGAGGCTGGGGATGCCGCCTCCCGCGGCCGTCGATCCCACCGCGCCCGCGTCCCGACGCACGGTGATCTCCACGTCGTCTTCGAGCGCCACGACCGTCATCCATTGTGGGCCCGCGTCGGCCTCCACCATCAAGTAGTTGGTGTTCCACGCGTGCTCCGGGAGCAAGAGGGTCCCGTCCGCGGTGGCGCTGAACGACGTGGAGTAGGGCTGATATTGATAGGCGACGATGGGGGTGTCCGACTCGAGCCGGAACGCGAGATCGAAGATCCCCGTCTGGCTCTTGTGCTCCCACGTGGCCGACGCCGCGCCGTCGAGCTCGAAGACGTGCGCATCTTGGGGTCCGATCACCGTGGTCTCCACGAGGCTCCCATCGGGTGCGTACAGCGTGGCGTTGGTGTTGAACACGTTGGGGTTGGCCGCGATGACCGCCCACGGCAACCGCCCCATGAAGGTCTGGCTCGACGGATTTCCGATGATGGGCGCGAACAGGCAACCGGCGCTCGTCAGCGACTGCGCCGCGGTCTGACAGGTCGTCTCGTCCGGTGGTCGCGGATCTCCGTCACCATCTCCGTCACCATCTCCGTCTCCGTCTCCGTCTCCGTCTCCCGTGGCGCTCGCATCGCCGTCACCGTCGCCCGTCGCGCTCGCGTCGCCATCCCCGTCTCCGTCGCCATCCCCCGTGGCGCTCGCGTCGCCGTCCCCCGTGGCGCTCGCGTCCGCATCGCCGTCGCCGTCGCCCGTCGCCGTGCCGCTCGCGTCCGCCGTGCCAGAGCCCTCCTCCGCCGACGACATCCCCGTGGATTCACCGGCGCTCACTCCCCCCTCGCTGCCGAGGCTCGCGAAGGCCGTCGTCGCGTCTCCACCGACGTTGTCGGTGCACCCCGACACGGTCACAAGCCCCACCATCGTGACGACACGCCATCGACGATCCATGGCTCAGCCTATCACGGAGCGGCGCTTGCTTCGGTGATCGTGGCGCCCGCGGCCAGCACTCGCCCCTGCGCGCGCGTCGCTCGCCGACGAAGGCCGCACAGACAGGGACACCCACGCCACACACCAAGGTTCACCACCCGCGCGGGAGCCCAGGCCACACGACGCGACGCGGCCCATGCCCGCCACCAAGGGACCCCCGCGGTGATCCTCTCCTGCGTCACCAACGTAGGTCTTGGGCGCGCGTGGTAGGGTTCCCCCGCGGCGCAGGTACGCACCTCGCGCGTGTCCGCCACCCCGCACCGGTTCAACGCCATGTCCAAGTCCCGCCAGCATCGAAACCACGAGTTCACCGGCCCCGCCCGGGCGTCCACCTATCGCGAAGGGTACCCCTCGGGGTGGTACCGACTGCTCAACCTTAGTGAGCTCAAGCCGGGAGACGTGCGCGCCGTCGACTGCCTCGGGAAGAATCTGGTGGTCTTTCGCAGCGAGGACTCGGGCGCCTACAAGGTGCTCGACGCGCACTGCCCCCACCAAGGAGCGAGCCTCGCTGGTGGTGAGGTCCAAGGCGACAACCTCGCGTGCCCCTTCCACCACTGGTGTTTTGGCGGCGACGGGCGCCTCAAGAAGATCCCGCACACAGACAAGCTGCCGCGCGTGGGCGTGCGCTCATACCCGGTGCGCGAACACTGCGGCATGCTGTGGATGTTCCACGACATCTCCGGCGAGGCGCTGGAGACACCGCCGTACGAACCTGAACCGATCCCCGAGATCGAGGACGGCACCTTCCGCTATCGAGGCAGCCACACCGTCCCCGACGTGCACATGCACCTGTCGGAGTTTTGCGAGAACAGCGTGGACTTTCAGCACTTCGACGTGTTGCACGGCGACCTCACCTGGCCGTGGACACAGATCAAGATTCCGTGGTTCGGGGTCCAACACGAGCCGGGCTGGTACGTGGACGAAGACGAGGGGCACAAGGCCTACTTCACCGACTTCGCGTGCGTGAAGTTCCGCGGCACCCCCTACCCCAAATCCGGCGCCAACGCGCGCATCACCTTGTTCGGCCCGGGCGGCACGGTGTGGTTTCGCTTCAGCCTCCCCGAGCTCGGCGACATCATCTTGTTCCAGACGCACCTCCCCAAAGAGCCGCTGCGCCAAGAGATCCGCTTTCGCTGGTTCGCCGACCCCAAGGTGCCGCGCATCTTGGTGTGGTGGGTGGTGGGTCACTGGATCAGCCAGTGGAAAGCCGACGTGGAGATCTGGGAGAACAAGATCTATCGCGAGCGACCCACGCTCATCGCCCTCGACGGCCCGGTGCACAAGATGCGTCGCTGGTACAAGCAGTTCTACGTGTCGTCGCTGCCCGCTGAGCACGCCGACGCCGCCCCCGCGAAGACCACCAAGGTGCGCAACGGGCTCAACGTGTTGAACGAATCGCAGGCCCCCTCCGCCGCCGTACTCTCGCCCCGCGAAGATTGACCGCGCACCTCAGGGCGCCGCGGCGAGGTCGACGCCACGCGCACCTGCGGTGCGGCGACGAGGGAGCGCGGACACGCACGCTCCGCGCGACCCAACGCCGTCCCGTTGCGCGATTTTAGGCGTCGTCGTACCGTGAGAAGCCTGCGCGCGACGCGGCGTCACTCCCAGCTTGAACCTGGACACCATGACCATCCACCACCTCCCCACCTTGTCCCTCGCGGTCCTGCTTTGCACCCTCGGCGTCGCCTGCGGGGGCGGCTCCTCCTCCGACACCGACAGCTCCGGCGAGACCGGCGGCGACGGCGACGGCGACGGCGACGGTGACGGCGACGGCGACTTCCCCCCAGAGCTCCTCAACTGCCCGGTCGCGGGACCGCTGCCATTCACCACCCAGAGCGATACCTTCGAGAATCCGGCCAACGCGCAGCTGGTGATAGACCTGCCCCGCTTCAAGGACGAGGCCTCCGACGTGCTCGGCAACCTCGGCGGCCCCTACGCCTACACCCGCGTCGACGTGGACACCCCGGCGAACCAGAGCCAGCTGCGCTTCGCAGGCAATCGCGGCCGCACGGGCGACGACATGGGCCTCTTGTCCACGCCGATCCCGGGCGAGTTCGTGAGCCTGTGGTCCTTCGACGGCAGCGGCTGGAGCGAGCTGGCCCGCGCCGCCACCGACGGCAGCGGGGACTACGAGATCACCGACATCAGCCCCTCCCCCAACAATTTTCAGCCGGTCTACGCGGTGCTCGAGGGCGACGGGTCGTGCGCGTCGCACTACACCTTCTTGCTCGATCCGGGGACCAAGGTGATCTTGTCGGACATCGACGGCACGCTCACCCTCTCCGACGACGAGCTGTTCTCACAGATCGCCGACGTCAACTACGACCCGCTCGAGAACGGCAGCGCCTCCGAGCTCGCGAACGCCTGGGCCGACAAGGGCTACCAGATGGTCTACCTCACCGCGCGCCCCCACCTGTTCCGCGCCGAGACCCGCTCGTGGCTCCGCGACCACAACTTCCCCGCCGGGCCCGTCATCACCGCCAACAGCCTCACCGTGGGGAGCGGGGCGGCGGCGTACAAGGGCGCGTGGGTGAGCCGCCTGCTCGACGACCTCGGGTGGGACATCTACACCGCCTACGGCAACGCCACCTCCGACATCGACGGCTACGCCCAAGGCGGCATCCCCAAGGACGTGACCTTCATCATCGGTGAGCACGCCGGCGTCGACGGCACCCAGCCCATCGCCGACGACGACTACGCCCAGCACATCCAAGACTACGTGCTCACGCAGCCCGACGCGGGCTGAGACGCGGGAGTCTTAGGTCCCCAAGATCGCCGCGGCGCGCCGCGGGAGAACCCGGACGCGCCGCGAGTGTGTCCCCCGGTACCTCCTAGGAGGTGGGCTCGGGGATCAAGAAGTCCGGCAGCGCGCGCTGCTCTCCTTCTTCGAGGGTGATGGGGGAGCCCTTGTAGAACACGCCCTCCCCCGCGAACGACAGCACGGTCGAGCCTGAAAAGCAGCGTTTCACCTGAAAGCGACCGTCTTTGTCGGTCACGATCCCGCCGACGTTCGTCACAGAGGTGATCTCCGTGTCGGGCGAGAACCCTTCGGCCCCCTTGACGATCACCGGGAGTCCGCTGGCGGGCGTCCCGTCGGCGTGCAGCACCCGGCCCTGCACCTGCGCCCAGCGGTGTGACTCGGGCCGGACCGACTCTTGATCGGGCAGGGTCGCCACAGCGCTCCCGTAGGCCTCGGTGCCGACCACGCGGATCGAGTATTGTCCGCGCACGAGCCCTGCGAACGCGGTCCGCTCTTGCGCCTCGTCGTAGTCTCGTCGCTGCTTGCCGGCGACGCCGTCCACTTCCACGAAGCCCCGGCCGAACCCCGTGACGTCCACGACCAAGCGCTGACCCACGGGCATGAGGACGTCGAGTCGTTCCCCCACGGTCGCCACCTTCTGCACAGCCGCGCCCCCCAAGGGATCGCTGAGGCTGACGGCGACCTTCGTCCCCATCGCGCCCACCGCCTCGAACGCGGCCACGCCGTCGTCGTCGGTCATGGAGGTCATGGATCCCGCGCCCGTCTTCACGGACACCACGATGCCCTCCTTGGGGGCGCCGTTCTCATCCACTGTGCGGACGTCCACGCCGCCGCGGTTCGCGTCCACGACCACCCTGAGATCTTGCCACCCCGCCGCGAGGACCACGACCTGATCCGACTGGATCTTGAGGGGCGCGCCGCCTTGACTCGCGCTCAGCGAGAACCGCCCCGGCGACAGCGTCCCCGTGGACGCGCGCCCGTCGCCGTCGGTGCGCAAGGTCTCCCCTGTGAACACCGCTCCTGCCCGCACGCGAGGCGCCGCACCCTGCTGCGTCAACATCAACTCCACGCCCGCCGCGGGTCGCCCGTCGGTGTCCTCCACCTGCACGTGGACCCCGGCGCGCATGGCGAGCGCCAGCTGGACGTCGTCGAGGCCGCCGGCGGACACGCGCACCTCGACGTGCGCCTTACCCAGCACCGTGTCCTCAGCGGCGATGGTGACCGGTCCCGGGATGACGTCGCGCAGCTCAAAGCTGCCGTCGTCGTCGCACGGGACGCTCAAGAACGTGTTCCCCATCTGCCTCGCGGCCGCTGCGGGAGAGCTCGACAACGCCACGTCCACCCGCACCACCGTCGTCGGACCGCCGCCGTCCACGCGCCCTCGCACGGTCGCCCGTGACGTGAGCACGATTTCGTGGTCCTCCACGGGACTGCTGCCCAACGTGACCGAGGACGCCACGAGATCCGGCGCGATGCTGTGCTCTCGGGTAGCGGTGAGCATGTAGGCGCCCGGCTTGAGCGGACCGAGGAAGTACTGCCCCTCGCTGTCGCTGGGCTCCCCCACCGCCATACCCGCCGGCCCCATCGCCTGGGTCATGGCGCCCGACACTGGCGCACCTTGTTCGTTGACCACGCGACCGCGCACGTACAGCTGGGGCGCCAGTTCAAGAGTCACGTCCTCGACGACTTCGCCGAGGTTCAGCGAGATCCGAACCGCGTCGCTCGTGGCCCGGGTCCCCGCAGCGCCCCGGACCTCGTGCAGCCCGGGTGCGACGCCTTCGAGGACGAAGCGGCCATCGGGATCGCTGACGGCGTCACCGCCGGTCCCTGCGAGGTAGGCGTCGCCGGCATTTTCTAGGCTCACCACCGCGCCTGACACCGGTTGTTTGGATTCCGCGTCCACTACGACGCCTTCAATGCGACCGGCGGGTAGCAGATGCACGTCGTAGGTGGCGCCTCCCTTGTCCACCTGCACAGTGTTCGAGCTCTTCGCGTAGCCGTCGGCGTGGACCGCGACCACCTGGGTACCCGGGTGCACCGAGATCTCGTACCGCCCCTCCTCATCGGATCTCACCATCACGGGTGCCCGCGCGAACGCGGGGGTGTCGTCGGCGGCGATCCGTTTGACTTGGAGAACGCCCCCGGGGATCGTCCCGCCCAGTCCGTCGTACAGCACACCAGACAACACCGCGCCGCCTGCGTGCATGGGCAACGCGACTCGTCGCTCACAGGTCGCCGCCGCTACAAAGCGGTTGCGGCTCGGCTCGTATCCGGGGGCCCCCGCGGTCACGTTGACCTTCGCGCCCCGCAGCCCACCCCGCAATTGCCAGGTCCCGTCGGGGCCCGTGACCACCGACGGATAGTTCGCGCCGGGCACGGGCATCCCCGATCCCGCGACCCGGCTCAGCGAGAGGGTGATGGTCGCCCCCTCGATGGGCGCCCCCGAGTCAGCATCACGCGCCAACCCACACACCACGCCTTGTCCGAGCCCCCACGTGGGAGACGCCAGGTCGTCCAGCGCCGGGATCGGTCGTTGTGTTGACGCGTGAGCGACGGGCGTCACCTTGGGCGCCACGACCTGGGAGGGAGCGGGTGCCGCGGTCGGCTTGGCCGGCTGCGCCAGCCACCATCCGCCCAGGATACCTAGCGCCCCGAGGACCCCGCACACCCACACTGCCGCGCGCCGCGACAGCGTCGTTGGACGGCCCCTCACGCCCCCACCTCTTGAGGACGGCGGGTGAGCGCGCGGTAGACCGTGCGAGGCGCCGCGATCGCCCGGACGGCGGCGCGACGAAGGAAGGCGTAGTCATCATCGGAGAGCAACAAGAGCTCCGCAGCGATCATGAACATCGCGAAGGTCTCGAGCCCCATCAAAAAGAAGATGCCGAGGTGAAAGGAGATGGCGGTCAGCACGAGCACCCTGCGGCTCATGGGGCTGCCGAACAGGTAAACAAAGGGGAACGCCAGCTGCATCACCACAGGCGCCCAGGTCATCCCGGTGAGGAGCAGCGGTGAATTCCAAATCATGGGCCCCGCGAAGCTCGAGAATCCAAACTCGCTGGAGTTGAGCACGTAGTAAAAGGCCGTGACGTTGATCCAGTACTTACCGCCGAGCTTGGTCATTCCAGCCACCACATACACGGTGCACACCTGCAGCGCACACGCGAGCAGCCCGACGTTGTGGAGCACATCGCGTACACCGACGGTCCCTTCATCGCCCGCCCGGGAACGCCCCTTCGCCGCCACATCCGCGGGTCGCAGGTCCAAGAGCAACGCGAACAACAAGACGATGTGCATGAGGTTGTCGCCGCCGTCCCAAAGCGCGTAGGAGCGGCTGTGGATGCTGTGGACGCCGAGCCACACCAGCGGCGTGGTCAGCCTCGTGGCGTAGCCCGCGGTCCAGAGCCCGAGCACCAGCAAGGTGCCGTGGTAGACCAATTGAAACCATGTGTCGCTGGGGTTGAGCGCGAGGAGCGAGAAGTGCGCGACACCTAGCGCCTCGACGAAGTCTGCGTACGGGGCGAGTCCTTCCACACCGAAGATAAACTCCCGTTGACCATACAAAATGCCCAGCTGGTAGAGAAACGTAAGGCCCACGACCAACCGGAACAGTCGTACGCCCGTGCGGTGCCGGGCAGGCGCCATGGGCCAAAAAAGGTTGGTGCTGGGTGATGAATGGTTGTGTTCCATGGTTGGTCTCTACTTCGCTCTCTGCTTCGTTTTTTAAATGGTGTGAATGACGAGGCCTACTGCGACATGGCCAGTCGTCCCTCATCGCCGGGCGCTTGTGGTGTGGAGGTGGGGGTGGGAGTGGGGGACGACTCGGCCTCCGCGCCGTCTTCCCTCGCCGCCCTTGCCTGACGGACCATCTCGCGCGCATCCTCAACGGTGACGCGTACATCTTTGATCTGGTCGACCATGGTGGCGACATCCGTGGGCGTGGCCCATGGAAGCGTGAACGCATGCACCACGGGGGACTTGTCGTCGTTGCGTTGGGAGAACTTTGGTATGTCAGACCAGGTCGAGCGGATGCGGACCGAGTTCGGCTCCCCCACAAGTTCCTGGCAGTGATGCAGCCCCACCCGATACGCGACCCGGCGCTCCTTGGTCACCGCGATGGTGTTCTGAGTGGCGAGCTCGGCGATCGTCGCCAAGACGACCTCATCCTCTTGACCCTCGGCTTGGCCGGCGGCTTTCTGGATAAATTTCTGTAGATACTCACTCTGCACCCCTCCCACTGCGCTACGCATGGCTCCAGTCTCGATGCGACGGAGGTAGCTTGAGGGAGTGATGCGATGTCGTTGATGCTGCGCGGTAAGGTTCTCGAGTGACCCCATCCACGTCGTCTCGAGTCCGCTGGAATCCGCACACTGGTAGTGGAACGAGCGGTTCTGCAGCGGTGGATCCGGCGCAAACAGTGACCATTTTTGACTGAACAGTGGGTTCATATAAGACGCCGTGAGGCCGCCAAAAGACAAACCTACCAACGACCCCGCTGCGAGGTGGAGCGTCGTGGCGGTGAAGTGGGCCGTGACCCATCCGAGGCCCAAAACTCCGATGATGGTGGCGAGACGGGAGGTTTTTGATCGAGACATGGTGTTTTCTTCGTTGTTGGATGTGACTGGTAAATGAGAGTGTTGGGGCGGCGTCTCCACCGCCCCAACGATGAGGATTGGAGTCAGCCGTCGAGCAAGAACTCCGGGGTCGCTCGAGTCAGCTTCGTTTCTGAGTCGTAGCTGCTCGGAACGCTCCCCTTCTTGATCCAATATAGCTTCTTCCCTTGGATTTCGGCGGGGACCGCCTTCGACGGCACTTTGGGCGTCATGATCGGGTTGCCTATAGCCACGGGTGGAGTCGTGCTCTCGGCGTACCACCACTTCGCAGCCGCTTCCCCAACGTCTTGACCGACGTCATACGCGAACTTGCCAACCGCCAGGAGCCACGGCCAGACTGCCGCTGGCTCCGCGGGATTCTCCACAACGTCCAGCATCACCGGTGACGAGTCAGTAGAGGAAGCGCGTTCCTCCGCGTAGACCTCACTTATCCCGGTAGCACCAAACGTCATGGTTAAGGCGGCCACACACGCCAAACTTTGATAGTTTCTTGTTTGTGTTGTTTTCATTGTCTTTGACTCCCTAGTCGAGGAACTCGTCCGTATAGCCAATCGCGGCTTTCGTCTCCCCGCTCATTTGCGGGACTGTTCCGACGAACTTGATGAAGTCCACGCCCTTGATCAGACCCTTGATCGGAGTTTGAATAGGGATCTGTACGCTCGGCGGCTCGGCCTTCCCTGAGTACGCTTCTTTCACCCAGCCGACCGCGAAACCGACGGCGAACAAGCCGACTCCTACCGCGACAACCGGCCAGAACTCTGGCTCCTCTGGGAGGGCCTCTTCCGTCAAAATCTCAGCCTCGGTGGGGGCCGCCTCGGCGTACGTGGTGGACAAGACGCAGGTGCCGAATGCAAATGCGGCGATGGAAGCCGTCAGTGCAGTCCGCAGTCTCGCTGTTTGAATTATTTCTGTGCTCATTGTGTTTCTTTCCTTGTGTTGTGTGAATGCACGCGAAGCGTTTCACTCCCCACGAGGCCCTGCTGCGACGGGTTGTTTGCGTACGAGTCAGCGGAGCAATTCCACCGAATCGAACGGAGAGTCAGATATGTCGAGGCTGTGTTCATCGTGGACCGAACGCTGTCGTGCATTCCTCCCTTCGTGGCGCAGCCGCGCTTTGGCGAAAATAATTCGTGGTCACAAACGCGGGAGAATTAGACGGGAAACCAGTGTTGTTTGGCGCCCTGCCGCGGACCACCGCATGACCTCCCCCCTCGCCGCGCCCCGCTGCTCCCCGCTGTAATTGGGGTCCGACGCACCGCTGCCACATCGCCGGGGTTGACGCTACGCCGGCGCGTTCCGTGGTGGTCTTCGATGGTCGCCAGAGATCGGCGCAACCAAACCCAGAGCGAGCGACGACTGCACGCAGCGCACGCCGGAGGCGGCCTTGGACCGCGAGCTCCCGCGTGTGACTGTTGCTTCTTTTTGGGTGGTGAAGAGGAGAAACCAACAACCCGAACCCAGGGTAGTTTTCCCACAACCCACAACCCGCACCCCGCACAACCCGCACAACCCGCACAACCCGAACCCTAACTCCGCCGAAACGACCCTCGGTTCGGCAGCTCCTCTCGTGACCACCAGCCGGCGTCGACGGCACTTAGCCCATCGCCGACGACGACTACGCCGAGCACATCCAAGACTACGTGCTCACGCA
>JAAZXR010000064.1 GCA_014240065.1 Myxococcales bacterium
CGGCCTTCTTCTTCGAGACCTGGGCGCGCGCCGAGGGGTCGTCCGTCTACGATATCGACCCCACGGTGACCACCCCGGACCAGCTGCAAGCGGAGCTCACCGATGGATACGCGGCGCTCGCGGCGGGCAGCGCGTGTGGGGAGGTCGCGCCGGTGGGCCAGGCGTGGCAGCTGGTCTGGAGTATGATGCCCGCGCCGGCGCTTCACACCGCCGACCTCAGCCACCCCAACACGCTCGGGAGCTACCTGGCCGCCCTCGTGCTCGCCCGGGACATCGCGGGGGTCGAGCCGGCGGGGGCGTGGAGCCCAGAGGGGCTGTCAGGGACGGATGTGATGACGGTGCAGATGGCCGCCGCCGCCGCACCGTGAGAGGAGTCCCCGCTAATTGTCGAGCGCGCCGGCGTCGATCCAGTCACGGACCAGCGCGACCGCCTCGTCGTTGAGCAAGAATGGCGCGTTGAGAGGCATGTTGGGGAGCGCGACGCCCGTGTCGTCCACGGGGGCGCATCGAGACACGCGCTGGTAGAGCCAGCTCCCCTCGGAGTCGCCCGGCGCAACCAGGGGCATCGTTGTGTTCGCGGCCACCTCGTGCGTGGAGAGACGCGCGGCGAGCCCCGCGGACTGCAAGTCGAGACCAGCCGCTTGAGAGGCGGCGCCGTGGCATCCGCTGAAGGCACACGAGGGGGTGAAGACCGCCTCGCGAATGCTGGTCAGCGTGGGCTCGATGGTCGATGTGACGGTGGCGTCGGAGTCCTCACACTCGGGGATAGGCGGGATGTTCTCGTCGTTGGGGTCCACTGGGGGGACGTACAAATCACCCGCGATCTCCGCCTCCGATGGCGGCCCTTGCCCGGCGTTCTTGTTCACGATGAGGTAGCCGCACTGTCCCTCGAAGTTGACGATGTCGCCGTCGGTGCCCACGGCCGTGCTGCCTGCGGTGACGGAGGCGTCGATGAGCCGATTGGTGTCGGCCAGCCCAAGCATCACGCACATCTCCTGGTCGCCGATGCCCCATCCGATGCTCACATCGCGCCAGTTGTCGTAGCCGCAGGTGAACGAGAACCCGTTGATGTCCGAGATGTCGAGGGGTGGGTCGAAGGTGCGACCGTTGGCCTCGCCGTTGAAGCCGTTGAGCTCGTAGACTTTCTCACCGTCGAGGGAGCCGCCTTGCATCTCAAGCGAGAAGTAGTCCCCGAGGTAATGGTAGTGGGGGAGCACGTAGTGCAGCTTCATGTCGAAGGGCGCGCCGGTAGAGTCCGACACCTTCCCCGCGATGTCGCCGCAGTTGCCCGAGAATCGCGACTTGGTGAGCGGGGGGATTTCGAGGTCGAGGTAGCTGAGGCGGAACGGCGTCAAGATGGTCTCCACGTGACGCGGGTGAATCACCTCCAGGGTCATGAACAGGTTCGTCGTGATGTCTTGGGGTGACGCGTTCAGCATGTGCGCGCCCGCGACCACCGTGTGGTTGGGCGGGATTTTAACGACCGCGCCTTGCATGGTGCGCTGGTTTTCCACGAAGGACTGGGTCGACTGCGCGAACAACACGGTGCCGGAAGCGGCGGCCGCGAGCTCGGAGAAACCTCGATCGCCGCACTTCCAGTAGCCGTCCTCTCCTGGGTACAGGTCGTCGGGGACCACGAACCAGTTGGAGTGGTGAAAAAAACCTAGATTTGCCTGGGTGACCGCTTGAACGTAGAGCGGCTCGTCGTTGTTGAGGGTCCAGGAGACGCAGTCGGTGACCTCTTCGTAGGGGGCGAGCGCCCGCTCCCCGAACATGTGGGTGAAGCTCGCGGATTCGATGGGGTCGTCGCCGTCGCCGTCGCCGTCGCCCATGGAGTCCGTGCCGGCGCTGCCGCTCGTCTGTGTGTCCGAGGTGGCGTCGCCGGAGCATCCGACTGTGATCGCGAGGACCGGCACGAGGAGGCCGAGATGGGAGAGTAGATACGAAGGGGCGGGTCGTTTCATGGCGGTTTATCTCTCTTCATTTCGCCGGCGGCGAAGGCATGCAAGTGGCGACAAAATCCAAACGAGCGCCAGGGGGGAGGGGGCGCGGGAGGTGAGGTTGCACCCGCTGGCCTCACCCTTGGCGACGGGCTCGGGGAAGGGGTTTTCGGGGGTGTCCGGAGGCCCCGCGAGCACGATCATCTCGTTGCGGGGGTATCCAACGGCCTCGCGCTCGTCACCATCGACGATGGCGACGGAGATCAAGAGCGCCTGACCCCAGGATTCTTCGGGGGCCGAGAATTCAAACGTGACCGAGGGGTCGTCAGCGTCGACGCTTGTGGTTTCGATCACCTTCCAGCCGGAAGGCTCCGCGGTGGTGGCATACCTCAGCGCGACGGACACGGGGCCGCGCGCCGCGACGCACGGCGACAACACGATCGACTCATCGTGCTCCACCACCTTCGGTAGGTCTGGCACCACGACGACGGGGGGCTCCGTTGGAGTGACCAGGTCGTCCTCGACGCGGACGGCATACGGCGCCCTCTTCCACACATTCCACGGTGGATCGAAGGTGTGCCCCACCGGGAACCATGCCGTCGGCTCGACCTCGGTGGTGTCCCACACGACGCCGTCGAGCGCCGCCTCAGGGGTGAGCGGGAGGCGGGCGTCGTCTGCGGTGATCCTGCGCCAGCAGCCCTCCCACACGATCGAGGTCTCGAAGGTCGATTCGGGATCCTCGAGCGCTGCGGGCTCCTCGTATCCGATATTGATGGATCGCTGGAGGTCATCGACCGCCAGATACCGGGGCGGAGGCTCACGGGTGGACCACGAGCGGCAGACGGCGATGAACTGGTGCGTCTTCGCGTCGGGCAGATCGTGATCAGGATTTGGGAGGTCCTCCATCGCGATCGAATAGGTCATCGCGAGCGTCGGGTCCTCCGAGCGATCCACCGTGAGCGCACACGCGCCCACGTCGTCAAAGATCACCGCTGTGCGGGGCTCATTGGAGTGGCCCTGGGCGATGGACGGCGCGGCGAGAAAACTGCCGCATGCGACCGAGAGGATAGCGATTCGCCTCATGCGCGGGTAGGCTACCACTCGCTTATTGGGCGTGGGGCTGCCAGCGGAGGAAACGGCGCGCGGGCGGCCAAAACACCTCTCCTCGCGCTTTCTTGGTGGCCTGGTCGGGCGACGCGGCGCCGGCTACGCCCACAGATCGAGCGTGTCGGCGTCGGCGATGGCCTGGAGCACGTCCGAGGTGGTGATGATCCCGACCAGGACCTTGTCCGCGGTCGTGACCGGGAGCGCCCCCAACTTCGCGTGAACCATGACCCGGAGCAGGTCTTGGACCGACGTGTCTGGCGTGGTGGTGATGACGTCTCGTCGCATGACATCGCGAACGAGCCCGCGGTTGATTTCGGACAACAAGAACGTGTCGCGGTCGGTGAGCATGCCGATGGGATGCGTCTCAGGTGAGACGACGGGCACGTAGCGGAATTTTCGCAGTCGAAATAGGCCGCGCGCGGTGGCGACGCTGGCGTCCTCGGGGAGCGACTGCACCGGGCTCGTCATGATGTCGGTGGCCACCATGGCCCGCAGCGCTTTCTTGTGGTCCTCGCGCGATTGCCTGGACTGCTCGGTGTACCGGCGGAGCGCGGCGGGGATCTCATCGCCCGGCCGATCCGAGGGGCGAAGCGGCGAGGCGTTGGCGACCTTGGTCTGCTCTTGAACTCCCGGGGGTGGCGGGAGCTCGTAGGGGCGCGCGATGCCCCCGTGAAACGTCACAAATGGCACGAGGTAGGCTCTCCAATACAATTTGTGATCATCGCAGCGTCAGAATTCATGGGGCGTTTTCGTACTCACGGAGGTCTTAAACGTGGCCGAGAGCGCGGAAAACCCGCGTCCCCGTGTGGGCAGAGGGATTGGTCGTGGCTGCACGATGGCTGGCGCCGTTCACGGCGCAGGCTGAACCGGGAGCGCCGGGCGCACGCGGGGCTCGCCGTGGGGCCGCGCGGGGCTCGCGGCCGTCCAAGGGCCTCGTCGCGGCGGGGCCGCGAAAAAATCCGACGGGAGGGCAGGATCTCGGTGGTGAGCTGGTGCGCTTCGGGTGTAGCTTGCGCGCGTGCTGCTGAAGGAACTTGAAGGCGAAAAAGTTGGGATCTGCGTGTCCGGCGGACTCGATTCGAAGACCGTCGCGACGCGGCTGCGCCAGTACGGCGTCGATTGCGTCTGTTTCACCGCGGATCTCGCCCAACCCGACGAGGAGAATATCGAGCAGGTGCGGGAGAAGATGGCGCCCACCGGCGTGGAGACGCACATCGTCGATCTAAAGACTGACATGGCCGACGCCTGCTTCCTCATGGTGCGCGCCCAGGCGATGTACGACGGGGGCTACTGGAATACGACGGGCATCGCTCGCGCGGTGACCGTTCGCGGGTTGCTCGAGGCCATGCAGGCGGAGGGATGCACCGTGCTCGCCCATGGTGCCACCGGGCGTGGCAACGATCAGCTCCGGTTCGAGCGCTACACCAACGTGCTCGCGCCGGACATGAAAGTGTACGCGCCGTGGCGGGATCCGAGGATGCTGGAGCAGTTCCCCGGGCGTAAGCAGATGGTGTCGTTCCTTCGCGAGCAGGGGATCGAGGCCGAGGTCGGGCCACCGAAGCGCTACTCCACTGACGCAAACCTGGCGGGGCTGAGTCATGAAGCGGAGGACTTGGAAGACCTGATGACCCCCTGCACCATCGTGGACCCCGTGATGTGCGTGTGGCCGCACGACGCGCCCGAGGAGCGTCGCACCGTGGAGTTGAGATTTGAGCGGGGCGACTGCGTGGCGATCGACGGAGCGCGACTCGATTCGCTCGCCGCGATGCAACGCGCCAACGAGCTCGGGGGCCAGTATGGACTCGGGCTCCGGAACGCGCTGGAGAACCGCATCATCGGCACGAAGAGTCGCGGCGTCTACGAGTCTCCCGGGCTTGAGCTGTTGGGCTTCGGGTTGCGGGCTGTGTACCAAGCGACCATGGATCGGCGCTCGACCGGCTTGTTCCACTCCATGTCACGGCTCGTCGCGGAGCAAATTTACGACGGCCGCCTGTTCGATCCAGGAGCGCGGGCGGCGTTGGCCGGCATCGAGGTCCTCGCACGACACGCCACCGGGACGGTGCGCGTGGGGATGTACCGCGGCAACATGTATTTCGAGGGGCTGAGCGGCTGCGCTGCGTCGCTCTACAACCCCGCGGACGCCTCCATGGAGGCCTCGGATGGCCTCAACCCCGTGTCTTCGCAGGGGTATGTCGAGGTGCAAGCGGTGGAGGCGTGGGCCATCGCGAAGGCGGGGCAGACCAAGGACAACCCCGACGACTTCGACAAGTTCTAGTCGCGGAGCAACGCGCGAGCGGCCCCAATAGACGCGGCCGATCCGCAGACGACGACGGCTGGCTCCGCGTCATGTGAGTCGGCCGCGGCCACATTCACCCGGGCTTGCCGGACGGTCTTGAGCAGGCCGCGCTCCGCCATCTGGGAACGAGCGAGGGTCGTCCACTCCTGCTGGCTCACGCGCAGGACGCCGAGCGCGCCGGTGGAAGATGGCACCTCTTGCCGTACGAGGTGGTGTCCCAGCAGACGCGCCGCGACGGCGGCCAGCGACATCGTGAAATCCGATCCCCCCAGCGTGATGCGCTCGATATTCTGCTGTCGGTTGAGGCGGCAGATGAGCGGGGTGTACGGGGCGATGGAGCGAATAACGGAGGTCGCGAAGGTCGTCGAGGCGTCGCTCGAGAGCGCGATCACGATCGCCTTGGCGCTCGCGACGTTCGCCTCGCGGAGGACCTCGGCGTCGAGCAAGTCCCCCACCACGTCGACCCCCGGTCGCTCATGCTTGTCGATCACGCAGACCCGCTCGCCCGCGTCTCGCAGCAGCTCCGCGACTTTCTGTCCGACGTCACCGAACCCTCCGATCACGATGGGGCCCGCGTCGCGCGTCGCCGCGAGCCGCAGCGCGACGAGCTGGTCTGGGCCCAACGCGGAGGAGGTCTTCGGTCGCGCGACGGTGAGCAAGTCGCGGGTTTCCACGGCCTCGTCGACGCCGGGGATGGCGAGGAAGCGGCCCTGCCTCCAAATGCCGAGCACTTGCAGCCCGGCGTGGTCGAACAGGTAGCCCACCGTGCACGTGGCCTTCGACGCGGGGGGGAGCACGCGCGCCTGCATGGTGGTGATTCCGTCGTCGTCAAAGAGGCCGGATACGAGCGGCTCGATGCGGACGCTCGCTCGGGCGGCGAGCGCCGCGGCCAAGATATGCGTCGGCGTGTAGACGACCTGCGCCCCGGCGGAGAGCATCGGCCCGCGATGGAAAGGATCCCGGGCCAGCGCGAGGATGCGCCGCGAAAACCCCTGCTGTCGGGCCGAGAGGATGATGGTGCCGTTCTCGTGGTCGGCCCCATTCGCGATGATGGCGCGGGCGGCGAGCAGCACGTTTGGCGCCGGATCTCCCTCATCGATCGCGCCGTAGATGACCGGGATGCCTCGGTCGCGGATCCTCCGGGCCACCGTTTCGTCCTCCTCAAACACGAGCACGTGCACCCCAGAGGCGAGCAGCTCGTCCACAAGCTCGGCGACCGCCGCGCCCCAGCGATAGATGAACACGTAGTCGCGCACGCGTCGCGGCGGTTTCGCGGGGAGTCGCCCCTCGAACCGATCTTCAAAGAACGGGACCAAGTAGAATGGAAACACGAGAAACACTGTGGAGACGCCCAGGAGCTGAACGAGGATGACGAACAGGACCATCGCGGGGTTCGACCAGCGAGAGTCGCTGCCGTAGCCGGTGGAGGTGAACGTCTCGGTCGCCCACTGCAACGAGCTCCAGAAGTCGCGGTCCAGCCCTTCAAGGCGAGCCATCATCTCCGAGTAGATGAGCGCGACCGCGACGAGGAGCAGCGGGAGCGCGATGAGGAGGATAAAGATCCTGCGGGATGAACGGCTTATCAAGACAGGCTCTTTCGCGTCGGAAAACTCGGAATCAATGAGAGGTCAGCACAGTAACCGGATCAATCTTCGCGGCCCGAGAAGCTGGCAACAGCGCGCCGAGCACACAAAAACCGCACGAAAACACGATCGCTCCCGCGAACACCAGGGGATCGAGCTCAAATAAACTCTCCGGTTTGTAGGGGAAGTCGGGGATGTAGCGCGCGGACACGCTGTCCGTGATCGACGCCATCGCGATCGCGAGGAGCACCCCGAGCGCCGCGGCGATGACGCCAACGAGCAGGGACTGCGCCACCACGAGGAGCTTGATTTGTCGCGCGGTGGCCCCGACGGCGCGCATGATGCCAAACTCCCGCTGTCGCTCCGACACCAGCATGAGCAGCACGTGCATGATGTTGATGGCGGCGATGGCGACGACGACGACGCTCACCAGCCCGAACACGGCCATGAAGATAGCGATGAGCATGGCGGCTTGCTCTGTCCCTGGGTCTGCGACGTCGTAGCCCCGCTCTTGCACGGCACGGGCCACGCTCGCGACATTGTCCTTCTCGTCGATCTGCAAGACCACGGAGTGATACCGGCGGGCGTCGTCGGGGGTCCCGTATTCTGCGTTGAACTCCCGCACGTAGGAGATGGGCATGGTGGCGCCCAAGGCGATCGCCTTGTCAGAGAACCCCGCGAGGACGCACCGCTCTTCCCGAATATTGGCGCGCGCGGAGTCCTTGATCATTGAGCTGCCCACGGAGAGGTCGAAGGTCAGCCCCACCACGAAGTCGGGGTTGAGCCGAGGGAAGTCGTGGGCGCGGCGCACGGTCCCGTTGTAGATCTCCACGAGGTGGGGCGAGGCGAGCACGGGGATCATCGGCGTACACTCGCGCTGGCCGTTCCTCGGGGCGCACCAGTCATACTCGTCACATTGAGCGTCCGCGGAGCAGGGCGTGGCGGGCTTCGATGGGTCGCGGCGGTCGAGGAATGGGATCTTCCCCGCGATTTCCCCCTCGACCAAGGCGGGCTCAATGCTGTCGGCGATCATCTCGGTGTAGAGGTCATTTCCCAACAGCGACGCGCCGCCCTTGCCGATGGCGGGAGCGGTCATCTTCATCTTCGGGAACGCGTGGGTGACGTGGGGGATGTCTCGGAGCCCCGCGACGGCGTCATCATCCAGCCCATCTTTGCCGACGCCCATGCGGAGCGGGCCGAGGTCAAAGTCGAGAGACTTTGGGACGACCTCAATTTTATCGAGCGGAAAAATTTCCCCCAGCACGACGGCGCGCACGCCGAGGCCGAGCGACAAGAAGAACACGAACGCGGCGATCCCCACGATGATACCGATGGAGGCCATCGCGAAGTCGCGCTTGCTGCGGCGGAGATCCTCAAGCACCAGGCTTCGCAGATCGTATCGCTTCACGGTGTCGCCTCCGGCGCGGCGATATCGCTGTGGGGGCGTGGAGTCTCGCCGGGGCTTGGCGGTGGGACTCGCGGGTGGAGGTGGCCGCCGTGAATCTGGCCGTCGAGTACCGTCACCTCGCGGGTCGCGCGCCGCGCGACGTGGGGATCGTGCGTCACGACGAGCAGGGTGGTCCCGAGCTTCGTATTGAGTCGAGCGAAGAGCTCGAGGATCTCCTCGGCGGTCGTCGCGTCGAGATTCCCGGTCGGCTCGTCGCATACCAGGATGGGAGGGCGGTTGAAGAGCGCTCGAGCGATCGCCACGCGTTGTTTTTGTCCGCCGCTGAGCTGGCTCGGCAACACCTCGGCGTAGTCTGCGAGGTCGACCTCTGCGAGCAGTCGCCGCGCGCGGGCTTGGATCTCGTCAGCGCGGAGCCGGGACTCACCGCGGGCGAAGACCGCGGGCAAGGAGACGTTGTCGAGCACCGTCAAGTGGCGAACGAGGTGGAAGGACTGAAAGACGAAGCCGACCGTCGCGCTGCGGTAGTGGGCGAGGTCGGCTTCCGGGAGCGCGTGCAGCAGCTTGTCCGCGACGCGCACCTCACCCACGTAGTCGCGATCGAGCCCGCCGATGATATTGATCAGCGTGGTCTTTCCGCTCCCAGAGCGACCTCGGATGGCGATAAACTCGCCGGCCTTCGCCTCGAAGTCTGCGCCGCTGAGGACCTCGATCGTTCGCGTCTCGTCGCGATAGGTCTTGTGTAGCCCGCGGACACGGATCATGCACCTCGGACGCTACCGCTGACTCGGCGTGAGGTCAAACCGGGTGGCGCGAGAACGTGCTGAACCGCCCGGACCGCGCGTTAGATGATCCCGTGGAGTGGCTGGCCGCGCTCGCCGAGCGCGTCCACTCGCTTGGTGATCTCGGGATCCTCGATGAGCGGCGGCGCGTGGTGTGATTTCACCCGCGCGTCGATGACCGCGGAGCCGCGGCAGCCCCAGTGTTTGTGTTCGATGAATGACTCGATTCCGTGGAGATCTGAGGCAGGATCAGAGCGAGTAAAGGTCGTCCACAGCAGGTTCGCGAGCGTTCGTGCCGTGAACGACGCGTCATCCGCCACGACGATGAGGGGGAAGGAGTCCCGCAAGTCCATCAGGGGCGGATAGTCGAGCAGCGGCGCGAGACCGTGCGCGTCGTTGGGGTCTGGAGCCCACGGCGGGCCGGAGATGGCGAGGACACCGGGCGCCGCGACCCTCGGGTTTTGGAAGCCCGCGGGGAGCTGCAGGTCCGCGGGGAGGTCGGTGCCGAGCGTCCTGCGTGAGGGTCCCGTCGCGGCGATCACGACCTTGGATCCTTCGTTGAGACCGGGGCTCGAATAGTCGAGCGTGTCCATGGTGGTCTTGGTGTGGAAGTGGAGGTCGCGCGTCCAGTCCACCCGCTCAAGCATATGAGCGAGGAACGCGGCTTCGTCGCGGATGTCGAGGTTCGGCGCGTCGCCCTCGCTGCAGATGAACAGATACTTCGCGAGCGACGCCTGATTGAATCCCAAGATCGCGTTGGCGATGGTGAGGAGTTCTTGGGGCCGACCAGGTCGGTACGGCGTGTAGCGCTCGCTGCCGATCGCGAACAGCAGGGGGTGTACGCCCGCCGCATCCACCGCGTGCATCGCGTGCAGCCCTGGGATGGAGACGGGCACCATCGGCCCCGTGAGCTCATGGATCATCGCGCCGAAGCTCGTGTCTTCTTGGGGCGGACGCCCGACGACAGTGAAGGGCCAGACAGCGCCCGCGCGGTGGTAGACGGCCTCCACCTCCATCACGGGGAAGTCGTGCACCATGCTGTAGTAGCCCAGGTGATCTCCGAAGGGCCCCTCAGGTTTGGTGGCCTGCGGATCGATGGTGCCGACGATACAAAAGTCGGCGTCCGCCGAGACTCGATGCCCGTGGGCGGACGCGTGCCGAAATCGCCGCCCCGCCAGCATCCCCGCGAAGACGAGCTCGCTGAGTCCCTCGGGCAAGGGCATCACCGCGGCGAAGCTGTGCGCGGGAGGTCCACCAACGAAGACGCTCACCTTCAGTTTCTCTCCGCGTGAGATGGCCTTCGCATGATGCACACCAATGCCCCTGTGAATTTGGTAATGGAGCCCAACCTCTCGACCCGAGGTGTAGTCGTTCCCCGCGAGCTGGACGCGATACATGCCGAGGTTGGAGCGGAGGGGCCGCGGATCCTCGGGGTCCTCGGTGTAGACCTGCGGCAACGTGATGAAGGGTCCCCCGTCGAGGGGCCAACATCGCAGCTGGGGCAGCGCGCTCAGCTGGGTGGTATGGGCCAACACCGCGGGGCGGAGGCTCCTGGCGGGCAGCGAGGTGAGCCCCGCCAGCGGAGCGCCGAGATGCCGCCAAAACCGCCGCATTGCGGCCGCAGGATCGGCGCGCATTTCGATCGCGCGTTTGCTTCGTTCCAAGGTGTGGCGAAACAGATGCCGGCAGCGCTCAGGGGTGCCGTACAGGTTGCTCGCGGCGGGAAAGGGGCTGCCCTCGACCTGCTCAAAAAAGAGGGCGGGCCCGCCCGCTGCGTACACCCTGCGCTGGATCTCGGCGACCTCGAGGTGTGGATCCACCGGGCGGGCGATGCGGACGAGGTCTTGGTGTCTCTCAAGATCGAGCACCGCGTCCATTGTGCACCGATGCGCCATTGGTGGTTGGATAGCACGGTTTTGGACGCGTCGGCAGACAGACCTTGGTCCACGTGCGCGGTGCAGGGAAACCTGCGGTCCGGGCGAGGTCGGCGCCCACGCTCGTTCGCAAGGCTTGCAGTGACCCCGGCGCGTTTTTGAGTTTGCGCGGTCGCTTGGGGCCGGGGTATGGTCCCGCGATGGATATTCGTTCGCTCTTCAGGGTTGGCTTGATGATTTCGCTCGGCGTGAGCACTGCCGGTTGTGCGGATGATCCCGCCGAGGCTTCCTCTGACGGGACCACGGGCGAGACCGGGGGAACTGGAGACGGAGACGGCGACGGTGACGGTGACGGAGACGGTGACGGTGACGGTGACCCGACGACCTCCGGAGACGGCGACCCGACGACCTCTGGAGACGGAGACGGAGACGGAGACGGAGACGGAGACGGCGACGGCGATGGCGACGGCGATGGCGACGGCGACAACCCCTTCGACGGGGATCCCTTCCCCCCCATGACGCCCGGCGAGTGGGTGTGGCAGCCGGTGGAGGGGACCGAGTGTCGCAACGGCGACGAGACCGGCGTATGGGTGCGCCCAGCGGCCGACGGCAACACCGACAAGCTCGCGCTGTTCATGCAAGGTGGAGGCGCGTGCTTCAACACCTTCACGTGCTTTATCAATATTCCGGCAGACGGAGGCGGGGCGCCGGGGAACGGAGGTGTCTTCGACAGCCAGAATCTCGACAACCCGCTCAAGGACCACTCCTTCGTGTTCTTCCCCTATTGCACGGGGGATGTGTTCATGGGCACGAAGATGGGGGATGTCTCAGGACACGGCACCCAGAAGTTCTTCGGCCGCCTCAACCTCGAGAAGACCTTGTCTCGCATCGTTCCCACCTTCGCGGACGCGACCGAGATCGTCTTCACGGGCCAGAGCGCCGGCGGGTTCGGGGCGGCAGCCAACTACGACTTCATGGCCGCGGGGTGGCCGGACGCGGCGCCGGTGCTCATCGATGACTCCGCGCCGATTTTCCGGGATCAGTACCTGTCTGCGTGTTTGCAGGAGGCGTGGCGCGATCTTTGGGGTGTCGACGCGGCGCTCCCCCAGGACTGCGCAGATTGCTTCAATCCGGATGGAGGCGGTCTCGCGAACTATCTTGGGTTCTTACAGGAGAAGTACCCGGACCGCTCATTCGGGCTGATCTCGTCGACGGGGGACTCCACGATTCGCACCTTCTTCGGCTACGGGGAGAACGACTGCGCAAATATCAACGCAGTGTTTCCTCCTTCCATGGACGCTGGCACCTACAGCGCGGGGTTGTATGACCTTCGTGACACGGTGCTCACCGAGCCCAACTTTGGGACCTATATCATCGACAGCACGACCCACGTGTGGACCGGAAACTTGATGTATTCCACCACCGTCAGCGGCGTCTTGCTCGCCGACTGGATGGCGGAGCTCATCAGCGGCAACGTGACGAGCGTGGAGCCCTAGGGCGCCCGCGCCGGACATTCGCTGGCGGGCGCAGCAGCCCCTCCGCGCGCGGCCGCCCGCTCTGGGGTTCGTCCTCCCAGGCGCGGTGACGCCAGCGAGCGCCAGCTAGTCTCGCGCGAACAGCTCACCTTGGAAGGCGAAGCCGAGCACGAACCACGGCATGGCGGGGATGCTGTCTCCCAAGCTGCCCACGGCCACCTTGTTGCCGTCGGAATCGTCGCTGATGGACTCACCGAAGTCCGCGGCGGCGCCTGTGCGATAGCGGTGTTTGACCCACCACTGGGTGATCAGCAGAACGCTCGGTTTGTTGAAGCGCTTCTTCTGCTCGGGCTTGTCGTAGAAGGTGTAGGCGATGAGAGGGCCCATGCGCACGGTGGGTCCGTTGGGGTCTTTGGTGGACTCCCCGTCGAGGAACACGTCGTCGGGATAGAAGGCCTTGGTGACTGTGGTTCGGATGCCCGCGGTGAGCCCGGAGTCGCTCAGGTACAAGACGTCGGAGTCGTTGGTCATATGCCACCCGTGCGCCGCGAGCATGATGTCGTCTTGGATGTAATAGAACACGTCGTCGGTCCCGAACAGACCCGTGTTGTCCTTGAGGCCGATGTCGGTGCGGTAAAAGTTGACGTCGTTGCGGATGGCGATGGGGCCGACCTTGGCCTGGAGCAGCGCCCCAAAGATGCCCTGCGAGCCCACGGTCGCGTAGCGATTCTCCGTGGTCGCGTAGTATTCCGCTGTGAAGTGCTCGGCGGTCGGCGTGTCGTAGGACTGCGTGAACTGAAAGTTGCCGTATTGGGTCAACACCCCGTAGCTCGCCCGCAGTCGCAGAATCGCGAGGGGCTTGACGAAGAGGGTCCCGCTCACCCGCGCCATCGCGGGGGTGATAAACGGCTCCACACCCACGCTGACATACGACCCGTCCTTGAGCAGACTCGGCGTGTCGTAGAGGCGATAGCGATATTCGATGAGGGTGCGGTTCATCAGGCCGAGCGGGTTGAGGCGCGCGACTGTGAGGTTGGAGTAGGCGATGGAGTGTTTGGGTGCCATCGCCTTGTCGTCTCCCGCGCCGTCGTCTTCTTCCTCGCTGTCGCTCATGGCGAAGGGGTCCACCAGCCCCGCGTCGTCTTCTTCGCCTTCGACCGGGGCGAAGGGATCCTCCATGCCCATGTCGTCTCCCCCAGCGTCCGTGGTGTCGTCGGTGGCTTGCGCGCCATCCGCCGGAGCGTCGGAGGGCTGCGCGTCCTCCGTGGGAACATCGGAAATCGTTGGCCCCACGACATTGACGAGGGGGTCGGACCCGGGCGCTGCCTCCGCTGCCTCGGGGTTGTCTTGTGGCGGCGGCGCTTCGGTTCCTCCCGCCTCGTCAGCGGGCGGGTCCGCCAGCTCCTTCGCGTCGGGCTCCGCGTCGGGCTCCGCCGTCGCATCATTCTTGGGTGGCGCGACCCTGGTATTGTTCTCCGACTTCGGCGGCGGGGCGGTCTTCGGAGGAGGGCTCGTCTTCGGGGCGGCCGGCGGCGGGGTGGTCTCGGGTTCATCGGCGTCGGCGCCGTAGGAGGTCGGCGTGACCTTCACCCCTCGCAACTCACGAAGAAGCGCGGGCGCGAGAGCCAGCCCCGCAGGGGACCCGCTTCCCGCCGTCACGCTCTCCGTGGACTGGGCTGAGGCGGTGCCGACCACGCGAGCGGTCGATCCGGCGTGAGCCTCGCCCGCGGCGAGTACAGATGCCAGGACGCAGAGAGGTAGATATGGAGTGCGACAGTGGGGAGCCATGGCCATATGCCGTGATGGTACCGGTTTTCGAGTCCTCCTGGGGAACCTGTTTGAATCTATCCCACGAAGGGACCTATACTCCCGCCCGTGACTCAGATCTCCACTGCAAAGAATCTCAAGGCGCTTGCGAAGGGCGCTCGTCATGTCCTCGTGCTCGCGCCGACCAAGTCGGTTTCCGGTAAGAAGCGCGCCAAATTGTTCGGAAAGCGCATAGACGACGTTCTCGAAGCTATGGTGAAGGAGGCTCCACGCGGTGGCATGGGCGCCGTGCTCTCGACCTTGAATGCCAAAGACCCGGGGAGGCTCTCCATGGGGGTGCTCCCGAACAAGGTGTCTCGTCACGGCTGTCCCGCTCGGGGTGAGTCGATTCGCCGGTGCGTCGAGAAGGCTTCGCTTGGATCGCGCGGCCGCGCCGGGGTAGTGCTCGTGCTCGACGACGCGGCTCACGTGACCGCGGCGATCAACGCGGTTGGCCGAGCCTTGCCGCAGTACTCGGGGCGATCCGGGAAGCCATCCGCTTTGAAGGTGCAGCTTTTTTGTGTGGACGCGACCGGGGCGCCCATCGAGATCGATGAGCGCGCCATGTCGGTCCTCGGCGCGTCGCGAGACAGCGCGGAGCTCGTCGACACACCGCCGACCGAACTTAACCCCAAGGAGTACGCCCGCCGCGTCAAGGAGATGCTCAAGCCGATGGCAGGCGTGACGATCAAAGAGGTGGTCGGGAACAAGCTGCTCGACGAAGGCCTGCGCGGGATCCACTCCGTGGGTCGCACCGCGGTCGAGGCGCCTCGCATGTTGGTGGCCACCTACACCCCCGCGTCCGGCTCGGGCAAGCACATCGCGCTCGTGGGGAAGGGGATCACCTACGACACGGGCGGTCTCAACATCAAGGTCGGTGGAAACATGGCCAGCATGAAGTGTGACATGGGCGGGTCCGCAGCTGTGTTGGGGGCCTTCCGGGTCTTGGCTTCGCAGGGGTGCTCGCACACAGTCTCGCTCGTGATGTGCATGGCGGAGAACGCCATCGGCCCCGCGTCGTACAAGCCCGACGACATCATCGAGATGCACTCTGGCAAGATGGTCGAGATCAACAACACCGACGCGGAGGGCCGGTTGCTCCTCGCGGATGGCGTGAGCTACGCCGCGCGGGTCCTGGAGTGCGACATCGTGATCGACGCGGCCACGCTCACCGGGGCGCAGCTGGTGACGACTGGGAAACTGCACGCCGCGGTCTTCTCGAACGACGAGGCGCTCGAGCAGCTCATCGTCTCGTCCGGCTACGCCGCTGGCGACCCGGCGCACGCGATGCTCTTTGTCCCAGAGCTCCTCCAAGAAGAGTTCCGCTCGCGCGTCGCGGACATGACCAACTCGGTCGGTAATCGCATGAACGCCCAGTCGAGCTGCGCCGCGCAGTTCGTGTACTCACATATCGCGGACACCCGCGTGAAGTGGTGTCAGATTGATCTCGCAGGTCCCGCGTTCCCGTTCGGGCGTGGCTCGGGATACGGCGTGGCGCTCCTCGCCGACGCGGTGCAGCGGCTCTAAGCGCAGCGTCCATCAGACCCGCGAGGCGCGACGCCGGAGCCTCTCGCCGAGGATGTTCGGCGCGGGGTCGGGATGATCCCGTCCGCGGGAGATTCGGGCGACCCGGTGACGGCGCATAAAGCCACGCGCCGCGAGATCCCGAGGCCGCGGTGTTCATCTGGAGAGAATCGCTTACTCTCTGCATCATGAGCACGAACGATTCAAGCCAGCGCCCGCTCGATCTTGTCGTTTTTGGCGCGACCGGATTCACGGGTGGACTCGTCGCAGAATACCTCGCGAGGAAGGGGGAGCTCGCGCCCGAGCGATGGGCCATCGCGGGGCGCAACCCCGAGAAGTTGGACGCTGTGAAGCAGCGCCTCGCAGGCATCGACCCCAAGCTCGAGGCGCTCACAGTCTTGGTGGCCAGCAGCGATTCTCCAGAGAGCCTCCGCGAGATGACGCAACAAACGCGCGCGGTGCTGAGTTTGGTGGGGCCTTACGCGGTCTACGGAGAGCCGCTCGTGGCGGCCTGCGTCGACACCAAGACGGACTACTGCGATCTGACCGGAGAGCCGTCGTGGTGGAAGGAGATGATCGCGCGCTACCACGACGCGGCCGTTGACGCGGGGACCTTGCTCGTCTCGTGCTGCGGCTTTGATTCCATCCCCTACGATCTCGGGGTGCTGTATACGACGCGGTATCTCCCGCCAGGCTGCTCCGCGGAGGTCAGCGGCTATATGGCCTCCAAGGCGCAATTCTCGGGCGGCACGTGGGCCTCCGCCATTCACGCGATGGCGAATATGCGCGCGGATCAGCGACGGCTCGCCAAGGCCCGCGCCGAGGGCTCCTCCGCGAGGGGGCCCCGAGCTTCGGAAGAACGCGGCCCGAAGCCTCGTGGTCTGCATCATTCGAAGGAGGTGGATCGATGGGTCGTGCCACTCCCGACCATCGACCCGCTGGTGGTGAAGCGCTCGCAGCGGTTGGGGGCGACCAAAGCGTCAGGGGTCAAGGTCCGCTACCATCACTACCTCCAGTTGAAGTCGTTGGGGCAGGGCGTGATGCTCGGCCTGGGGATCGCTGGGGTGTTTGGGATGTCGCAGATTTCGTGGACCCGGGGGCTGCTCCGTCGCTACCGGCCCTCGGGAGACGGCCCCTCCCGAGACATTCGATCCAAGAGCTGGTTCCGCGTCGTCTTCGTGGCCGAGGGCGGTGGTCGACGCGTGGTGACTGAGGTGCGGGGCGGCGATCCGGGCTACGACGAGACCGCGAAGATGATCTCTGAGTGCGGCCTGTGCCTGACCACCGATCGCGCGTCACTCCCGTCTCAGGGGGGACTGTCGACCCCGGCGGCCGCGTTTGGAGATATTTTGATCGAACGTCTTGAGCGCGAGGGGATCACGTTCCGTCTCCTCGAAGGCCACGGGGGCGACGCCCAATCATGAGCAGTGACGCTCACACGGGCCCGCCGCCGCCGGATGCCGGGCCGGGGTGTCCGGGCCCGCTGTCGGGTCTGCGGGTGCTCGAGCTCGGCCAGCTCATCGCGGGACCGTTTTGCGGCGCGATGTTGGCGGGGTTCGGGGCTGAGGTGTTCAAGGTCGAGCCGCCTGGAGCAGGGGATCCGCTGCGAAACTGGCGGATGTTGCACGAGGGGACCTCTGTTTGGTGGCGGCAAATGGCTCGCAACAAGCGCTCAGCGGTGGTCGACCTGCGGCGGGAAGAGGGGCAGTCGCTGATTCGCGATTGCGTCGCCCGCGGCGGCGTGGACATCGTCATCGAGAACTTTAGACCGGGGCGGATGGGCTCTTGGGGGCTCGGCTACGAGCGGCTGTCGGCGCTGAATCCGTCGCTCATCATGGCCAGCATCTCAGGGTGGGGACAAGACGGGCCCCGCGCTCAATTGCCCGGATTCGCGAACGTCGCCGAGTCGGTCGCGGGGCTCCGCTACCTCACTGGTGAGCCCGGTCGCCCGCCCGTGCGTTCGTCCGTGAGCCTCGGGGACTCGCTCGCTGGGCTCCACGCGGCGTTCGGTGTGCTGGCCGCGGTGCATCATCGCGAGAAAACCCGCGGCCGACCAGGGCAGCTTGTCGACGTGGCGCTCTCGGAGAGCATCTTTAACATGCTCGAGGGGATCCTCCCGGAGTATGACGTCTTTGGAGCGGTGCGAGAGCGGAGCGGCGCCCGCCTTCCGGGTGTCGCGCCCACGAACACCTACCCGTGTCTCGGGGGGGAGTGGGTGGTCATCGGCGCCAACTCCGACGCGATGTTCGGGAGGCTCATGCGGGAGATCGGACGCGAAGATCTCGCGGACGCGCCCGACCTCCAGACAAACAGCGGCCGCGTGCGACGATGCGATGAGATCGACGCGGCGATCTCCGCGTGGACCGGCCTGCACAGACTCGATGAGGTCGTCGAGGTGCTCGACGCCTGCGAGGTTGCCGTGGGCGCGATTCAAAATATTGAGCAGATCGCTCGAGATCCTCAGTTTGTCGCCCGCGGTTTCTTTGAAGGACACGAGCTCGACGACGGCACCGCGCTCCGGATGCCTCGATGGGTGCCTCATCTCAGCGAGACTCCCGCCAAGACGAGGTGGTTGGGCCCGACGTTAGGTGCGCACACCGAAGAATTTGTTCGATCAGTGGTCGGGCGCTCCGA
The DNA here is from genome assembly GCA_014240065.1 of Myxococcales bacterium. GTDB lineage: Bacteria > Myxococcota_A > Polyangia > Nannocystales > Nannocystaceae > JAAZXR01. Next base: position 18,427 of record JAAZXR010000064.1, read on the forward strand.
GCAGGGGTTCGAGACGCTGCGGACGAGCGGCGTGCTCGGATAGAGGCGGACCAGAGGCGACGCGTGGCTCGCGGGAGCGGCGACGGGGTCGTCGTCGAACCCCCCAAAGCTGAAGTATGGCATCGCTGTCGTGGCGTCAGGGTCATGGAATGGCGACGAGAGTTGCCAGACGATGTGGGGGCGCATGAAAAAAAACGCTGTGATTTCAAGGTAGAGGGCGGTGGCATCCCCCTTGCTCTGTATGGGAGGCGAGGACAACTCCGATGCCCAAACTGAACACCGTATCCCACACGCTCACCCTCGTTTGTTCTTCCCTGTTGGTCGCGTGCGCGCCCGAGCGAGCGGCCTCGCAGTTCGACTTCGGCGTCGGGGGGGAGCCGTTCGATTCCGACGGGACCGGCACGGACCCTGGCGACCCTGATGACGCCGATGTGCGACCGCCAGGCGCTGGAGACGGTGACGGCGACGGGGACGGAGATGGCGACAGCGCTGGAGACGGAGACCCCGACAGCTGCACGACCGCGCAGGTCTCGGCGACCGTCATCCCACAAAACGTGGTGCTGGTGCTCGACAAGTCCTACAGCATGGTCAGCAATGACTTCGATCACGATGGCGACGCGGCCACGGCGAGCGTCACGCGGTGGGCGGCGCTCCATGAGGTCGTGTCGACCGTGGCCCCGGCGTACGAGGACGTCGCCAACCTCGGCGTCGCGTTGTTCCCCTCGCTGTCCGCCACCTCCGATTTCGAGCAGGCGTGCTTGGTCGAAGACGCGCTTGAGGTGTCGGTAGCCGAGGCGAACGCCGCCGCGATCCTCGCGGCGATTCCGGCCGCCAGTGACACAGATTTGTACGGGGCCACGCCGACCGCCGCGGGGATCACCAACGCGGTCGACCACCTCGTCGCCATCGACGACGGGCGCCCCGCCGCGATCATCTTGGTCACCGACGGTGCGTCAAACTGCGGGGATTCGGAGGACATGCTCGAGCGCTTCGAGACCTACGACGAGAACCTGCCGGTGGTCGTCGATGACGCGTTCTCCAACTTGGGGATCCCGACCTACGTCGTCGGGATCGACATTCAAGAGGAGAGCACGTTCCCGCAGACGCAGCCGCGAGCGCGACTCAATGAGCTGGCCGTGCTCGGCGGCGTGCCCCACACGGACGGCGATGACAGTTTCTTCGACGCGACCGACGGGGTGGAGCTCACGACCGCGCTCGACCAGATCGCCGCTGATGTCGCCTGCACGCTGCAAGTCGAGCAGCTCGATGGATACGCGGGGTTGATGAACGCGACCATCAACGGTGAGACCTTCGGTCCCGTGGAGTCTTGTGATGAGGGGTCGGGCTACGTGATCGACTTTGACGGGCAAACCTACACCTTGGAGTTTTGTCAGCTCGCGTGCGAGGCCCTCGTCGCGGCCCAAGGCGCCCTCGAAGTGGGCTTCGCCTGCCCACCTATCGGCTAGGATCACGGACACCGCGTGGAGGGGCGTCGAACAGGTGGGGTCGACGCCCTCCTTTATGCGCGCGCCGACGCGGCGCCTAGCCGGGGCCGAAGACGATGGCGGTGGTCATTCGCTCGATGAACGAAGTCCGCGAGGTGCCGCGGCCTAGCTCGAGCGGGGTGACCTCCACCCGATCTAGGCGGACGGTCTGGGCGCCGCCGCCCTCACACGGACGCAGATATTCGCTCAGCGAAGACAGCGCGAAGCGCCGCTCACCATCTCGTCCGAGGTAGAGCATGATGTGCCCTGGCATATACAAGAGGACGACGTTGCTGGCGTTGAGACGGTCGATCTCCGCGCGCTTCTCCGCGTCTGTCATGCCCTCGAGGTTAATATGGTCGGCGCCCATGAGAGACTGCGCGGCGCTGTTGCGGGCCATGAGGATTCCGAACGCGGCCAAGACGTCGTGCAAGAAGCGAGAGCAGTCCCGGTTCCCCTTGTAGCCCCCCCATCCGTAGGCGTCACCCATGCGCGAGAACGCGAGCTCGAGCAGTCGCCGCCTCGTGAGGGGGACGGGGCCCTGGCTGAAGAGCGCGCCGTTGAGTGGCTGAGCGCGCAGCCCCGTCGCGTCCGGGAGCAGGACCGTCGCCACGTCTGTGACCTCCCCTCGCAGCGGAAAGGAGGTCCCGATCCGAACGGGAGCGCCGCGATCGTCGGACGCTCCCTCGCGGACGACGTAGCCCCGCGGCCGCTGGGACGTGAACTCGCTCGCCGCCTCACGCGAGAGCGGGGGGGTCCACTGCGGCTCGCGCAGCCACCCGCTGGAGTGCCCCGCCTCCACGTGGACCCAGGCCTCGCCTTCGACCGCGTGGGTCGCGAGCACGAGCTCGCCGGGGTGCAGGCCCGTGCAGCGGTTCCTGTCGAACGCGACGTCCCGCGCTTGAGAGAGGATCCCGTCCGTCGTGGGGACGCACCAGAGCGCGCTCTCCGCCGTGATGACGCGCAGCTCGGTGTAAAGCCGGGCGCGGTCGATACGGTCGAGCGCTCGGGTCATGGCGCCCGGGGTCTGTTCGACGTAGCTGCCCTCTTCAATTTTTTGTCGCATCCACGCGCCGCGGTGTTCCCATCGCGCACGGATCGCGGGGTCGTCGGAGGCGGAGAGCTGGAGCGGATCACGAAACAGCTCTCCGTCGTCCGCGTACTTCGCGTTGGTCGCCGCGATCTGTTGGCGCGACATCATCACCGTGTCGGGATCCGAGGCTGCAGCCCCGATCCAGAAGTTCGGGTCGCGGTGACGCGCTTGGGTGGTGGGCGCGGTGGTCTCGAAGACCGTGGTGCCGGCGCAGGCCTGCGCTGATTCGAGGGGCGACGAGTCCTCGACGCCGGGGGGGGCGGCCTCAAGCTTCGAAGCGGTGCATGCTGCGGTCCCGCCCACGGCGAGGAGCATGAACAATCGCTTGCTCAAGACGGCGAATCGCACCGAGACAGTGTGGCCCTTCTCGTGGGTGGCGCCAAGAAATGGGCCGGGAACGACGGCGGCGAGTGAGGAGGGGCTCGCGCGCGCGCCCGGGCGGTCGGTTATCCAGGTTTGTAGACCGCCAAATAGGCGCCCGCCGCGGCGAGGAGCGGGAACACAAACCAGAGCAGCTTCGCGAGCCCAGGTTTCTTTTGTACCAGCGTCAGGCTCGCTCCGAGCGCGAGCCAAAGGGCGGACTTGAGGTGGACCCACGTGCCCATTTTCTTGCCGCCAAGGAGCCCAAATCCCGCGACGAGGATGATCACGAGCGCTACTCCGTGGCTCGCGGCCATGAGCTTGCGGCTCTTGTTCGACGCCTTGTCGCCGCCATTCAGCGCGTGGAGAGTGGCACCCCCGAGGGCGAAAAACAGCCACGCGACGCCCAGAATATGGAGAATTTTGTAGACCTCGGGGGGCAGCATGGGGGGAGTCTACATTCTTGTTCCCGCGCACCGCAATTCATGACGACGGGCTGGATCGCCCATGGAAGGGGGGTATCCTGGCGTGGGCATGGCGCAACATGAGGTCAGCGTGCGGGGGGTCCCCGAGTGGATCGGGCCAGAACGTCTGTTGGACGCCCGTGGTTGGGCGGCGCGCGTCGAAGGGGAGACGACAGTCTACGAGGGGGCGCGGGCGTCCACCGAGGCCGCCGACGTGCAAGCGCGGCTCCGCGGCCTCGTGCTCGATGGCGTCTTTGTGTCGGTGGATGTGCGCCCCGCGCTGTCGCGCGCCCGTGTCCGCGAGGCGAGGCTCGTCGACGCGCGGCGGCGGCGAGTGACCACGCCTGGGTTTGACCGCGCGGGTTGTCGCGTAGATGACGAGGGGCGATGGTCCCTCACCCCCGCTGCGATCGCGCTGCGAATCGGGGAACAGGCGCGCGGGCGCCCAGTCCTCGATCTTGGCTGTGGTGCCGGAGGCAACAGCATCGGGTTCGCGCGCGCTGGATCAACGGTGGTCGCCGTGGAACGCGACGCCGCGCGCCTTCTCTCGGCTCAACACAACGCGCGCGTCTACGGCGTGGAGGACAAGATTTGCTTTGAGCATGGCGACGCAACCGCGTGGCTTTCAAAGGCCCAAGGACAGCTCGTCTTTGTCGATCCGCCGTGGGGGAAGGGCGCTCGGTCGAGTCCACAACGACTCGATGATCTCCCCTTGTTGCTGCGACTGCACGGGGAGCGAGGACCTCCGGGGGAGCTGTGGGCCAAGGTGCCGGCGAGCTTCGACACGCGGACCGTCGCGCCGTGCGAGCGAGAGGCGATCTTCGGAGAGGCCGAGGGCGACCGGCGATTCGTGAAGTTCGCGCTGCTGCGCTGGGGCGCGCCCTAGCGGGAGCCTTCGCCCGGTCAGCGCGTGACCTTGCGCCTGCGCCCGGGCGCCGGCGAGGGCGCGTCGGCGGTCA
>JAAZXR010000065.1 GCA_014240065.1 Myxococcales bacterium
CGATGGGGCCGGGTATGAAATACGCGGTCGCGGCGGCCCTGGTGGTGCTCTTGGGCGTGTATTTTCGCTATGTGAGCCAGCAGAGTCACAGCTCCATCGTCAACGCCTATCGCATTAAAGAGCAGCGCAGTCGGCTGGCTTCGAGCGAACGCATGGCGGCCCTGGGCCAGATCTCCGCGGTCGTGATGCACGAGATCAACAACCCCTTGACCTACGTGCAAGCGAACGTGGAGACCCTGAGCGAGTCGCTCTCCGACATCGCCAAGGTGTCCGCGTCCGAGGTGCCGAAGGAGGAGCGCGAAGAGATTATCCAGGAGATGGGGGAGATGCTGGAGGATATGCGGTCGGGGGTCCAGAAGGTCCGTATGATCGCCGGGGATCTTCGAACGGTCTCGCGTCGGGGAGAGGACGAGAAGATCTTCAATCTTGAGGCGAGCGTTCGCGCTGCCCTCCGTGTCGCGGGGGCACGGGTACAGGAGGTGGCCAAGATCCAGCTGCACGGCCCGGGGGGAGAGCTTGAGATCTGGGGCCGAGAGGACCGCTTGCAACAGGTGGTGCTAAATCTCGTGGTCAACGCGGCGCAAGCGTGCGCTGAACATCAAGACGCGAACGGTGATTATATGCCCGCTGTCACCATTCGTCTGCGACATGATGGGAGCTCGAACACCGCGGTCGTGGAGGTCTCAGACAACGGACCGGGGATCCCAGAGAATCTGAAGGACAAGATCTTTGAACCATTCTTCACGACGAAATCGTCCGACGAAGGGACCGGTCTTGGCCTCTCGATTTGTCGGCAAATCGTCGAGGAGTTCGGCGGCGAGTTGCTCTTGGTCTCGTCTGCTGCCGACGGGACCACGTTTGAGGTGCGTCTTCCCCTCGGCCATGATGCAGCTGAATCGGGGGGGTCGATGAGTTCGGTGAGTGTCTTGACGCCCGTAACCGGCGCGTAGGGACAACGACGGCGAAACCCCGGGCCTCGATACAGCGCTGGTGACCTGCGATGTAGTCTCGTCTCGTTCCAAGACCGTGTGCATGCGTGTGGAGGTGTCCCGTGGGCGTGCTCGTTCACCCTTCGCGAACGCATTTGCCGCGTTCGCCTGGGCGTGTACGTCCCTGGGATGGCGACGGAGCGCCATCGGCGGTACCCTGTGCCGCGGAGAGTAGGGCCTGTTCAAGGTCGCAAAATCATTGAGAACAAGCGCACTTGTTATGATGCTCGCCTGTGCGGCACCCTGCCTGTCTTGTGAAGGGGGCTCGGCGGCGGCCTCCAATTCGGATCTCGTGGTCACCTCTGTCGATGTTCAGAGGGCTCTGAACTGCACCCTGGTTGCGGAGGTGGAGCTGGAGACCAGGATCCCGACACGAGTCCGTACGGTCGTGCGTCATCCGACGCGACTGGAGCGGCAGGTTCCTGCGACGGAGCTCGGACTTGTCCACGCGTTCTCCGTGACCGAGATGAGGGCGGAGAGCTCCTATGAGTTGGAGTTCATCGTCGAAGACGAACAGGGAGCGGTGCTTGAACGTCATGCGGAGACATTTGTCACGGGCTCGCTGCCACCGAGCACACCGTCGGCGTCGGTTTCTTCGGTGGTGGAAGACGACGGCGCGCTCATCTTAATGGGACCGGCGCCGAAGGATCCGTCGGGGCTCGCGAGCGAAGACGAGGCGCTCGCGCTCGCGGTGGACCGTGACGGTGAGGTCGTCTGGTACTTGCAGAATCCAGGCATCACGACGGCGTTCGCTCCCCGAGACGTCAGGCTGCGGCCCGACGGCACCCTCGCGGTGTTGGTGCCCGGTGGGTGGAATCTGTTCACGCTCGCCGGCGACGTCGTGAACAAGTACCGCTCACCTCGCGAGGAGCTCTACTTCCATCACGACGTCATCGATCTCCCGACAGGGGGATTTGCGACCTTGGCGGGGAACGCTCGGATGATCGACGTGCCGGGCCTCGGCGGGGAGGTCAACGTGCGCGGAGACTTCATCATCGAGCTCGACGCAGACGGGGAGATCGTTTGGGAGTGGTCCACCTTCGATCACCTAGACACGACACGATTCCCCGGGCCGCTCTCGCTTAACCCGCTGATGTTGGGAATCAACGAGGTCGTCTACGACTGGACCCACGGCAACGCGGTCGTCTATCTCGAAGAAGAGGACGCCTACCTACTTTCTTTGCGCCACCAAAGCTGGGTCCTCAAGATAGATCGGAGCAGCGGCGAGGTCTTGTGGAGGCTAGGGCCTGAAGGAGACTTCACGCTCCTCGATGGAGAGGGGGAACCCGCCGAGTGGTTTTATAGTCAGCACAATCCGAGCCTCTCGACAGATGGTGTGCTCACCCTCTTCGACAACGGCAACGAGCGCCCCTGGGACACCGAGCCCTACAGCCGCGCGGTGTCGTATCAGCTCGACGAAGTGAACATGACCGCGACCCAAATTTGGTCGCATTCCATCGACATCTACTCCAACTTCCTCGGCGGCGTCGAGCAGACTCCAGGTCAGCGATGGCTGGTGGCGGGCGGAGGCAACCGCAGCTTGGAGACGCCTGGGAAGGTCGTGGAGGTTCCGGCTGCGCCGGACGCGACGCCCACGTGGTCGCTGACCTATCCGGAGTCGGTGATCTACCGCGCTCATCAAGTGTCCTCGCTGTATGTCGGAAACGAATAGAAATCGAAGGGGCCGCAGGAGCGCCAAGTACGTCCTGCTCCAGGCCATCTTGGAGCGGATGTCGAAGAAGCACGCGGAGGCGCCAGCCGACATCCCGCGGATGCGCCACGGACTCAAGAAAGGGCTGGGCCGCATGGGGCACGCGCCAGCCTCGAAGGTGTCGGTCACGCAGCGATCGGTGGAGGGGGTCCCGTGCCTCGAGTTCACACCGGCCCGCGCGCGCGGAGACGCGGTGGTTTTGTACGTCCACGGAGGTGGCTACTGTCTGGGGAGCACGGAGGCCTACCGCGGCGTCGTCTCGAGGATGTGCGCCTCGCTCGGTCGTCACATGGTCATGCCTGAGTACCGGCTGGCGCCAGAGCATCCTTACCCGGCGGGACTGAAGGATCTGGAGGTCGTCGCGAAGGCCTTGACACCGTCGAGCACCGAGCCGCCGCTGGTCGTGATGGGGGACTCCGCCGGTGGGGGACTCGCGCTCGCGCTCGCGCAGCAGATGTGTCGACGTGAGGACTTGCCGGGGCCCGACGGCCTCGTCCTCTATTCTCCATGGGTAGATCTGCGATGCGAGTCGCCTTCCACGGCGTCGGGGGCGATGACGGATTGGGTGGTGCGTCCTCAATGGCTGCGGACCTTCGCGGAGATGTACGCGGGAGCGCACTCCGTCAACGACCCGCGCGTGACTCCGCTGCTCGGGGACCATGAGGGCCTGCCGCCGACGTTGCTTGAGGTGGGTGGGTTGGAGGTGCTCCGCGACGACGCGCGGCGACTGAGGAGCGAGCTTGAGCGGGCCGGCGTCGCCACCACCTTCGTCGAGGATCCAAAGGGGATTCACGTGTGGCAGATCTATCTGCCGTGGCTCCCGGAGGCGAGAGAGAGCATGGCGCGGACCCGCGCTTTTTTGGCCGCCCACGTCGAGGGCTAGCGCTCGCTACTGGGACAGATGCCGCCGCTGCCGGGTGGGAGTGGGCGAGCTGCCGGTGGCGCGCGCCTTTTGTTCGAGCAGCGGGGGAGGCGTGCTCCCGCGGGCCGCGAAGTCGCGCGTGAGGGCCTCGAGCACCGCGTCATCGTCGTCTCCTCGCGCCTGCATATACTCCGCGAGCCGCCGGGCGCGGTGCTTGAGCGCCATGGCGTGGACCTTGCCGTCGCGCTGAAACAGCCAATCGGAGAACTTTAAGGTCTCCTCGAAGGGCGAGGCTTCGCCCCACATCAGCGCCATCGTGTGCAGCAGCGTCCCTCGGTTCCAGAATACGTCCCAGACCAATGAGAACCGCTTCAAACGCTGCATTGTGGGGAAATCGATGTGGGCTGTGGAGAGGATCGCGTAGGGCGCGAACTGGTCGAACACGAGGGCGAACTCCTCGGAGTGTCTCGCGATGGGGGTGCCGCGGAGTCGTTTCAAGACCCCCACTTGAACTTCTTGAACCCCCGCGCGGATGAGACGGTCCAGACCGGCACCAAATGACGCCAGATCCTCACCGGGGAGTCCGATGATGAGATCGGTGTGGAGGTGGACCCCCGTGTCCTCGCAGAGGAAGCGGAGATTGTCGAAGGTCTTCTCCAAGTTCTGGCGTCGCTGAATTCGTTGGCCGACCTCCGGATCAAACGACTGGATGCCAATTTCGAATTGGAGGGAGCCCTCCGGAAACGCGCGAATGAGCTCGCGCAGTCGCTCGGGGAGTCGGTCGGGCACCATCTCAAAGTGGATAAAGAGGCCGAGCTCGATGCGGTCGAGGAAAAATCGCAGGATCTCCTCGCTTCGCTGAATATCGAGATTAAAGGTGCGATCGACGAACTTAAACGACCGCGCGCCGCGATCCATCAGGTGTTCGAGTGAGGTCAAAAACTCCGGCAGGTCGAAGGCGCGGACTTTCTTGTCGAGGGAGGAGAGACAAAACTCGCAACGAAACGGGCACCCGCGCGACGCCTCGACGTAGAGGACGCGGTGGGCGATGTCCTCTTCATCGTAGAGGTCGTAGGGGAGGGTGAGCGTGGAGAGTTCGGGGACGCCGCCGTCGATCACGCGTTGCAGGGGCTTGCGGCCGCTCAAGAGCCGCTCGCAAAGCTTGGGGAAGGCTTCGTCGCCCTCTCCGGTGACGATGTAGTCCACGTCCGACAGCCATGGTTGAGCTTCGATCTCGTGGCTGACCTCGGGCCCGCCCACCACGAGCGTCACCTGAGGCGCGACCGCTCGCAGCGTCTTGACGACCTCGGCGACGCGCTGGACATTCCAGATGTAGACGCCGAGTCCGACGATGGACGGGGACTCCCGCATGATTTTCTCCACGATGTCCGCGGCCCGCATCTCGATGGTGAACTCCATCAGGCGGGTCTCCTCCTGGAGAGCGCCCATGTTGGCGAGCAGGTAGCGCAGCCCAAACGCGGCGTGCATGTAGCGCGCGTTCAAGGTGCTGAGGACGATGGAGGCCATCGGCGCAGCGTGGACCGGGGCGGCCGAGGAATCAACCGACCGGCGACCGCTCGAGCGCGCACACGTCGCGAAACCCGCCACGAGTCGCGGGCTAAGGGCTGTATTCGCAGATATAGAAGTTCACGTTGCCGCCGTCGGCGTCGTTCCAATTCGACCGATTGGCGGTGTCGGTGACGGAGTAGAAGCGGCCGAACTCGGTGACGTGTTCCGTCCCTCCCGCATTGTTGGGCTCCGTCGCGGCGACGTCGCCGTTGGTCCCGTCGTTGTCGTACCAGTTGTCGTAGGTGACGGTGGCGCCTGCGTCGTAGAACACCGTGGCGTTGGTCCACGACCAGGTGCCTTCACAGCAGTTGCCACCGCAGGTCATGCCGGGGTCCGGGCAAAAGTCGGTGCCTCCGATCCAAAAATATCGTTGGTCTGGCTGGGGCTTGAGATTGTTGAATAGGGCGAGGTAGGTGTCGACTTGGGCGAAGAGAAAATCGTTTTCTGCCTGGTCTGAGATCGCCACGAGTCGATAGCCCGAGGACCCACTCGCGCAGGCCGCGTCCGCTTCGGACCAGATCTTCGCGGTGGCGTTGGTGTCGTCGCAGATTTGATAGATACGGCCGTTGTCGCGCACCACGGTGCATGGACACACGCCTCCGTCATCTTCAAACCCATTGCAGTCGTCGTCGAGGCCGTTACAGATCTCAATGTCGTTGGAGGAGGTGTCGGAGCACGCGAGGCTGCCGGCGGAACATTGGAGATTCCCTTCCGCGCATTGATCCGAGTCCGAGCCGTCGCACGCGTCGTTGAGCGTGGGCTCGTCGGCGCCGTCGGGGGTGGTCGGATCGCAGTCGTTGTTGACGCCGTCACACAGCTCAAGGGCGTCGCCGGTGGCGTCGCCGCAGGTCTGGGCGCCCCCGCTGCATTGGAACGTGCCCTCTTCGCAGAGGTCGGCGTCGGGGCCATCACAGCCAGCACCCGCCCACGGCTCGTCGCTCCCGTCTGCGGTGGCGGGGTTGCAGTCGTTGTCGCTCCCGTCACACACCTCGGCGTTCGAGGTCGCGTCGTCCGTGCAGGTCAGGTCTCCCGCGACGCAGGCCACGAGTCCGTCGCTACATAGGTCCGCGTCCGTCCCGTCGCAGGCGTCGTTGAGGGTGGGCTCGTCGGCGCCGTCGGGGGTGGTTGGATCGCAGTCGTTGTTGACGCCGTCACACAGCTCAAGGGCGTCGCCGGTGGCGTCGCTGCAGGTCTGGGCGCCCGCGCTGCATTGGAACGTGCCCTCTTCGCAGAGGTCGGCGTCGAGCCCGTCGCACGCGACGCCCACCCACATCTCGTCGCTGCCGTCCGCCGTCGCGGGGTCGCAGTCGTTGTCGATCCCGTCGCAGACCTCGGCGCTCGCGGCCCCGCTGTTGGGGGTGCAGGTCACGGGCGCCCCGCCGTTGCAGATCTCCGTGGTGACCTCGCACGCTCCATCTCCACAGGTTTGGATGTTGGGGGAGGGGGTCACGGGGTCGCAGGTGGCCCCGGTCGTCCCAGAGCAGGTGGCGAGATCGGGGTCCTGGCAGACGTCGTCGCAGGTTGCCGAGGCCGGCCCTTGGCCCTGTGTGGGACACACGTCCGCCGAACCTTGGCAGCTTCCGCCGCCATCGCACGAGGCGTCCGCCACGTTGGCGCGCTCGTAGCAGGTGTCGCCCACCCAGCCAAAGTAGTAGCCGCCGCAGCTCACGTTGCCACATTCATTGGCAGGGTCGTCACCGTCGGCGATGGGAGTGCAGGTGCCCTGGCTCCCCGCGAGGTCGCACGCCTCACAGGTTCCGCCGCAGGCGCCGTCGCAGCAGACACCGTCGGCGCAAGAAAACCCGGCCCCGCACTCATTGCTCGCCCCGCAGGGGTCACCGGCGGTGCCATCTGGTGCGCAGATTCCCGCGTCACAAAATGCGTCGAGGTCGCAGTCCGAGTCGGTCACGCAGCTTGTGGCGCAGGCGGGAGAGGACTGATCGGCGTCGGCGGTGCAGGAGACGCTCGGGTACAGCCCGCAGTCGTCTGTGCCCAGGCCGGCGCAGGCGGAATCGTCGTCGACGCTGCTCGTGGTGCACTGAGAGGAGGCTTGGCAGAGCCCGTCGACCCGGGCGCCTTGGCAGGTCGGCGCGTCGTCGCAGGTCGCGGGCTGGGCGAGACCGGCGCAGTCCGAGTTGGCGGCGCAGCAGTCCCCACCGTCACAGCAAAACCCGTTGTTGCAGTATCCACTCTGACACTGGTTCGCCCCCCCGCACGGGTCGCCGTTCGGTTCATCGGGGATGCAGATATTGCCCGCGCTGCAGTAGGCGCTGAGGTCGCAGTCGGCGTCGCTTCCGCAGGAGACGGCGCAGTTCGGGGAGTTTTGGCTCTCCGATCCGTTGCAAAATTGCGAGGGGTAGACGCCACACGCGTCGGCTTCGACGCTCGCGTCACAGGCCGCGTCGTCGGGCACGTTGGCCACGGTGCCGCAGACGTTCGCGACGCACGAGGCGTCCTCGCGGGTCCCTTGACAGTTGGCAGGATCGCCGCACGTGGACGCGGCGCTGTAGCTGCCAGGGCAGTCCGACGCTTGCTGGCAGCAGTCCCCGCCGCTGCAGCAAAAGCCGTTGCCGCAGTACCCGCCGACGCACCAGCTCGCGCCGGCGCAGGCGTCGCCGTCAGCGCGATCCGCCTGGCAGGTGTTGTCGGTGTCACAAAAGGCGTCTGTGTCGCACTCCGCGTCGGTCGTGCAGGACGTGGCGCAGTCGGGCGCGGATTGGTCCACGTCTCCGGTGCAAAAGACGGGCAGGTAGAGTCCACAGTCGCTGGCGAGCACCGTCGCGTCACAGGCCGAATCGTCTTCCTCGGTCCCCGTGTTGCTGCACACGAAGTTGCTGCCACAGATCGCCTGTCCCTTGGTCCCTTGGCAGGTCGCCGGCGAGGTGCAGATCGGCGCGTCAGTCCCGAAGGTGGGGCAGTCGGACGCCTGCTGGCAACAATCACCGCTGGTGCAGCAAAAGCCGTTGCCGCAGTAGCTGCTGCTGCAGTCCGAGGCCTCGTCACATCCTTGTCCGTCCGCGACATCGTCGAGACACACCGAGGCGTCACAGTGGGCCTCAGGGATACACTTGAGATCGTCTTCCACCTCGCAGGCCGCCGCGCAGCTGTCGCCCTGGTCGCCCCCGTCGACGCAGGTATAAAGCCCGCAAAGCGACGCACCTGGGCCCTCGCACACGCCGTCCGTACACAGCTCCGCGCCCGTCTCATAGTACCCGAGCGATCCGAGCTCGCAGCTCGCGACGCCGCAGTCGATGACCATGTTGTCGATCGCCTCATCGCAGTCGTTGTCGATCCCATCGCACAGCTCGGGGGCTGATCCGTAGACGTCGGGGTTGCTGTCGTCGCAGTCGGTGCCGAGGCATCCGCCGCCCTCTCCGTACACGTCGCCGTCGCCGTCGACGCAGCAGACCCCGTTGTTGGGGACACACTGCTGGACGATCATCGTGTCGTCGACGCTCCCGATGAGTCCGCAGGTGAATCCTATGGGGCAGATGTCGGGGTCGCCGGAGCAGTCGATGACGCAGAAGTCTCCACCAGCCAGGGGCGCGCAGATATCGAAGGCGTCTCCGCACTCAAAGCTCGTGGAGCAGGTCTGACAGAAGGTATCCGGCGCAGGGACGCACGCCTCTTCCGCCCCGCGGTCGGTGTCGATGGTGACGCAGATGAAATCAGGGGGACAGAGTGCCTCTGGACACGCCTCGACGCAGCTCCCCTCCGGCTCGCCCTCCTCGGTAAGACAGTAGTCGACGCAGTCCTCGTCGTCGGCGCAGGGATCTCCAGGCTCCCCCGGGACGCCGCCTTCGTCGGTTCCCGTGGAGGTGTCAGCGCCGCTCTCGCCCGACTCCCCCGCCGTGGTGCCGCTGGGGTCCGCCCCCACATCTCCCATCGTATTGCCGGAGGTGGCGCTCGTGCCGAGGTCGTCCGACGCGCCCACCGAGGTGGTCATGGACAGCGGCTCCTCCGCTGCGGAGCAGGCCACGAGCGCGGTGAGGCCAACGAAGAGAGTTACCCGTCGAATCCAACAAGCCACGGCGCGAGTATAGTCCGGATTCTCCCGCGGGATTTGACAATTTGTGTGGGCGGATGAGGGGGGGTCAAGTGTCGCCTGTGGCCGATGCAGACACCGCAGGTCCGATCGGACGCGGAGCCCCGGCGAGGCCGCTTTCCAAGCGCGGACCGGCTGCGATAGCGTAGCGGTGATGAACCCCAAATCCAGGTATCGCGGTAGTGGACTCGGACTCGGACTCGCGGGCGCGATGCTGCTCGGATCGTGTACGCAGAGCGCGTCCATCGTCGCACAGTTTAGCGCTGCGGACGACGCCTCTGTCCGGGCGGTGCTCCACGATCAGCGGGATGCTTGGAACCGCGGCGACATCGAGGGGTTCCTCGCGGGCTATGAGCGCAGCGACGATTTGATCTTCACTTCTGGCGCGACTGTTCGGCGCGGCTTCGAAGAGACGCGTACGAAATTCCGGGCCAAGTATGGTGATGAACCACAATCGATGGGCACCTTGGCCTTTGACCTGCTCGACGTTCGAGGGGTCGGCGCGGACGGTGCGGTGGTCCTCGGCCGCTGGGCGCTGACCGAGACGCCACAGGCGGGGAGCGGCATCTTCAGCGTCATCCTCGAGCGTCAAGAAGAGACGTGGCGCGTCATCCACGACCACACCTCCGCGTCAGAGCAGCAAGGCGGCGGCGAACATGATGGCGGGGTAGGTCGCCAACCACGCCAAAAAGAACCGATGAAGGCCCAGGAGGTAGGCGTTGAGCCCGTGGAACATGAGGCCGGCGGACACGAACACGAGCGCGAAGTGAGGTGAGATGAGGGTGAAGGGGGCGCTGAGCTCAAACGAGATGACGCCGAAGGATGCCGCGCGAGAGAGCCTCCCGCGCAGCAGTCGGGCGAGGACCTCCGGTGGAGGGCCAACCGCGGCGCCCTCAATAAATCGACGGAGCGCTCGCCCATCGCGCCAATGGCTGGAGCGGAACTTGACGACGCCGGCGATCAGGTAGGACGCGATCGCTTGCAGCGCGACGTAGAGCAACGCGCCAAGGACGACTGGTCCGTCCTGTACGAAGCCTCGGCCGAGCGTGAGGCACGCGAGGGTGATCAGGGTGATGCTGTCGCTGCCACCGTTGACCGATCCTCTCCATCTCAGGGCGAAGATGAGGCTGGTGTTGAAGCATGCCACCGGCCACCACCAACGGGGAGCGGCGAGCATCGCGAGCGCGCACGACAACTGAATGAGGGACAGCCCAAGGAGCGCGCGACAGCTCATCACCCGCTCGAGAAGGCGGAGCATCGGGCGAGGGAGGCGCGCGAAGTCTTGGGAGAGCACTGACCACCGCCACGTCCCCGTCTCGCGGAGCGCGGGGAGGTTGGCGAGGTTCTCCATCGCTTGCAGCGCGACCGAGATGCCGCACAGGACCTCGACCGCTCGCAAGGCGACGAGCGGTGACTTCAACGCGTCAACAGCGGCCGCGATCCCGCTCACCTTCGTTCTGCGTCCTCTCGGGTGAGATGGGTGAAGGGGCGTGGCGGGACCCGCAGATGGTCGCTAAAATCGTCTTCGTTGGACCTTCGAGATCGCACCACAAGCTCGTAACGCACCGTCCTTCGAGCCGGAGGGTCGGCCTCATTGGTCTGCAGGTGCGCGCCGATGCTCGCCTCCGCGAGGGCGCGGAGCAGTTGAAAAGAGACGAGGTCTTCGATGGACTCACGGCGCGTCTCTTCCAGGCCATCGATCTCGGCGAGCGCGTCGCGCACCGCAGATTCCTCGGCGAGCCGGAGGGTCGCGCGTGGGTTCCAGACGAGGAATCCACCCGTGCGCTCGGCGGCGTGCATGGCCGCATGCCATGAAGCGGCGGCGCCCTCGTCGTCGCAGAGCCTCCAGAGCAGCTGGACTTGGATGCTGGGGTCTCCGAAAAATCGCCATGATGGGAAGCAGACGCGAAGGAGCGTGACCCACGTACTCGACAGCTCGGATCGCGGCATCGCGCTGACGAGCGCGATGAGGACCGCAAAACTCATGAGCATGAGGGAGTCACTCACGACGGTACGGTACGAGATTTAGGCGTGCGCGTCTCCCCGTGACGGCGTCTAGGCGTCCAGGGCGCGGGGCGAGGTCTCCACTCCATGTGCGCATCTGATGATGTACGAGCCAGCTGTTCGGGGGACTGAAAGCGCAGGGGCGCTAGTTGGATCGGAGAGTTCTTGCGAGCTCGTCGCTGAGCTCCCCGGGCGTAAATGGCTTCATGAGGATTTTCCAGCCATGTCGTTTGGCGACCGTCTCCAAGTGCTCCTTGCGGGCGTAGCCGGTCACCAACAGGACGCGGGAGAGCAGGCCCTCTTCCACGCAGCGTTCGGCGAGGTCTGCCCCGTTGCCGTCGCCAAGTTGAACATCTGTGACGAGCACATCCGGCGTCGCGTGCCCACCCCGAAGCACATTAAACGCGGACTGGACCCCCTCCACCGCGGTGACTTGGCAGCCCATGCGGCGCAGTGAGCGTGCGTTCGCGAGCCGCAATTCCTCCCGATCCTCGACCAGGAGGACGTGGGGTGACTCTTCTTTGTCGAACGCATCTTGGAACTGCGGGCGACTCTGCGAGGACTGAGGGCGGGGTGCCACGGCGCCCTCTTCTGCCTCGGGAAAGGTGACGTGAATCTTCGCTCCGTTGTTTGGTTCGGACTCGATTTGGACCTCCGCGGAGTTGCGGGTCGCGATCCCGTAGACGACGGCGAGCCCCAGCCCTGGATGATTCCCCTCCGTCTTGGTCGAGAAAAATGGGTCACACGCCTGCTGCGTCACCTCGGGGGACATCCCACACCCATCATCCGCGATGGTGAGTCGACATTGTCCTTCCGACGGTCGGCTCACCGTCAAGGAGATCGTGCCACCGGAGGGCATCGCCTCCCGGGCGTTGACGCAGGTGGTGATCAGAATTTGCTCAAACTCGAGGCGGTCGAGGTGCACGTGCGCGTTCGGAGCGGTGTGCGCGAACGAGAGCCGGATATTCTCTCCGACCACGGTGTTGAGCACCTCCGAGAGGTTGAAGATTACCTCCGCTGGATTGAGGACCACTGGAGTCGTCCGCTTGTTGTGGCTGAAGGTCATGAGCTGCGAGGAGAGCTTCGCCCCGGACTCGCAAGAATTGAGGATCATCTCCGCGTCCTCGCGTAGCGGGCTGTCTTCCTCAAGATCCTCGAGGAGGATGCAGCTCGCCGACATGATCACGCCGAGGAGATTGTTGAAGTCATGGGCGATGCCGCCCGCGAGACGCCCGAGCGCGTTCATCTTCTGGGATTGAAGCATCTTCACTCGGGTCTCCTGGAGGATGCGGGCGGCCTTCCGGTTCTCGGTGACGTCTGTGAACATCGCGAAGTAGAGGTTCTCGCCGTGCGTCTGGGTCATGTGGTGGTAGCCGACAAAGCCCTCTGCGATCATCTCCTTGCCGTCACTCGAGATCAGGATGAAGTCTTCGGTGTCCGGTGATGCCATCTCGCTGGTCACCGAGATGTTCTCGCTCTCCTCTCTCGTCGACGTCTTCAGATCTTGGAGGGTCGCCTTCCAGTATTCAACGGAGGATGGTTCGATGAAGTTCAACACCGAGACTCCGGCGGTGTCGTCACCCGCGAACGACCTCCACGCCGTGTTTCCGAACACGATCTCCCCCCGTTCATCGAACGCCACCATGATGAGGAGGTTTTGTTCGATCAGGACGCGATAGCGGGCTTCACTTTCTTGGAGGCGTTGAGCCGCGATCACGGCCTCGTTTTGGCTCTGTCTGGCAGCCTCGAGCAAGAACACGTTGTCGATGGTGGTGTCGAATCGCGCGAAGTCCTGAAACGTCAGCCCGAGGCTCTTCATCTTCTCAATCTCATCGATCTGCGGCGAGCAAATTAGGATGAATTGATCGTCGGAGATCTGCGCGAACTCTCCCTTGAATCGAATGCCCATGCGCCCCACGCAGAGCAGCACCATCTTGCCGAGATGTTGGCGGATCGATTCCAGCGTGAACTCTCCTCTCCATCGCATCGGCGTCATAAAGGAGTTGAGGTCCGTGTCGATCGCGTCCGGACATCGGGAGAGGAAGGTGCGCCCGAGCATCACGATTTTTAACTCGGTGTCGAAGACCACCGAGAACGGAAATAGCTGCAGGGTTGTTGCTTGATCGAGCACGCTTAAAACTGCAATCTAAAGACGTCGTGATCAGCGCCCTCGAGACGGGACGAGACCAGGGTGACCTTGAGCGGCTCGTTGAAGTGTTCCGCGAGTCCATCGAGGAGGCCCACGACGAATTCTGTGAGTCCGCTGCGTTCGCTCCGGTAGTGAAGGAGGGTCTCGGTGTCACTTTCTTCCAGTGAGAAGGAGGGCTGCCGGAGATTTTGAAACGTAATGGCGACCTGCTCGTGCATTTGATCGAGGTTCAACAGAAATGTCCGCAGATCGGATCCTGAGAAATCCATCAGGTGGCTGTACTCTTTGTTGGCCGTGTTCAGCACCCAATGGCGGCCAAAGGTCCGAAGCAACGTCGTCGAATCGACGTCCAGGACCTCGCAGGCCACCCCGATGATGGTGAACGTCAGCTCGTCGGGATAGGAGGTCATCGTCACGTAGTGCGACGGGTCGGTCTTGCTCGCTTCCTCGATTTTGAGCCAGGTCGGTTCGCCGAATTGCTCGACGACGCAGTCCCGAATTGCTCGATTTACCAGGCCATACATTGGCGTCAGTCTATCCCCAGGCGGTCTAGCCGGCGCTGAGCGCCATTTATGCGGGGTTTTGTTGTGGCCCGTGGGCAGCTGAAATCAGCGCGGGAGGCCGTGGTGAGTGTATAAACTGCTGAAATGATGGATATTTGTCCTGTCGAGCGACACAGAGGCCCACGAGAGGGTGAGCGCACAAACACCCAATACAGCGACAGCGGGCGCGACACGTCTCATTTTCAGTCGGTCGCGGGGCGGATCCCAGCGACATTACTTGACCGGGAAGCCGCGATCTCGCATGAGGGCCTCAATCTGAGCGTCGCGTCCGCGGAAGGATCGGTAGGCATCCGCCGGGTCGAGTGAATTGCGGGGGGCGAACAAGAAGTCCACCAGTCGCTTGGCCAGCGCTTCGTCATAAAATCCGCCAGGGGCCTCCGCGAAGGCTTCACCGGCGTCTGCGGTGAGCACGTCCGCCCACAGGTAGCCGTAATATCCGGTGGCGTAGCCTTCGCCGGAGAAGACGTGCCCAAAGTGCGGCGAGCGGTGTCGCATCACGACCTCGCTCGGCATGCCGAGTCTGTTGAGTGTCTCCCGCTCAAACGCGTCAGGGTCGAGGTTCGATGGATCTGTGGTGTGATACTTCATGTCCATCAGCGCAGACGCGAGGTACTCGGTGGTCGCAAAACCCTGATTGAAGGTCGCCGCTTTTTTGATCTTCGCGACGAGCGCGGCAGGAATTGGCTCGCCAGTTTCGAAGTGAACGAGGTAGCCGTTGATCACGTCATCGGTGAGGAGCCAGCGCTCGAGCAGCTGGGACTGGAACTCCGTGTAGTCGCGGACGCCCCCGTTGAGGGTGGGATAGGCCACATTGGAGGACAGCGAGTGCAGCGCGTGGCCAAATTCGTGGAAGAAAGTCTCGGCGTCGTCCCACGAGACGAGGACCGGATCGCCGGCGCTTCCTTTCATAAAGTTGGAGTTGTTGGACGACAGCACGGTCTGCTTCCCGTCGAATGTGGTGTGGCTTCGGTAGCTGGTCGCCCACGCACCGGAGCGCTTGCCCGGCCTCGCGAATGGATCGAGATACCAGAGCCCGACGTGGGCACCAGAGTCCAGGTCTGTCACCTCCCACACCCGGACGTCCTCATGAAACACGGGGACGCTCCCTTCGGGCACCGGCTCAAAGCGGAAGTTAAACAGCTTCCCGGCGACCATGAACATCGCCTCGCGCAGCTTGTCGAGCTGCAGGTATTGCTTCACTTCATTGGAATCGAGGGCGTACTTCTCCAGGCGGACCTTGTTCGCGTAGAAGCGATAGTCCCACGGCTCGATCTTGATCTTGGCGCCCTCTTTGTCGGCGAGCGCTTGCATATCGGCGACCTCCTCGGCGACGCGGGCGATGGCGGCGGGCCACACCGCCTCCATCAGATCGATGGCGCGCTCCGGTGACCGGGCCATCCGGTCTTCGAGGCGCCACTGGGCGAAGTTCTCGTATCCGAGCAACTTCACGCGCTCGTCGCGGAGCTTGAGGATCTCTACGATCAGCTCGTTGTTGTCGTGGACGTCTCCGTTGTCCCCCCGGCTGTAGTAGGTGCGCCACACCTGCTCTCGGAGGTTGCGCTCTGTGGAGTACGTCAAGAACGGGTCCATGGAGGAGCGCGTGTTGGTGATCGCGTATTTTCCGGGCTGCTCTCTGTCGGCGGCGGCGGCGGCGGCGGCGGCGGCAAAAGAGTCCGGGAGCCCACCAAGTTGGGGCTCCTCAAGGAACAGCACATAGCCCTCCTCGTCGGCGAGGACGTTGTTCGCGAACTTGGTGTGCAGCGGCGCGAGTTGTTTTTGGATCTCGGCGTAACGAAGCTTTTTGTCGCCGGTCAGGTCCGCGCCTGAGCGAGCGAACTGATCGTAGACGAGGCGAACCAGCCGTCGCTCGGACGCGCTTCGTTGTTTTGTTTCGTCGCTCTCGTAGACCGCTTTGACCCGGAGAAATAGCGCCTCATTTTGGATGATCTTCGAGCGGTACTCCGAGAGCTTCGGCACCACGCGCCCCTGGACCTCACGAAATTCCGGTGATGACAGGTTGCTGCTCCAGATCCCATAGTAGGGGAACACACGATCCAGCGCCCGACCGCTCTGCTCCATCGGGATGATCGTGTTTTCGAAGGTGGGGGCATCTTTGCTCGCCGCGATCACGTCCAGCTCCGCGAGGTGTTCGTCCATGCCCGCGAGCACAGCGCCTTCAAGCTCGGCGAGATCCATCGTGTCGAACGCGGGCACGCCGCCGTAGGGCCCCGTCCATTCGGACAAGAGCGGGTTTGTACTCGCGGTCGCCTCGTCAACGGTTGGCGACACGGTCTCCGCGGATTGGGGGGCGCACGCCGTGAGGAGCGCCGCGACGACGGAGGAGGTGATTCGAAGGTTGTGTTTTTGCATGAGTCTTGTTCTCGTGTTGAGCATGGTGCGTGGAGGCGGGCTCCGGATGACGGGCTGAGGAGGCCACCCGGCAGCGTCCCGGCGTCGCAGGGTCGCGAGGCCGGGCGCAGCGACCGGCAGACTCTAGCGCGCCAAAGGGGCCGGGATCTATCGCCGATGGATTTTTTTGGCCGGACGGGCGGAGGAGGGCCTCGCGTGAGTGCATCGACGTCTCCTCGTCGCATGGGGGGGCGACGAGCCGGCCCGCAGGTGAGGGCGCAGAGGCGACACCAGGGGGCGAGGCGCGCCTGGAGGCCGGTGTGGCGCAGTGGGTGTAGCGCCCGCGCCGCGCACGATTTGGGGGTAGCATCCCTCTCGTGAACCACGAACGGATCTGGCGACGGTTGGGGAGCGAGCCCCGCCATCGTGCGCTCCGATGACCGCTCGCCACTCCGCATGGTATCCGTAGGAATATTCGACGCCGACGACGTGTTCGCCGAGGAGGTGTGGTCCGCGGTAGAGACCATCGCGACGCGGTCGGCGGATGCGCTCCAAAACCACGGAGCGGCGCCGGGTGTGAACAAGCCCGTGTGGAGCCCGTCGTTTGTCCCGCGCTTCTCCACGAGGGTCGCCGCGCGGTCGCTCGCGTTGTCGCTCTCGCGCTCGCCGGGTGCGACGCGAGCCGGCGACCGTGACAACAAGACCGCCAGCGGCGATGTGCAAAGCGCCGCGGTCGAGCTGTCGCGCGAGCTTCGGCGCTTCGACGCGCTGACCCTCGCCCCGGAGGAGCTTCAGCGCCAACTTGACGACGGATGGTGCGCGCTGAAGACCCAGCTCTCGCGCGAGGAGGCGTTCGCCGCGGCGTGGATGGATTGCATGGGTCGGCTGGCGCGAGCCGTGGAGCGACGTGGTGAGCGCGTCGAAGCGCAGGCGCCCGGTGATCCTGCGGAGGCGCACGCGCTGTGGGCCGCGCGCTTGTTGGGTGCCACCTACGGCGCGCTGCTCAGCTTCACGGCCTCGCGGGAGCCCACCGCGTCTACCCGCCGAGACCTGGGCGCCTTTTTCACCCCGCGACCCCTCGTCGGCACGGCGCTGTCCTTGCTCCCACGATGGCGACTCGAGGGCGCGGGCGAGGGCGAGGGCGGCGGCGCGGCCGGACTGCGGATCCCGACTGAGGAGCGCGGGGCGCGGGTCTGCGATCCAGCGTGCGGCGCGGGGGCATTCCTCCTGGAGATCGCATTGGAGATGACGCGCGGTCGCCGAGGGGAGGTGCCTGGCCGCGGGTGGGATTGGACCGCGGAGTTCTCGCGGGTCGTCCACGAGCAGATCTACGGAGTCGACATTGACGAGCATGCGATCGACGTGTGCGCGATGTCCCTCTGGCTCGCGGCGCGGGCGCCTCGACTCGAGCATGTGGAACCGTGGGCTGGACTGCGGATCGGCAACGCGCTGCTCGGCCTCCATGGGGAGGGGCCGGTGGCCGGTGACCGACAGGACCTGGAGTCGCACAAGCGGGCGGCAGACGAAGCGACCGTGACGCTGCTGGAGAGCTGTCGTGGCAAGATCAAAGCGCGGGAATCCGACGCAGCCCTCGCGCGGCCTCTGGCGGTGTACGGGCTTCGCGCGCCGATTCACTGGCACCTCGAATTCCCCGAGGTGTTCCCACGGCGCTCCGAGGGCCAGCGGCGCGATGTCCAGCGAACGTCGGGCTTCGACTATGTCGTCGGCAACCCACCGTTTGTGGATTCGGAGCGGATGACCCGCGAGTATCCGGAGGTGCGAGCCGCGGTCGCGCGTCGGTTCACGACCGCTCGCGGCAACTGGGATCTCTTCGTCCCGTTCGTGGAGCTGGCGTTTTCACTCCTCCGCGAGGGAGGCTGCGTGAGCTACGTGCTCCCTCGGGTGGCGCTGGCGGCGGACTACGCGGCCAAGGCACAAGCGCTGCTGTTCGAGCACACGCCCCTGGAGATCAGGACGGTGAAGGGGATCAGCGTGTTCGAGGCGGCGCGGGTCCAGATCTGCATCATCGCCGCGCGCAAAGGGGCGCCGGTCGCGACGCATGCGGTGCGGTGTGTGCGTGATGACGCCGTCGGGACTGGCGCCTACACCGAGCTCGCGTCCATCGCCATGGCCAGCCTCAAGCGGTTGCCAAAGGGCTTCATCGCGCTCCCGCTGGAACCGGGAAGTGAGGCCTCACTCGGGCTGCTCGACCTGCCGTTGCGCGTGAGTGATCTGGCGGAGGTGGGAGACGGCGCGACCACGAAGGAGGCCTACGAGCTCCGCGATCTCCTGTTCGAATCCCCGCTTGGGGGAACCGCAGCAGGCCGCGTTCGCCTGGTCAACACTGGCACGATCGATCCCTTTGAGCTGCTGTGGTCGCACAAGGTGACGCGATATTTGGGGCGTCGTCTCTTGCGGCCCATGATCGCCTGCGAGGATCTGGAGAAGGTCGCGCCCCGTCGAGCCCGGCAAGCCGCTCGCCGAGGCGTGGTCCTCGCAGGCCTCGCGAGACGGCTTGAGGCCGCCGTTGTGGAAGCAGGGATCCTGTGTGGCAAGTCGACCGTTCAGCTCTTAACCGAGCCAGGTTGCTGTCCTTACGCGCTCGCCGCGTGGCTTAATTCGACGCCCGTTCAGCGCCTGTATCGGGGCTTGTTCGCGTACCGAGGGTTCGGTGAGGGGGCGATGAATATCGGGCCTCGTCAGGTGCGCCAGCTCCCGGTGCCCGAGCGACGATGGCTGGTCGACGGGGTCGGGCGCACCGACGGCGAGATCGGGGGAGACACCCGCCTGTCGGAGGCGGGCCGTCGGCTCAGCGAACTCCTCGTCGGTGAGGACGACGCGACGGAGGAGCTTGCGGGGTTGGATCGGCTCGTCGACGAGATCGTCGGGAAGTGCAAGAGATAGCGAGCGGTCGCGGAAGGCCACGCGCGCGGGACGGTCGGCTTGGTCCGATCGGGCGCACGCGCCCGTGCCACGCTGACGACCATGGAGATTCGAATAGAACAAGATGGCCCGTGTGTCCCACTCCGCCGCCGTGTGGTGCGCCACGCGCTCGTGGGCGTCTCGGCGCCTGCGATGGATCACTCGGTGTCCCGAGCCCCGCTCGCCATCTCATTTGTCATCGACCGTTCAGGATCGATGGCGGGGAGCCCGCTCGAGTTGGCGTGCGAAGCGACGCTGCACGCGATCTCACGTCTTCGCGACACCGACCAGTTCGCCATCGTGGTGTATGACGATGAAGTTGAGGTGCTCATGGCGCTGTCGCCGGCCGATCGTGACGCCCGCGCCGCGGCGACTCGCGAGCTGCGCGGGGTCACGGCGCGGGGAACGACGGACTTGGCCGCGGGATGGGAACTCGGCGCGAGGCTGGTCGCGGAGGCGCGGAGCGACGCGACCCTCGTACGCCGGTGTCTGTTGTTGACGGATGGCATGGCCAACGAGGGCGTGACCGACCCCGACGAGCTGCGGGCGCGGGCCACCCGCTGGCGCAGTGACGGGGTGACCTTGACCACGATGGGGCTCGGCGCCGGGTTTGACGAGGTGCTGTTGGGGATGCTGGCGGATGTTGGCGGCGGCGCGCTGCGATACGTGCGGAGCGCGGGTGACCTCGTCAGGCAGTTTGACGAGGAGCTCGGTGAAGCGCTTGAGGTCGTGGCGCGAGACGTGAAGCTCGAGCTCTCTTATGAGCGAGGAATTGAGGTCAACTGTCTGTCGCCCTTCGACGCGCGGAGCCGCGCTCGGCAGACGGTGATACAGCTCGGAGACCTCGTCTCTCGCCAAGAACTCGTGTTGCTCATCGAGGTGACGATGGCGCTCGAACGTGAAGGGGACACTCGCGGTTTTTGTGTGCGTCTGCAGCGCTCGAAAGAGCAGAGGGATCCACCCGAGGCACACGCGCTGTGGACCGCGGCAGCGTCGCAGCGGCGCCACGATGCGCGTGACGAATCCGTGGTCTCCATCGTTGTCGATCACATCGTCGCGGCGACCCGAGAACAAGCGCTCGAGCACAATATGAACGGAGACTATGAGCGGCTGCACGGGGTGTTTGAGGGCGGTCGCGCCGCGTTGGCTCGACTGCGGTCCGATCCCGTCGTGGACGCAGCGCGAGGGGCCCTCGAGGACGACCAGGCCTCGTGGTCCAGTCCCGTCCCGTCTGATCAGGCCAAGGAGGCCTTCGCGAGTTCATATTCCCTGCGCCGCAGTCGCTCGGAGGACGGCTCGTCGAGGCGCCGCTGATCCGCGCGACGTCGCTGTGACCGTATTGACAGCGGGCTGGTCATCAGGTGGCCGCTCGTTGTACAACGGTGCTGGAGACGCACCGGACAGCCCATGGGACGCACCTTCGAAAATCGCCGACTGACGATCCTTAAACGCAGCGATCGAGACGCCAAGGTGTTCTCGCGGTGCGGGCGCCAAATCGCGATGGCGGTCAAGGCGGGCGGCCCCGATCCCGAGTCGAATCCAACCCTCCGCCGCGCAGTACAGAATGCGCGCGGATCGAATATGCCGAAGGACAAGATCCAATACGCGATCGACAAGGCGGCGGGCACCGCAGAGGGTGACAGCTTTGAGCAGATCTTCTACGAAGGCTACGGCCCGCACGGCATCGCGATGATCGTGGAGACGGCGACAGACAACCCCACCCGAACCGTGGCGAATATTCGGTTCGCGTTTAAGAAAGAGAGCGGGAATCTGGGGACGTCGGGGAGCGTGGCCTTCATGTTCGATCAACTCGCGGTGTTTCGATTTTCTCCAGAGGGAGTTGATCATGAGGAGCTTGAACTCGAGCTGATCGATCACGGGCTTGAAGAGATGGCGGACGGACTCGGCGACGACGGCTCGAAGCAGCTCCTCGTTCGCTGCCCCCGTGGCTCTTTCGGAACGATGCATTCGGCGCTCGATGAGCGTGGGATCAAGGTGCTCACCTCAGGGATGGAGTGGGTCCCTCGGACACACACACAGCTTGAGGATGGGCAGGTCGACGACGTGCTGAAGCTCGTGGAACGACTCGAGGCGGACGATGACGTCCAGCATGTTTTTCATAACCTCGGGTAGGCGAACGAGGAGTCGCGGCGCGCGTGGTGAGCCATGAACGGGCAGCGAGCAGCGCGTGAGAGAACACAGGCGATGGAGACGAGCGCTTGATTTTGCGCGGGGCCGCCACGACATCGACGCCCATTCCGAATCGGCGGGGAAGAACCTGCGCCTCTGTGGTGGACTTGAGGTAGCATGCAACGGGTGAGGAGCGGAGAAGTGAAACGTCGATCCCTAGTTCAGCTGGTGCAAGCAGATTTGCTGCCCATTTTGATCGCGACGATTCTCGGGTTGACCGCTTGGTACGCGGTGAGCGGCTATCTGGGGAGCTATCAAGGCGGCAAGCTCTGGGTGTCGGCGGCGAGCGACGCCGTCGCGGAGGCTCACGCGAACCAACTGGCGAGCTTGGAACGACGGGCAGCCGCGCTCCTTCACGCCGATGAGCCCTCGCGGAGCCTCGAATCGCGAGAGTCGTTTATTCGGATTGTTGACGATCGGTCGGAGAGCTATGGGACGCCAGTGACGCCCGCGGAACTGCCGCATTTTGAGCGTCTCCTCCGTCCGGAGGCCGAGCGCGCTGGCGACGAGGGAGCAGGGGCGTCTTGGATGCCGCGGGGGGTGATGTGGCGCGAGGGACGACTCTATGCGGTGGTGGTCGTGGCCGACGAAGAGAAGGGCGGTGTCCTCTTGTCCGAGGTGACATCCACATGGCTCGAGCACGACAAGCGGTTGACGGCGGCGGAAGTCTGTTTCAGAGACGGCACCGGCGATCGGGAAGAAAATATCAAATCGTGTGCCCTTCCCCTCCTCGCTAGAAA
>JAAZXR010000066.1 GCA_014240065.1 Myxococcales bacterium
TTTTTCGTCCAAGAACGACCAAGGCCCCGCACCGGCGCACGCGCCTCGGTGGGGGCCTCGTCGGGGGAGAAGCGCTAGTTGCCTTTGCCTTTGCCCTTGCCTTTGCCCTTGCCTGCGTCGGCTGGCTTGCCCTTGCCCGCTGGCTTGCCCTTGCCTTCTGGCTTGCCCTTACCTTCTGGCTTGCCCTTGCCCTCCGGCTTGCCTGCTGGCTTGCCTTTGCCTTCTGGCTTGCCCTTGCCTTCCGGCTTGCCTGCGTCTGCCGGCTTGCCCTTGCCTTCTGGCTTGCCCTTGCCTTCTGGCTTGCCCTTGCCTTCCGGCTTGCCCTTGCCTGCCGGCTTGCCCTTACCTTCTGGCTTGCCCTTGCCTTCTGGCTTGCCCTTGCCCTCTGGCTTGACGGGTTTTTTGTCGTACTTGGGCTTTTGGACCTTCTTCCCGTCCGCGTCCACGTAGGTCACCTTGCTCGCCCCAAAGATGCCCTCCTTGGCGAGCGCTTCGATGGAGGGGCCGATGGTCGCCACGTCGCCCGCCACCACCACGGTGGCGGCCCCCGGTCGCATGTACGCCTTGACCGATTCTTGCACCGACGCGAGCTCGAGGTCCTTGATCCGCTCGAGGGCCTTGGCGTCGTAGTCGAACGCGAGCCCGTAAAACGCGAGGGATTGGAACCGACGCAGGATGCCCGACGCGGTCGCGTAGCTGGCGGGCATCGAGAGCATCAACGCCGCCCGCTCCCGCTCAAGCTCGTCGCTCGACACCGGGTTCGACATCATGCCCTTGAGCTCCTTTTCGATCTCACGGAGCGCCGCCGCGGTGTGCTGCGTCGCCACCGAAGAGCCGGCGCGAAACGATCCCGTGTACTTGGTGTAGGAGAACCCTCCGCGCGCGCCGTAGGCGTAGCCCTTGTCCTCGCGGATGTTCATGTTGAGCCGCGAGGTGAAGCCCCCGCC
The DNA here is from genome assembly GCA_014240065.1 of Myxococcales bacterium. Classification (GTDB taxonomy): domain Bacteria; phylum Myxococcota_A; class Polyangia; order Nannocystales; family Nannocystaceae; genus JAAZXR01. The sequence goes on from JAAZXR010000066.1 coordinate 948, forward strand.
GTAGACCTTGGAGGCCACGTTGGTCGCCTCGAAGTCGTCCGCGTTGCGCACAGGCCCCGCGAAGCCGACGTTGATGCTCGACTGCGCCGCGCCGGGGATGTCGATGACGAAGATGCTCCCGGTCACGGGCTTCGCTGCTTTGTCCATGCGCTTCGCCTGCGCCTTGCCCTTCCAGTTGGGGAGGCTGGCCGCGAAGGCCGCCCGGACCTGGGCCTCGTCCACCTGGCCAGTCACGAACAACGTCGCGCCCGATGGCTTGAGCTGCTTGACCACGTTTTTGCAGTCGCTGAGCTTCACCTTGTCGATGCTCTTGTCGGTGGAGAGCGTCGCCATGGGGTGCCCAGGCCCCCACATGCGGCTTCGCATCACGCGACCGGCCGCGCCGCCACCGCTCGCCCGCGCCTGCATCAGCGAGGCCTTGCGATCGGACTTGAGCCGATCGAGATCCTCCCCGCGAAGTCCGGGCTCGGTCATCATCTCCGCGACAAGGGCCACGCCTCGGTTGAGCTCTTCGGACAAGCCGCGCACGAACACGCCGCTCTCTTCGCGGCTCGCGTAGCTGCCGAGGCTCAGGCCCGCGTCGGCTTGAGCGATCTCAAAGGCGACCTTGTCTTTGGACTTCGTGCCCTCGTCGAGCAGATCCATGCACAGGCTCATCGTGCCAGCTTTCTTCGCCGACTCGTGGGCGGTGCCCATGGGGAACTCCAAGGACATGGAGAACACCGGCAAGGTGTGGGGCACGAGCACCACCTTCAGACCGTTGTCGAGGGTGAAGCTTTGAGCCGCGGGCACCTTGAGCACCGGATCAGGGCCCGGCTCCGGCTGGTTAGCGCGGAACGCCTCATCGGGCCACACCACGGCGGTGGGCGTCGACGCAGAAGCGTCGTCACCGGCGTTGTTGGTGACCACCGTAACGGAGCCCGCGCATCCGAGCGCGGTCGCGGCGATGCCGACGCAGGCGAGACCAGAGGTGAGGTGAAGGAGTCGTGGTTTAAGGTTCATTTGGCGCCTTTCGGGACGGTGATGACTTCAACGCGAGGCGCTGAAAGGAAGGTCTTTGCGGCGGTCTGGAGCTTCGCGGGCGTGAGGCTCTCAAGCTCCTCCGAGTACTGGCTCAGATATCCAGGGTCCCCCGTGTAGTGGTTAAAAAATTGGAGTTGATCGGCCCGACCGGCGAGGCTCTCGAGTCGCCAGACAAAGCCGCTCTTGGCTCGGAGGACCATCCTCTTGAGCTCTTGCGCCTCGACCGGAGTGTCGATCATCCGCTGCACCTCTTCGTTGATGATGGTCTCCACGCGCTCGCGAGAGGCGCCGGGTTTGAGTCGCGCCACAATATTGAACGTGCCCGAAAATCCGCTGCCCCACTGGTACGCGGAGACGGAGCGCACGAGCCCCTCCTCGAGCTTGAGGCGCTTTTCCAGACGCCCCCAGCCGCTGGCGCTGAGCACCGCGGCCACGCCGTCCAGCGCGAGGTCGCCGTCACCCAGCATGGGCGCGCTTTGCCACACGTACTGGACCTGCTCGAGACGCGCGAAGGAGTCTTCGACCTCCACCCGCTTGTTGGCCTCCAGCTTCACGGGCGGTGGCGCCGTGTGATCCGGCTTGGGGAGCGTGGGGAAGCTGCCAAACCACTTGTTCACCAGCTCCTTCGCGTCGTCCGTGGCGAAATCACCGGCGACGACCAGCGTGGCGTTGCTCGGCGCGTACCACCGCGCGAAGAATCCGCGCACATCCTCGAGCGAGGCCGCCTCAAGATCCTCGTGACGACCGATGGTCATGTAGCGATACGGGTGACCCTCCGGGAACATGGTCTCACACACAGCGAAGCGTGCCTTGCCGTAGGGCACGTTGTCGTAGCGTTGGCGTCGTTCGTTGCGCACCACGTCGCGCTGGTTGGCGAGGCTCCGCTCGTTGAGCAGGTCGAGCATGTAGCCCATGCGATCGCTCTCGAGCCACAGCGCCGTCTCCAGCTGGTTGCTGGGCACCACCTCAAAGTAGTTCGTGCGATCCGAGTTGGTCGTGCCGTTGATCCCCGACGCGCCAATGCGCTTGAGCAGGTCAAAGTGCACGTCCTCGCCGATGTGCTTGGCCCCCTGGAACATCATGTGCTCGAACAGGTGGGCGAAGCCGGTCTTGCCGGGCGTCTCGTCGCCGCTGCCCACGTGGTACCACAGGTTCACAGCCACCAGCGGCGCGCTGTTGTCTTGGTGCAAGATCACCTCCATGCCATTGCTGAGGACATAGCGCTCAAACTCGAGCTCCAGTGAATTTGACGGCACCGCCGCGGGTGCCTCCTCCGCGTGGGCGAGACTCGACCCGGTCGAAGTCAACGACAACGCGCTGACCACGGCGAGCCCAAACAAAATCCTTGGTCCGTTCATGCGCGCATCCTACCCCAACGGCTCCCGCGTTATTCCGGCCCCGTTTCACCACCTCAGCGGTAGAGAAGCGACTTGGAGTGTAATCTCCGTGAGTTGAGTTACGGTCGCGGCGCGAAGGTAGATTCGGGGGCGGGTAGGTCCGGGAAAGACCGCTCCGCGCCGGGCGCCTCGGAGGGCGTTACCGAGCGAGCCGGGGGCGCGATCGGCGTCGCGCTCGGCGTCGCGACCGTGGACGGGACCTCCTCCATGCGCTCGACGTCGACGGGCGCGGGGCAGGCACACCCCCAACTCTCGGGAAGCGACGGGCACATGAGCGCGGAGATCAGCGCGTGCCCCTCCGAGTTTGGGTGGATGTGATCGAAGGCCCGCAAGTCCTCGCGCAGCCACCACTGGGGCACAGAGGCCGCCTCCACCGCGTCGCGCTCGAGCGCCTCTGCCCGCGCGAGCGCGCCGAGATCTTTGTGCGTCCGTTGCCACGAGCGCTGAGACGCGAACCGCTCTCGCAGCCGCTGTACATCGCGCGGCGCCGCGTCGGCGTCGCGGAGCAGCGAGTCGTACAAATCCACACGCACCTCCGCGAGCTCGTCGGCGCGCCACTCCTCCTCGCCGCCGCCGCGGCGCGTCGCATACGAACCGAGCGCCTCCTCCGGGCTCAGTCTCCCCATGACAAAATCCACAACTCGTTTTGTGTTGCGCAGATAGTCGAGCCCCGTGAGCGGACCCCACCGCTTCGGGTCGGCGTCGTCCCCCCACGGCGTCAACGTCAAACCGACGACCCCAAAGCCGCGCTTGTGGGCCTTCACGAACAGCTCGCGGATGTGGTGATTCGTGGCCCGCGGCGTCCCCACCGAGTTGAGGCCCCCTTGAAACACCAGCCAATACTCCAACAACGGATCGTTCCAGCGCAGATTCCAGTTGCGGAGCACCTGCTCGATGAAGCGGCGCTTGAGCGCATAGGCGCCCATGCCCACGGCGGAGAGGTTCTTCACCTCCACCTGGGTGCACATGGTCTCCAGCGTTTCGGCGTACGAGCTTTTGCGCCACGCCCCGATGGACCCCGCCAACACCACCACCTTCACCGGCCGATCCGCCGTGCGAAATCTCCACGTGGGCGCGGCCGGGGCGGCGACCTGTCCCCGCTCGGGATCCTGCCCGCTCGCGCCGCGCTGCTCCGCCACGCTCCTCGCGGCTGCGCGGGCCTCGGGGGCGTGTGGCCCCGCCATCCCCCATGCGCCCAGCAGCGCCAAAACCCCCACCATCCTCCAGCCACGCCGTCTCCAGCGGCTCCCGGCAGCGCCGACGCGCGACGACATCAGCGGCGACGCGCGCGGTTCGTGGGAGGGCCTCATCCGCAGAGCGGACGCGCTTGGCCTCCATTTCATTCGACGACCTCAAAGCGGGTCCGCGCGATCTCCGTGCCGTCCGCGGCCATGGCGATCACGTCCCACCAGCCCACATATTCGCGCCGCAACGCGAGCTTGGCTCGGGTTCGGTAGGCGTGAATCGCCGGGATATTGACGAAGGAGCGCCGCACGAGCCGCCCCTGTCTTCGCCAGTGCACCGTGATCGTCTCGTCGATCCGCCGGTGGACCGCGCGAAAGCAAAAGCTGATGTCTTCTCCGCTCGACACGGCGTAGCGCTCGAGTGGTTTTCGGCAGCGGTTCTTGCGAAACACCGTCCCGAGCGACATCCGATCCACGTGCAATCCACTCTCCCCGATCCCGCTCACCGGCCCATGATCGCTGACGGTGAGCGGAATTCGTTTGAACGTCGCCGCGACTGCCGGCGGCGTCCCCTCGGGCACGGCGCGCGCGTCCTCCGACCCGAGAAGCTCTCGGATGAGCGGCGTGAAGGCTGGGGCCGAGTCGTCGACCCCGCCGGTCGAGTCCGCCGCCTCGCCAACCTCCCCGGCCGCCGACCCCGTCACCTCCGCGGCGCGCACGTCGGCGCCTGGAGACTCCGGAGCCCCCGTCGACGCTGGAGACCCGCCCTCGTCTCGCTGCGCTCGGTCTTCTTGTACCCCTCGCTCGGGCGGGCGGCCACACCCCGCAAACACCACCACCGCGCCGCAGAGCACCCACGAGCGGACGCCGTGCGGCGTCTTCGCGCGCCAGCGCTGGCCCACCGCCGACGACGTCCCCAACGGCCAACGACAGTCGTGGCGCGCTCGGGCGAAGACCTCATGTGCGCGCGGCATCGCATGGATGCTAAGACCAAATGGACAGCGCTCCAAGCGCCTTGCCCATTTTCCCATTTGTGTCCTATCACTCCCCCATGCATCGCACGCCCCCGGCCTCAGGATTTTTCACGTCGGCGGTCCTCATCCTCGGACTCGCGGGCTGCTCTTCCCCGTGGCCTCCGTCGGGTGGCGAGCGACCGGGTGCGCACCCCGAGCGCGTCCCTGCTCCCATCTTTGAGGACGCCCCGGAGTCGCTCTTGAGCTACGCCAACGCCTTCGCGGTCTCCTTGAAAGACCGCCAGCTCGAGCTTCCCGGCCACAGTCAAGCGATCTGCGCGGGTGCGCTCAAGGCCGTCGCCCAAGACGACATGGACACCTTGCTGGGCTTGATGACGCCGACGGCTCGCTTCGGGCTCACCCCCCACGCCGCCCGCCCCGCTCATCAACGGGATGGTCGACGCTTCGAGCCTCTGTCGGTCCACGACTACCCAGAGCTGTTGATGCGGCGGCTCCGCGATGCTGGGGCCGCCATGTCCACCCAGGCCGCGGGGGGGACCACCAAGATCTCGTGTGGGCGCGAGCTGCCGGCCGTTCAAGACTACGTCAGCCGCGGCGCCGAGCCCATGTGGTGCTCGTACGCCGACTCGAGCTCGGGCTCCTGGATTAACTTCTCCCTCATCGTCACCGGAGACGGCCCGAGGATCCGCTACCTCGCGACGACGTCGGCGAGCCCTCGTCCCTTCGCCACCTTCGAGGCGTGGCCGCCCCCGACCACGACGGTGCCAACACTCCCCGCCAACCCGCGGGCGAGCGCGGCGCGGCGCTAGGGCGCCAGGCCATCCGGGCGCGCCTTCTCCCCGCGCCAAGCCGTCGTCGCGCCCCCGTCGCCCCAGACACCCACGTGTCGACGCACGGCGATCAAGTACGGTGACCAGGCGTGGCGCAGCACGAACCTCTCCGCCGACAGTTCACCCGAGATGACGGCCGTAAAGTCTCGCTCTTGGCGCACCATCAACCGCTCGAGTCCGAGCATGGCCGCCCCGTAGTCAAACGGGTGCTCCGATGTCAGCGCGCCAAACAGATGAGGCGTCGCCCATCCGCGCATGCTCCAGTCCACCGCCCGATCTGTCAGACCTCGAAACAGCGCCCGCACGTCGAGCTCGACCAACCACGCCCCTTCACCTAGGCCGAGGCGTCGAATGCTGCGGAGGTCCACTCCCTCGCTGGCGAGGCCCACCGCCGCGAGCAGGTCACCAAACCACACCTGTCGACCGCCGGGCGCCGCGGCGAGCGCCCCTTCGACGACGATCTTCGATCCGTCGTCGAGTCCCACCACCAAGTTGAGCGGGCGAGTTCGTGGCCGCAGCTCGCACCCGGAGCGCTGAGCCGATGCCGCTGACAGCGCGAGATCGGCGCCTCGCTTGAGCGGCCAACGCTCACATGCATAAGCCTCCTCGGTCTCCATCCACAACCCGTACGAGGTGATCTGCCACAGGCGCCCGACTCCGAACACCGCCTCCGCCGGCGGGGCGATCCTCCTCGCGACCGCGAACCCCTCCGCATCACACTCGGGATGCCGGGCGCGGCCCTCTTCAAAATCCGCGCGCAGCTCCTCTGCGCACGCGCCTGAGACCGCGGCGAGCGCGGCATCGAGCCCGTCGCCAGTGTATGCGGTCGACCGCGGCGCCGCGACCATGGACACCGATTCCGTGCCCGCCCCCTCACCTCCCGCGGGAGCCCGAGCCTCCTTGAGCGAGCCGCCGCAACCCCCGAGGAGCAACATCAGCGCGCAGACGAAGCTGCGGGGAAGTCCCGAGCACCACACCGGCCTGCCGCGTTCCCGGGCGCACATAGCAGGACGCTAGCACGCATCCGCACCCGCCACCTCGCCCGATCACGGCGCGCGCCTAGACACGGCGGCCCATCGTTGGGCAAAGTGACCGTCATGCATCGCCGATCCTCACGGACAAACGCGGCCCCACGCCGCTCCAGACGCCTCGCCGCTAGCGTCGTGTGCGTCACCGCCCTCGCGGCCCCGGCGTGCCTGAAGATCCCCGGACCAGAGAGCGAGCAACCGCGAGCGGTGGCGACGGCGCCCACCACGGCCGCCGAAGTCCTCGATCGTTACGTCGCCGCCCTCGGCGGCGAGGAGGCGGTGATGGCCGTGGAGCAGCGAACCGTGGAAGCCCGCATTGACTTCGCGACGCCGTGCGAAGCCGAAGATCCCTCCGAGTGTGACGAGGGGCCGCCCCCCGGCTCTTTCCTGCTCGTCAACACCGCAGACGGGCGAATGTACCGGCGCATCGTCGTGCGCCCTCCGGCCCAAGACGGCCGCAAGCCGGCCAACGCCGTGGTGACCGAGCGAGGCTTCGACGGCACGCGAGGGTGGGAGGTGCAGTCCGGTCCGCCGACGTTCTTGAGCATCGACGCGACCGTGGATCGCACGCGGAGCCGCGAAGACGCGCTGTTGCGGTGGTTTCTCGACTACCAAAAACGCGGCATCACCCCCGAGCTCTTGAGCCCACGCACCATCGACGGCGAGGCGGGCGATCCTCCGCGCACGCTCGATGGCGTCGCATGGCGCGCCGACGACGAGAGCATCTCCGGGAGGAGCTATTGGTTCGACCGACGGACGGGGCTGCTGTACGAGGAGAGCGACGAGGACCGCGAGGAGCCCGACGCCACGCGCACGGTTCGATACGACGACTTCCGCGCCGTCGACGACGTGCTCGTGCCCTACTCGATCACCCAAACTACCCGCTTCCGCCCGGGCCCCGGGGAGGAGCCCGTGGAGGACACAGTCCGCATTCGCGTCACCAAGGTTCATCATGACGCCGACAAGCTCCCCGCCTTTGAGATCCCGGTGCTCCCGGTCCCCGATCCCACCCCCGATCCGGAGATCGCCGCCTTGGATGCGGCGCGCGCCACCGCCCAAGCGTCGCCCAAAGACGGCGCCGCTGCCTTGATCTGGGGGCGAGCCGCGTGGCGGCTGGCGCGGTTCGACGAGGTGATCCTCGCGACCGAGCTCGTCTTACGCCAAGACAAAAAAGAGCCCGAAGCGCTGTGGCTGAGGGCGCGCGCCTCGATCATGCGAGGTGACCTCAAGACCGCCTCCAAGCTGCTCGAGCGCGCGCGAAAAGCCGGAGTCTCCCCTCAGCAGATCGACCAACAACTCGGCCTGATCGACATCCGTCAGCGTAAATTTAAGGCCTCCGCCGCCCGCTTCCGCAAGGTCGGCCTCGCGGAGCTTTCTGCCCGCTTCTCGAGCTTTGGCGCCACGGGTCTCTCGCAGCGGTGGCAGAGCGACGAGTGCGTGAGCGTGTTTGAGAACGTCCTGCAAGACGGCGCCTTGATCGTCGACGCCGTCATCGAAGACACCCCCGTACGGTTGTTGTTCGATTCCTCCGTCGCGAGCCTGGTGATCGACCAACAGACCGCGATCCGCATGCTGATCTCCACCGACGCGAGCAGCCCGCTAGGAGACGGCGGGCTCTCCATCGGCCACGGGAAGGTGGAAGACCTCACCCTCGGCGCGCTGAAGCTCCGCGACGTGCCCGTCGATCTCTATCCGGCGCCGGTGATGCAGCAAGCGGCTGGCGGACAACCGGTGGACGGGATCATCGGACCGCGCGTGTTTGAGCAGGTGATGCTGCACATGAAACCCGCCGCGAACCGCATGGAGTTGGTGCGAGGTGACCGAAAATGCCGCGCCGCCCTCGACGAGCGTCGAACGGGCGACGCCGTCGCCTTCGCGATTCAAGATGTCGGCAACCTCATCTTCCCCGGCACCCTGAACGGAGCCCGCGGCGCCTACTTGTTCAACTCGGGGCTAAGAGGCGCCGCCATCGCCGCCACCTCCGACACCTACCTCCACGCGGGCGTGGGCGCCCCCACCCTCTACGGCGACCGCCCGGGCGCCCCGTTCGTGGAATTCGACACGTTCGCGCTTGGAGCCGCACAGCTCCCCGCGGGGAGCGCTGTGTGGGGCTTCCAAGAGCAACCGAACCCCGACGGCATCCGGATCGACGGCATGTTCGGGCTCGACGCTTTCGGTCAACGATCCTGGACCATCGATTTCCCCAATCAACTGCTCTACGTGGGCGCCCCCGCGTCCGCGAAGCCTGCCGCCAGCGACACCACGGAGCCCTCGTGACCCGCAGCCCCCGCGACATCATCTTCGATCTCGACGACACGCTGATTCACAGCTTCGACAGCTACGTGGAGCTTCATCAGTCCATCGCGAAGGACGTGGGGCTCTCCATCCCGAGCCGCGAGACCCTCGTCACCTACGGCCCCACATGGCGCGCCACGCTCGAACGCATCTGGCCCGGCGCCGACCTCCAAGCCTTCTTCGATCGCTTTGAAGAGATCGCCGATGACATCCCTTACCCAGCCGTCACCGGCGTCCCCGAGATGCTCACTCGCCTGCACAGCGCAGGGCACCGGCTCTGGATCGTGACCAAGCGCTCGCGGCTGCGGTTGCAGCTTCGGATGATGCAAGCCGCGCTCCCGCTCGACTGTTTCTCCGGGATCTTCCCGGTCGAGGATCAGCCGCACGCGAAGCCCGACCCGCGCTGCTTTGAGCCCGTGTGGGAGGCGGCGGGCGGTCGCGTCCCCGCCCTCTACGTGGGAGATCGGCGCGAAGATCAACGCGCCGCCAAAGGCGCGGGGCTCTCGTTCGTCGCGGTGAAGACGGGCCCTGAAGCCACCATGGGTGACTTCCCCGCGGGGCTCGAGGTGGACGGCGTCTTGTCGGACGCGAGCGAGCTTGAGCCGTGGCTCGCGGCGCGAGGCCACGACGCCACCGCGGGGGGGCGCCCATGAGCGACGCCGCCGACACTGAGCGCGCCTCGGCGCACACCATCCTGCGCGCCGCGGCGGGGATCCTCGACTCCGACGGTGGGCGCGAGTTCGTCACCGACCCGTGGTGGGCGCTCGACGAACACGGGACGATCGTGGAGCTCGGGCGCGGACCGCTCGCGGGACGCGACGAGATCCTGACGCGGGATCTCGGGCGTTCCTTGGTGCTGCCCGGCATGGTGAACGCCCACAGCCACGCGTTTCAGCGCTCCATTCGCGGACGCACCCACCGACGCGGCGCGCACGATCCCTCCTCGTTTTGGTCGTGGCGAACGCAGATGTACGAGGCCGCCAACAGCCTCACCCCGTCGCGGTTGTACGACGTCACCAAGGCCTGCTTTCGCGAGATGCTGCGCGCGGGCATCACCTGCGTCGGTGAATTTCATTACGTGCACCACGACGTTGACGGCGCGCCCTACGACGACGCCAACCTGCTCTCCAAGCAGATCATCGCCGCCGCCGACGAGGTCGGCATCCGCCTCGTCTTGCTCGAGGTGCTGTACCTCGCCTCCGGCTTCGGCGCGCCCCCCCTCGCTGAGCAGCGGCGCTTTTGCGATCGCGACGTGGGCGCGTTCTTGGCGCGCTGCGAGGACCTGCTCCCCGCTCGGGGCGACGCGCTCTCCCTCGGGCTCGCGCCGCACTCGGTTCGTGCGGTGCCGATCCACGCGCTCGAGGAGGTGGCGCGCTTCGCCGCCGATCACGACCTCGTGGTGCACGCCCACGTCTCGGAGCAGGTCGCCGAGAATCAGGCCTGCGTGGCCGCGCATGGCACCTCCCCGGTCGCGCTGCTCGAGCAGGCCGGGCTGTTGCGACGGCCGGGAACGTTCACGGCCGTCCACGCCATCCACGTCGACGACGCCGACCGCGCGCGCCTGCGCGGCCACCACGTGTGCGCGTGCCCGACCACCGAGGCCGACCTCGGCGACGGCACCTTGATGGGCAGCGCCCTACAGGCGGCGGGCGTGCAGCTCGCGTTCGGGAGCGACAGCAACAGCGTGATCGATCTGATCACGGAGGCGCGATCGCTCGAGCTTCATGAACGCCTCGCGACGCAGCGGCGGCTTCGCCTCGCGACCGAAGCGCGGCCGCTCTCGATGGCGTTACTCGACGCCGCGACCTCCGGCGGCGCGCGATCCCTCGGCGTCCCGCACCTCGGGCGCTTGGCGGTGGGGACGCCGTTCGACGCCGCCGTGTTCGACCTCGATCACCCCACGCTCGACGACGTGCATGAAGACGACCTCCTCGATGCCCTCATGCTCTCGGGCAGCTGCGCCCCCGTTCGCGACGTGTTCATCAGCGGGGCCGAGTGCCTGTAGCCAGGACCACAGCGCGACGGATCGCCCCCGCGGTGGCCCTCGGCGGGTGGTTGTGCGCGTTCGGGCTCGCGTGGGGTGGCCCCAGCGGATGTGCGCGGGGAGGCTCCGCGTGTCCGCCCGGGACGAAGGGAGCGAAGTGTCGGTGGGAGCACCAACGCAGGGCGACCATCGGCGACACCCGCGCGGGCGCAGAGGCCGACTTCGCAGGCGGCAAAGAGCCCCTCGGCAGGGGCGGCGTGTGGGGGAGCGTGGAGCAGGTGCTGTTGCGAGGCCAAGACGCGCTGACTCAAGGCTACGTCGGGGAAGAGATCATGAACGCGCTCGTCGACATGTGCGAAATCTCGCCGCTCGTCCAACGAAGACCGACTGGCCTCGCGTGGACATGCCCGCTCGCCGAGTCCATCACGATGTACGGCGGCTCGTTCGCCTTGGAGGTCGGGGAACAAGGGGTCGTAAGTCTCACGGCGCTCAACCTCACGAAGTCGAGCGCAGAGCGCTTCCTCTTCGTCTCCACGAACCGCTGGAAACAGCCGCGATGGTGCATCGAGGCGATCTCCAGACCTGAGCCCGCGCTCGACGACCGCGGGAGGGATCCGTCGCCGTCGCGCGACCCGGTGGACGCCGACACCGCCGCCGGCGACGGCAGCGCGCCCCGCACCATCCCCGAAAACCCCGAGGCCTCAGCCCCCGCGAGCCGTGAGGACGACACCCCGTTGGATCGCCCCGCGCGGGGCTCACGCTCCTGGCGCTGCGCGCTTCCCGACCGACTCGCACTGGTCGCGGCCCAGTTTCCTCAAGCCGGAGGCGAAGACAGCGAAGATCTGTGGCAAGTTTCGCTCGCCGTCGTAGGGGCGCGCTAAACGGCGCCCGGGATCCCCACTCGACAGCACCCGAAAGAAGGCGCCTGATGAACACCCAAGAAATGCTCACCCCCAACAACCACGGCGGTCTCATCTTCCCACTTGAGATGTTCCGGGCCTCGGCGCTCGCCTCGGCCATCGCCGAGGGGCTGCTCGCGAAGATTAAGAATATCGTCGACGCCCAGCTTATTTTGACGCGGCACGCGACTGGCCCGTTGGTCCTCGTACAGATCGAAGGCGGCGTGGTGGGCGATGACCTCGCACAATTCTGGGAAGAGAATATGGATCTCGCGCTGTACGCCTCCCAGGCGCTGCCCCGCGAGTGCTTCGCCTACTACATGGCCGCCGAGCCCGCGCGAAAGCAGGGGCTCTTGATCGCGCAGCGGGGTGAAGTCGTCGCCGGCGACCAGGCGACAGAAGAGACCGTGCCTCCAGAGACGAGCGCCGAAGAGTGGCCGTTGCCGCGCCTGTGCCAGCAGCTCGGGGTCACCGTGGACGATCTCGCGAGCGGGTTCTCCGGCGGACCATCGGCGGCGATTTCGTTGATGGAGCCCTCAGTTTCCGACGACGAGCAGGTGATCCGCACCCTCGCCGAGCAACCGGAGGGGCCGCAAGACGACGCCCATCCGGCGGACCAGCGCCAAGAACACGTGAGCGACGCGGCGCCGGGCCCAGCCGCCTCCCCCGCCCCCACGAGCGCCGGACCTCAGCCCTCGGGCGCCCCCGCGCGGACACCGGCCCCCAACGCCAACGCCAACGCCGGCGCCGAAGACTCCATGCGGCGCTCGCGTGAAGCGAGCGAGGAGGCCTCCATGCGTCAGCAACGCGCGGATACGATCTCGTCGGATCTCTCCGTCATCATCGACGACCACGGCGCCATCGTCATCTGCGAGGCAGAGCTCGGCGACACCGACATCCTGTCCCAGTACGCCGTTCGCAAGGTCGCGGGCGAGCTCCCCTCGGGTATCCAACCCTCGCTCGTCGACCAACTCCAAGGCAAGCGCATCGACTTTGCGGTGCGGGTCGAGTTCCTCAGCGAGGTGTTCATCGACGACAAGCCGCTCACCAAGACCTTCTTCGAGGCGGAATCGACCGCCCTCGAGTTCGGCGGTGCCACGCTGCAGCGACTGGAGGTCCTGGCCCCTCGTCTTGGTCGCGGCACCCTCCTCCGACGGGGCCGCGACGGAATCTTTGTGTCCCGAGTCGCCAAATACCCGCTGCCGTCCGCGATGATCGAGCGGTTCTTCGACGCCTGATCGCGCTCACTTGGTCGTCGGCGACGGCACAAAAAAGAAGGCCGCGCTCGACACACGAGAGCGCGACCTTCACGACACAGTAGAAAAAATTCGATGGAGGGTCCGGTGAGCCGCTAGACGCGGGTCATCCGGCTTTGAAGCTGCCCGAGCAGCTCCTCTTCGCCGCGGAGGTCCTCACCGATGGCGAGTCGCTCTCGGACGAGATTCTCGAGGAGGAAGGTGCGCTCGGCGTTCTCCGACGGGAGACAACCCGCGAAGCCGAAGTCGCGCCGGGTGATGAGCTTGAGGAATGGCTCGATGCGACGAATCTCCCGCGCGAGGCGCATGGTGGCCTCTTTGCCGTCGCCGCGGCGAAGACCGTAACGCGGTGACACGTTCTCGATGATCGAGACGAGCTCCTCCGCCAGCGCGACGTCTGTCTTCTCTTCGGCGCCGAAACTCGCCAACACCACGGGGCGACTTTGCGGCCCCTTGTTGTTGCGACCTGTCCACCACACGTTGTGTGCGACTGAGAGATAGGTCCGCCGATTCTCCCCAACTTTAACTTTGTTTTTTCGTAAGTACATGCTGCATCGTTCCTTTGGATGTCACCGCTCGAAGCTCTCTGGGGCTGTGGCTCGCGCCACTCGCTGGCCTCCCATCTTCGCTGCCTCGTGGAATGTGCAACCGGTGGGCCAAAACTGAGACAGCGAGATCTTCAACCACATACTCCAGGACCTAGTTCGTGAACTCGTGGCCGAATCTGACGCCCCACGGTGATTTTTTTTGAAGAAGGGACCGCGCGAATGCGTTCTTTAACTGCGGCCGCGGGACATGGTTGCGCGGGGATCACCGACGATTGTTGCCAGGTTCTGGCTACTAGAGTTGCCACCACCGCGCGAGAAAAGCCGGCCAGTCTGGCGTCGTAGTCAAATGTAGGCAACCGTGCGTTGGGGTGGTTTCTTATCCCTCACGACGCGTCCTCGCCGGACGCGACGACCGGCGACGAGTCTCGGCGCCGCGCTCACTAGAAGCGGCAGTTTCGAGGGGTGCGCGGGAAGGGGATCACGTCGCGGATATTCTCCATCCCCGTGGCGTACATCACCAGGCGCTCGAAGCCCAGCCCGAAGCCGGCGTGGGGCGCCGTCCCGAAGCGCCGCGTGTCGAGATACCACTCGTAGTGCTCCATGGGCTGGCCGAGCTCGATGATGGCTTGCGTCAACACGTCGAGTCGCTCCTCACGCTGCGAGCCTCCGATGAGCTCCCCGATCTTGGGGACCAAGAGATCCATCGCCGCCACGGTGCGGCCGTCGTCGTTGCGCCGCATATAAAACGCCTTAATCTCTTTGGGGTAGTCGAACACGAAGGTCGGTTTTTTGAGCAGCTCCTCCGTCAGGTAGCGTTCGTGCTCCGCTTGTAAGTTGGCCCCGAAGTGCACCGGATATTCGAAGCTCTGGCCGCTGTCCTCGAGCAGCTTCACCGCCTCGGCGTAGGTCACCCGGGCGAACTCGGCCCCCACCACCCCCTCGAGGCGCTGGGTGAGGCCCTTGTCGATGCGCTGGTTGAAGAACGCGAGGTCCTCCGCGCAGTCATCGAGCACCGCCTTGAGGCAGTATTTCACGAACGCCTCCGCGAGATCGGCGTCATCATCAAGATCCGCCCACGCCATCTCTGGTTCGATCATCCAAAACTCCGAGGCGTGGCGGCTGGTGTTGGAATTCTCCGCGCGGAAGGTCGGCCCGAAGGTGTAGACGTCGGAGAGCCCCATGGCGAAGGCCTCCGCGTTCAGCTGTCCAGACACGGTGAGGAAGGTGTTTTGACCGAAGAAGTCCTCGTCGTAGCGGGGCGCGCCCGCGTCCGTGCGCGGCACGTTCGCGAGGTCCAAGGTCGTCACCCCGAACATCTCCCCCGCACCCTCGCAGTCGCTCGCGGTGATGATCGGCGTGTGCACATAAAAAAATCCGCGCTCCCGAAAAAACTCGTGCACCGCCTGCGCGAGGCGGCTGCGGATCCGAAACACCGCCCCGAAGGTGTTGGTGCGGACCCGCAGGTGCGCGATGGACCGCAAAAAGTCGAAGCCGTGGCGTTTTTTCTGGAGTGGGTAGCTGTCGTCGGCGCGGCCGATGACCTGCACAGACTTGGCGGAGAGCTCGAAGCGCTGCCCCTTCGCCGGTGACTCCACCAAATCCCCCACGACCTCCACCGCCGAACCCGTCGTCAGCTTACGAAGCTCGTCAAAGCCCTCAAGCTCCGCCGGCACCACCACCTGCAGCCCCCCAAAGCTCGAGCCGTCGTTGAGCTCGATGAACAGCACCTTCTTGCTGTCACGGACCGTGCGCGCCCACCCTTTGGCGCGCACGTCCCCCATGGGTTCGGGGGCGGCGAGGAGCGCGGATATCTTCGTTCGCGGCGTTTGCATCGCCGGGAGACTATCACTGGCCGCGCCCTCCGAGATCGTGTACTCGTCCTAGGTGAGCATTTCGCCGCCGCAGCCGCCCCAGGGCCCCGCATCGCAGGAGTCCGACCGCCTCCCGATCACCGAATTGTTCACGTCGATCCAAGGCGAAGGAGGGCTCGTCGGGACGCCGAGCTCGTTTTTGCGGGTGCGCGGCTGCAACCTGCGCTGCGGCTGGTGCGACACCCCGCAAAGCTCCTGGGAGCCCACCGGTTCACTCCACTCCCTCGAGCAGCTCGTACATTTTTGCGAGGGGGGCCCGCGCCACGTCGTGTTGACGGGGGGAGAACCGCTGCTGTTCCCACAGGTGGCGCGGCTGTCCAAGGCGCTCGCCGTTCAAGGCCACCACATCACCGTGGAGACCGCGGGCACCGTGTGGTGCGACGATCTTCACTGCGACCTGATGTCCATCTCTCCCAAGCTGGGCCACGCCGCGCCCGACCGCGGCGGTCCTTCCCTCGCCGCGCGCCACGAGGAGACTCGCTGGGCGCCCGACATCGTCGCCCGCTTGTCCGCGGCCTTTCCAACGCAGCTTAAGTTTGTCGTCCGGCCAACGCCGGAGGGACTCGCTCAGGACCTCGACGAAATCGACGAATGGCTCGCCGCCGCCGGTCTCACCGAGCTGCCCGCGGAGAAGGTCTTTTTGATGCCCGAGGGCGTCGATCCCTCGGCCCTCCCCGCGGCCTATCAGCTCCTCTCCACCGCCGCACACGCGCGGGGCTATCGCGTCGGCCCGCGCCTCCACCTCACCCTCTTTGGCCACACCCCCGGGACCTAGCTGGCTCTTTCGCCCTCGGTCGCCGCTCCCTACTCGTCGTCGTCGTCGACGAAGGAGAACTCAAACTCCTCATCGAATGACTCGTCGCCCGACTCCGACGACGACTCCTCCCGTGACGACTCCTCACCGATCGCGACCTCCGAGGATGGTACCGGGCTCGCACCCTCCATGTCGGTGTCCTCTCCGTCGGCGTCGGCCTCCGCGCGCTCACTGGAAATGGAGACGAACCTCGGGACACGCGAAGGCATCTTAAGCGTGACGTTGGGGCCGCGCGGCTGGCACAGCCGCAGGTACAAGAACATCTTCGGGGAGGTCTGGGCGATACGGCCGAGCTGTCGATCATCCAACCGATCGAGCAGCCCCACGTAGGGGCCAAGCTTACGCTGAACCGATTTCACTTGGACGCGCATCCGGGCCACCGTGCGCTCCGGCACGTCCGCGAGCTGAGCGAGCTCGTGATCTTCGAGCCGCGCGAACAGATCAAGGTAGGGGACCAGCTTATTGAGGCGCCCCACCTCCTTGGGGTCGCGGCGGCGGATCGCCGCGTCTCCGTGACGATCAAACTCGTTCTCCGAGACCGTCTTTCGGCCGAGCGTGATCTTGCCGAGCGCTTGTTCGGATCCCGTCGCGTCTGTCGTATCCGACACCCTCTGGACTGTACCGCGAGCGCCGGCGTCGTGAAGAGCCCCGATCCGAAATCACCGCGAATCCGCGGGAAACGCGACGCCCCCTGACACAGGCCACCACGCGCCGCGTGGATTCGCATCGCGCCGCCTTTGTGCCAAGCTGACAGTCCATCGAACACTCCCGCACAAACAACGGCGTCCCCAGCGATCGGCGTTCTTTCGAGAGTTCACCGCGCAGCCCACGTTGTGTCGCCGGGTGGATGGCAGGGCTCATGTGCTTCGCCGCGTCCATCGGCTGCACCGATGACGCCTCCACCTGCGAGCTCAAACCGGGGAATATCCTCATCGCCGCCGGGGTCACAGATGACATCGACGGCGTCCGCGGCGACGTGCGGCTCTATCTCGAAGACGGCGACGGGCTCGAGACCTCGCTGCGGCTCTGCCGTGAGCAAGGTGACCTGCTCACGCTCAATGGGGCGTCGCTGACCGAGGGATCGGTGGACGGCATCTACCGCTACACGACCGCGCTCGACGGCCCCAAGGACACCTACACCTTCATGTTCACGCGGGCGGAGGAGCCGTACACCATGACCGTCGACGCTCCACCCGGCTTTGACATCGTCACCCCCGCCCCCGGTGAGCTGTTCTCCGTCGCCGACGATCTCTCGGTCACGTGGAGCCCGTTGTGGGCGGACAACTCGCTGAACCTGCGGGCGATCCCCGACGACCCCTCGTGTCTACAGACGGTCAACCTTGAGGTCGACGACACCGGGATCACCGTCCTCCCCGCCGGCACCCTCACCTCGTCGTCGGAGGCCACCCAACCGGCCGAGTGCGTCGTGACCCTTGAGCTCCGTCGAATCCGCGAAGGCACCTACCCAGACGGCTTGGCCGCGGGCGGCTGGGTCGAGGCGCGGGCCGTCCGGCAGATCGTGGCCGTCGCGACGCCCTAACCGCCCGAGACCGCGCGGCGGGAACCGAGGAGGTTTTTCCCGCCCGCGGTTGCGCAAACCTACCGTCTCTTGTCACAGTTCAACCCGTGCAGTTCCTCAAGAGCCGAGCATTTTTCCGGGCCCGCCTGGTGATCTACGGGTGCCTCCTCGCGTACTTCGGCCACCAAGCGCTGCAAGCCTACCAAGCCCGGGACGCGGCGCTCGATCGCGCGAACATGAGCGACCCCTCCATGCCCGTGCCCGGCGTCAAGCGCACCGCCACCTTGCCCAACGGTGAGACCATCGAATACATGGAGTACGAGCTCACACCCGAGCAGGCGGCGGCCATGGACATGGAGGCCGCCCCGGCCGCGGACCCCGCCAAGACCGCCGACGAGCCAGACCCCGCGAATCCGCCCACACCCACGAATCCGCCCACACCCACGAACCCCCCAAGCCCTCCCGAGTCGCCATGACCCTCGACCCCTCCGATTTCCACACCAAGGCGAGCGCCGCCCTCGCGCATATCGATAATGTACTCGGCGACCTCGAACACGACGAGCTCGACGTGGACCTCGCCGGCGACGTGCTCACCATCGAGTTTGAGAGCGGCGGCAAGTTCATCGTGAACGCCCACTCCGCCGCGGGCCAAGTGTGGCTGGCGGCCAACACAGCCGCGTGGCACTTCGACTGGGTCCCCGGCGCCAACAACGGCGCCGGCGCGTGGATCGCCAGCAAGTCCGGCGATGAGCTGATGCACACCGTGGCGCGCGTCGTCGGCGAACGCATCGGTGAGGCGATCTCCTTGTGAGCGAGGCCCCCGGGCCAACGAAGGCCCACGACCCGGTCTCCGGCGCCCCGGTCCGCGTCGCCTTTGTCGCCTTGGGCAGCAACGTCGGCGAGCGATTCGAGCACCTTCACGCCGCCGCGCGTGGGCTCGGAGCGATGCCCGCCACGACCATCGTCGGCTGCTCCTCGATCTTCGAGACCGCGCCCATGGGCGCCGCGAAGTTCGAGTTCCTCAACGCCGTGATCGCGCTCAAGACGGTCGTCGCGCCGCTGCCCATGCTCGACGTGCTGCTCCAGCTTGAGCGAAGCCGCGGCCGCGCGCGGGACGAGAAGTGGGGACCTCGCACCCTCGACCTCGACCTCCTCGCCATGTACGGGGACGAGGGCCCGCTGGCGGTGACGCACCCGCGTCTCACCTTGCCGCACCCGGGAATCACCGCCCGCGACTTCGTGCTGCGCCCGCTCATGGAGATCGCGCCGAGCCTCCAGGTCGCGGGGCAAAGACTCGACCATCACCTCGCCACGTTGCCCAAAAGCGCCCGCACCGTCCGCGGTCGTCACGGGCTCCCGCTCTTGGAACGCGCCCCGTTCGGTGTTAGTGTCCCGCTGCTCGAAGGCGGGTAGCTCAGGTGGTTAGAGCACCGCGCTTACACCGCGGGTGTCGCAGGTTCGAGTCCTGTTCCGCCTACCCTTCGCCGCGCCGGTTCCTTCGGGAGCCGGCGTCGCTGTTCTTGGGCGACGCGCTCGGAACCCGCTCGCGCTGCCGGGTCGCCCGCGCGGACACCCGCCAGCCGAGGTGATGCCGACCGAGACGATGCCGACCCACGAAGCCGGCGGAGCGGGCGCCGATTTCGAATCCGCTCCGGATCCGAACGCTGTTTGGCCGATGTGATGAAGCATGGCCAACCAACATGTTCTTCGATCTCCGTAGATGAAAGACGTTTGAAATTACAGGACAATTTAAAATAACAGCGGATTATGCGCAGATAAAACTAACAAAACTAAACAAACTAATACTACTTATGTTCGTTTTAGCAGTATAAGTGAAATATGATATTACGCACACGCTGGACTCCCACCGCGATCGAGCGCCTCCCCCTCGGCCGCACCCTTTGTTGCTTCACCCTCGGCTGTCTCCTGACGCTACCTGGATGCAAGGGACCCGAGGCCACGCCCAACGACAGCGGCCTCGACGAGGGCAACGCAGAGGCGGCCGACGCCGACGCCGACGCCGGTGACGGAGACGGCGACGGCGACGACTGCGAGAGCTTCCTGGGCTGCCTGGACGTTAAGCCTCCGATCCCTTCCTGTGACTTCTGGGATGACGAGGACTGCGAAGAAGGGGAGAAATGTACCCCCATCCCAAGCACCCCCGGCAGCGGCGCCTGGGACCTTTTCGTGTGCGTCCCGGCCGGTACTGAGGCGCCCGGTTCGACCTGCTCATTTATCGACGCCACCAGCGGCGAAGACACCTGCGACGCCACGAGCATGTGCCTCGACGTCGACGCCGACACCGGCGAGGGCACCTGCACCGAGCTGTGCGTGGGCTCCGCTGAAAACAACAGCTGCCCCCAAACGGGGAACACCTGCTGGTTGCTCAACGACGGCCAGCTCCCCGTGTGCCTCGGCGACTGCAGCCCCCTCAACACCGGCGAGTGCCCGCCGGGCCAGACCTGCACCGCCGGCTTCGAAGGTGGCACTCTCAACGGCTTCATTTGCTTTGCTCCCGCCGCTTCGGGCATCACCGGTGAAGAGTGCGATTGCGCCAACTGCTGCGCCGACGGCCACTTGTGTACGGACGCGCCCACCTACGGCACCGACTGCGCCTTCGACCTGTGCTGCACCGAATACTGCGACATCACAGACGGCGGCTTCGGCTGCGCGGGTACGGGTCAACAGTGCATCCCATTGTTCGAAGACAGCAACCCCAACTACGCCGACGTGGGGGCCTGCCAGATCCCCATGTGAGCCCTCGACCTCGCGGGCAGCGACGCTGCTCGCGGGGCGCCCTCTCCCCGCGCGCGGGGTGCCTTCGTTCCCTCCCCGCGCGCGGGGTGCCTTCGTTCCCTCCCCGCGCGCGACCTTCGTTCCTTGACTTGAAATGAGCCCCCCATGATGCACCTCCATCCTTCCCTGCCCTGCACCGCCACCCACCGGCGCCGCGACCTCGTCCGCCCCGGGCTGCGCCGTGTGGTGCTCGGCGTGGCCGTCGTCTTCGCGCTGCCCGGCTGCGCCAAGCGAGCCACCTTCACCACGGG
The DNA here is from genome assembly GCA_014240065.1 of Myxococcales bacterium. Classification (GTDB taxonomy): domain Bacteria; phylum Myxococcota_A; class Polyangia; order Nannocystales; family Nannocystaceae; genus JAAZXR01. The sequence goes on from JAAZXR010000066.1 coordinate 21,617, forward strand.
CGCGGCGGACGATGCGCCCAACGCCGGGGACACCGGCGACATCGACGAGCCCGACGAGACCCCCACCGAGACCACCGGCGACGGCGACGGCGACGGCGACGATCCGTGCGACACCTTTCTCGGGTGTCTAGATATCCACGTTTGCGACTTAGGGTGCGACTTTTGGGCCCAAGACTGCCGGGAAGGGGAGAAATGTACCCCCATCCCGAGCACCCCGGGCAGCGGGGCCTGGGACGCGCACGTGTGCGTACCCGTGGGCACCGAGCCACCCGGATCCGCGTGCACCATGGTCGACGGCATCGACGGCGCCGACACCTGCGACGCCACGGGCATGTGCCTCGACATCGATCACGACACCGGCGAGGGCACCTGCACCGAGCTGTGCG
>JAAZXR010000067.1 GCA_014240065.1 Myxococcales bacterium
CCTCCATGCTGGTGTTTGAAGACCACGGATTTTGTCAGCACCAAGGCGGATATACGGAGTACGTCGCGCGCACCGCCGCCTCCAAGCGGGCCCCCTCCACGGACGCCACCGCCACCGAGGCCAGCGGCGCGGCTCCAACAAAACGGTCCGCCAACGCCAGCGCGGACAAGCTCTCCAAGGCGGAACAGCGGGAGCTTGACGGGCTCTTGGAGCAGATCATGGAGGCCGAGGAGGAGGTCGCTCGCATCGAGTCCGAGGTGTCGGAGCCTTCGTTTTACGAGCAAGCCCGCGAGACGCAGGCGCAGCTGTTCGCGGCGCTCGAGGCCGCGAAGACCTCCGTGGCCTCGCTCACCTCGCGCTGGGAAGCGTTGGAGGCCCGCGCCTCCACCTCTGCCTCACGCGACGCCTAGCGCTGTCGTTCCACAGCGGGTTTCACCGCGATACGTCGACCGTCGACCTCAGAGCCGTCCATCTCACGCATGGCGACCTCCGCTTCTTGGCGCGAGCCCATGGTCACGAACCCGAAACCACGGGACTGCCCCGTGTCACGGTCGAGCACGACCGCCGCGTCCACCACCTTGCCGTGGGCCTCGAACGCCTCTTTGAGACCCTCGTTGTCCACGTTCCAGCTCAAGCTCCCGATGAACAATCGCACCGGGGGTCCGCTGCCGCCCGAACGACGGCGCTTCTTGGTCGCCGCGCCAAGCTGGATCGACTCCACCGGCATGGACGGACGCTCTTCGTCGTCGTCGCCGAGACCACCTTGGACCTCGCTCGCGCTCACGATGGGGATGCCGTCTCGCTGGCTGTTCGCCTCGCGGTTGGCACGCCGCCGCTCCTCTTTATCTTGTCGCTTCCGGGCCTTCTCGGCCTCCCGCCGCCGCTTGCCTTGGCTGTAGTCACCGCTGCGACTCATGTGGACCTCCACGCGTGCGGGAGGGCGTTTCGATGATGGGGTGAGTTCAATGAACTAGGGAGTCGAAGACTTCTTGAGCGCAACAATCTTTTCTCGGAGCTTTCTAAAGGGACCGTGGTTTTTGTACCACGAAAAAAGCACATTGGAGGACGAGCGACGTCCTCCAATGTGCCGAAGAAGTGATGAGTGACCGCCTAGCGGCGATCTCCTCCGCGCCCTCCACGCCCTCCACCGGGGCGATCATTGGCTTCGTTCACGCGAATGGCACGACCATCAAGGTCTTTTCCGTCCATCTCTTGGATGGCGGACTCCATCGCACCGCGGTCGTCGAAGGACACAAATCCAAACCCGCGGGACCGTCCGGTATCACGCTCGGTGATAACCTTGGCTTCGGTGACTGGACCGAATTGTTCAAAGGCGGCACGAAGCCCCTCGTCCGACGTAGCCCACGCTAATCCTCCGACAAAAATCTTATTTGACATTTTTTCCTGCTCTTACTTTTCTCTGAAGGGACGTGCCCGTGCGCGATGCGGACGTCGCACGCCCAGGTTGATGAACGGAACCGAGATGAAAACACCGCGGCCTCGTTCGCGATACACACCGCCCCAACTGGCGACGGCCCCCACGTCATACACGACGCCTCCACCCATCGCTACGCTTTGTTGCGAGTTGTTGGATCCGCGGACCTACTCCCCTCAAAACGCCCTGAGAGCCACTTGGGGCGTGCTCGCCTCCGGGTTCGCCTCCCCTGCGGCGCGATTTCCACCTCAATTTTCCCTCTCATCGGAGCGCTGCGCACTTTGCGCGGCAGCGCGTTTTTTGGGAGCGTACATCCCCGTCGGCTCGTTCGGATCGTTCCGCTCTGCTAACAACGCAAGGCGATGGCGCCGAGTGCCAAAGACAACCCGGGCGTCGACGGGCCCGCAGCTCCTGAGGAGTCGCCGTGGTCCTTCGAGCGCGCGACGCCCGATTCGATCGTCGATGAGCCGATCAACCGTTGGCTTCATCGGCGGCTCGCCTACGCCATGCTCTGGGTGTGTCGTCCGTTCGCGGCGTACATGAGCCCCAATTTCCTGACCGTCATCGGCACGCTGCTCGGCGTCGCTTCGGGGGCGGCCTTGGTGTTGGGCGGCCAGCCTGGCGCGCTTGAACAACGCGCCGACTACACGCTGGTGGCCGCCGCGTGCTTGGTGCTCTCGGTGATCTTCGACTGCTCCGACGGGATGTTCGCGCGGCTCACTGGAAAGACCTCCCCGCTCGGTATGCTCCTCGACGGAGCCTCCGACACCATCGTCTACACCAGCGTGTGGGTGGGGCTGACCATGCACCTCGACGCCGTCACATCGAACCCGTGGATCTGGCCCATCGCCATCTTCACAGCCCTCACAAGCTTCACGCAGATCGCCTCCTTCGATCAGGTGAAGAACCGCTACCAACGCGCGCTCGCAGGGGCACACGACGAGCGAGCGCGGGGCTCCGTCGGCAGCGCGGTCCCTCGCGGGCTGTCTGGCCTGATGCGGCCCTTCGTGTGGATCTACGACACCTTGTATCCGCTCTCCGTGCGCAGCATGATCGGCGCGCCGCTGCACCACAACGCTGGCACCGAGGCCCTCTTCGCCGCGGTCACCCACACCATGCGGGCCGCGCGATGGCTCGGTCTCGGGCTCCACATGGCGCTGCTGTACACCTTTCTCCTGGTGTTAACGTTCGCACCGCAAGCGGCGCTGCTCTACCTTTGCGCCGGCGTCGCGGCGTTCACTGCGCCCTTGTTACTGACCCGCTCACGATGGAGTCACGCCGTGTCGCTCTCCACCGACACCCACCCCCCGCGCTAATGCGGACCCGCGTCGCCTCATGACCTCTCCTTCCCCACCCGCCCCCAACGCGCGCGTCTCCGCGTGGACCCGATTGGTGCGCGACGCGGTCGAGCAGGTCACACGGACCCGCTCGCGGGCCGCGGTCGCGCTGTTCGTGGGGCTCCTCGTCGCGCTCGCGTGCCTCGGCGTCGGTCGCGGTGTCGAGATCAACACCGACCTTCGCAGCCTCCTCCCAAGCTCCGCACCGAGCGTGCGCGCCCTCGACGAGCTCAGCGCGCGCAAGGGCTCCACGGAAGTGTTCACCGTCGCGGTCGAGTCTGCCGACGCCCCCGCGCGCCAGCAGATGATCGACGGGCTCGCCGCGGCCATCGCGGCGTGGCCCGAGGCCTCCGAAGTCAGCACCGGGCGAGACTTCACGCCCCTGCGCGACCGCGCCTTGTACTTCCTCGACGACGCGGAGCTTGAGGACCTGGCCCGTGAGTTGCGAGAGGCGAAGCAACGCGCCATCGCGCGCAGGATCGCCCGTGATGTGGGGGCGGAGGGATCGGGCGACGCGGTCCCTATCGACGAGGTGCTCGCAGGGGAGAACTGGGACGACTTTGGCGACGACGCCGACGCCGACGACGACGGGGCTCCTTCGGCTCCCGCGCCTGCGCCCGTCGACGTCGACGCCGACGCCGACGCCGACGCCGATTCGCCCGACATCGCCGCGTGGGTCCGCGAACAAAAGCGAAGCCTCGCCGCGCGCGGGGATCTCAGCGCCCGCGAGATCGACCTCATCTGGCCCGAGGAGACCGCCGAGGGCGAGATCGAGTGGCACGACGTCCTCGAAGATCCCTTCATCAGCGCCGACGGGCAGGTGCAAGTGGTGAAAGCGGTGCTGTCCAAACCCGCCACGGACATCACCTTCGCGCGAGAGGTCGCCGAGCGGATCGAGGCCCGCGCCGCGGCACTCCAAGCCGAGGGGATCGCCCCAAACGCGCGTGTGCAAATCGTCGCGGCCTACAACGTGTCCAAGGACATCGACACCATCTTGCGCGACGCGAAACGAGCGACGCTGCTCGCGGTGCTCCTCGTCTCCTGCGTGCTGGTCTTCGGCTTTCGCACGCTGCGCGCGCTGGCCCTGGTGCTCGTGCCCATGGGGATCGCCACCTGCGTCACCCTGGCGTGCGCCCGGATGATGTTGCCGCAGCTTAACGCCCTCACGATCTTCTTGTTCGCGGTGCTGTTCGGCATGGGCGTGGACTTCTCGGTGCACCTGTTCGCCTTGCGACCCGGCGACCACGCGGCGCGGTGGCGCGACGTCATCGAGCGCCACCTTCGCCCCCTCACCGCCTCCATGCTCACCACCACGAGCAGCCTCGCGATTCTGGGCATCGCCGACTTCAAGGCGTTTCGTGAATTCGGAGCCATCTCCGCCGTGGGGGTGTTTTTGTGCTTTGTATGCGCGGTGCTCTTTGTGCCCGTGGTCGACACCCTCTGGCCCACCCCGCCGCCCCCGGCTGCCGCCCCACCCAAAGCGACGAACCGCTCGCGCGGCCGCGCGATGCCGTGGCGCTGGCTCGTCCTCGGCGCCGTGGCCATCTGCGCCGTGGTCGGTGGTCCGCGCCTCACCTTCGAAAAAGACCTGCGACAGCTCAACGCCCAGCCCAAGAAAGGGACGGGCATCCGCTACGGCTCGGCAACCGGGCGCTGCCCCAAATCGGTGGTGCTCGTCGCCGAGGAGCGCGCGGGGCTCGAGGCGGCTGTCGACGCCCTCGCCGCGGAACAACGAGAGCAGCGGCTGCTACCCGGCGCGCCCACCCTCGAAGGGCGCCCCCCAAAACCGTGGATCCACGGGGTCTACAGCGTCGCCAAGATCCTGCCGGATGCCCAGGCAGCCAAGCGCGACCGACTCGCGCAAGTTGGCGTCCTCGCCAACGACTTCTTGGCGCAGCTGCCCGACTTGGACGCGCGCGCCCAAAGCTACCGCACCCACCTTGAGACGCTCGAGCGGCTCTCCAAGGCGAGCCCCATCGAGCCGGCCGCGCTCCCCGATTGGGCGCGCGAGCCCTTCGTTGAGCGCGACGACGTCGACGACCGCCTCGGCCACGTCTGCCTGCGCATTCGCGGAGGTCACCTCGACGAGCTCGTCGCCGTCAAGCGCCGCTTCGACGCGATCCTCCCGGACTCCGTGGGCCGCGCCGACAGCCGATTGGTGTTCGCGGATCTCGTGGCGGCGATGCACGTGGACGCGCGCCGCCTGCCGCTGGCCGCCCTCGCGATCATCTTGTTGTTCATCGCCCTGGACCTGCGGCGGATCCGCGCCACCCTCGCGTGCTTCGGCGCCTTGGTCCTCGGCCTGGGCTTCACCGTGGGTTGGATGGGGCTCTTGCCGATCCATCTCAACTTTTTCAACCTGGTGGTGATGCCTGCCGTGCTCGGCTTGAGCATCGACACCAGCATTCACCTGTGGCACGCGCGCACCAAGAGCACCGTCGGCCACACCTCGCGGGCCACGCTGATCTCCGCGCTCACCACCATGGGTGGGTTCGCGGGGCTGCTGGTCGCGGAGCACCCGGGCCTGCGCAGCATCGGCACCCTCGGCGTGGTGAGCGTGCTCTGCTGCGTCTCAGTGGCCTTCCTCGCCCTTCACCCCGGCCGCCGCCGCGCGCGAGCGCCCGGGCGCGACGAGGCGTAACGCGTCCGGTGCGAGCCTTCGCGGCGCTCAATTTTCGCGGCCCTACGACGACGCGAAGCGCGGGAAGATGTCGCGACGCGCGAGCTCGTAGTCCTCGGGGAAATCGATCTCCACGCACGGGAGGCCGGTGACCTCCACGGAGGTGAGCGGCACGTCGCTCACGAGCGACGCGAGCGCGCGCTCATAGTAGGCGTCGCTGCGCCCCTCGGAGGTCGACACCACCGCCTTGAGCGCGTCGTAGATTTTCGTGGTGGTGAGCGCGGAGAAACGCGCCACCCCGATGAACTCGCCGAGGGAGCGACCGATGTCGATCTCCTTGCCGATCTCTTGGATTCGGCCGGCGTCATCCACGATCACCTTGACCTCCTCATCTCCGCACGGCTTGGCCTCGACCGCCATGGACACGGCGTTGGGGGCCTTGACCACGCGCTCGATCACGCGCGAGTCAAAGAGCACGTCGCCGTTGAGCAGCACCATGTCGCGGTCGAGGAAGTGCTTGCCCGCGGCGAACAGCGAGGACGCCGTGTTGGTCTCAAAGAAGTGGTGGTTCACCACCTCGTGGAAGCGCAGATCGGGGTGCTCTGCGTGGGCGTGCGCCAAAATCTGCTCGCGCCGATAGCCGAGTACCAAGCACACCTCACGGATCCCGCAGGCCCGCAGCGAATTCATTTGATGGTCAAAAATAGTCCGCTCGCCCACCTCGAGCAGGCACTTGGGCCGATGCTCGGTGAGCGGATAAAGGCGGCGGGAGACTCCAGCGACGAGGACGACACCAATCATAATGCGCGTTTCCCGCGTCACGCGGGCCTACGCCTGAAGTAGCACGTCTCGCTACGCCGCGGAGACTTTCCCGACCCGTTTTCGCAACAGCTGCAGCGAGAAGTAGAGCGCTCCAAATGTCGCCGAAACAGCATGGACCACCAGCAACGCCCGGTACCAACCCGCCATGGTCAAGACGCCGTACGCCACCCCGATGGTGTCGATTCGCGCGAAAACCGCCAACGCGGCGACGAGGCGCTCCGACCACGTTCGCTCGACCTGCAGGTGACCCCACGCGATCTCTTGGACCGAGCCCGACCCGGAGATTTGTCGGGAGGCGAGGACCTGCGCCACCTGGACGATCACCCACGACGCCAAGCCCACCACCCCCACCGCCTGCCACCGTGGGAGGTCCGCGGGTTCAGTGGCCAGCACGTGCATCCACACGCCGAGCACGAAGGCGAAGATGCCCACCCCATCCCCCATGGTGTCGAGCCACGCGCCGAACCGCGAGCCCATGTACTTGAGCCGGGCGAGCTCTCCGTCGACGCAATCGATGAAGCGCACGGCGATCAAGAGGGCGCCGGCCCACATGCCCGCGCCCACCTCGGGCAAGCTCACCAGGTACGCGGCGACCAAGCCGAGCGCGATGCTGAAGATCGAGACCATGTTGGGGGTGACCGGCGTGCGGCACAAAACGCGCGTCCATCGCCGAGTCACGGGTCGCATCACCAGGCGATCGATCACGCCTCCGGTGACCTTGCTCAAGCTCAGCAGGTGCAGCGTGGTGGCCGCCCGACGCTCCGACACAGTCGACGCCGGCACGACAAAGATCCCCTCCGGCAGCGCCTGGGTCGACCCCGCGCGGACCTCGGCACCGTCCGTGACGGCGGCCCACGCGAGCGGGACAGTCGCAGCGTCGAGCACCCCGAGCATGCCCGCCTCAGACCCGAGCCACGTGGGCGCCGTCCACTCCTTGTCGCGCCACTTCTTGGCGACGTAGTTGGGCGCGAGACAATGGGGGCTGCACGCCGCGTGCACGAACAACGCGTGCTCGCCTCCGTCGAGCGTGGGCGGCCCGGCTCCCGCGCGCGTGGGGACCTTCAACGCCGGGTGCGCCCAATCCTCCTCGGAGCCGGGACCCACGCATTCGATGCGGGTCACCCCGGCCGCCTGCAGCGACAGCGCGTGACGGGCGAGGGGCTTGAGCCCGCCGATCGGCGTGACCGTGTCAAACCCCGCAGGCACGACGATCACACCCACGAGCGCTGCGTTCCCCGTCACGTCGCTGGTGTTGGCACGTCCCTCCACGAAAATCAACTTTGAACCTGGAGGTCCAAAACCGAGCCTCCACCCACCGAATCGGGTATACCCAAACCGACATGGAGGTCGACACCGCACCCGCAGACACCCCCACCAAGCGCCTGACGCGGTGGGGGGCCCCGTTTGTGGCGTTTGGTCTCCTGGCCTGGGTGCTCTACAAGAATGACGGCGTCCAGGTGATCACCGAGGTCTTCGAGCGCGTGGGCTGGCGTTGGCTCTTGCTCTTGATCCCGTGGTCGGCCATCGCGCTCATGACCATCCTCGCCTACCGCACGGCGCTCCCAGGGCGCGGTAAGGCGATCCCGTTTTGGACGCTCGTGCAGGTCGAGCGCGCCGGCTCGGCGCTCAACGCCATCTTGCCCCTCGGCAACCACGGCAGCCAGGTCATCAAGCTCAGCGTGCTGCGACACTGGTTCCCGAGCGCGGGCATCGCCGGGGCCGCCGTGTGGTGCACGCTGGGGACCGGCCTCAACAACCTCTACGCGAGCGTTGGACCCGCGATCGCGTGGGCCCTCGACTTTCACAACCCGCTCGCCGCCCAGCTCTTGTTGCTGTCGTGCATCCTCACGGCCCTTCCCTCGGTCATCATCATCAGCCTCGTGCGTCACGGGATGAGCGCGCGCGTGAGCCGGATCCTCGGGGCGCTCCCCCTCTCGTTTGTCCGTCGGCGCAAAGACCGGGCCCTCGCCTGGGCGCAGAAACTCGACACCCACCTCGCCTCCGCGGTCGGCGATCGGCGGCGGGACTTCCTTCGACTCCTGGGCTTTCGAATGCTCGGCCAGACCATTCGAATCGGGGAGATCTGGTTGGCCGTCACGCTGCTCGGGATCGAAGGTGGTCTGCTGACCGCGGTGTTGTTCAACGCCATGCGCCGCGCGGTGACCCAATTGCTCGGGTTCATCCCCGGCCGCATCGGGGCGCTGGAGGCCATCTCCTTGCTCACCTTCGAGGGCATCGGGCTCGACGGCGCCGACGGTCTCGCCCTCGCGTTGACCCTTCGATTTGGATTTCTCGTCAACCTTCTAGTCAGTCACGGAGCGCTCGCACGCATGCCTCACCTAGTGGAACGTTATCCTGCCAGGAGTCATTCGATACCTAGACAGGGCGATGAGGACGCCGAGCCCTGCGACCGTTCTACAACCTCAAAAGGCCACATTGACCACGCATGAGTTGGCTGAAGAAAAAACTCCAGCTGTTTCTCATCGGAGCGCCCACCATGATCGCTACCGGCAACTGGCGACCGTGGGTTGCCCGCCAGCTCACCATCGCGGCGACGGCACTACCAAGACGCCTCTGGCCCCCCGGCTCGCCGGCCCCCGACGCGCCGCGACGCGTCCTCTTCAACGTTAATCTCGCCAATCATTATCCGCTATATGCACCGTTGATTGAGCTGCTCCGTGAGGACGGAGACTTCGAGCTTGCATTCGCAGACCCCGGAAAGATGTACACCTCGCCAGCCGAGCTGCTTGGAAGATACGGGGTGCCAGCGCGCGAATGCATCACCGCCTGGCAAGCTGCGTTTCAGCGCTGGGACCTGGTGGTGGAGTGCAGCTTCGCTAGCCTGCTTCCGGTACTCGCGCGTGCGTGGAAATCAGCCCAGATCTTTCACGGGGTCGCGCATAAATTTCTCGTGAGCGGCCAGGACATCACCTTTCATCCACGCCTCGCCAACTACGATCTCGTGGCCGCGCTCTCGCAGGGACATCAAGAGATCCTCCGGGGTTCGGGCATTCTCAAACATGCTGACGCCGCCAAGCTGGTGGGATATCCAAAGCTTGACCCGCTCGCACGTGGTGACGTGGACCGCGACGCCGTGCTGCGGGACTACGGCGCAGACCCTCAGCGTACGACGGTCCTGTACGCCCCGACCTGGAATGTCGAGCAGAGCCTCCACCAGGTGGGAGCAGAGGTGATCGACACGCTCATCGGCCACGACGTGCAGCTCCTCGTCAAGCCACATCCCATGAGCCTGCCGTCCAGCGACAGCCTGCGGACCATTCCGCTCGCCATCGAGCAAAAACGCTGGGACCAGTTTCTGCAGCGGCGACACGACGAGGGCAAGCTCGTTTGGGTCAAGGACGACGACACCAGCCGTTATCTTGGTGCCGCCGACGTCCTCATCACGGACTACGGCTCAACCCCCTTCGAGTACATGGTCACCGGCCGCCCCATCGTCTACTTTGACACCGACGACGCCAGACGCACCATGTCCGACCCCGAGACCATGCAGCGCATCGAGGCGGCCACCGTGCCCTTTCACGACGCCCGCTCGTGCATGTCCGCGCTGCAGCAGATCCTCGCCGAGCCCCGCGTGCCTGCCGATCGCGCCGACGCCATGAAGGCGATCGTATCGCAGCGGTTTTTCGATCCTGGTGCCGCCGCGAAAAGACTCTTCGAGCATCTTTCCTCTGCCGTCGACAAGGTTCCGTGATCTACGGACTGTTTAGTTCGTTGACGACTCAACGCCTCCGCGAGTAACCCTGACTCTCGAAGTCTCAACCTCTTAAGAACGGACATGATGGCGAAGGCATGGAAGCTTCTCCACGCGCACCGACGCCACGGCAACGCTCGTCGTGCTCTAGTTCGTATGCGCCCTCGTCGCCAGTCCATTTAGACCTCCGAACAGGGAGACAGCACGGCGTTAATAACGGCACGATCGCTCGAGCATGGCACCGACAGCGGCACCCCTACCAGCATCACGCACGGGTGACGGCTCCGCGCATCGTCTGGAAGCGTTAGGCACCAGCCCTGCGGGCGCTACCACCGTTGGTCCGGAACAGTTCCATCCGACGCCGGACATCAAACCGGTACGGCCCGAGCGCGACCTTCAACGCCGCCCACGCACCTTGACCGCGTGACCACACCTCCTGTAGCTTCTCAACCGTGGCGGTTGAAGTGGAAATTTGGTGTCGAGCATATGCACGTCTCATAGCAGGCAGCGCCCTCGTTATTGGCGCGCTGTACAGCGGTGGATGTGGTCTAGGCGAGGAAACTGAGCACTGGGACAACTTGTCGACGAGGGGAGGCGCCGAGTTCGACGAACCTCCAGTATATACTGAATCGTCGCCGCCACCGCCCCTGCGACTACAGACCAATTCGCCCCCCAGGAACCCCACCCTCTGGAAGTGGTGGTTGAACCTCTTTCCGCCCAAGCCCGCAGGTCGCGTACAGGCCGCGACCCTCGCCCCATTTCTCGGCGAGGACTACGTTGCCCAAGGGGTCGCGTCGTCGTGCGAGGGTGACCAGACGTGTGACCGTGAGTTCCTCTACATCTCGTCGTACTGGCGCAACATTGAAGATCAAGACGCGGAGGACCGCGCCGACTTCGACCGCGCCTCCGTCATCTCGGAGATTGTCCCGGGTACCGACGAGCGCCCCTACGAGCACCGCCGATGTTTCCGGCTCAACGGGCTCCTCGGCAACTCTCACGTGGGTGGGATCGCCTACTACGCCGGCGCGCTCTACGTGTCGTCCAACCCAAACCGTAGCGATGACCCAGAGGGCCTCAATCACCCGTATATCGAGCGCTACGAACTGCCAGGGCTCGACGAGAGCCGGCTGTATCCGCAGCGAACGGCCGACTGTGACCCCATCATACCCTCCGGACGATGGAAGACCATGGCAAGCTCATTCGTGTCGTTCGTCACGTTGGACGGCGCCCCGAGTCTGCTCGTCGGCCGATATTGCAAGAATTCGTCAAAGTGCAAATACCCTGACGGGGAGGCCGCAAAGCCCTACGCATACCAGTACTGGCTTGACGCGCAATCAGGGGACCTGCTCACATTCGACCTCGACCCTACACAGATTCAGGCCTCCACCGACATTCCGCCCGCGTTCGCGCAGGCATGTGACCCCTTCGAGAGCGACGCCGACGACGGCGTGGACTGGACGGTCGACGAGGCCCTCGTGACGCCGCGCCGCTCATGGTGCCGAAAGTTCCGAATCCCCTACCAGAGCCAAGGGGTCGACGTACAGCACACGCCAAACAGCGACATGATGCTCGTGTCACAAAGCGGCGGAGACATCAAGCTGAAGCAGTACATGCTCGATGAGCTCTACTGTCCCCGGGGCGCCTCGTGTTCGATCCCGAAGACCCAAGACACTCTCTCGCTCGTGACCCGGCTTCAATTCGCAGCGGGCGCGGAGGATCTCGCGCTGTCCAGAGGGCGGCTGTGGTCGGTGTCCGAGTCGGGGGCTCGGTTCTTTCAAATCGTTAAGAAATGGAAAGACTACTATCCGTGGGTCTACTACACGGTGCCGGTGTATTACGGATGGGAGAAGGTCGCGGGCACGCCCGGCGCGGGCCGCACCGAGCGCTCCTATTTCGCCGACATCGTCACCAACGCGCTAGAAGCATACGCAGGGTGGTGGAACAACACCGACCGCATCCGGCTGATGGACGTCACGGGCAACGGACAGTCAGACGTGGTCATCGGCCCCAAGAAGTCGTCAGGCAAATGGTTTGTGATCACGAGCCACACAGACGGAGCGCTCATCGACGCGGGCGAATGGACCAGCGGTGAGTTCGCGGGGTGGTGGGATGACGCGGAGCGCATCTACCCCGTCGACGTGAACGACGACGGCATGGAAGACATCGTGGTGGGGCCTCGCAGCACTGGCGAGTGGTACGTCATGACCTCCAACGGCGCCGGGTTCGACGAGAGCGACGTTGTGCTCGAAGCGTACGGGGGCTGGTACGACAACACCGACCGCATCCGATGGATGGATTTCGACGGCGACGGCGACAAAGACGTGGTCATCGGGCCTCGCAGCACCGGCGAGTGGTACCTCATCGAGAACGCTCTCACCGGTGATGGCGAACCGAACTTGATCGACCGTGGGGTCATCGCGAACGGCTACGAGGGGTGGTACGACGATCCCGAGCGCATCTGGGTCGCTGATGTCAACTGCGACGACAGGGACGACATCGTGATCGGGCCTCGCAGCACCGGCGAGTGGTACGCGCTCACCTCGCAAGGAACCGGCGCCAACAGTTCTCTCGAAGACCACGGCGTGGTCCTCAATAAATATGAGAACTGGTACAAGCACGCCGACCGGATCCGCGTGATGGATCTGGACGGCAACGGCTGCGACGACTTCCTCATCGGACCCCGCTCGGACGGCGCCTGGTTCGCGATCACCTCGACCGATCCCAATCCAGGGTCCGAGACCAAAGAAGATGTCCTCCTCGACCTGGGCGTCGCCAACCGGCGCCGGTGGGTGGACGAATTCGGGCTGGGATATAAAAATTGGCACAACGATGAACCGCGCATCCGCGTGCTCGACGTCAACGGGGATCGCTGCGACGACGTGCTCATCGGCCCCAAAAAGGGGACCGGGGAGTGGAACGTGCTCCAGTCCGACGGCGAGAAGTTTGTCGTGTCTCGACAGCTTGCGGTGGATACGCTGGACGGCTGGTGGAACGACACGGAGCGGATCTGGATTGGCGAGACCAACGGCGACGGTTACGACGACGTCTTGATCGGTCCTAAGAAATCCAGCGGACGCTGGAGCGTACTTCGTCCCACGGTGATCGGCGAGGATTGGATCGATTGCAGGCAGTGACGACTGCACGATTGTTCGTCGCCGGCGCCACGGGCTACACCGGGCGTCATCTTGTGGAGATCGCGCGGGCTCGCGACCTCGAGGTCGTCGCCCACGTGCGGCCCGACAGCGCCCGCCTCGACCACTGGCGCGCGCGCTTCGAGGGTATGGGCGCCACGGTGGACGCGAGCCCCTGGACCGCCGAGGCCATCACCGCCGCCCTGGCCACGCATGGCCCCACGCACGTGTTTGGGCTGCTGGGCACCACCCGCGCCCGCGCCGGGCAGGGCCTGGGCAGCGCCGTCCCCGAGACCTACGAGGCCGTGGACTACGGCCTCACCGCCATGCTCATCGACGCGGCGGCTTTGCTCACGCCGCAGCCGCGCTTCGTCTACCTCTCCGCGGCCGGGGTCTCCCCCCATGCGCGCAACGCCTACCTGGCCGCGCGCGCTCGGGTCGAGGCGAAGCTCGCCGCGAGCGGCCTTACCCACGTCATCGCCCGACCCGGCCTGATCACCGGGGACGACCGCGACGAGGCCCGCACCGGCGAGCGCGTGGGTGCCGTGGTCATGCAGGGGCTGTCGGCCCTGGGCAAGGTCGCGGGCTTTGGCCGCGCGCTGCACCGCCGCTACGCCACCATGACCGGCGCCCAGCTCGCCGCCGGCCTGCTCACCTGCACCCTGCGAAGCGACGGCGACGGGCCGGAAGGCCGCGGGCGCGTGCTCACCCTCGAGGCCGGCACGCTCCACGACGCGGCGTGAGACCCCACGAAAAACGCCCGCCGCATGGACCGCGACGGGCGTTTGGTGTCTGCGACTGCGCGCGATCAGCCGGCCTTGGCCGAGCCCGCCACGGACGCGCTGGCGCTCACGCTCACGCTCACGCTCGCGCTCGCCTCCACCGAGGTTGCCACCTGGCCGGCGAAGTCTCCTGCGAAGACGAGGAGGCAGCCCGGCAGGTTGGCCAGCTCGGTCACCGCGTCGCCGAACGCGTTGGCCACATTCCCCGTCGCGCTCAACACGAGCTTCCCGCGCGTGCCGGCCACGCTGACGATGGCCGGCAGGTTGGTCTCGAGGGTGGAGGCCAGCTTGGCGCTGGCCGAGCCGTCCACAGCGACCGCGACGCGCGGGGGGACGCACTCCGCTTCAAACTTCGCCTGGCCGTCGCAACCCGCCTCGCAGTCCGCGTCGATGTCACACTTGGGCGGGGTCAACGCTCCCTCACAGCTCGGCGCGGTGAAGTCCACCGAACACTCCCCTTTACAAGTGCCGTTGCAGGCGACCTTGGCCCCCGCGTCGATCTCACAGGTGCCGCTGCAGGTGCCCTTGCAGGTGCCGTCGCACGCGCCGGCGCAGCCGCCGTTGCCGTCCTCTGCGGCGCAGGTGCCGCTGCACTCGCCGGTGCACGTCCCTTGGCAGCTGCCCTCACAGGCCACGTCGACGTTGGCCTCGGCGCGGCACTGGCCGCTGCACTCCGCGGTGCACTCACCGGCGAGCTGGCCGGGTTCACAGCGCACCTCCACGCCGCCTGGATCACACCCGCCGCTCACATCGCACTTCGCCTCGCACGACAGCTGCGCGTCGGCGGCCACCTCGCAGTACCCCGGCTCCACGGCCAGCGTGATCTTCACACCGCCGCTGACCTGCGCATCGATGGCACCTTTGGCGAGGTTACACGCGGTCTTCATGTCGTCGTCGGTGGCCGAGGCCGGCTTCACAGCGGGCACCCCGTCCGCACCCAAATCGTTGGCGATGTTCTGACACGCGAGGAAGACATCCCCGCGAATCTCCGCCGAGACCTTCGCGAGACCGTCCACGGACGCTTGCAGCGAGTTCATTTTCGCCGAGAAATCCGCCGCGCACGCGCCCCCTCCCACAGCGCTCGCCGCGGGCTGAACCCCGCCGAGAACGTGGCACCCGCTGGACGTAAGCCCCGCCATCGTCACGAGCGCGGTCGAGAGCGTCAAAGATTTAAGAATGATTCGTGTACGAGTTTTCATTTGAGTCCTTCGTTTCGCGCGCAACGGTCTCCCGGATCATCGGTGGCTCTACTGTCCTCATCCCACGTCGCCGACGCGCCTCTCTCATCATAACTTAATAATCGACGGACCAATCGCGGCGGCATTCAAGAACACACCTCACCGCGACGGACACGCCGTGAGCCCCCACGAAAAACGCCCGCCGCATGGACTGCGACGGGCGTTTGGTGGGGCCAGCGACGCGGGATCAGCCGCCCTTTGCCGAGCCGCCCACGGAGGCGCTGGCGGTCACGCTCACGCTCACGCTCGCGCTCGCCTCGACCGAAGCGGACGCTTGCGCCGCGAAGTCGCCGCTGTAGACCAGCAAGCAGCCGGGCAAGGTCGTCAGCTCGGCGACCACGTTCCCGAAGGAGGTGGCCACGGTGCCCGCGGCATCCACCATGAGGGCCCCGCGCGTGTCGACCACGCTGAGGATGGCCGGCAGGTTGGCCTCAAGGGTCCCTTGCAAGCTGGCGTTCGCCATGGCGTTCACCGCCACGGAGATCGCGGGGGGCACACACTCGGCCTCGAACTTCGCCTGGCCGTCGCAGCCGGCCTGGCAGTCGGCGTCGAGGTCACAGCTCGGCGGGGTCAGCTCGCCCTCGCAGCTCGGCGCGGTGAACTCGACCGAGCAGTCACCCTTGCAGGTGCCCTCGCACGTCACGCTGGCGCCCGCGTCGATCTGGCAGGTGCCCGAGCAGCTGCCGGAGCAGGTCCCTTCACACTCGCCAGCGCAGCCGCCCATGCCGTCGTCCACGGCGCAGGTGCCCTCGCAGCCGCCGGTGCAGGTGCCCTGGCAGGTGCCCTCGCAGGCGATGTCCACGTTGGCCTCGGCGCGGCACTCGCCGCTGCACTCCGCGGTGCACTCGCCGGAGAGCTGGCCGGGCTCGCAGCGCACGTCGATGCTGCCGGGGTCACACCCGCCGCTCACATCGCAGCTCGCTTCGCAGGAGAGCTGCGCCTCGGCGGCCACTTGGCAGTAGCCAGGCTCGATGACGAGGTCGATGGTGACGCCCGCGCTGATCTCCGCGTCGATGGCACCTTGGGCCAAGCTGCACGCGGTCTCAAGGTCGCTGTCGGTGGCCGACGAGGGGTCCATGGCGGGCACGCCGTCGGCGCCCAGGTCGTTGGCGATGTTTTGGCAGGCGAGGAAGACGTCGGCCCGGATGTCTCCCGAGACACTGATGAGTCCGTCTACCGAGGCTTGCAGCGAGTCCATCTTCGCCTCAAAGTCAGCCTCGCAGTCGAAGCCCGCCCCGATATCGTCGAACGGATCCGAGGTGATGCAGCCGCTGGCTGTGAGGCCCATGGTCGCTGCCAGGAGCAAGGTGGAAGTGGTCAGTGATTTTAAGAAATTCAGTTTGTTGGTTCGCATATCGATTGTCTTTCGTGCGGGGCGAGGAGACCGCCTACGGCGACGGCGCTACCCGAGCGCGCAGATGCTACTTCGACGGAGCAGTGCGCGCCAGATTCATCGTTAAATCGCTCGATTTGTTTTCTTTCGCCCGCCAGTTTGCACCGCGACTTCCATGTCATGGAGGAGCGCTGTCGCGCCAAAAAGGTTCGATATATGAGGTTTGCCCCGCGCATCCTCTCGAGATGCGCCCCTCGGATTCGGCGAGGAGGGCGGACGAACGGTCCTCAACGAGGCGATCCGAACGACTCATTGGCACGCGCTTCGAAGCGCTTCCCCGTAGCGTGCTGCCCGCTTGACGCCGAGCTGTGGAACCGCGTTCAGGTCCCCCGCGCCGTGCTCACTGAGATACTCCAACGCCCGCGGGGGCAGCACCACCACAGGCGGGACCGCCCTTCGCTCCGACTCCCCCCGCCGCCAGCTGCGGAGACGATCCGCCCTGCGACGGGTGGTCTGGGACGGCCGCGCCCCGGCCTCTCGTCGCAGATCCGGGGGATTCGCGAGGCCGTCTTCGACGGCCGACATCAAGCTGCGTCCAAAGCGTCGCTCGATCCGCGGCCCCACCTTGCAGCGCTTGAGCGCCCCGATCTCTGTGGGCTGCGCCCGCGCTACCCGGGCGAGGACCTCTGTGGAGACCAGCCGACCGGGGGGCTTGTTGAAGCGCATGGCGTTCGTGTCGCGCCACATGCCCAAGCGCACCAACACCGCCTGCGCCGTCGGGTCGAGCCCCTTGGCGTGCTTGTGTCGAAGCAACTTGAGGGGGTCGACCTCGACCGAGTGGGGCTCCATCTCCTCCACCGCCGCGCAGGCGATGGCCACCTCCTCTTCAAGGTCCGCGTCGCGCACGCGCTCACGAATCCAGTGGACCACCTCGGGCAGGTGCACCACGTCATCGATGGCGTACTGCAGGGCCTTGGAATCGATGGGCCGCGTGCCCCAGTCGTATTGGGCGTGACCCTTCGCGAGCACCACGCCCGTGGCCGCCTCCACCAGCGCGCCGTAGCCCGTGCGGGGCATCCCTAAGAACGCCGCCGCTTGCTGGGTGTCGAACACCCCGCGCACCCCAAGCTGATACTCACGCTTGAGGCACGCCACGTCGTACTCGCCCCCGTGCAGGTACACGGGCACCTCCGGATCTACGAGCGCGCGCGCCAAGGCGCTCGAGCTCACGTCCTCGGACTCGAGCGCCAACGTGTCCACGAGCCACAAGGCGCCGCCGAGGTTGAGCTGCATCAAGCAGACCTGCTCGCGATAGACGAACATGGAGTTCGATTCCGTGTCTACGGCGATCCACGGAGCCGCCTCAAGATCGGGCTCGAGCGACGAGAGCTCGGCCGCGGCGCGGATCCATGAGGGATCTTGTGGGGCTTGGTCTGTCAAGACGGAGGGATATTGGTCGACGCGAGCCGGTTCGTCAAACAGGGAGGTATGAGGCATCGAGCAGCGAGCCCGCGGCGAAGGGCGCGCGTGGGGAATAGTCACCCGGGCGCGGTGGTATGCTCAAGCATGGAGATCCTGCTGGTCATACTCGTCAGTATTCTGTTCCCCCCTATCTTGCTCGGGGGGTTTTTTGTCGTGCCGCCGCGCCAAGAGATCGTCGTGCTCCGTTTTGGGAAATATGTGGGCGCCATCCGGAAGCCGGGCTTTCGATGGATTCACCCCACCGGACGCGAACTGAGGAAAATCAGCACCCAGATCATGTCGACGGACATGAAGACCACCACCGTGCTTGAGAAAAACGGCAACCCCATCTTGATCAGCGCGGTGGTCGTGTGGCAGGTGCGCGACTGCTACAAGGCCGCCATCGACGTCTCGAACCACAAAAAGTTTGTGGAGGACCAGACCGGCGCGGTGATCAAGCGGGTGAGCGCCACCTTCGCCTACGAGACCACCGACGGCTCGCCGTGCCTCAAGGCCGAGAGCCAGGAGATCAGCGACGCGTACATCCGCGAACTTCAAGAAGCGGTGGCACACGCCGGCGTGGAGATCCTCTCGGTGCGGCTCAACGATCTCACCTACGCCCCTGAGATCGCTCAAGCCATGCTCATGCGGCAACAGGCGCAGGCCCTCGTCGACGCCCGCAAGACCATCGTGGAAGGTGGCGTGGAGATCGTGAAGGAGGCGGTGACCCGGCTTGAGGACGAGAAAATCTCCCTCGGAGAATCGGAGCGCCAGCGGCTGGTGTCCAACCTGCTCGTGGTGATCTGCAGCGGGCAGAACGCCTCGCCGGTGGTGCAGGTGCACGCCGACCGCTCGTAGGCGTCGGCGCGTCCTGGCGACCGAGCCCCCCGAAACACCCCGCGCGCTGCTAGGCTCGCGGGGTGCAACTCGTCGCCCTCCGCGCGCTCCAGACCGGGCACCTCGACGCGCTTCGAACGCTGTGTGCCCGCGCGGAGGAGGTCGACGGCTGCGCGCCCAAGATCCACTGGCCGCTCATGGGGCTGCACAACCCCGACATCTTGCACGTGTTGGCGCTGGAGGGCGAGGCGCTCCTCGGGCTCGCGTCCGGGCTGATCTTCGAGGCCGGCACCCTTGAGCTCACCTGCGTGGTCGACCCGAACCACCGCGCCCGCCGACTCGCCACGACCCTCGTGGAGCGCCTGCTCGAGCAGCACAGCGACGGCGTGACGACCCTTTGCGCCCGCGTCCCGAGCACCCACACCCCCGCCCAAGAGTGGGCGACGCGGCGGGGCGCGGCCGTCACCCGCAGCGAGGTGACCATGCGCCGCTCCTTTGAGGGGGACGCCGGCGCGCCGTGGGGAGACGCCTTGAGCCTGCGCCTCGCCACCGCCGGCGACGCCCCCGCGCTCGCCATGCTCGACGCGGCCGCCTTCGGCACCGAGCGCGGTGAGATGCGGCGCCGCTACCAAAAGACCGCGGGAGATCCGGACCGGCGCGTGTGGCTGGTCGAGCGCGAAGGTGCGGTCGTGGGCAAGCTGCACGCGCGCCGGGACCTCGACGGCACCGTGTGGATTCACGACCTGTGCATCGACGCCGCGGCCCGCGGTCGTGGATTTGGGCGGGAGATGGTCGCTCGCTGCACCCACGCGCTCGGTGACGGCGCGCTTCGAGGCCCCGTGGACGGGGTGTGGCTCGAGGTGAACGCCGACAACGCCGCCGCCCTCGCCACCTACGCCCGCTGCGGCTACGAGGTGGCGCGGGAGGACGACATCTACGAGATCCCCATCTCACGATGACCTGGGCGCTGAGGACGCCCGGCGTTCCGACCCGATGTTCCGGTGTGGCTCACAGTGGGGAGTTTGACCCATGCAGCGGACGAAATCGGGACTCGTTTTTTTTCCGCGAGCGCGGACGCCCAAGAGAATGCTGCTATCACGATCTTCATGCGGCGATTCTCTCTCCTTGTGTGCGTATCGATGTGGACGGGATTTGCGTGCGGGGAGGACGGCGAGGCCGGGCAGCGGGTGAACACCCTGCGGCTCGTGGACGACACCCCCGACCTGGCCTACGACGCCGGCGCGGTCACCCTCGTGCGCGCGCTCGGGCGCGACGCCGACGGCGAACGGGTCTACGGCCCCGTCGAGGCGACCTACGACGAGGACGTGCCGTTCTCCGATTTCCCAGAGGATACCGCGACGGTCGAGCTCACATTCTTGCGCGCCCAGGGCTACGGCCTCGCCTCGTGGACCGAATCGGTGGACTTCCCCGCCGACGACGACGGCGAGATCATCTTGATGGATCTCGCTCCCGACGCGCATCCGGCGAAGACCGCCTTCACCGTGCGCATCGAGAACGACTCGCCCTACGAGGCGGAGGAGATTTGGGTCACGGTGATCGGGAAGAATAAGGAGAAGACCGCGTTTTATTACCTCGAGTACCCCGCGGGAGCGGACGCGAAGGCGGTGCCCTTTGGGGGCACAGACGACTTTGCGCTGTACTCCACCGCGCTCAGCGCGCTGACCGTGGAGACCGACGGCGCCTTTTCGTTCCAATGCCCACGCGAGGACCTCGTGTCTGGTCGCATCTACCTCTCGTTTGGGGCGCAGCTCGAGGGCGTCGGCCTCAACGATCTCGCGGACCCGTTGAGCCTCCAGCTCCCCTCTCCCACGGGCGCGCCCGACTACAACAAGCTTTGGGAGTTCATGGAGCTGAGCGCCACGATCCCCGACGACCTCGCGGCGCCGCAGCTCTACACGCTGTACGCCAACACCAGCGTGGTGGATTTCTTCTCCATCGGGATCGGCATGACCATGCAGTCGCAGGGCAAAGAAGACCGGGTCGTCGGATTTGTGGACGACGCGCGCGCGTCTGTACTCGCCGCGTTCGAGGCGGCGAACACCCCGGAGGAATTTCGCAACTACGTGAACGCCGACGGCGGCATCACCTCCACCCCCAACAGCCCCCTGCGCGTGCTGGCGCCGGTACAAAAGGTCGCCATCGACCCCGAAGGTGCGCTCGCGAGCTTCCTCGAGCCGGCGATCAGCGCCGCGTGGACCGGGTACGAGACCACACCCCTCGACATCCCCGACACGCTGTCGCGGGCCTACGGATACACCTACACGACGCTGCCCGTGAGCGGCGGCGTCATGGAGGCCACGTGCACCGGGGCGCCCTCCTCCGACCCCCTCAGTCCGGGAGAGGTCTACATGCTGTCCGAGCCCACGAGCAGGATCTCCTTCGAATGTGACGCGCCGCTCGAGGCGGGCGAGGACGTGAACAACACCTGGCACAACGGCGGCAGCGACGGCCACAAGCGCCTGGGCTCGCTCTTGCTCGCGGCGATCAACCGCGGCGTGCTCGCCACCTACACCGACTGGGACGACGCCGACAAGTTCTTCACCCGCGCGGACGGCCAGTACAACCACTACGCCCGCATCATGCACGCGTCGGCCATCGACAACAAAGTCTACAGCTTCGGCTACGACGACATCTACGGCCAAGACCCCACCTTGAGCGACGCCCTCGACGACGTGGATCAGATGATCCTGGCGATCCCCGCCTTCGACCGCCCCTAGTCGTCTCCGATGTTCGCGCGCACGACCCGAGACTTCCCTCGATTCGGGTGCTGGGCGCTGGGCGCTGGCAAACCCGAACCGAGGGTCGTTTCTCACCTCAAACCCGAACCGAGGGTCGTTTCGGCGGGGGTAGCGCGGAGCCTTATATTTTGTTGTCCAACGCGCAAACCCGAACCGAGGGTCGTTTCGGCGGGGGTAGCGCGG
>JAAZXR010000068.1 GCA_014240065.1 Myxococcales bacterium
GTCTCCGTCTCCGTCTCCGTCTCCGTCTCCGTCTCCGTCTCCATCTCCGTCGCCGCTCGTCGCCCCGTCGGTGTCCCCACCGGTGGTGGCTGTCCCGTCGCCGCCTTCCGAGCTGTCTTCATCAGCGCCCTTGCTCCCGCCCCCGCATCCAAGCGCCAGCGCGCAGACGCCAACCAACGTGATCTCTCGCGCGTACCGCCACATGGTTCCATTGTACCAGAGCGACGATGGCCGTCGCCATGCCGCTCCTGCGCCCCGTGGGTCGCCGCGCGGTCGCCTCACCGGGCGCCTTCATGGTCGACGCCCATCACCCCGACCGCTCCCGCCCGGGTTTGTTAGGCTGCGCGCGATGAGACGAGCCCTCTCGATCACAGCATTTCCCGTCGTATTTTTCGGGGCCCTGTTGGCGACCTGGGCCTGGCTCGACGCCGGGGGCACGCCCGCGCTGGTGGTCTTTGGTGTGAGCGTGACCACCGCCTGCGCCGTCACCATCCTCGAGCGGGTCCTCCCCTACGAGACCACCTGGAACCAGCGACACAACGATGTCCCCACCGATCTCGCCTACGCCGTGAGCTCGCTGTTCGCGGCTCCCCGCCTCTTCGACACGATGGCGCTCACGACGCTCATGTCCGCCGGCGGCCATCTCGCGAACGCCGCCGGTCACTCCCTTTGGCCGACGCAGCTTTGGTGGGGTGCTCAACTCCTCGTGGCGGTCGTCCTCGGCGAGTTCGGCTCCTACTGGTGGCACAGACTCATGCACGAACGCCCGCTGCTGTTCCGTTTGCACGCCACGCACCACAGCGCCCCGCGGCTGTACTGGCTCAACAGCACCCGGTTCCATCCCCTCGACAACGTGCTGATGTACGGACTCCAGGTGCTCCCGCTCGTCTTGCTCGGCACCCCCGAGACGATCTTGGTGGGGTTCACAGTGTGGAGCTTGCTCCACGGATTTTTCCAACACGCCAACGTGGACGTGCGCCTCGGGCCGCTAAATTTCCTCTTCTCCATGTCGGAGCTTCATCGCTGGCACCACAGCCCCTCCGTCGACGAGGCCAATCACAACTACGGCAGCAACTGCATCGTCTGGGACTTGGTCTTCGGCACCTTCTTTTGGCCCCGTGATCGCCGGCCCCCTGTCCGCGTGGGACTCGACAGCCTCCCCGAGTTCCCTCAGCGCCTGCTCCCGCAGCTTCTCAGCCCCTTCATGTGGCCCTCGGGACGCGCATCGAAGCGGCTCTCCGGCGACGAAGCGGCCCCATGAGTCCGCGATGACGTGGAGACAGCGCGCCGTGCTAGCCTCGCGGCGTGATCTCTAGAGCGCTCCTCTCCGCCCCCTTAAGTCTCCTCCTCGTGGTGGCCACCGGCTGCAGCGATGACAAGTCCAGCGACGGGGAGGACAGCGGCTCCAATGAGACCACCGCGGACACTGGCGACGGCGACGGCGACGGCGACGGCGCCGGCGACGGCGACGGCGACGGCGACGGCGACGGCGACGGCGACGGCGACGGCGACGGTGACGGCGATCCCCTCTACGACTGCGATGCCTCACCCATCCTCGCCCCTCCCTTCCCCGATGATCTGAGCTTCGAAGCTGTGTGGGGCGACCCCGACACCATGGAGGTGCGCACGGGGGGCATCTGGGCGGTGTGGTGGTACCCGCAGTTCGATCACGAGGCCGACGCCGCGTGGCTCATCGAGCACCTCAACGGCGTGCGCTGTCGCTCCCTCACCGAGCTCGACATGCGAGACCCTCCCAATCCCGGCGCGGGCGTCTACTACAACGTCTACATCCACCACGGACAAGACGACCCCTTCCCCACCGGATGGGCCAACGGCCAAGGCACCAACAGCTTCGGCCAACCATTTTTGACCCTACCCAACGGCGCCCACCTCGACGAGGGCAACGTGGATCACGAGGGCTTTCACGTCTTCCAATACAGTTCGAACTCCCCCGGCTTCGCCTACCAAGGCGATTCCCAGTGGTATATCGAGAGCAGCGCGCAATGGTACAGCGCGTGGCGGCGCCCCACGGCCGACGACGCCTTCATTGAGGCCGGTGCCATCGACGGCAACCCGCACCTGGCGCTGTGGCACAGCTTCTCCAATGAGGCACCCGGTGACCCCACCGACTGGATGTTTCAGGTGCGGCAGTACGGCATGCACACCTACTTATTTTATCTGACGGAGGTCGCTGGCCTCGCGCGCGATGTGATCACGAGCGGATTTTACGGGATGATCGACGCCTCTCCCCAAGGCTTTCACTTCACGGAGTACGGCGCCGACACCCTGCGCTCGACCTTCGCCGACTGGGCCGCCCACAACACCGCGGACTTTGACTACCTCACGCCACAGCAGGTGGCCCGCGCTCGCAACGAGGTGATGGCGGTGGGAGATCCCAACAACATCAACCCCTACGTCGCCGAATACGTGGACGCCGGCACCGGCGGTCAGGCGCTCCGGCCGCCCGACGCGCTCACCCCTCGAGGCTGGGGCTACAACGTCGTGAAGATCGAAAATTCTCAAGCGGCGACCTACACCTTCACCGTCGCCGGCGACGCCCAAGGGAGCGAGGGCGCGATCTCCCACCTCGAAGGGCGCGTGGTGATGATGGGCCCGGGAGGCGCGGTCTACACCAACCTCGACATGAGCAGCGAAACCGAGGGCAACGTTCAAGTGATGGCATCCGCGGAGGTGAGCGAGGTGTACCTGGTCGTCGCGGCCGTCCCAGAGTTTTTCGGGGGCAACCAGACCTACGGCTTCGAGTACACCGTCGAACGTCAATAGTCGGCTCGACAGCCGCTCCGGTTCGCGGGGGCGTGATCGCGATCACCGCAGGAGTTCTCCCAAGACTCCTGGGCGCGCGCGAAGGGAGACGTATGGGACACGTTCACTCCACCCACCTTCGCTCGAGCAGCCCGTGTCTGCAGACTTCGCCCATCGCCCAATGCCTCCCGCGAGGCTGCAGCGACATCTTCATCGACCTGATGGTCTTCGTGAACGCACACCTCGACGCCCTCGACGAATTCGACTACGGCGCCGGAGCGGAGGTGATCGACGATTTTTGTGCCGACGCTCGCACGGTGCTCCAAGACGAGGAGCTCGAGGCGACGACTATCTTCGCCAGTGTCTTTCGCGCCTCCATGGCCTACTGGAGCCGCCACGATGTCGGCGTTCCGCTCCGGATCTGCAAGGTCGATGCGATCTCAACCTTGATTTATACCCATCTTCAACCATACACATCTCCCGACAAAACCCTGATCTATGCCTCGATGGCTCGGCTGCTGACCGCCACACGATGACGACGGAGGTCTCCTGCTTCTCCTCCTTCGTCCGCTGACGAGCGTCGCAGCTCACGCCTCTCGACCCCGTGCGCCCCCAAAATCAGCTCTCGCGCACGGGGTCGGTTCTTTTTTCTCCAAATATCGCCCACCCCGCGAAGTAACTGGCATGACACGGTTTCACCGACGTTCCGCTCGCACCACGCTCAGCATTGGACTGCTGCGATCACTCGCGATCCCTACCCTGCTCATCCTCGGCCTTCAGAGCGCACACGCAGAAGTGACCATCAGCGGCGTCCCATATGTCCGCTGCGCCGATGGTACGGTGGTCTTCTCCACCGGTACGACGGGCCCCTACAATCCGAACGACCCCTCCGCCGATCCTTGCGACAGCCACGGGGGCGCCGCAGGGATGAACGATCCTGCCCACGCGATCCCGCTCGATGCGTCGGCGACGACCTTGGTCTGTCGAGACACACCCGCAGACACCTCGCCGGAGAAGAAAATCTCGGTGAAGACGACCACGACGCTCACCAAGACGAGCCTCGAGGCCGAACAAGAGACCTCCGCGAAAAGCGCGGCGGGCAAGGGAATCGACCCCCACTTCGCGCAGTCCTGCGACACGGTCACCATGTGCGCGGACGGACAGCCCAAGTGTAGCGTCGATGACCTCGCCACCTTCACGATCGGGTTCCCCGAGATGGACGCCAGCGACGTGACCATCGATACTATCGGGATTGCCCACAATATCCTCCTCGACGGCATGGTCTCCCGAACCCGCGCGTTTCTAGCGGCCGGTGGCGCGCTGGATGACGTGGTCGTCACCAACATCTTCCGCGCGGTCGTGAGGGATCTCTATCCCCAACAGAGCAAAGCATCGATGGCCAATCTCCCCGACCTCGATGAGGTGCGCGCGAGCATCGCCACGCCCCTCGCGCAGAACTTCAAGATGTTCTGTCAATCGACCGGAAAGAGCGCCGCCCCGCAGACCTGCAGCGGCGGATTCGCCGATCTCATGATCACGTACGGGGAGCTGCTCGACGATCTGGACGACTACGACTTCGACGGCGCGAGGGCGCTGATCTCGGATCTTCGCGAAGACGCAGAGATCATCCTCTCGGGCTCCGAGCGTGACGCCGCGCGTATCTTCGCCAACGTGTACGAGGCGTCCATGACCTACTGGGGGGCCCAGGACTTCGATGTGACGCTGCGGGCCACCGGCGTCGACTCATGGGCGACATGGTATTACTATGAAAATCACAACTATGGCGGCTCAGAGCAGGGTGAGACCAAGCGGTTAGCCGACTCAACGGCCTTCGGTGCGTTCTGTAGTCAACTTGTCGCTGGTGGCCTACCCTGACGACCTGTGTGTCCGACACTGCCGGCGACCTGCCCCGCCCCTCACGCGGCGATGGGTCCGGGCATCCTGCGCGTCTCTCGTACGACGCGCAGGGCTCGCCGAGGTAGAAATCATCGATACTCGCCACGAGTGGGTTGAGACGCGCCGGCATATTGGTCACGAACCACGCCTTGAGGTTGCGCTGGTCGGCGTGCGTGGTCCCGAGCCCCTCCCCACAAGAGCGCGCTGTTCGGCTCCGTGGTCCGCCTCCTAGCCTCCGCCCGGTAGCGCCGCGCGGAGGCTCTCCTCGGCACGCCAGCCGCAGTCTCGACCCCGTGCGCCGACCAAATCATCTCTCGCGCACGGGGTCGGTTTTTTTTCTCCAAGTCTCGACCCGCTCGCGAAGTAACTGGCATGACACGCTTTCACCAACGTTCCGCTCGCACCACGCTCAGCATTGGACTGCTGCGATCGCTCGCGTTTCCCACCCTGCTGATCCTCGGCCTTCAGAGTGCACACGCAGAAGTGACCATCAGCGGCGTCCCATACACGCCGTGTGCTGACGGTACGGTCGCCTTCCCGACCGGCACGACAGGGCCGTACAATCCGAACGATCCCTCCGCCGATCCTTGCTATGGACACGGGGGCGCCGCAGGAATCAACGACCCCGCCCACAATATCCCGCTCGATGCGTCGGCGACGACGCTGGTCTGTCGCGACGAGACCGCAGGCGCCCCTGCGCACAAGAAAGTCTCGGTGAAGACGACCTCGACGATCACCAAGACGAGCCTCGAGGCCGAACAAGACACCTCCACGAAGGGCGCAGGCGGCAAGGGGAATGACCCCCACTTCGCGCAGTCCTGCGACACGGTCACCATGTGCGCGAACGGACAGCTCAAGTGCAGCGTCGATGACCTCGTCACCTTCAAAGTCGGCTTTCCGGAGATCGACGCGAGCGATGTGAACGTCGACAATATCGGCATCGCCCACAATATTCTCCTCGACGGGATGGTCTCTCGAATCCAAGACTTTCAAGCGTCCGGAGGTGTCGTGAATGACGTGGTCCTCACCAACGTCTACCGCTCGGTCGCGAAGGAGCTCCACGCCAAACAGAGCAAGGCCTCGCTCGGCAAGATCCCCGATCTTGATGAGGTGCGCGCGACCATCGCCACGCCGCTCGCGGAGAGCTTCAAGACGCTCTGCCAATCGACCGGAAAGAGCGCCGCCCAGCAGACCTGCAGCAGCGGATTCGCCGACCTCATGATCACCTACGGCGAGCTGCTCGACGATCTGGACGACCACGACTTCGACGGCGCCAGGGCGCTCGTCTCCGATCTACGTGAGGACGCAGAGCTCACCCTCTCGGGCTCCGAGCGCGACGCCGCGCGCATCTTCGCCAACGTCTACGACGCGTCCATGACCTACTGGGGAACCCAGGACTTCGACGTGACGCTGCGGGCCAGCGGCGCCGACGCAAACGGAACGTTCGTCTACTACGTGGTCAACAGCTTCAACGGGCCTTACAACGGCGACCTCGACGCGGACGCGGCGACGTTCGGCTCGATCTGTAGCGTGCTCGCGACCGTCAAGTTCCCCTAGGCCACGAGTCTCTTCGACACAACTCACGGCGCATGCCTCGCCCCTCGCTACGCGATGGGGTCGGGGCATACGTCGCGTCTCTTGCACGACGCGCAGGGCTTGCCGAGGTAGAGGTCGTCGATGAACGCCACCAGCGGATCGATATGCGCCGGCATATTGGTCACGAACCCGGCCTCGAAGTTACGCTTGTCGGCGTGCTTGGCCCCGAGCCCCGCCCCGGTCAGGTTGGCGGAGCCCACGAACGCCGCGCGGCCGTCCACCACCACCGCCTTGGTGTGAATACGTGGACACAAGAGCCGCTCAAACAGGTCTGACTTGAGCAGCGCGGACTGCTTGTCAAAGTCCTCGCGAAAGCGTGGCCCGGGCTCCTTGGCGTGAAACAAGCGCACGGCCACCCCGCGCTCAACCAGGTCGGCCAGCACCTCCAAGAACGGCACGAACCGGCGCCCTTTTCGCACGTGCATGTCCTTGAGGTCGGCGGTCATGATCCACACATATCGCGTCGCCCGCGGCAACAGCTCCGTGATGACCTTGGCGTGAATCGCCTCGTTCATCACGAGCTCGCAGTACGGCTCGCGATGATCGCCGAGCATCGCGTCGGCGTATTTCATCGCCGCGCTCCGTCCGGATCTGCAGACCCCCACACACCCTGAATCCTACCACGAAGCTCACACCGTCAGCGCGCGGCTCTCCCCCGGGGCGAGCCCGTCGAGCGACCATCGCCCCACCCGCACCCGCACCAGCCGCAGCGTCGGGAACCCCACCGCCGCGGTCATCCGGCGCACCTGTCGGTTCTTCCCCTCCACGATCTCAAGCTCCACCCACGACGTGGGAATCGACTTGCGCTCGCGGATCGGCGGATCGCGGGGCCACAGCTCCGGAGGCTCCAGCTTGCGAACGCGCGCGGGGCGGGTGCGCCCGTCTTTGAGTTGAACCCCCGCGGCGAGAGCCGCGACCGCGGCCTCATCCACGGCCCCCTCCACCTGCGCCCAATAACACTTGGGGGTCTTTTGACCGGGAGAGGCGATACGCTGCTGCAGCGCGCCGTCGTCGGTGAGCACCAACAACCCCTCCGAGTCCTTGTCGAGCCGCCCCGCCGCGTACACGCCCGGCACGTCGACGTACTCGGCGAGCGTGCGCACCCCGTCTCCACCGGTGAACTGGCTGAGCACCCCGTAGGGCTTGTTCAACAGCACCACCGTCGCCATGGGCCCCTAGCTGTCCCCTCTGTCCGCCCCGTCCACGGCGCGCACAGACTCATGAATCTGCTGGAGCTCCGACGCGCTGAGATCACGCCAACGCCCCACCTCCACGTCGAGGGTGATGTGCATGATGCGAACACGCTTGAGTCGAGCCACACGGTACTCAAAGTGCTCACACATCCGTAGGATCTGCCGGTTGAGACCCTGCGTGAGCACGATCCTAAACATGGTGCGGTTGAGCTGCTCGACCTCGCATGGGCTGGTGACCGTATCCAAAATAGGCACCCCCGCCCCCATCCCGCGCACGAACTCCCGCGTGATCGGTCGATCCACATGGACGATGTACTCTTTTTCGTGGCCGTACTTGGCGCGCAGCACCTTGTTGACGATGTCACCGTCGCTGGTGAGCAAAATGAGCCCCTCGCTGGGCTTGTCGAGCCGTCCGATGGGGAAGATGCGCTTGGGGTAGCCGATAAAGTCGATGATATTGTCGGGTTCCACGCGCGTGTCGGTGGTACACACGATGCCCACGGGCTTGTTGAAGGCGAGATAGGCGTGGGACTCCACCGGCGCCGACACCTGTCGGCCATCCACGCACACCACGTCTTCGGGGCCGATCTTGGTGCCCATCTCGGGGACCGCCCCGTTCACCGTGACGCGACCCTCTCGAATCCACGTGTCCGCGGCGCGACGCGAACAGATCCCAACCTCGCTGAGGTACTTGTTGATCCGCGTGCGCTTCACCTCCGCCATTCGCATGATGGTACGGAATGCCCGCCCGCGGGTCACCCCCTGTTCATGACTTGAGCGCCCTGTCTATTCAGGGAGACAGCCGAAGGCAAAGACGCAGATGAGGCCGGGGCAGCAGTTGTCGTCAAGGAGGCCGCAGCCGCCAAACACCGGGGTGCACCCGCCCCCATCGTTCATGCACTGCGACACGTCGTATTGGCAGGACGTGGAATTGCAAGCCAAGGTCCCGCCCCCGGTGAACCCAAGTGAGGTGCAGGTGGCGCCGTTGAGATTCGCGCCGTCGCACTGCTCTCCTTGATCGATAAGTCCATCTCCACAGGTGGAACCGGCGGTGCAGTTGGACACGTCGATCTGCGAACAGCCCGACAGGCAGAGCAGAGAGCCGCCCTCAAACCCAAGCCCCTGGCATGACTCGGTCCCAAAATCCGTACCATCACAGGCCTCCGCTTCTTGCTTGGTGCCGTCGCCACAGTTGTAGCACTGCGAAGCATCGATCTCCGTGCAGTCCACGCAGATCAAGCTCCCCTGAGGAAAGGTGCCGCCGGTGTGTTCGCCGCAATCGAGCCCGAAGAAATCCTCGTTGTCACACAGCTCGGGGAGGTCTGCCATCCCATCGGTACAGATCGCGTCACCGTCTCCGTCTCCGTCTCCGTCACCGTCTCCGTCTCCGTCTCCGTCTCCGTCTCCGTCTCCGCCCGAGTCGGTGGTGGCGGTGGTGTCCGTGCTGCCGCTGGAGTCGGTCGTCTCTCCCGCGCTGGCAGAGGCGGTGTCGGTGATCGTCGCTGCCGACGTCGGGCTGCCCTCATCGGCCCCGGTTTGAGTCAAAAAAGGGTTGTTGTCAGGCTCCTCGTCGCCTCACCCCGCGACACACAACACTGCGAAACATCCAAGGACAACGCGGTACATAGGTCGCCAACCTTATCAGATTCCCATGGAGGTTGATCCGCACCCGGTGAACCGCGCGCGCTCGCCCAAACGACGCCCCTAGCCCCCTCGCGATGGCGTCGGACACCTCGATCCGCCACTGTTTGAAGCCGCCGTCGGAACCCCGACCCACCGGGGCCGAGCACCTCACCTGCGCCCTCAACACCGTGAGATCGCGCCCATGTCTCCATCTGCAACCTCTCCTTGCGCTGGGGTTGGGCGCCGCGAATACAACATGTCAGCCCCAACCTGCGTGGCCGCCACCACGGGGCGGTGGGAGGTCGCGCCGAAGAACGCTCGGGGTGAGGCTGGGTGCGCGCGGGGCCGAGGCGCTGTCATCGAGCGCCCGTCGGCGACGTGCCGCGCGTTCGCGCGCTCCGGAGGGTTCAAGACGTTCTCCGCGGGCGCGTTTGGGGCGAGCGTCACACAGCGCGATCTTCTTCATCTCCGCCATCGACGAGGGCACGGTCTCCTTGCTCCTCACGCAACGTCACCTCCGAAGATAAGCGACATCATCAACGCTTCCGATCTGGAACTCCTCTCGCCCAAGTCCGGGCGTGGCGCGCCCGCGCTCTCGGTCTCATCCTCGAAGCCCCACCCACGCCAGCCGCCTGAATTCCGCGATCTCGTCGCGATCCTGACCCATCCATCACCTGCACCTCGCGACGTTGTCCCGGCCAGCGGATTAACCTGCGACGGTCGACGCTGCTCGGATCCTGTTCATTCGTTCTTGACGAATGACATCCGACATGTGTATTCTGCTCGCCATTGTACAGTGCGTTGACGTGGGCCGCTATGCACGCTTCGTAGGTAGGACACCTTGAGTTCAGGACTTCGCTCTTAATGGGAACCAACATAGCAAACAGCCAGCTGCGAGTCCTCGGCGCCACCGAGCGAATTGATCGTTGGTGGCTGGGTCCAATGCTGGTGCTGCTGGGGTTGTCGGGCTTCAGCGTCTACGCCACGTGGGCTGCGTTCCAAGGCGAACACTACTTCCACGAATCCTACCTGTCGCCCTTCTACTCGCCCTTGCTGTACATCGACACCGCCGCGGCTGGTTCGGCACCGATCGAGCACGCCTGGATCGGCGCGTGGCCGGAGTGGTGGCCGTCGTTCTTGCCAAACTCCCCAGCGTTTCTCATCCTCATGTTCCCGGGGGCCTTTCGCTTCACCTGCTACTACTACCGCAAGGCCTACTATCGCGCCTTCGTGGCCTCTCCGCCCGCGTGCGCTGTGGGCGGCATCCGGCAGGGAAAATACCGGGGAGAGACCTTCCTCCTGCTGTTCCAGAACCTCCACCGGTACGCGCTGTATTTCGCCCTGGGCTTCGTGGTCATCCTCTACTACGACGCGTTCGCGTCGTTCTTCCGCGACGGTCAATTCGGCGTGGGGGTCGGATCCATCGTCTTGTTGATCAACGCGACCCTGCTCGCGGGCTACACCACGGGGTGCCACTCCTTTAGACACCTCATCGGTGGTGGCCTGGACTGCTTCTCCTGCAACACCGTGTGCGACGTCCGGCACAAGGGCTGGAGCCTCGCCTCAATCCTCAACCGCAAACACATGCTGTTCGCCTGGTTGAGCCTGTTCTGGGTCGGCTTCTCCGACGTCTACGTGAGGCTGGTGTCCATGGGAATCATCACGGACTACAACACCTGGTAAGAGAGCTGAACACCCTATGGTCGATGTGAATGAAATCGAGACCCAAGAGCACGATGTCATCATCATCGGAGCCGGTGGCGCCGGCTTGCGAGCGGCCATCGAGTGCGCCGCGCAGGGCCTGGACACCGGCGTGGTCTGCAAATCCCTGCTTGGCAAGGCGCACACCGTCATGGCCGAAGGCGGGATGGCCGCCGCGGTGCGCAACGTCGACGATCGCGACAACTGGAAGGTCCACTTCCGGGACACCATGCGCGGCGGCAAGTTCCTCAACCAGTGGCGGATGGCCGAGCTCCACGCCCAGCAGGCCCCTGATCGGGTGCGCGAGCTCGAAGAGTGGGGCGCGGTCTTCGACCGCACGCGCGACGGCCTGATCAATCAACGTAACTTTGGCGGGCATCGCTACCCCCGCCTGGTTCATGTCGGCGACCGCACGGGCCTCGAGCTCATCCGCACCCTCCAAGATCACGGGATCCATCAGGGGATGGAGGTCTACATGGAGTGCAAGATCCTGAGCATCCTCACCGACAACGGCCGGGTGTCAGGCGTCTTGGGGTTGTGGCGCGAGACCGGACGATTCGTCATCTTTAAAGCCAAGGCGATCATCCTCGCCACCGGCGGCGGAGGGCGATGCTGGCGCGTGACCTCCAATTCGTGGGAGTACAGCGGCGACGGCCTCGAGATGGCCTACGAGGCCGGCGCGGAGCTGATGGACATCGAGTTCACGCAGTTCCACCCCACCGGGATGGTGTGGCCGCCGTCGGTCCGAGGCACCCTGGTCACCGAGGGCGTTCGAGGTGAAGGCGGCATCCTGCTCAACAACGAGGGCGAGCGGTTCATGTTCAACTACGTCCCGGAGCGCTTCGCCCCCGAGACCGCCGACACGGTGGAGGAGGCCGACGCCTGGCTCCAAGACGACAAGAACAACCGGCGCCCCCCGGAGCTGCTCACCCGGGACGTCGTCGCCCGTTCCATCCTCGCGGAGGTCAAGGCTGGGCGTGGCTCTCCGCACGGAGGGGCGTTCCTCGACATCGCCAATCGCCGCGAGGCAGAGTTCATCAAGCGCAAGCTCCCCTCCATGCATCACCAGTTCAAGGAGCTCGCCGAGGTCGATATCACCAAAGACCCCATGGAGGTCGGACCCACCCTGCACTATTTCATGGGGGGCATCCGGGTCGACGCGGACACCCAGCAGAGCACCACCGTCCCGGGCCTGTTCGCCTGCGGCGAATGTGCCGCGGGGCTCCACGGCGCCAACCGCCTCGGAGGGAACTCCCTCTCCGACCTCGTCGTCTTCGGCCGACTCGCCGGGCTTGGCGCGAGAGACTATATCCAGAACCTCGACTCCGCGCCCGGCATCCCCGCAGACCAGGTCACCGCGGGCGTCGAACACGCCCGTTCAATCCTCAACAGGGAGTCCGGGGAGAACCCCTTCCTCATCCATGAGGACATTCAGCAGGTCATGCAAGACAACGTCGGCATCATCCGCACTGGTGAGGAGATGAGCGCCGCCCTCACCCAACTCGAACAGCTGGACCAGCGCACACAAAACGTCAAGGCCCACGCCGCGAGCCAGTACAACGCCGGGTGGCACGAAGCGCTCGACCTGAAGCCGCTGCTGCTGGTCTCCGAGGCGGTCACACGTGCCGCGCTCATGAGAGAGGAGAGCCGCGGCGCACACACCCGCCTCGACTTCGAAGGCGAGCGCGAAGAATGGGGATCCGTCAACATCGTCGTACGCAAAGGCGCCGACGGAGCGATGGAGGTAGAGAAGGTCAAAAGATCCGCTCCGCCCGAAGAGCTCGCCGGTATCGCGTTCGCGACCATCGAAGAACTGGAGGCCGCCAATGCCTGAGCGTAAATTTCGCGTCTGGAGAGGAGACGACAACGGGGGCGACTACGAGTCCTATGACGTCGAGGTCGAGCAAGGCATGGTCGTCCTTGACGCGGTTCATCTGATCCAATCCCGGCAGGCCAACGACCTCGCCGTCCGGTGGAACTGCAAGGCCGGAAAGTGCGGCTCGTGCAGCGTTGAGATCAACGGCAAACCCAAGCTGGCCTGCATGACGCGGCTCAACGACTACGCCCCGGATGAGACCATCAGCGTCCAGCCCCTCAAGGCCTTCCCAGTCATCAAGGATCTGGTGTGCGACGTCTCCTGGAACTACGAGCAGAACAAGCGCATCCCGCCGCTCAAACCGAAACCCCGTGACAAAGACGGCCAGTTCAGGATGATGCAGCGCGACGTGGACAGGGTCCAGGAGTTCCGGAAATGCATCGAGTGTTTCCTCTGTCAGGACGTGTGCCACGTCGTCAGGGACCACGACGCCAAAGACAAGTTCGTCGGCCCGAGATTCATGGTGCGGCTCGCGAGTCTCGAGATGCACCCCCTCGATGAAGAGGACAGGATCCCCAAGATCAAAGAGGAGTTCGGATCCGGGATGTGCAACATCACCCGCTGCTGCACCGAGGTGTGTCCCGAGCATATCAACATCACCGACAACGGCATCATCCCCCTCAAAGAGCGCGTCGTCGACCGCTACTACGATCCCATCGCGCGGCTGCTCAGGAAAATCAGAGGCTGAATCGGTTTGGAGCTCGAACTCAAAAAGTTGTCACTGGACGGGGTCGCGCCTGCCCTCGCAAAGGCCGAACGATACCGACTCCTCAATGAACCCGCCGAGGCCGAGAGCATCTGCCTCGATATCCTCGAGGTCGACGCCAACAACCAGCAGGCGATGATCGCCCTCCTGCTGTCTTTGACTGACCAGTTTGGACAGAACAGAACGCGGCTAAGAAAGCGCGCGGCCGAGATTGTCCCGCGGCTCAACGACGAATACGAGAGGAACTACTACTCCGGTCTCATCTGCGAGCGCATGGGCAAGGCCATCATCGCCAAGTGGAACTTCGGCGCCGTCCACGACGCCTACGAGTGGCTCCACGACGCCCTCGAGTGGTACGAAAAGAGCGAGGCGCTCCGCAGCGACGGTAACGATGAGGTCGTCCTTCGCTGGAACCACTGTCTGCGCACCATCCGCGAACACAACCTCCAGCCACGCCCCAAAGACGAGCACCCCGGATTCCTCGAATAAGCCTCCAGGCTGGGAATTGACTTGGTGACCGCTGCGGCAACTCAACCGGGTGCTCGCGGCGGGCCTCCTCCTAAGAGCCTTCCACCTTCAGACCAGGGCCCGTGTCGCGATCCACAGGTTGCAGCGACTCGATCCACGCCCACAGCGCCTTGAGGTCGTCGTCATCCATGGAGTTGAGCGGCTGCCACGGCATCGGGCTCCCCGGGGTGGAGGGTTTGCCCGTCCGCACCCGCGCGATAAAGCCTGCCTCGTCCCAGGTCTCCATCCGTGATCCCTTGCCTCCCACGGTGATGTTGGGGACCACGAAGATGGAGTCTCGATGCTCGAGCTCAAGGCCCCCGCCGAGGGGCTCCCCAAAAAACTCACCGGTCGCGAGGTCACGGTCGGTGTGGCACCCGTAGCAGTTGGCCACGTTCTTCCCGAGGTACTCGCCGTATTCTTTGCTGATGGAACGCGGTACGGACGCGGGCGGTGTCCCCTCCGGTGGCACGGGCTCCATGACAAACGCGAACAGCATCGTGCCCAACGGATTGAGCGCGCGCGCGGGGCGTTCTTTCTCCACTGATTTCATCGTGCGCAGATAGGAGATGATGGCGATGAGGTCTTCGTCGCTCACGTTTTGGAACGGCATGAGCGGCATGAGCATCTGGCCGTTACGTCCAACCCCGTAGCGGAGCGACCGCGCGATCTCTGCGTCGCTCATCTCACCGATGCCCGTGCCCTTGGCTTGGGTGATATTGGGCGCCGGGAAGCTCCCGATGGGCACCGGCACCTCAAACCCCCCGGTCAGCGGGATCCGTTCGTTGGTCGCCTCGTAATGTTCCAGCTGTTCCACAGCCCCGTGGCAGCCGGCGCAGTGCCCCGGTCCCCAGACCAAGTACTCACCGCGCGCAATCGTCGCCGGATCTTGAGACGCCGAAAACGTCGGAAGCGGGACGTCTCGGACCCGGTCCGCGCGCACGGACGCGATCGCGAAGGTTCCAACCGCAAGCAAAAAAACGCCACCGATAATCGTCAACAAGAACGTCTTTTTCATACCTGTCGAGCGTAGTTGTTCTTACGCGCCAAGTCATCGGCAGCACGGGTCGTTTCAGCGCTCCCCCGCGCGCCAACATCTCTCGTCGCTCCACCGACATCATCGGCTCGACCGTCTGACGAAGTTTTGGCGTATCCTATCGGCGATGACGCAGGAGGAATCACAGCCGGCCAATCGGTGGTCACTTCGAGCCCTGCTCGCGTGGCCGCTGGCGAGCGCTGCCATCGCGCTGGCCGAGGTGAGTCAATACGGCCAGTATCAATCACCGTCGGTGACGCGATGGCTGATGGCCGGATGCGTCGGATTTGTGGTCGGGCTGTGGCTCGGACTCGGTTGGACCCTGATGTTTCGTGTTCTACGCCGGGATGTGGCGAGACCCCGTCGCACGTCGATGGACCCGCGGCTGCTCACGGGACTGGTCGCCGCGTGTCTCGTCACCCCGCTGCTGTTGGTAGCGTCCCGCGAGGTCCTCTCGGTATCGCGCGCCAACCCCATCGACTTCGACGCCACCGCGCTCCGTCTTTGGCGCGCGGGGCTGCTCCTGTCGGTGCCCGCGTTCGTCCTGTTGTTCTATGGATTCCTCCGATGGGCCGAACCACGCGTGGCGAAACGTCCTCGCCGGGTGCTCGCGTGCGTCGCCCTCACGTGGGTGTTCATCCTCGCCCACATGTGCAGTGGAGCTTTCTTCATCTACTTCGGCGCGCCGACCTCGTGGCTTTTATGGGCGGTCACCGCCGCTGTCATCGCCCCGTGGATTCCGCGAGAGGTCCCTCGGTTGTCCACGCGCTGGCGAAGCGCGGCTGCCCTGTGGGGAGCGGTCGCGATCACGAGCGCGGTTGGTTGTCTTGGCCTCCATGACGACGCTACCCGCAGCCTCGTGCTCCACGACAACAAGGTCTTCCCCCCACTCCACGCGGCGGCCACCGCCGCCTTTGACCGAGACGGAGATGGAGCCCTCGCGGAGTTGGTCGGCGGCAACGACTGCGACGACCGGGACGCGACGCGATCGGGGCTCCACGTGGAGAACCCCAACACGTCCACCGACGAGAACTGCTACGAGGGCGCGCCGTCGACGATTTCAGCGCTCCCCTTCAAGACCTCGGCGCCACGGCGTCCGCCAATCTTCTTGATCACCATCGACACCGTACGCGCGGATCACCTGGAGCTCTACGGAGCCAAACGCCCGACCATGCCGGCGCTCACCTCCCTCGCGAACAGCGGCAGATGGTTCGAGCGCGCCTACGCCCCCGCAAACCACACCTTCTTCGCCATGACGGCGCTCTTGGCGGGCCAGAGCTGCGAGCGGATGCTCGCCCCATCTGATGCCGCCCCGGCTGGCTCCCTGCGATACACCTTTTGGCTCCCGGACCGACTGCGTACGCTGGGATACAAGAGCATCGCGTTCCGTCCACCCCTCGTCGTCTCGGGAAAACTCCGCTCTGAGGACCTCAAGTTCGACGCCGTCGACCTCGGCGCGGATGACTTTGGCCAAAAGCACCGTGGCACAAACTCAAAGCAGGTCGTGGACTCCGTGATCACGTTCTTGAGAGAAAACCAGGAACCGGATCCACTCTTCACTTGGGTCCACTTCATGGACCCCCACGGCGTTCATGAAGCTCACACTCGCTTCATCGGCGGCACCCTCAACGACCGCTATGACAACGAACTCTCATGGGTCGATTTTAACCTCGCCCGACTTTTGCGCGAGATCGAGGACCAGTACGGCGACGAGGCGCTCATTATCGTCACAGCGGATCACGGAGAGTCGCTCGGTGAACATCAAAACTACGGTCACGGGTTCTCCCTCCGCGAGCCGGAGATCAAGGTCCCGTTGATCATGCGTGGTCCCGGGGTTCCCCCGGGAGTTGAGCGACGGCCTGTATCCGCGCTCGGGATCGTACCCACCGTACTCGATGTGCTCGGTGAGGACGTCGCGTCCTTCCCCTTGTCCTACCCGAGCCTCATCCGCGACACGCTCCCGGCACCGGTCAGCCACAACCCCGAGTACCTTTGGAACGAACAGAGGATGGAGTCCGCCATCATCATTGGACCATGGAAGTTGATTCACAGCCGCACGAGCAACACGACGCTGCTGTTCAACCTCAACTCGGATCCCGCCGAAGTCCACAACCTGTTCGGCACTGACGCGCCCGGGGCCCCTACCCTCGATGACCTCAAAGCCGCCCACGAGGCGTTTCGCTAGCGCCGCGTCTGCTCTTGCGACGGTCGAAGAATGAGACCGTGACGAAGCTTGATACGCTCTCGGTGTGCGCCGCGCCTGCCTGAGTCTCCGTCATCGATCCTCGAAGCTCCTATGGTGCTCGGTGCCGGCAATCTGCGCGCTTCCGCTGGTCCCGCGGCCGGCATGGTGCGCTCCGTGGGAGCCCGTGACCCAGGCCACCATCGGCGTCGTCGAGGGGTGGTCCAACAAGGTCGAGCTCGCGGATATCAATGGAGATGGCCGCGTCGACATTTTGTTCGCGAACGGGGGAACCTATTCGAGCCCGGGCACGCCGACGCTCAACGGCGCGTTCCTCAATCCAGGGACACTCGGACAGGCATGGACGGACGCCAGCATCGAGGTCTTTGGCGACGCGACAGGGCTGACCCGCTCCCTCAAGGTGGCGGATCTCAACGGCGACGGCGTCGTCGACATCATCGTCGGCGGCGCCTACCAGAGCCAGTCGCGGCTGCTCATCGGACTCGGCGCGGGCGCCTTTGAGGAGCGTACGCAGCAGCTCCCGCAGTCGCCCACGTCCATCGGTGATCTTGAGATCGCCGACGTGGATGGAGACGGAGACCGCGACATCGTCTTGGTTGACTGGGGGGAGGACAACCCGCTCAGCGGTCCCGGCGGACCCGCGCGCCTGTGGCTCAACGACGGCGACGCGAACTTCAGCGCCGCGGACGTCCAGCTGCCCCAGGTGCTCGTGGGCATGTCGTGGGACATGGAGGCCCTCGACGTCGACAACGACTGGGACCTCGACCTCGCCATCAGCTGCAAGAGCTGCGCAGGCTCTCTCCTGTTTCTAAATGATGGAGATGGTCAGTTCACGGACGCGAGCGCCGGGATGCCGGCGTTTAGTAACAACTACGACTTCGAGCCGGCGGACTTCAACGGCGACGGATTCCTCGATTTGATCACCATCAATGACGGTCCGGGGCTCACGGAGCACATCTTCATCAACGACGGCGCGGGCGGCTTCATCGATCAAACAGACGCGCTGTGGCCGGAATCTGCGAACGTTGGGGTTGACGACAACGTCTCGGTCATCCTCGACTACGAGTCCGATGGAGATCCCGACGTGATCATCGGCGCGCTTGGATCCTCCTCAGATCGATTGCTGCTCAACGACGGGACAGGCGCCCTCAGCCTCGCCGAGCCGCTCTTCCCGTCCGGAGACACCCCTGGCACCCTAGGCTTGGCGCTCGCCCACCTCGACAGCGACGGCCGGCTTGACATGGTCCAAGCCCAAGGTGAGCTCGCGTACGAGAATCAAGTGTATCGCGGCGTCGACCTGGATCCCGACACGGCTCCGCCCGTGATCGATCGCGCCGAGGCCTCAGCGCTTCGCGTGCGGGCCCGGGTACACGACCAAAAGACTCCCGTCACCACGGACGACTTCGCGTGGGTGATCGCTCGTTGGCAAGATGGCGGGGCTCCCATTGAAGCGCCCCTGTCGTGGTATGGAGGCCGGCTCTGGGCCGCGCCCGCGCAGATCCCCCCCGACGTCTCCTTTGAGGTCTGCGCCCGCGACGTGTCGGGAAATGAGACCTGCAGCACGTTCGGGGACGGCGACGGCGACGGCGACGGCGACGGCGATGGCGACGGTGACGGGGACGGCGACGGCGACGGAGACGGCGACGGTGGGGAGACCTCCGGTGACGCCGGCGACACAGGGACAGACGCGGGAGAGGATTCCGGGGGCGCGAGCGGTGCCAATGGCGACGGCAGTGGATGCGCGTGTCACACGAGCACACCACCACGCTCGGGAGCTGGGGTCGCGCTGACGCTGCTAAGCATCGCGGGGTTGTCTCCCCATCTCCGGAGGCGCAGGCGACACTCGAGTCAGCGACGCGCTAGCCGTTCCACTCGCACACGTAGTAGTTGAGCGACGCGCAGTCCACGTCGTTCCAGGTCGGATCACCGTTACGACCGGTCTCCAGGCAGTGCTCGTTGCCTCCAAAGTTGTTGGGCTCGGGCCCGCAGCAGATATCGGGCGCCCAATTGGTGTAGGCCCAGTTGTCTCCGGTGACCCAGGACCACGCCCCTTCGCAGTCGTTGATCAGATCCATATTCGTATCGCAATAGTCGGTCCCCCCGAGCCAGATCGCGTCGTCGGGCGGGTTCAACGAGAGGGCGATATTGTTGTAGATGAAGTCATTTTCTTGCTGCGTGTTGGCGGCGGCCAAGGTGTAGCCAGGGATCGCCGCGCAGTCCATCTCCGCCTGCTGCCACGTGCGTTGGAGCGTGGTGGGCGTGGCGCAAAGTTGGTAGGGCTTGTCCCCGTACCACGCGACCGGACACGGGCAGGTCCCATCTCCGTCATCGATCACCCCGTTGCAGTCATTGTCGATGCCGTCGCAGGTCTCCGGCGGGCAGCCGTCGCCGTCACCGTCACCGTCACCGTCACCGTCACCGTCGCCGTCTCCGTCGCCGTCACCGTCACCGTCACCGTCACCATCTCCGTCGCCGGTGGTGGAAGGATCGCCGTCTCCGTCGCCGTCGCCGTCTCCGTCGCCGCTCGTCTCGGTCCCTCCGCTGGTCTCGGTACCGCCGTCTCCCGAGCTGCTCGAGCTGAGCGTGGCAGCCTCATCGTCCCCGTTGTCATCCGAGGAGAACGGGGACGTATCTACCGGGTCGTTCGCCGTGCACCCGACGCATGACGTCAACAATGAGAGTCCAAGGAGCGCGCGCCGACCCATAGAGGCACAATCTAACCGTTCGTAGCGCCCGAGCACAGCGCCCCCCGTATTCACCATGCCAAGGTGACGCCACACGCCTAGGTCCGCGGTGGCGTGAGGGACTGCAGCGCCCCGACAACGCGCGTATACGCGCGATCCAACGCCTCCGCACTGGGGCGTTCGCCCGCCTGCCACGGCACTTCGCCCGACCCGTCCGCCGGCGCCGCAGCGTCCGCCACGAACAGAT
This sequence comes from Myxococcales bacterium, assembly GCA_014240065.1. Taxonomy (GTDB): domain Bacteria; phylum Myxococcota_A; class Polyangia; order Nannocystales; family Nannocystaceae; genus JAAZXR01. Next base: position 20,032 of record JAAZXR010000068.1, read on the forward strand.
CGCGAAGCTCGAGGGGGGCGCCAAACTGGAACCGATAGGTCAGTGGAAGCGACGGCCACGCCACATGGAACGGTGACGCGAGCCAGAGGAAAGCCAACACGAAGCCACACGCCCCGAGCCCGGTGTGCAGCCCAAGCCACACGAACGCACTGGCGAAAACAACACCGCTCAGGGTCACGGGATACCGCTTGAGTCCCAAGAAGAACCGCGGGGTCACAAACACCGTGGCCCACGCTTTACCACCACGCCACAGGATCGGCGTCGCGAGATGACTCCCGCGGATCCGCAGCGGAACGATGGGAAGATTCGCCTCGGCCGCGATCTTCAAGAAGCCCTGGCGCCCGCCAAAGTCCACCACGGACGCCTGCCAAAAAGGGCGGGCCGCCTCGTGATCTCCGCCGGGGAAGACCAGCAGCGAGACGCCGGCATCCGCCGCGAGCTTCGCCCCCTCGTAGCTCGACGGGACGCATCCGAGCCCGCGGATGAGCGACTTGAACGGCTCGAATTGGAATCCAGCCGGGTGCGCGAACCCGGCGATGGGCGCGAACTCCCCGAAGCGTTTGATCCACGCCGCGGCGAGGACGAACACCTCACGCACCCCTCCCCCAGAGTGGTTCGCGACGATCATATAGGGCCGATCCGTCGGGAGTCTATCCACGCCATAAAACTGAGGGCGATGCCAGAATCGAAACCATCGACCGATGGCCCCATGAAACAAGCTCCGCACCCACGGCTGTATCACACCGGGCGCCAGGTCCATGGGCGCAGAAGCCATCGCTGCGAGTCGAGCGCGCCTGCGACCCGGGCGAAGGTCCATCACCTACACACTCTAGCACGCGACAGACTTGAGGTGCTTTGTCAGGCTGTTCTCACGGCCAAAACGAGAGCTTTTGTGGCGAAAGAAACTCCTCGTACTCCTCCCGCGCCACGCCTGCCCGCGGAGCCCCCGCGTCTTCGTAGCAGCGGACGCGCTCGCTTAGAGCGCCCCCTCGCCATGGAGTGTGCGGCTCAAGCTGTTCGAGCGCCTTCAGACACCACTCGTTCGATTTTGCGCTGTTCGCCAAATCCAGTAGCAGCGTAACTCGATGACGCTCCAAGCGATGCAACAAAAATGGCCCCTCGAGCGCTTCCATCAGTTGCAGCGCGAGATGAGGCTCGCCCCTCCCCGACACTCTTGGCGAGCTTGAACGCAACGCGCGTCGATTCGCTGTCGTACAGGGGATGCTCCCGCGCGGCCTCGAAGGCCACGACCAGCTGTTGGGCGAGTCCGTCACCCCGTCGTTCATCGCGAAGGCGCACCGCGCGGGTAAGTTCGAGTTCGACCGGGAATACCCGACCCAACTCCGCGGCCACCACGGGATCCTCAGGGAGCTTCTGATCCGTGGTCGCCACCGCGCGCCACCTGAGATCTCCGGGGTGGGTCAGCGGCGCCGGCTGCGAATCCCACAACGTGAGCGCCTGCCCGAACTTCTTGTCGGCGGCGGCCGCCCGCGATCGGCTACGGATGGCGAGGGGCGTGCCCGCGTCGCTCGATGTCGCAGGACGCATCGGCCGATACCTTCGAAACAACAGGCGCGCCGAGTAGGCATCTGAGATCTGGGCGGTGGGCACCGACG
>JAAZXR010000069.1 GCA_014240065.1 Myxococcales bacterium
CCGGGCGATCCACGCGGTGAGACCGGCGGGCGTGGACGTACACACCGGCGTCGAAAATTCCCGGGGCCACAAACACCGGCCGCTCGTGCGCGCCTTTGTCGGAGCGGCGCGCGGCGCCCTCGCGCAGACACGGGAGGGATCGACGACTAGTTCGATCCAGAAGTGACAAACGGATCCGAGAGCGAGGGATCGCTGAGGAACGTCTCGTCCGTGAGGCTCTCGAGGAAGGCCATCACGTCGATCCGCTGCTGATCCGTCAGCACGAAGCCGCTCACGAATCCCGACTTGTGGGGGTTAGCGGTGCCGTCTCCCGCGTTGGCGCCGCCCTCAACAATTCGTCCACCGGCGGCGTAGATGTCGAGCATGTCATCGAGCGTCGCGGCGGTACCGTCGTGCAGGTAGGGGGCGGTCACCGTGACGTTACGGAGGCTCATGGTGCGAAACTTGCCCATGTCGCCCGGCTCACCTGTGAACTCGTAGAGCCCTGTCGCCCCCACAGGGTAGCTGCCCTCTCCGTCGACGTTGTACAGCCCCGTGTTCTGGAACGCGAAGGGTTCGTCGTTGATCCCCTCGTAGGTCGTCGAGAGCGCGAAATTAAAGCCACCATGGCAATGAAAACACTCGAGCTGCTCGGAGAAAAATAGATTGAGTCCGCGTTTGGCGGAGAGGCTCATGGCCCCCTCGTCCCCTTGATACGACCACTTATCATACGGAGAATTGCCCGAGATCATCGTCCTGCAAAAGCTCGCGAGCGCTTTAATAATATTCCCGAAGGTGATGGGGTCGTCCTCGTCTGGGAACGCGGCCGCGAAGCGCTCGACGTATTCCGCGTCACCTTGGAAGCGACCCAACACCTCCTCCTCATGGCCAGTGATCCCCATCTCGACGGGCTCCTCGCCAAACATCGGGATCACGATCTGGTCTTCGAGGGTCTTCAGGTTGGGGTTCGCCCACGTCAACGTGCTCTGATACGCGACGTTGGCCAGCCCCATCGAATTGCGGGGGAGCATCACCCCGGTGGTGCCGAACGAGAGCGGCAGCCCGTCGGAAAATCCGAGCTCTTGACGATGACACGACGCACACGACTGCCCCTCGTTGAACGAGAGCTTGCGATCGTAGAACAAGAATCGCCCTAGCTCGACCTTCGCGGCGGACATCGGGTTGTCTTCAGGCACCTTGGGCGTCGGGAATCCGGGCGGCAGCGCCCACTCCCACTTTGAATCCGCGCCGGGCTGATCTTGAAGGCCGCAGCCCACCCACAAAATTCCGATGGCGAGCGTCAGCCCCGCTGTGCCCAACAAGCGCGCAGGCTGGGACAGATGGGCGAACAACTGCGCTGGCGCCGTCACACGCGGAGTATAGCCCGCAGCCGCGGACGATCCAGAACTACTCCACTGTGAAGGCCTGCTGCCCAGCGCAATTATCCGCACACAGGCCGGTGGCGAAGTCCATGCCAAGGCGACCGAAGAGATCGCCGCACTCGGCCTCATCGGGCGGCATAGAGAGGCAGCCGGGCGGCGTCCCCATGGCGTCCATGGTCACGTCGGTGCCCGCCAACAGCACGCCCGCGTCGAACACGATGGTCTGTGTCGTCGGGTCGTAGCTGTCGAGGGAGATCGTCGGCAGGTTCGGGCGGCCACATTCGGTCGCGGGCGGCGTCACCGCCGTGTCGGACACGCACATCGTGCTGCCAAGGTGCACGTTCCACGCGGTCGAGGCGTCCGCCCCGGTCTTCATGTCCAGGCGCAAGAACTTGTATCCACCCTGCCAGTTCCAGAACATGGCCGCGTTGTTGAGCGGGGCCGCGGCGTCGGGTGAGCTCGCGTCGGAGTGGTTGAGATCGAAGGGCAGGCCCAGCTGGAACTCGACGCCGGTGTAGTCTCCCTCGGGGACCGTCACGTCCACGCTGGTGTTCGTGCCGGCGCTGCCTGCGTCGCCGCAACTCTCTTCGAAGTCGAGCAGCGCCACGCGCTCTTGGGCCCAGGTGTCATCCGCCACGATGGGCGCATCCACCAGCTCGCCGTCCGCGCCGACCAACTTAAGATCCGAGATGAACATCCGGAGTCCGTCGAGCTGCGCGTCCTCCCCCGTTGAACCGATCCCCGCGGCGGCGCCGCAGGCGAAGTCAGCGCCGTTCACCGCGGCTCGGAAATCCAATGTGAGGGTCTGCGCCGTCCCGCCGTCGGCGCCGTCGCTGCCGTCCCCGGTCGTGTCCGCGCCCGAGTCGGTTGCTTCTCCACCCTCCGTGCATCCAACGATTCCCATCACCGTGACCAGCGCGGCGCTGAGCGCAGCTCGTCCCAAAGTCTCAAGCGAAATCCGAGTCATGATGAGCGTATTTGTACGTGATGAACTGTCCCTCCCACACGTGAAGGGAGGAGAAAACTGCGCCTGATCGCGCGTTGGACGCACCTCGTGGTCTCGCGCGCCTATCCAGGCATCTTCGCGAACATCGCCTCGAGCATCGGCTCTGTGATCGAACCGGCGACCGAAAACACCAGCGCACCCGACGGATCGACCACGAAGGTCTGCGGCAGCGAAGCGGCCGTCCCGAACGCGGCGTGAAGGCCCGCCTCTTCGATGTCTGCGGGGCCGAGCAACGCGACGTGGTCGAACAGATTCGCCTCTTCGGCGAAGCTCATCGCCGCGTCACGACCGTCGTCACCGTCGAATGCCACAGTCACCAACTTGATGTGCCCGTGTTTTTTCAACGCCGGCGGAAAGTCTTCGCGGAGCTCTTTTTTGCACGGCGCGCACCACGACGCCCAGAAGTTCACGAGGGCCCATTGGCCGCGGAGGCTGGAGAGCTTGAACGCGCTGCCATCTTTGAGGTGCGGCAGCTCGAGATCCACCGTCGCACCCGCGGCGTCGAAATCCACCGGCGGGAGCGGCTCGGCCTCCGGGCTCGCTTCGGGCGCCTTGGGGGCTTCGGCTTGGGCTTCGCCCGCCGGTTCCGCCTTGGCCCCCGCGGGGTGCTTGGCGTCGTACACATCGAGCGCGGCGTCCAAGAACGCGACGAACTCCGACGGATCGTTGGTCGACGAGGCGAAGGTGCCCATGATGGTGTCATCGGCGGGATCCAGCACCGCATAAAATGGCAGCGCCGCCGTCTCAAACCGCTCGACCTGATACTCGCGCTGCTCGTCACAGATGTCCTGGATGCAGTCGGTGTAGACCTCGGTGCGCACCATCTGGTCAAGGCGCGACGCCACCTCGGGGAGCGGGAACACGGAGGCTTCCATGTACCGGCAGTTGGTGCAGGTGTACCCGGTGAAATCGATGAACACGGGGCGCCGCTCCTCAAGGCCCTTGGCGAGGCTCCCCGGGATGTCATCCTTGATGACCGGGGCGTGGGCGACCGCGCCGCCGCCGGCCGCCGCGATGCTCTCGGTGCCTGGATACACCGCGGGGGGCAGCCAGCCGTCGAGCCATCCGCCCATGCTCTTGGTGGTCCCGATTCCCGAGAGGCTGTATCCCGACAGCGCCAAGAACATCATGGCGAAGGCCATCCGCGGCGGGCTCACCCTGCTCCCCGCGTCTTCGGCGTCGGAGCTCAGCGCGAACAGCTTCAAGAGATACAGACCGCAGGCCAAGAACACCGCGACCCACCCCGCCAAGACGAAGTCACGGGTCACCCATCCCCACCCGCGGACAAGGTCAATATTGGACAAGAACTTGAACGCGCCGGCGAGCTCGACGAAGCCGAGCACCACCTTCACGGAGACCATCCATCCGCCCGCCTTCCCTTGGAGTTGATTGGCCCACGACGGCGCCAACGCGAGCACGAAGAACGGGAGAGAGAACGCGAGGGAGAACGCGAACATGCCGATGGCGGGGAAGACAGCGTCGCCCTTCGCGGCCTCGGCGAGCACGAGGCCGATGAAGCCGACCGTGCACGTGAAGGAGATCAACGTGAAGGTGAGCCCCATGAAGATGACCCCGAGCGCTTGGCTCCCGAGCGAGGTCTTGGACTTGAGCTCGTGCTCCGCCGCGGCCGTCTTGTTCACCAACCAGCTCGGGATCTTGATTTCGAACATCCCGAACAGGTTGAACGCGAACACCACGAGCAGCAGACCGATGAAGGCGTTGAAGACGACCGACGAGGAGATCGCTTGCATCCCCACCGCGCCGAACACCAGCGACACCACGACCCCCAACACGGTGAACGTGGTGACGATGGAGGCCATGTACAGGCCGGCCATGCCCGCGGTCCGACGCACAGAGGTCTCCGAGAACTTCGAGAAGAAGGCGATGGTGATGGGGATCATCGGGAACACGCAGGGCGTGGCGAGGGCGCCAAATCCCGCCAGCACGGCGAGGATGAGGTACCCGACGATGCCGTCCGCCCACGGCGCCTTCGGTCCGCCCGACAGCGCCTGAGCGGGCGCCGCCGCGGGCGAAGCCTCCGTGTCGAACGACATGCCAGAGAGCTGCGCCGCCTCCTTGTACTCGGGTCGCACCTCTCCCGCGACGATGGCGCGCTCAAGAGAGACTTTCTAGGTGAACGCGATGCAGGTGCGCGGGTCACAGATCTGACCGCGGATCTTGAACGCCAAGGGCGCGTCGGATTCTTGCGCGTCGCTGGCCACCTGGTAGGCGCGCTGGAAATCGACGACGCCCTCGTAAAACTCGACCTGCTTGTTGAAGTTGGGGTCAAGTTCGGTGTGGGGCTTGGGCGCCGTCCACGACGACACGGCGACCCACGCGGAGTCCTCGAGGGCGACCGTGAGCGGGCGCGGCCCCTCCTTGATCGGGGTGAAGCTGTACAGGTGCCATCCCTTGGGGATGTCGGCCTTCAGTGACAAGGTGAGGTGCTCCCCGGCGCGCGCCTGCACGGGGTCCACAGTCACGGTCCAGTCCACCTCCGGATCCTTGGCGGTGCTCACCGCGCTCAGCCCGGCGACGAACATGAACACGAGGGTTAAAATCACCTTGAGACGTTTGGCCATGGTCAGCGCTCCCATCCTACGGATCTTCGGTGGAGGTTACGAGCCCAACGCGCGCGGCGCGAGGACCCCACGGCACCGTGGGATGGACGGGGACATAACGCTGCAGCGGTCGCCATCGCTACAAGGATCTTCGGCAAAGCTGCGCGTTCACCGGGAAAGCACCGGTGCCTTGAGGAACGTCACATCTGCACTGTGCTCGCGATCACGACCCACCCAACGGAGCAGAGCCTGACCCGCTCGCGCAAAGGCTCTCTCACCGCTCCACAGGGAAACCGAGGGAGGTCCACAGATCCATGCCACCGCCCACGACACAGCACACGTCGGCGCCGGCGGCCGCGAGGGTGGTCGCCGCCATTTGAGCCCGACCCCCCATCTTGCAGTACACGTGGACGACCGCCCCCGCCTCGAGCTCCCCGAGGCGGGCTTCAAGCTGATCATGGGGGATGTTCACCGCGCCGGGCACCCGCCCGGTCGCGAATTCCGAGGGGCCGCGCACGTCGAGGAGGATCTCGCCGCCCGCTCCACGCTCCACGACCTCAAACAACTCTTGCACCGATTGCGTCTTCATCACCCCGCATATATCGCGGAACACGAGCGCAGACCAACCCCGAACACCCTGGGGCCCCCACCGACACCCTCTGGCCGCGACCGCCGCAAATCAGTCACTTGAGGTCGGCGCCTCTGCGTCCGCGGCGGCGCCCGTCCCACCGGAGGGCTCGCGCGATCCCAAGACGAGGCCGCGCGGCGCTCCGTTCCACGGCGCCACCCACCACAGCAACACCATCCCGGGGAGCGCCACCACGAGACACAGCATGAAAAATGGTGTCCAGCCCATCTTTTCCACCAGGTCTCCCGTCGTCGAGTTCGCCACCGTCCTCGGGATCGCCGTCAGGCTGGTCAACAGCGCGAACTGTGTCGCCGTAAATTGTGGGTTGGTCGCCCGAGCGATGAAGGCCACGAACGCCGCGGTGCCGAGCCCAACCCCGAGGTACTCAAAGCTCACCACCCAAAACAGCACGTCGACATTGGGCCCCGCCTCGGACAACACCGCGAAGCCGGCGATGGAGATCATCTGCACCACGCCGAAGCACCACAAGGCGCGGTTGATTCCGATCTTCACCATCACGAGTCCACCGAGCAGACCCCCGACGACCGAAGACCACAGACTCGCGATCTTGGCGACCGTGCCGATCTGTGTCTTGGTGAACCCGAGGTCGAGATAGAACGGAGTCGCGAGCGCCGTCGCCATGGTGTCCCCGACCTTGTACAAGAGCATAAAGGCGAGGATCGCGAACGCGCCTCGGGTCCCCATCCGCTGAAAGAACTCCACGAAGGGCGCCACCACGATCTCCTTGAGGCTCGGCACCTCCCACGCCTTCGACGCGGGCTCCGGCATCCACAAGGTCGTCAAGATGCCCACGAACATAAAGCTCGCCACCACCGCGTGTACCGCCGCCCATGGGATCATGTCGGCCAAGATGAACCCGAGCGAGCCCGGCACCAAGCTCGAGATACGGTAGGCGTTGACGCTCAGGCTGTTCCCGAGACCAAGCTCGTGATCCGGCAGGATCTCCCGGCGATAGGCGTCGAGCACCACGTCCTGGGTGGCCGAGAAGAAAGCGACGACCAGGCAGAGCACCCCGATAGCGCGGAGCGATTCCGTGGGATCGAGCAGGGCCAACGACCCGAGACTCACGAGCAGGGCCACCTGCATCGCGAGCGCCCACCCGCGTCGACGTCCGAGACGTGAGATGGTCACCTTGTCGAGCAGCGGGGCCCAGGCGAATTTGACGGCGTACGGGATCGTGGTCAGGGAGAACAACCCGATGCTCTTGAGATCGATCCCCTCGGTGTACAGCCAGGCTGGAATCAGCTGAACGAGCACGTACATCGGCAGGCCCGAGGCGAACCCGATCAAGCAGCACAGCAGCATGCGTCGGTTGAGCAGCGATGAGAGGAGATCGGGCACGAGCGCGAGGGAGGGGCCACGACGATGCTCCACACGAAACGTCGCCCCTTCCCTTGCTTGTGCCACAGCCACCGAGCGGCTCGAAACAATGATCAAAAAATGCCGCGCCAACGTGGCGGCCTCGCGTGATACCGTCCGAGAATGTCGATTCGTTGTTCCGTGTGGGCCCTCAGTCTCCTCACAGCGCTCGCGACGACCCCAGGTTGCGGGGACTCCGACGGCGACGGCACCGCCGGGGTGGACAGCTTCGGGGGGCCCGACACCTCCTCCGCAGATGGAGGCGACTCCGACGGCGCCACCGACGGCGACGGCGGCGACGACTCAGGCGGCGACTCAGGCGGCGACGGCGACGGCGATGAAGATATCGAGGTCTGCATCCCCGCCTGTGTCACGGCGAGTGATTGCGTCATGGGCCCACCCGACAGCGCCTTCGATGAGGACAACTACAGCTGCGACGACGGCGCGTGCCGCTACACAGGCTGCATCTCCGACGCCGAGTGTGACCTCGCGAACAACGGCAACCTGGTCTGTCGCGCACAAAATGGCCTCGTGCCCTCGTGCGTCTCGGCGTGCACTTCCGACGCCGAATGTGGAAACAGCGCCGACACGTCAGGACCGTTTGGCCCTGACAACTACGCCTGCGACGACGGCGGATGTCGCTTCGCCGGATGCAACGACGACGCAGAATGCCAGACCCTCGGCAACTATGTGTGTGACACGTTCGGCGAGATCGCCTACTGCGCGCTCGGCTGCGAGACCCTCGAAGACTGCGTGACCGTCGATGCCGCGGCGCCCTATGACGCGAACAATTACGCTTGCGAGCGAGGACGCTGCACCTACACCGGCTGCGTCAGTGACCGCGAGTGTGCGGACCTCGGCGAGTACACCTGCCAGTGACAACGATTCGCTGTGCGGCGAGCACTTCGCCCACGCGGACGCTCGCTTGACAGTCTCCCCACCAGGCTCCTCGCAGGACCAAAGTGCGAAAATCCCCGCACACCCGAGACCTCGCGCCGATTCCGCAGTGATCATCTTCGCGCGCGCGCCTCTCCAACTGCAACGGTTCTGCATTTCCGTCGCGGCGGCGTTACGCGGGACGACGTTCCGTGATAGTTCGGACCCCTTGATGGCATTTAAACGAGGTTTCGCGCGGCTGGTGCTTCGGCTCTCCGGCTGGGCTGTCAAAGGTACCCCCCCGGCGGTGCCTCGATACGTCATCATCGCCGCGCCGCACACCTCTGGATGGGATCTTGTCTACACGTTGGCCACAGCGTGGTCCAACGACATCGACATCAAGTGGATCGGCAAGCGCACGCTCTTTTACTTCCCCTACGGGTGGTTTTTTCGCTTCCTCGGCGGAATCTCGATGGATCGGCGCAGCCGCCAGAACATGGTGACGAGGGCGACCGAACGATTCAAAGCGCAAGAGTCGCTGGTCTTGCTGGTCTCCGCCGAGGCCACCCGCAAACGCACCGACGTGTGGAAGTCGGGCTTTTATCACATCGCCTACCAATCCGGCGTGTCCATCCAGCTCGCGGGCATTCACTACGGTCGACGCGAGTGCACCTTCGGGCCTTTGGTGACCCCCACCGGTCGCGTCGAAGATGACATGAATATCGTCCGCGAATTTTACCGTGACGTCGCCGACGGTGGTCGATTCAAACATCAATTCGGGGAGATCAAGCTCCGCGATGAATCGCCCGTTGGGCCGTCGAGCGTGCCGCGGCCGGCCCACGACGTGTCGGACGACGAGGACCTCACCACGGCCACCTCCGCGAGCTAGCCCGACGTGACCGACCGGGCGCAGTTTGGGCGCAAAATGGGAATGATTCGGGGCGTCGAGGGGTTCAACGGTATGATCTCAGCGAGCGCTCGCGCATGAACCCCGTCGATCTCTTCCTCCTCGTCATCGCCTCCATCTTCGTCATCGGAGTGATCGGCGAGCTTATCTTCGAAAAGACCGACGTCCCCGACGTCGTCTGGCTGATCCTGGTCGGCATCTTGATCGGACCTGTCTTCGGTTGGGTATCGCGGGACGCGCTCGTGCAGATCGCGCCGTATTTCGGCGCCCTCACCCTGGTCATCGTGCTGTTTGACGGCGGCACAGAGCTGCGGCTGCGTGACCTCGGCCGCGCCGCGCCCAAGGCCTCGTTCCTGGCCATCTTGTCGTTCACGCTGTCGAGCTTCGCGGTCGCGGCCGTGTCCATGGGGGCCCACGCCATCGGCATGCTCGAGACCTGGGGCTGGCTGCAAGCCATCACCCTCGGGGCCATCGTGGGTGGGTCGAGCTCCGTGGTGATCATGCCGGCGCTCAGCCGCGCCAAGCTCGACGACAAACTCTCGAACCTCGTGAACATCGAGTCGGCGCTCACCGACGTGCTGTGCGTGGTGGTCGCGGGCGCGTGCGTGCAAATTCACCTGTCCCAGTCTGCGGACGCCGCCGCCGCCGCGATCACCTTGGGCAAGAGCTTCGCCGTCGGCCTGGGAGTCGGCGCCGCCGCGGGCTTCCTCGCGCTGCTGGTGCTCCGCAAGATCCGCAAGAGCCAGTTCGGCTACCCGCTCGTGCTCGGCGGGCTGTTGGTCCTCTACGTGCTCATCAACAACCTGCAAGGCTCGTCCGCCCTGGGCATCTTGACCGCCTCGGTCATCGTAGGCAACGCCCCGAGCCTCGCGAACTCCGTGGGCATGCGCAAAGACACCGGCCTGTCGCGCGGATTTCGAAACACCCACGACCAGATCACCTTCATCATCAAGTCGTTCTTCTTCACCTTCATCGGCGCCATGCTGGCCCCCCCGTGGTCCCTCATCTTCTTGGGCGTGCTCTTGGGGCTCGTGCTGCTCGCCGCCCGCGTCCCCGCCGTGATGACGCTGGCGGCCGCGGCCAAGATCCCGCCGGCGCAGCGCAACCTGGTGATCGTCTCCATGCCTCGCGGTATGGCGGCCGGTGTCCTCGCCATGATCCCGGCGGCGGTGGACCCCTCCATGCCCGGCACGGAGATCCTGCCGGTGGTCGTGTTCGCCTGCGTGTTCACGACGATCCTCATCTTCGCCGTGGGCTTCCCCATGACGAAGGCCAAGCTCACCGCGGCCGAGCCCCCCGCGTCGCCCGACGACGCCGATGTCGACGCGCCCGCCGCTTTGTCGGACGCGCCCGCCGCTTTGTCGGACGCGCCCGCCGCTTTGTCGGACGCGCCCGAGACCCCGGCCACGACCGCCACCGCGTCCGAAGAGTCCGCCACCGCGTCCGAAGACACCGCCACCGCGTCCGAGCAGTTCGCCACCGCGTCCGAGCAGTCCGCCACCACGCAGGCTCCAGCGATCCCAGAGGCCGGCGCCCCGCCGGCGCCCACACCTCCCCCGCTGCCCCCCATGGTCGGCACCCCACCCGCGACCCCGCCCGTCATCCCCTCCCCCTCCGATCCCGACGGCCCGTAGCGGCGTTGCTGCTATGCTGGAGAAATGCAGTGGCTGAAGCTCGGCGTGCGTGACGCCGCGATCGTCGCCCTCACCGTCGCGGTGTGGCTGTTCACCGACGGGAGGCCCGAGGCCGTCACGCCGTGGTGGTTGTCGGTGATCGCCGGGCTGCTCCTCGGCGTCACCGGCTTCTTGCTGCACGAGTGGGGGCATCTGCTCGGCGCCCGCATCAGCGGCGGAAGAGCCCTCCCGGCGCGCTCGCTGCGCTCCGTGTTCTTGTTCGCCTTCGACGTGCAGCGCAGCAGCCCCCGCCAATTCCTCGCCATGAGCTACGGCGGCTACATCGCGAGCGTCCTCGGCCTCGGCGTGGTCTTGGCCCTCGTCTCCCTCGATCGACTCAGCGGACAAGTGGCGCTCGGGTTCACAGGCCTCGGCTTGCTGGTCACCGCGGTGCTCGAGATCCCCACCACCGTGCGAGTGTTGCGTGGACGCGACCTGCCCGCAGGCTTCGCCTACGTGGGGACCCCCCCGCCCCGCGACGCGGGCACCCCGGCGCCCTGAGCTCCGCGACGCCGCGCGGCCGCCCACGCGCACCCGCGCCATCCTTTGCTACCCTCGGCCCATGTCTGCCGAGCGCCGCGTCTCCTACGAAACCCCGCACGCCCACGTCGCCGTCGCACGCCTCGAGCGGCCCGCGAAGCGCAACGCCTTCGACGTCGCCATGCTGCGGCAGCTCGCCGAGGCCTACACCCGCTACGAGGAGGACGCCGACGCCCGGTGCATGGTGGTCAGCTGCGCCGGGGACCACTTCACCGCGGGCCTCGATTTGGCCGAGGTCGGCCCCCAAGTCGCCAGCGGCGCGCTCTTGTTCCCCGACGACCTCGTCGATCCCCTGGGGTTGCGCGGCCGCGCGCGCACAAAGCCCGTGATCGTCGCGGTGCGGGGGTGGTGCTTGACCATCGGCATCGAGCTTATGCTCGCCGCTGACATCCGCCTCGCGGCGGACGACACCCGCTTCGGACAAATCGAGATCAACCGAGGCATCTTCCCGTTCGGGGGCGCGACCCTGCGCTTCCCTCAAATCGCCGGCTGGGGAGACGCCATGCGCTGGCTGTTGACCGGCGACATGTTCGACGCGACCGAGGCGCGGAGGATCGGCCTCGTCCAAGAAATCACCTCACCGGAGGCGCTCGAGGCCCGCGCCCTCGCCCTGGCGGAGTCCGTGGCGAGCCGCGCCCCCCTCGGGGTCCAAGCGACGCTCGCCTCTGCCCGCGCCGCCATCGAGGACTCGTTCGAGGCGAGCGTCGCCGCGCTTCAACCTCAGATCGAATCCCTCATGGCCACCGACGACGCCGCGGAGGGCGTGCGCTCCTTCGTGGAACGCCGCGAGGCCGAGTTTCACGGTCGATAGGTAGGCCTGACCGCCAGAAAAAAGTTGGCGAGCGACCCACAAGGGTTCGCTCGCCATCCTAGTCAACGGTGGTGCCGCGCTTAGAAGCGGAGGCTCATGCCGTAGGTGCCCGTGCGATGCTGTGTCATCGCGACCGAGGGCGCGAGCACGGCGCCGTTTTTCAGGGTGTAGCCCCCGTTCGCGGACCACTCGTTGTACTTCTTGAGCCGGATCACGCCGACGGCTAGCAGCGCGCCGCCGCCAAGGAGGCTGATGATACCAGGCACCAAGCAGCCTCCGATGATCAGACCTTTGCCGGCGCCGACGGCCGCGTCATCGGCGTCGCTGTCCACAGCGTTATCCGCGGCGCTCAGTCCCGCGAGCCCCACGGCGCCCCACGCTGTCAGTGGGAGACCGATGAGACCCGCCCAAAGCGATCCACTGATGATCATGCCGATGCCCTTCGGTGGAGGAGGTCCAGCGGGCATCGCCGCGGGAGCAGGTGCGGGGGCCACCGCAGGTGCGGGTGCCGGCGCGACCTCTGCCGGCGCCGCGTCTGCCGGCGCCGCGTCTGCTGGGGCCGCCTCTGCTGGGGCCGCCTCTGCTGGCTCGGCGCGAACCTGGAGAGCGAGCGGCGCCTCTGTCATGGACGTGTTCGCCATGGCGAGCCCTGGTGCAAACAATGAGGACGCGGTGATCGCAGTACAAAGCCCCGTCACGCTGAGCGTGCGAGAAACAAGATGGATATGGGTACGAAATTTTGGTGCGGACATGTAGTCAGACTCCTTAGATGAAACAGTACGCGGGGAGCCTGCGAACATTCAAGCAAGTCGCACTTTTTCTCGCCTGGTCATTTCGCCTCGACGAACTCCTTGGGCGCCAGGTCTATCTCCCAGGCGCTATTACGCGCCTTCACGTCGCGATACTGCGCAAGCGAGGCGAGAAAATCCGCCCGACGAATCTCGACCGCGCCGAACCTCTCCAAGTGCTCGGTGTACACCTGGCAATCGATGAGCCGAAAGCCCCAGCGCTCCAGCTGTCGCGCGAGACACACGAACGCGACCTTTGAGGCGTCGCTCTCCCTCGCGAACATTGATTCACCGCAAAATACCGCCCCTATCGCCACCCCGTAGAGTCCGCCGACCAGCTGGTCGCCGTCCCACGCCTCCACGCTGTGCACGTGACCTAGTCGGTGAAGCTCGAGGTAGGCGTCGATCATCTCAGGTGTGATCCATGTCCCATCTTGTCCGTCCCGAGGGATCCGCGCGCACGCGCGAATCACCTCCTCGAACGCCGTGTCCATCCGCAGCTCGAACGGTGATCGACGGAGCACCTTCCGTAGACTGCGGTTCACGGAGAGATCTCCTGGGCGAAGCACCATTCGAGGATCCGGCGAATGCCAGAGCACTGGCTGACCTTCTTGATACCAAGGGAAGATCCCCCCACGATAGGCTTCCAGCAGCCGCTTCGGGGTCAAGGCCCCCCCAACGGCGACGAGCCCACCTCGCCCCGCCTGTTCCGCCGGCGGCAGCGGCATGTCGTCACTCAAGAAGGGCACCGGCACACGCGGAGTCTACCAGGTGAACCCTAGCCCGGCGATTGTGCGGGCGAATCGCGGAACAGTTGCATCCGCCAGTCCGCCCCGTAGATCTCCAGCGGCTGCATCGCGTTCCAGACGTTGTCGCCTTGCAGCGGTTCGCTGCTGAAGATCAGGTGACTCACGAACCCGTCGTCCACCTGTCGCTCGCACTCTGGAGCGAAGTAGGGGCAGGTGTCGCGATCTGGACATCGCGTCTTGTGCGTGCTCACGAACAGCTCCTTCCCGCCCTGGTGACCGAGCATGGCCCGCCCGTTCGTGATGACGAAGGTCAGGTAATTCTCCGCGGGGCTGCCATGGGCGTCGGTGCAGATCTCACCAGCGAGCTCACAGACGAGATCGACCGTTTCTCGGACCGCCTCCGCGAGCGCGTCGAGTGGATAGCCAGGTCGCTCAAGCTCGCACCGTTGGGCCATCTTCCCGAGCAGCAGATAAAACAGCACCTCACTGTCGGTCTGCCCGAGGATGAAGCGGCGGAGGATCGGGGGCACGTGCGCGATCAGGCGCTCGCGAAGCGCCGGGAAGTCTCTGATATTTCCATTGTGCGCGAAGGCCCACGTCCCGTACTGAAATGGGTGCGTGTCGATCACCGAAAGCTGCCCCTGCGTCGCCTTGCGAAGGTGCGCGAGGACCGTCTGCGAGGTCACGATCCCCGACACGTGCTGGAACATGCGATCGTTGACGGCCGTCTGCACGCTGCGCAACAGGTGAGGGGCGCCCGCGACGTAGTACGCCACGCCCCAGCCATCGGGGTGTCGCTCACTTTGGTTGACGAGGGCATTCTCCGCGCTCACCAAACTCGAGTGAACTTGGCTCTCCATCACCGAACGAAATCCGAACAGTCGGCACATCCCCTAGAGCATACCGCGACGATCTCCTCTCGACCCAAACGACCCTCATTTTCTTGGGACACTCAAGGTCCGCCGTGTCCGGCTCACACGTGCTCCACGAAGCCCTCAGTCGGCGACACGATCACGCGAATGCTCGCCTCCGACGGAGGCAGGGCCCCCTCGTCAAGTAGACCGGGGTAGATGACCACATCGGCGACATAGGCGTCTTCGTGGCCGAGCACCTCCGGAGGGACGGACTCGAAGCCGAAGGGCTGCGCCCCGGAGATCAACCGCGCCCATGGCTCTTCCATCCTCGAGGTCGCGATCTGAAGGACGCGCCTCGCCTGGCTGGTGGTCTCCTGGGCGTCGAGGCGCTCCGAGCCGCTGGCGAAGAAAAACACCGCGGCGCGACCCGCACGTTTGCCCTCGCTGTACAGGTAGTCCTCCGCGCGGAGCACGGCACCGAGCGCGAGCGGACCCCGCTCGAGCGCCTTGGTGCGGAGCTTCCCCGAGCGGCTCTGGCTCCGAGTCCCGATGACGAAGCCCGCGATCAAGACGCCTACCGGGACGAGCGCCCACCCCATGGGCGTCACCCCGAGGCTCGCTGTCACCCCCAACCCGAACGCCACGAAGGCGCCCACCGCCGACAACGCGTCGCCGAGGCACCCACGATCTCCCCGCGCCTTTCGCTTCAGCTCTTCGTCGAGCGTTCGAGGCGTCGTGACGTATTCGAGGCGTTGATTCTCGGCGTCGCTCATCTCTCCCCCTGCTCTAGCATGTTCTCATCAACGCCGCAGGCGATGATGCTCACCACGAGGTTTCGCGGTACGGTGACCGCGGCCGAGGGCCCCACCCGTTGAACTTCTTTGCTCACGCCTATCTCGCGGCCCGCGAGAACCAAGACCCACGCTTTGTGCTTGGCTCGATGATCCCCGACTTCGTGGGGATGATCGGGGCGCGCTTGCGCGTGGTGAACGATCCCGTCATCGCCGCAGGAATCGCGCACCACCACGAGGTCGACGCCGCGTTTCACGGCGCCCCCTTGTTCTTGAGGTTGATGGGCGAAGCGCAGGACTATCTAGAAGCGCGCGGGCTCGCGACCGGCTCCTCCATGGCCGTCGGGCACGTAGGGGTCGAGCTTGTGTTGGACGGCTGGCTGGCGACCCACGGCCACCGACATGACACCTTTCGCGGCGCCTTGAACACAACGGGCGCCGCGGCGCTCGAATGGCTCAGCCGCGAGCACGCGCCGCGATGGAGCGTCCTCCGCGACCGCCTCGCCGACGGGACGCTGCCGCACGCCTACCTTGATGCCGAGTTCGTCGCGAGTCGGCTCGAGCTCATCTTGTGCTCGCGGCCCCGCTTGGCCCTGCGCAGCGGCGACGCCTCGACCGTCGCGGCGTGGGCGACCGAGGCGCGCGACCAGATCCACGCCCACGCCTCCGCCTTGCTGCGAGAGGTCCTCGCGCGCCTCCACGCGTCCCGCAGCGCCGCTCACACCCACCGCTGATCGCTGGAAGCGTGGAGCCGGTCGGGCTCGCCACTAAAACAACAGTACGTCGCCGCTCTCGGGGCTCTCTTCGTCTTCGGCGGAGTCCTCGCCCGCTTGGACGACACCGAGCGAGGGAGCCTCCTTCGTCGACGGGTTCCCGTGCAAGAGCTTAAGCCCGTATTGGCTCGCCAACGCGTGCAGGGGGTTGTGACCCGTCGAGGTGCCCGCGTGATGGCGCTCCACATCCTGGTAGGCCGGGAGGTTGGCGCCCACCATATTCGCGAGCGCCGAGAGTCCAAGCTGGACCTGCCAAAGTGACTGGGCCACGGGATCTTGAAACTGGAGGTGGGAGAGCGCGTCTTGAGAGATTCGAAGCATCTGCTCGGCGCGCGACTCGGTGCTCTCGAGCGATGCGCGCACGCTGGCCTGCAGGAGGTGCTGGACGTCCCTCACCTCGGTGACCTGCTTGCTGAAGTCGGAGCCGAAGTCGGCGCACGTATTCGAAATCGATCCGTTGATCGCCGCGATCTCTGGGAGCGTCGACAAGAGCGTATTGCTGAGCTCGGCGATCATCCCGTTCGCCTCTTCGATCTGCCGCGTCAATGTGGTCATCTCCGAGGCGATGATCATAAAAGGCTCCCCAACCTCCCCGAGCCGCGCGGCCTCGATCTGCGCGTTGAGGTTCAAGATGTTCGCGGCCAACGCGATCGTGTCGATCTTGTGACCCGCCTCTTCAATCTTGGCGCCGTACCTCGCCGCCGTCGACGACACCACCTCCTGTCGGGTGAGGTAGGGATTGAGCTTGGCCAAGAACGCCTCCATCGCGGTCGCGAGGCGCTCGATCGTCACCGCGATGCCCGAATTCTCGTCGACCTGCGCGAGGATCTCCCGGCTCTCCGTGACCTGCGCACGCGCCGCATCTACGACGTCGTTCACAGCTTTCCCGACGATCAACACCTCTTGCTCCGTGATCTCCACGACCTGAGGAATTCGATCTGCGATCACGTGCTGGACGACACGCACGGCCTCGTGGAGGCTGTGAACATCCAAGATATCGCTCTCCGCGCTGTTTTGAGCCCCTTCAGGGGCGCTGGGAGCGGATGGCGGCTGGCTCGCGGCGTGCTTCATTGTCGGAATCGACCTAACAGAGATCGGATTCGGCCCGCTGTATGTAGTTCTTGAGGGGCGCTCCTGACCGGGACGCAGTCCTGTCGCGAGTGTCTCAC
The DNA here is from genome assembly GCA_014240065.1 of Myxococcales bacterium. GTDB lineage: Bacteria > Myxococcota_A > Polyangia > Nannocystales > Nannocystaceae > JAAZXR01. The sequence continues at coordinate 16,868 of JAAZXR010000069.1, forward strand.
ATAGGTCCACCCCCGTACGAAATCAGTGCCCGGCCTGGACCTCAAGAGGCGGTGACCCGCGTGCGATGCAAAGGAGGGTCGTTTCCGTGCGGGTTCCTTTGTACCGCCCACGAAGCGCACCACCACGAACCCCACACCATGCTCAGTCTCTCGTCCAACCAAGACTCAGGCTCCTTGCTCTCAGCGCTCGTGCGCGACGCCTTCGCGGACGGAACGCGGGGCCTCTTTGAGCAGGCGACGGACCTCCCGGTCGCGGAGGACGCCACAGCTCTCGCGCTCACCGGTCCGACGTGGGCGGGCGTCATCGGATTCACGTCCTCGGAGGTCCGCGGCTCGCTCGTCGTGAACATGAACGAACACATGGTGATCAACTCGCTCCCCGACGAGATCCGCGCGCGCCTCTCGGCCGACGGCGAAGATCCAGCCTTCCACCGCACGCTCAATGACTGGTGTGGTGAAATTGTGAATCAGATCGTCGGACGAGCGAAGAATCGCATCTCCGGATATGGCCCGCTCCTCACCATGAGCAGCCCGATCGCGCTCCGAGCATCGGGCATGGTCTGGGGGGGCAGCAGCGCGACTCACGAATTTCGGCAGCGCCTCCAACACGCGGAGGGTCAACTCCTCAGCATCGCCTCCGTCACCATCGAACGCGATCTCCGCGTCGAAGAGATCTCCGCGAATGCCGCGGCCTCCGAGGGAGAGATGATGCTGTTTTAGACGTCGGGGATGCTCGCTGGAGCGACACCCCGCATCCACGAAGAACAAGATCAGTAGGACACAAAAAGAAAGCGAAAGAGAAAAAAATGGGACAAAAAATACTCGTTGTGGATGATTCAGAGACGGTCCGGCAGCAGGTGGAGTACGCGCTCACGCAAGCCGAATTCGAGGTCATTCACGCGGAGGATGGTGTCGTCGGCTGGGAAAAACTCACCGGAAATGACGACATCGGACTCGTCATCTGCGACGTGAACATGCCCAGAATGAACGGTCTCGAGCTGGTCGAGAAGATCAAAGAAAGCGGCCAGTACGACAACCTCCCGATCGTCATGCTGACCACGGAGGGATCGCCACAGCTGATCCAACGCGCGAAGAAAGCGGGCGCCAAGGGATGGGTCGTCAAGCCGTTCAAGGCGGACTTGCTCGTGAAGGCTACCGTCAAGATCCTGGCCAAGACAAAGGCCGCCTAGGAGCGCTCCACGGCGGCGCTGATCGCCGTCCGCTCCGCGCGCCCCCGCGTCCCCCGCGAAAAGCGATCACCCGCTCGCGCCGCTCAGGCTCGCAGCGCGCGCGTGAGATCCTTGGTGAGGTTCTTTTGGTGGGCCTCGATGGTGCCCCCGCCGATCTCGAGGAGCTTCGCGTCCCGCCACAGGCGCTCCACCGGATATTCGCGGCAATAGCCGGCGCCGCCCATGACCTGCATGGCGAAATCGGCGACCTCTTTCCCCACGGGCGCGGCGAAGAGCTTCGCGGCGTCCGAACCCAAGCGCGCGCGATGATCCGGCGAGACGTCTCTCGCCACGTGATACACGAGGCACTTGGCAGCCAGCGTCTTCGCGTATCCATCGCCGATGTAGCGCTGAATTTGTCCGAAGCGATTGATCGACTCCCCGAACGCTTTTCGTTGCGCGGCGAAATCCACCATCAGCTCGACACAGCGCTCGGCGATGCCCACGCTCATCGCGGCGAGCGTGATGCGCTCGATCTCTAGATTGCGCATCATATGGGTCAAGCCCCCCCCGATCTCCCCGAGCAAATTTTCTGCGGGGACCTTGCAGTCCTCAAAGATCAATTCAGACATGGAGGAGGCGCGCATGCCGAGCTTGTCGATATGGTTCGAGGTGGAGAACCCCGGACAATCTCGATCCACGACGAACGCCGTGACCTTCCCGTCAACCTTGGCATAGACCAAGAAACAATGACCCTCGCAGCCGTTGGTGATGTAGGTCTTCGTGCCGTTGATCACCCAATGAGCGCCGTCGCGCACCGCGGCAGTCGTCATGCCAAGCACGTCCGTGCCTGCGCCGGGCTCGGTCATCCCCATCCCCGCGACCCACTCTCCGCTGAGGGTCTTCGGCAGGTAACGCCCGCGCTGCTCCTCGTTGGCGCAATAGTAGAAGTTGTTCACGAACAACATCGAGTGCGCCAAGTAAGCCAGACAAAATCCGGGGTCGTACTTCGACAGTTCGTGATGGACGATGACCGCGGCCGCGGTGTCCATGCCGGCGCCGCCGTCCTCCTCTGGGATCGTGATTCCGAGCAACCCTTGATCTCCGAGCTTTGAGAACAGCTCGAGATCCAAGGTCCCGCGCTCATCGCTCGCCGCCGCCTTGGCCGCCACCTCCGTACTCGCGAAGCGAGCGACCATCTCACGGAGCATCGCGTGCTCTTCTGTGGGATCGAATAGGGACTCGGCGGGTGCGCTCGACATCCCAGGGAGCATGCAACGAACCGAGGGCCCTGCAACACCCCAAAAAGAACAGACCAGGCACAATCTTCCTCTGCCCGGCGGGTCGCGAGGGCGCCACCTCCGCCAAACGCGAGGATCCCCCTAGCAGGGGCGACCAGGGGCTCGCGCAAAAACCGCCCCTCGGACTCCCCCCACCCTCCTCGAGCCGTGGGCGGTCGCGATGACAGACCGCACAACCCCACGTGGGCTAGTCTGATTCCATGGGCGAATCGGAGGCCAGGGCGCGAGGGGCGAGCGGTCGCGAGCCCGCGCCCGAGTGGCGAACATGCTGCGCGAGCACGCTGCTCGCCCTCAGCGCGTTCGCCCCGCTCCTCCCGTCCGGAGAGAGCGCCGCCCGCTGGTGCCTCGACGGGTTCAAGAGCGGCGCCCTGCAAGGCGTGGCCTGCCTCGCGTCGGTGGGGCTGCCCTTCATCCTCGGGGGCATGATCGCGGCGGCCAGCGTCCGGGCCCCGCACGGTGAGCGTGCATGGACCATCCGCGCGCTTCGCGGAGGAGCGCTCCTCCTCCACGTCCAAATCCTCGTGTTCGCCTCGGCGTGGCTCCGCGAGCCGCTCGTCATCGGCCGCGTGGCGCTGTTCGGATTCGCCCTGGCTTCGTTCCTCGCCTTCGGATTTCAAAGCGAGCACGCGAGGGTGCGGCTCGCCGATGAGGCCGCTGCACACCGCCGATGGCTCACGCGATGGATCGCCGCGATCTTGGCGCCCTTCGCCGCGTGGTGCCGACTCCAAACGATCCACGGGGTACGCCTCGGCGTCGGCGTCGACCTCGTCTTGCTCTGCGCCCTATTGCTCGTCTTCAGCGCCGGACGCGAGCGCATCCGAGTCCGCTGAATCCGCGGTTGGATTCGGGGCCTCCTGGAGCGAAGCGTCCGCCGCCGCCTCCGCCTTCGGCGCGTCTGCCTTTGGCTCGTCCGCCGCCTCCTCCGCCTTCGCGTCTGCCTTTGGCTCGTCCGCCGCCTGCTTGACAACCCCACGCGACTGCGCGCCGAACGAGAGGCGATGATGGTCACACATATGATCGACCGACGGCCCCTCCGATCCCGACGACGACAGCGCCATCCCCTGGGTGAAGACCCACTTGCCCACGCACCCCGGCACCGCGCAGGGCATCAACTCCGCGCCCGGCGGGAGCTGGGCGAGCTCCACCCGTATGGTGGAGCGGAATTCACAGTCCATCGCCCCCTTTGAAAAGTCACAGGCGAGCTTGCTTGAAGGTGCCGTACGACCCGCGAGATGATCTTGGAGTTGGGCGCCAACTTGGTAACTCCAGGTGCGGTCACAGCCCGGCTTGCCACACTCGATCGCCGAGTCTTTATTCCGCCGGCAAAAGTCAAAGCATCGCTTGCACATGCGCCGTGGGTTCTTTGGCGTCACAGATCCATCGTGCGCCTTAAGCTTCGCCCACGCCTCAAGCTGCTGCTCGCGATTCCACACCCACATCTGTCCGCACCCGTGGACCTTGCACGAGACCTCTCGCGGATTGACCGTCTTGATCTTGGCCTCGCAGCGATCACAGAGCTTCGGAGGAGGCCCCTCCTTCGGCGCAGAGCGTTTCTTCTTGTCCTTGCGGTGCTTCTTCGGCCGCTTCTCACTCGTCCCGTCGGCGGCGGGTTCCGAGGGCGCGGGCGAAGACTCCGTGGTGGATCCTTGCTGGTGCGTGGACGCCTCGTAGCGCGCTTTCTCGCGCTCAAACCACACCCGGTGTCGAAGCTGCGCGTCCACGTCCCAGGTCCACGTCTCCGCACAACCGCGCACGCGGCATGGCACATCCTGAGGCGCGAGCGCGCGCTCTTTGGCGTAGCACTCGTCGCACTGCCGCTTGGGCGGCTTGGCCGGCGCACCTCGCAACTTGGCGGCCGCTTGAGCCTCACGGCTCCACATCCAGGTCCGCTCGCAGCCCGCGTTGCGGCAGTTGACCTCGCGATCTCCGACCTCCTCGAACTCCCGCATCGTCGCGAGCGCGGAGAACATGCTGACCTTGAGGGTGGCGCCGCCGCGCCCGGCCCCCTCCGCCTCCACCCGTGGCGGTCGTTGATCTCGTCGGCCACGACCATCGCGGCCGCGCCCTTGGCCCTTGCGACCTCGAGCGTCCGTGTCGTCGCGCCCGCGGCGTGAATCTCCGTCGCGGCGGCGGCGATCTCGGCCGTCGTCCCGTCCGCGCCCCGGCGCGCCGTTGGACCTTCGCGACTCGGCACCCTTCGACTCGGCACCCTTCGA
>JAAZXR010000006.1 GCA_014240065.1 Myxococcales bacterium
GACGGAGACGGAGACGGAGACGGAGACGGAGACGGAGACGGAGACGGAGACGGCGGGTCCGCGAGCGCGGGCGACACCGGCGCCTCGGATACCGGCGACTCCACGGCGGGCACCGAGACCGGAGGAGATGGAAGCGGAGACGGCGTGGATGAGGGCTGCAGCTGCTCCACGACGCCTGAGGACAACGCGCCGAAGGGCGCCCTCGCGGCCATGCTGCTCTTGGGTGTGACCGGGATGCGCCGTCGCAAAGCCCGTCGCTAATCGCGCATCCTCGCGTGAAAGACAGCACCTCCTCGTCGTATTTGGCGGGGGGGTTGTTTTTTTTAAAGAGCTTCTGATAAAGAGAGCGATTGACGCAGATGCACCGCGTCGTTTTCTCGCAACCATGGGCCTCACCGACTCACAGCAACGCTTAATCAGCGAAGAGATTGAAATCCTCTCGCGCATCGCGTCACGGCTCAGCCGCGACGCAGAGAAAAAGGGCGAGGTCATCGAAAATCTCGACGCCCAGCTGATTGAGCTCCGTGATGCGGTCGCCGAGGCCAAAGAAGAGGACGTCGCATCCCTCGTCGAGCAGATGCATCAAGTGGCGGCGCTGAGCGCCAAGCGTGGGCAGGGGAGGTCGGTCCCGGTCGATCCAGCCAGCCCCTATTTTGGACATCTCAAGATCAAAGACGTGCGCCGCGGCACGGCCCGTCACGTGCTCGTTGGCAAGCGGACGCTGCTCGACGACGGGGACGGCCTGTCCATCATCGACTGGCGCAACGCGCCCATCAGCCGCCTGTACTATCGTTATGAGGAGGGCGACGAATACGAGGAGGAGTTTGACGACCGCGTCTTCGAGGGGGAGGTGCTCTTGCGACGCAGCCTCGCCGTCAACGGGGGCACACTTCGTCGAATCACCGCTCCGCAGGGCGCGTTCGCGATCACGAAGACGGACGAGTGGCGTGAGCTGACGGGGGCGGGCCGACCGTCGCTCGAGGGCGGCGTGGGGAAGGCCGCGAGGATCCCGCGGGGGCAGCTTGGCGTGCACGATGAGGCGGACGTCTCGCGTGAAGACAAACACCTCCAAGAGATCACCGCGCTCATCGATCGACAGCAGTTCGAGCTGATCACGCGCCCTGACTCGGGGGTCGTCTTGATCCAAGGCGGCGCGGGCTCCGGAAAAACGACGGTGGCGCTTCATCGGGTCGCCTACCTGGCCTTTCAAGACCCCGCTCGCTTCGCGCCGAAGCGCATGGCGGTGATCGTCTTTAACGAAGCGCTCGTTGAGTACATACGGCACGTGCTCCCGTCGCTCGGGATCGAGGGGGTTCAGGTGACGACCTACCGTCGCTGGTCTGCCGCGCTGCTCAAGCGGACGCGCCTGCCGATCCCCGACAAACGCACCGACGACACTCCGGAGGCGGTGGCTCGCTTCAAGAAGCACCCCGTGGTGGTCCAGCTCATCGACGCCATCGTTGAGGACGACGCGGCCGCGACGACAAAGCTGCTCGCCGCCCGCATGGAGGCCTTCGGCCAGGACGGCCGGCAGATCTGCGCTGGCTGGACGACGCGGGCCCGCCTGCCGCTCGTGGCGCGTTACGAGAAGACCTTGGAGTGGATTCGCACCCAGCGACAGGTGGCCGCGCGCGTCCGCTCAGCGGCCGAGGTGTTGCTCGCCACTCGGCTCGAAGAGACACGAGACGTGGTGTCCGACTGGGTGGACATGCTGGGAGATCCCGTCTCGCTTCGCGCCTCGATCGAGACCCTGGCGTCGGGTGATTTCACGGACGTGGAGCTTGGCACCATCACGCGGTGGTGCGCCCAGAAGGCGGCCGCGTTGAGTCACTACGTCGACTATGCCGAGGCGGAGAACGAGGCGAGGGCGAGCGGCGTTGATGACGCCGAGCTCGCCGAGGATCGAGTCATTCCTCCGCCGTTGGATGGAGAGGACGACGTCATCTTCCTTCGGCTGTTGCAGGCAAAATACGGGGGAATCTTCCTTGGTCGGCGTCGATATGAGCTGGAGCACATCGTGATCGATGAGGCCCAAGACCTGTGTCCGCTTGAGGTGCGAGTCCTGCTGGATTGCAGCTCGGAGGGCCGCAGCATCACCATCGCTGGCGACAAGGCGCAGAAGATGATTTTTGACAACGGCTTCGTGAGCTGGTCGCAGCTGTTGTCGGATGCGGGGCTGCCCCACGTGGAGGTGCAGCCGCTGAAGATCACCTATCGCTCGACGCGCGAGGTGATGCGCCTCGCCCAAGAGGTGCTCGGCGAGCTTCGAGACGAGGACGCCCCGATCGTGGCGCGCAGCGGCGCACCCGTGGGGTACTACGACTTTGGCGATCAAGGAGAGTCGGTCGCGTTCTTAGGTGAGGCGCTGAGGAATCTCATGATTCGGGAGCCCAGCGCTTCGGTGGCGGTGATCTGTCGCTATCCGCAGCAGGCGAAGATGTACTACGACGGCCTGCACCTCGCCGAGGTGCCGCGGGTCCGGCTCGTGGCGCGGCAGAATTTTTCGTTCAAGCCCGGCATCGACGTGACAGACGTCCGCCAGGTGAAGGGGTTGGAGTTCGACTACGTGGTGCTGATGGACCCCACCGGGCAAAACTATCCGGCCACCGACGCCTCAAGACACCTGCTGCATATCGCGGCGACCCGAACGGCCTATCAGCTCTGGATCGTCTGCACAGGAATCGCCAGCGAGCTGCTCCCGCGGGAGATGATCGACGCGGGCACCTTCGGCGACGCGTAGGTCGGACCCGGCGACTTTGAGGGCGCGACGCCGGAGCGCCAACTTAGAGCTTGGCGGCAGCGCGCGCGGCGATGGCCTCACCCACGGCGCTGCAGGGCGCCGCGTTGTCTAGACCGACGAGGTCGTAGGTGAGCGGCGCGCCGGCCTCGAGGATCTCGATGACCGCGGCCTCGATGGCGTCGGCGGCCCGCTTCAAGGCGGGGTCTTGCTTGCGTCCTCCGAGCCACTCGAGCCCCTCCTTGACCGCGAGGATCATGGCGATCGGGTTGACCTTGTCTTGTCCCGTGTATTTGGGAGCGCTCCCGTGGATAGGCTCGAACATGCCGTGCTCATGGCCCACGTTGGCGCCCACTGCCATGCCCATGCCGCCTTGGAGTACGGAGGCGAGGTCGGTGACGATGTCGCCGAACATATTGGTGGTCACGCAGACGTCGTAGTACTCGGGTTGGCCCACGAGCCACTGGGTGAACGCGTCGACGATGGCGGTGTCCTTCTCGATCTCTGGATACTCCGCGCCGATCTCGAAGAAGATGTCTCGGAACATCTGGCAGCCGTGGAGGACGTTGTCTTTGAGGATGGCGGTGACGCGCTTCTTGCCGTCTTTGGGGGCGCCGCGGTCGCGCGCTCTGCAGATCTCGAACGCGTGGCGGATGACCTGCTCACTCGCCCGGCGAGTGATGACGCGCGTGTCGATGCCCACGTCGGTTTTGCCGGCGGGGGTCAACTTGCCGCCGGTGGGCGCGTAGAGCCCCTCCGTGTTTTCGCGCACGATGATCATGTCGACCTTGCCGGCCTCCCAGACCACTTTGTTGCTGCCGTGGATGCGGTGGGCGACCCCCGGGTAGAGCTTCACGGGGCGGACGTTCGCGAACAGGTTGAGGTTGATGCGGTTCCCGATGACCGGGGAGAAGCCGGCCATTTTCCCGTCTTTCATGGTCACGGGGCCGGAGCCGTCGGGGTCGGGCCACCCCACGGCGCCGAGCAAGATGAGGTCGGCGCCGGCGCATTTCTCCTGGGAACCATCGGGCCAGTCACTGTCCCCGTGCTTGAGGTAGTACTCACCGCCGCAGGGGATCTCTTCGCGGTCCCATGACAGCCCCAGCTTTTCGCTGACCGCGTCGAGGACCCTCAGGCCTTGTTCGAGGACCTCAGGTCCTGTTCCGTCTCCACCGAGAGTGACAAGCTTGTACGCCATGCCGGAGTGTAGCCATCTCTTCCACGAAATCGCCAGCGCCAGCGCGCGCAGAGCGTCAAGCTCAGGCGACTATTTTCGCGGTTTTTTTGCGGCGATGCCGGAGTTTGAACGATTTCTCACATTGCCAGCGCGGCGCTCACCGGTCGAAGAGTCGGAGGATCTGATCGCGTTTTTTTGCCGCGTCCTCGAAGCCGAGATCGATCAACGCGCTCAGGTATGCGCGGTCGAACAGCACGTAGCTGGCGAGGTCACTTTCTGCCTGGGGGTCATCGGCCTCCACGGCCCGCCGAATAAACCGGGCCATGACACCAGAGGTCTTCGCGAGCCCCGTGGCGCGGACGACGTCGGCGGCGATCTTCCCGAGGTCTTCGCTGGGTCGAATCATGACGTGCGAGATCTCGGCGTAGTCACGCTCGCGACCGAGCCCGGCGGAGATCTTGCGCTGGAACTCCGGTCCGAACGCTTCGGTGCCCGCGGTGATGAGGCGATTGGTGCGCTCGATTCGCTCGATGTCGGCCTCAACGCGATCGATCATGAGCGCGTTGAGCATCTTGCCCAACAGGAACATGGCGTTGGGATAGGTGAATTGCGCTTGCCGCCGGAGGCGTCGCTGCAGCTGTTCTCGAGAGTGTTGATGGCGGAGTCCGACGACGATGAGTCGCTCCGCGCCGAGCCGCATCGCCGGCCGCAGCGGAGTGTTTTGGCGCAGGCTACCGTCGACGAAGAACTGATCTCCGACGCGGATGGAGGGGAAGAGGATCGGGATGGCGGCGGAGGCGAGGGTGTGCGCCGAGGTGATCGATGTCTGGACGACGTTCTCGTCGCGTCGTCGGGGCCAATGAGGTTGGCCGCTTCGGGTCTGGACGAAGATTGTGCTCGCGCCCGTCGCGACTTCGGTGGCAGTGCAGGCCAACGCCGAGAGTCGCCCATCCCGCAGGTTGCGGGTGATGCCGTGCCATGGAATTAGATCGCGGACCACCTTCTCAAGAAACGTGGTGTCGATGAGTCCGCCCACGCGGCTCCCGTGCGGAAGCCGTGGAAGATCTCGTCCAAAGAGCACGCGCGGGAGTTCACGCATCTGCTGCCAGCCGAAGGAGTAGACGTCGTCGATGTTGAGATCCAACCACACCTTTTGGAGCAGGCGTGCTTGGGCGCGCGGTCGGTCGCAGGTGGCCGCGATATACGAGCCGTTGATCGCGCCGACGCTCGTGCCGGTGATGACGTCAAATTCAGCGTTGAAACCCAGCCGCTCTCGAATGTAACGCAACACGCCGACCTCGTAGGCCCCGCGGGCGCCGCCGCCGGACAACACCAGACCGACGCGGGGTCGGCTCATGAGCGCGCCACGCCCTCGCGGCCTCGCAGGAACGAGATGAACGGGTTGCTCTTTAGCTCCGTCGCGAGGGTGGTCACTGGGCCGTGGCCGCTGTGGACGCGCAGGTGATGGGGGAGCTCAAATAGCCGCTCGAGGCTCGTGCGCATGTCCGCGGGATTCGACATGGGGAAGTCCGTGCGCCCGATGCTCCCGGCGAACAGGGTGTCTCCCACGATGATGTCGGAGTCGTCGTAAAAGCAGCCTTGACCAGGGGTGTGGCCCGGGGTGCTGAGATATTGGAGCTTGCTATCTCCGATGGAGATGGTCGCTCCGTCTTCAATCCAGTGGTCAATCCTCCCGCAAGGCCTGTTCAGCTGGGGCATGCCGAACCAGTCTCCTTGTCGTGGGAGCGCTTCGAACAACGGGCGTTCTTTTGCGCCTAGATAGGTGGGCACATCCCAGAGTTCTTGCAATGAAGGTAGCGCGCCTGCGTGGTCAATATGTCCGTGCGTGAGGAGGATCGCGACGATATTCAATGTATCTCTTCGCGCTCCCAACGCCTGCGCGAGCTGTTGGGACTCTCCGGTGTCGATAATCGCCGAGGCGCCGCTGTGTTCGTCGGTGACTAGGTAGGTGTTCACATGGAACATCCCGACCGTGAAGCATTCAATTTTCATGGTCGCTCACAGCGTGCGGGAGTCCTAGAATCCGACTTCGTAGCACTCGCATACCGCGGGGTCATCGGAACAGTTTGAGGGAGGCACCGGGTTGGTGTTGTCGATATTGAACAACTTGGTGCGCTCCGCCTGCCGCGGGTAGTTGTAGACGACGGCCTTCGCGTAGCAGCCGAACAGACAGCTGTCGGCTCCGTCGCCGCTGCCACATTTCGTGGCGCACTCGTCTGTGGCGGTGCTGAGCTTGGTGGCGGTGTCGAGGCTCATGTACTCGGCGATCTTCGTGATGTCGAGGTTGCTGAGGTACGGAATCTCGTAGGACAGCAGGGAGTCGATGGCGACCCCCTCGATGGTGATCGGGCCGATCGCGGTGTTGCTTGAGAGGTTGTACGAGCACATCGCCGGATCGAATTCACCCCAGGCTTCTTCCGGACAGTTGTCGGAGGATCCGACCGCCCAGAACACCGAGAATCCGTCACAGGATCCTCCGTTGCAGAAGTACTGGTTGTGATACTGGTAGCTGTTGGATGAGATGCAAGGGTGCAGACATGGCTGGAAGGTGATCGGCACCGCCGAGCCCGTTTGCACCTGCTGGTCGGGGGCCGAGCAGATCCGGCCACGGAAGAACGGGATGGCCTTGTCGCTGAAAGACAGCGGCGGAGAGGGCTCCGCGGTCGTCGAGTAGTCTTTCGAGACAGGGATGCACTCACTGGTCGTCAACTCGCACACGGTCCCGCGTCCGGTGCAGTCCTCGTCTGAGGAGCACTGCCCCGATTCGCCGGGCGGGATGCAGGCGCTCAACGCTCCCGCCAAGGCGAGGGAACTCAAGAATCCAAAAGTCTTTTGCATCGTCGTCATAAGTCAATTCCTGGTAGTGCCCTTGAGCATACCAGATTTTTCCAGCGCGTCTGTGAGCGCCAAGAAGCTCCGCAGACGCGCGAAGATAACTCCTTGTGGCGTGTCGACGGCCGCGGTGTCGTCGGATGACGTAGACTCTCTGGACCCAGACGGTGGGGCGGTAAACTGTGAGCGACGCGAAGTGGAGCTACGAGTGCGAGGACGAGCTAGAGGCGCGGGGCGTCTCGCTCTTGCTTGAGCGGCGGGGGCTCGCGTTTATCAAGGTGAATCACAGTGACGGGTCGGTGACGTTCACGTGCGCGGGGGCGCCGGCGCTCGAAGCGGCCGCGCTCGAAGCGGAGCTCCTCCGTCATCACGCGAAGCGAGAGCGTGCCGATGGGGAGAAGCGGTGGACGGAGCGCGATCACACTCGCGACCGGCGGCTGCGGCGAGTCGGCGTTGTCATCCTCGGCTTCGTCGCCTTGATCACAGCCCTCAACTGCTAGTTCGAGGGTTCATGGAGGAGGGAGGAGGCGCCTCAGGCCGCGTCGTTGTCTTGATCTTCTGGGGCGGCGATGACCGTGAACAGCGTGTCCCCGCCATCTTCAAGGAACAGCGGCGTCTCCTCGCGTGGAGAGATCTCGATAATCGTGCCGTGGGCGGGCGCGTCGCACCCGTCGAATACGAGCGAGAACAGGCTCGCGAGGCGATCGGTGCCGGGTCGCCACTCCTCGGCCTCGAGGATGTCGGAGATTCGCTCGCTCGCCTCGAAGCGGTCGAGCTCCGGGGCCGTGTCTTCCGGCCCCGGTCGCGATGTGGCGGGGGTGATGTACAGGTAGTTGGTGGACTCGAGTTCACCAGCGCGCTCGTTCACCGACATTCGATCTTGGGTATCGAAGATCGTGACGCGCTCAAGGAACCCTCTGCCCTGGAACCCGCCGTCCTCGTCAATCGTCACGCAGCCTAGCTCGATTCGAACCGGAAAAAACAGCGACGTGGCCTCGCGCGCGACAATACCGGACGCAACATTCTCGGCGGTGTCCCAGGCATGACTTTCAGTCTTGCTGGTCAAGAGAGTCCGCAACGCGAACTGCGCCGAGAGCGACAAGAACGCGGCCGCCACCCCCTCACCGGAGACTTCGCCGGCGATGATCTTGAGCTCGTGTTCGGGGGTCTTGAGCATATCCGCGAAGGTGCCGGCGAGCACCTCACCCCGCAGACGATGGGCGGTGGCGGCGACGTTGTCGAGCTCAAGTTCGTAGGGCAAGAGGGTGCCGTGGAGGCGCGCGATCGCGAAGTGGAGGTCGTCTCGACAGTCGATCCGGTCTTCGATCGCAGCCTCTGCGCCCGCGAGCATCGATCGGAGCACCCGGATCTGAAGATCGATGGCGTACGAGAATCCGCAGAGGGCGGCGATGAGCGCCAGGCTCCACGCCGTACCGAACACTGCGGTGAGGGTGAACAGCAGCGACAGGGACAACACCATGGCGAAGAAGATCCTGGTGGCGTGGCTGTCGGTCGTCCTCGTCGGCAGCGGCTGCACTTCCATACGGTGCTCGAGCGTTTCGCGAGAGACACCTTTACCGACGCGGTGTTGAAAGCGCGCGCGATCCTCTTCAAACCGGATCCCCTCGAGTGAAGGAGTCGAGATGACGTCGCCCGTGTCAGGGTCGAAGATCGCGATCCACTGAATGTCGTGTGGATCGAGCACCTCATCCGCATACAGCTCGAGCAGGCGGGTGAGGTTCGTGGGCTCGTTCTCTCCGCCGAGGACGGCCGTCCTCAGGATCCAGCCGGCGGTCAGGGTCGCGGTGAGGTCACCCTTGAGCAGCGCGAGGAGGACGCGACCGTCGAACAGCCGCGTCGCCATATTGAGGTGATCGTGCGTGAGACCTTGGCCACGCACTGCCGGCGCCAAGGACGGATCTGCGAGGATTCGCGTGAGCGCGCGCAGCTCCATGGTGTCGCGGGCGATCCCCTGGTCGTGGACCGCCGCGGTGTCCTCAAAATGCTCGACGCGCAGATTGACGATTCGCGTGTTGCCGAGGGCGAGACCCAAGATCGCGGTCCATCCAAGGATGGCGAGCCACCCCATGATGTCGGCGATGGAAGAGAGAGAGAAGGCGCCAAAGGCCGCACCGGGGAGCAGGAAAGTGGCGGCCAATGTGGCGACGACAGCGGCGGCCGTGGCGGTCCACACGGGCGCACCCACGATGAGCATGGTGGTCGGCACGATCGCCGCGATCATCGGGGTTTGAGCGAGCCCGAGATGCGAGATGAAGACCACGAGGGAGAGCGAGCTGGTGGCCGCGCACACGGCCGCGACCATGCGGTCGTGCACCGACAGCAAGGTCATGATCGTCGCTGCCAAGATGGCGAAGGGCGCGACGAGGCCACCTGGATTTTCCGGGAGAAATCCAAGCACCACGGGGGCGGCACTCAACAAGAGAACGAGTGCGCAGGCGAGCCGACGTTCGAACGTCATCTAGATAGGGGAATCGGCCTCTTCACCGCGTTCTGTAGCCGCGGAGGGGGGTTTAGATGGCGCAAGGAGGTTGAATTCCGCGCGCGGTCGGCCGCAGATCTCGCGCGGTGGCCCGTTCCGTGCCTCCACGCGGTGAAGGGACGCCCCTAGCTTTGGATCAGCGCTACGAGCTCGCCGCTCTCATCCAGCTCGCGCACAATATCGCAACCGCCGACGAACTCACCGTTCACGTAGAGCTGCGGGATGGTCGGCCAGTTCGCGTGCAGTTTAATTTGCTGTCGTACGCCGGGATCTGCGAGCACATTGAAGGTCTCAAATTTGGCGCCGTGTTGCTTGAGACGTGCGACGACCTCATGGGAGAAGCCGCATGACGGGAAGCTCTTGTTGCCCTTCATAAAGAGCATGACTTTGTTGTCTTGGAGGAGGCGATCAATGGTGGCTTGCGGATCTGCGGTCATGGCGAATCTCACGTGGTATAGCAGCGCGTCCGCTCAGCGCGGATCGGACTCAAAGAGCATACCGTGGGTAGCTCCCGAGTCCACACCTGGGGCAATATCACCGTGACCATGCGAGCAGAATCAGGCGATGAGCGGGCCGGGAGAGGGCGTCGACGGTGGCTCGCGGGCGCCGCGGGGTTCGCAGCGGCGTTGTTGACTCGCGGGTCACGTGCGAGCGCGACGCCGGCGGGACCGCCACCCCACGGGCGAAGGGGACCGGGAGCGGGGGCCGACGAAGGAGGGCTGGAGCCGGGGGGGGCCGCGCCGAAGCGGGTCTTGATGGTCGGAGACAGCATGATCGCGGGGGCGTTCGGGCTCTTCTTGGCGCGCCATCTTGAGCGCGAATACGGCGTGTCCGTCGATCGCAGCGGCAAGAGCTCCACGGGCTTGTCGCGTCCTGACTTTTTCGACTGGATCGCGGAGGTGACGCGGCTGCGTGAGCGCGGTGGTTCGTACGACGCTGTGATCTGTATGTTCGGTGGGAACGATGGCCAAGGTCAGTTCATGGGGCGCCGCGCCGATCCGAAGTGGATCCGCTATGGCGAGGATGGCTGGGACCAAGAGTATCGCCGCCGAGTCGTCGCGTTCGCAGCGGCGGCGACCGGGGGAACGAGCGCGCTGTACTGGGTCGGGATGCCCGTGATGGGGCTCGATCGCCTTCACGGCAGGATGCGCCACCTCAATCGAATTTATCGAGGGGAGCTTTGTGTGCGGCCGCGCGCGCACTTCATCGATATCTGGCGCACGCTCGCTGATCGCAAGGGCCGATACACCCAGCGAAAGAAGATCGGGAGGAAGCGCGTGAGCGTTCGAGCCTCGGACGGCGTACATCTCACCAGCGCCGGGGCGACGTTCTTGGTGCAGGATGTCGCGCCACGAATCGCGAATCACCTCCTGGGACGATCACAGCACACGTTCGCGGGAGCGCCCACCGTGGACGAGGCGCCGAGCCGGGACGCGACGGCGCACGCGTCACCCCAGTGAGCTAAAGACGGCGTTCTTCCCGGCGCCGATCCGCTCGACGCGCTCGGCCTTCACCAGCGCCGTGAGATGGAAGCGCAGCACTCTTCGATCGAGCTCCGTATATTCGAGGAGGTCGTCGAACGTCATCTCGTCGTTGCCCTCCAAGAACGGCAGCACCAACTGCGCGATGTCTTCCGTGGAGACGCCGCCGTCGACCGGCGCGCGGGATTCCTTTTTGGTGTCGGCCGCTGGCAGTCCGAGCTCCTCCTCAAGGAAGCGCTTCTTTTTTTTCTTCTTCGCGGGTCGCGCGCCTTCGGCTTCGAGGGGAGATCTCCCGGTGCCGAGCTGTTGAAGATCTTCCATCGTGATCTTTGAAAACTGCGGCCACATCTCACGGTCTCGCAGGTAGACGACGAGATCTGCCAGGCGCACGTTCTCGGGCCCGCGGAGCTGTCGCAAGGTCTCGACGGCGCTGAGGCGTTCGAGCGTGCCTCCGCCGGTTTCCGCGCGGTAGATCGCGTTGACGTCTTTGGTCATAGTGGGTGGGAGGGGGGCCACGAGGGCTGGCCGACCCGATCCGTTGGCAGTTTGGCGCGGTAGGGCGCGCGGGGCAAGGCCTGGTTGCTCGTCAGCGATGGACTCGACACGGACCCATCTGGAACGGGCCACGGAGCCAGTAGTTTGGCGACGAAACCGCGCCCTGAATCGTTCGGGTGATCGAGAAGATCTCCAAGGGAGGAATTTTTTTGTGGGCGTGAAGATTTTTTGATGCGCAAGTGGGCCTTGGGCTGGGGATGGCGCCTGTTGACTGTCCGAACTTGGGGCGGATATTTGGTGCGTGTGGGCGGCACTAGCAAGAGCGGGGCCACGGCAAATTTCGATCCCTGATCCGCCACCTGAACGCCGTTGCTTGGAGTCATGTCCAGAGAGTCTCTCGAAGAATCTTTCCCGATACGAGCCACCGGCCCGACAGCCGGTTGCTGTGGAAAAGTGCGCAAAACTCGCCTTGCAAACATCTTGCGCAACCACCAGATATTGTGTTTTATAGATGTTCGACCTCAACATCCTGGGTTCGATCGAAGATCCACTCCCGGGAGCTCCGCCCACTTATTCCCCGGGCACTTGTCTGGTTTACATTTACCCCGCCCTTGGCTGCCCACATACGCGTTTCACGCATCAAGCTGAACGCCACCCTACGCTCATCTGAACACCTGTATCGGTGTTCTCCCAGCCACCAGCGGCTTGGGTTTTGGTGAGTCCGGGATCTTTTGCCCTCAAAATTCAAGAAAAAACCAGCGCTGAGCTGTCAAATCCCCTCCATCCTCATCCTCCTTGTCCTCCCCCCTTCCTCCCATCTCAAGAAATCCCGTCGCCATGCATTTGACCCGTTTGTTTACCTCGCAATCCAACGCTGCCTACGAAGGCGTGAGCTTCGAGCCGCGCGCTTCGAAGATCACCAACCCCGACGGATCGGTCGTCTTTGAAGCCAGCGATATCTCCGTTCCTCGCGGATGGTCCCAGGTGGCCGTCGACATCATGGCGCAGAAGTATTTTCGCCGGGCCGGGGTCCCTTCGCGAATCAAGCCGGTCCCGGAGGAGGGCGTGCCGGAGTGGTTGTGGCGGAGTGAGCCGGACCTCAAGGCGCTCGAGGAGCTGCCGCAAGACCAGCAGTACGGGGGAGAGACCGACACGCGGCAGGTGTTCAATCGCCTCGTCGGTTGCTGGACCTACTGGGGATGGAAGCACGACTACTTTGAAGACGAGGCGTCCGCGCGGGTATTTTATGATGAGTTGACGACGATGCTCGCGCGCCAAATGGCGGCGCCCAACAGCCCGCAGTGGTTCAACACCGGCTTGCATTGGGCCTACGGCATCTCCGGACCGGCTCAAGGTCATCATTATGTCGATCCCGATACCGGCGAGCTCATGCGCTCCAAGAACGCATACGAGCACCCGCAGCCGCACGCATGTTTCATCCAGTCCGTGGGAGATGATCTCGTCGGCGAGAACGGCATCATGGACCTTTGGGTTCGTGAGGCGCGGTTGTTCAAGTATGGCTCGGGGACCGGCTCAAACTTCTCCAACATTCGCGGTGAGGGAGAGCCCCTCTCCGGTGGCGGGCGCTCGAGCGGCTTGATGAGCTTCCTTCGCATCGGGGATCGAGCGGCCGGCGCGATCAAGAGCGGGGGGACCACGCGGCGCGCGGCGAAGATGGTGGTGGTGGATGTGGATCACCCCGACATCGAGAAGTACATCGACTGGAAGGTGGTCGAGGAGCAAAAGGTCGCGTCGTTGGTGACCGGCAGCAAGCTCTGCAACCATCACCTCAACGAGGTGATTCGCGCGTGTCACTCGCTCCCTTCTCAAGGGGACGGCGACGACAGCGATCGTTTCAGCCTCAAGGCCAACCGCGAACTCCGAAAGGCGATCAAGGGCGCCCGGAAAGATCGAATCTCCGAGAACTATATCCAGCGCGCGATCCAGCTCGCAAAGCAGGGCGCCCGGGCCCTCGAGTTCCGCGAGTACGACACCAATTGGGACTCCGAGGCCTACGCCACCGTCGCGGGCCAAAACTCCAACAACTCGGTGCGGATGTCCGACAACTTCCTCAACGCCGTCGAAGAGGACGGGACCTGGGACCTGCTCCGTCGCACCGACGGGAAGGTCGCGCGGACCCTGAAGGCGCGCGACCTCTGGGACAAGGTGGGCTTCAGCGCGTGGGCGTGTGCCGATCCAGGGCTCCAGTTTGATACGACCATTAACGATTGGCACACGTGCCCCCAGTCCGGTCGAATCAACGCGAGCAACCCATGCTCGGAGTACATGTTCTTGGACGACACCGCGTGCAACCTCGCGTCGATCAACCTGATGAAGTACACGCACACGTCTGGCGCGCTCGCAGGTGAGCTAGACACGGACGCAATTCGGCACGCGTGTCGCCTGCTGACGATCGTGCTTGAGGTGTCCGTGCTGATGGCGCAGTTCCCGAGCAAGTCGATCGCGGAGCTCTCCTACAAGTTCCGAACCCTCGGGCTCGGCTACGCGAATCTCGGGACGTACTTCATGTGGCGCGGCATCCCCTACGACTCCGACGAGGCGGTGGCGATCTGCGGCGGTGTGACGGCGCTCATGACCTCCTCCGCGTACGCCATGTCCGCGGCGCTCGCGGAGCGCCATGGCACGTTCTCGGGCTACGAGGAGAACGCGGGCTCCATGCTTCGGGTGATGCGCAATCACCGTCGCGCTGCCTATGACGCCGCGTCCTCCGAATATGAAAATCTGCAGACCTCCCCCATGGGGATCTCGGCTGGGCAGTGCCCGAAGCCGCTGCTTGAAGCGGCGAAGGCCGAGTGGGATCTGGCGCTGAGCCTCGGTGAGAAACATGGCTACCGAAATGCGCAGGTGACCGTGATCGCGCCCACGGGGACCATCGGTCTGCTCATGGACTGTGACACCACAGGGATCGAGCCCGACTTCGCGCTCGTGAAATTCAAGAAACTCGCCGGCGGCGGGTACTTCAAGATCATCAACCAGACGGTGCCCTCGGCGCTTGAGAAGCTGGGGTACACCGACAGCCAAATCCATGACGTCGTGAACTTCGTCAAGGGGGTCGGGACGCTGCGAGGTTGCCCACATATCGATCATGCGGCGCTTCGAGGCAAGGGCTTCACAGACCAGATGATCGAGCAAGTCGAGGCGGAGCTTAATCAGGCGTTCGAGATCGGCTTCGCGTTCAATCGCTACGTCCTCGGTGATGATTTTTGTAAGGGCGTGCTCGGGATCTCCGATGAGGATCTTGACGATCCGGGCTTCAGCCTCCTCGAAGGGATCGGCTTCACGCGTGAGCAGATCACCGCGGCGAACGACTATGTCTGCGGCACCATGACGATCGAGGGCGCGCCCCACATCAAAGACGAGCACCTCGCGGTGTTCGACTGCGCGAACAAGTGTGGACGCCACGGTGTTCGGTTCATCCGTCCGATGGCGCATGTTCGGATGATGGCCGCCGCGCAACCGTTCTTGTCTGGCGCCATCTCAAAGACCATCAATATGCCCGCGGAGGCGACGGTCGAGGAGGTCCAAGAGGTCTATTTGGCGTCCTGGAAGCTGGCCGTGAAGGCGATCGCTTTGTACCGAGATGGCTCGAAGCTCAGTCAGCCGCTCAGCGCGGCGCTCGCAGCCGACGTGTTCGACGACGTCGCCGACGAGGATGAAGTGGTGGAGCCCGAGCGACCCACGGTGGAGAAGATCACCGAGAAACTCGTGTATCGCTACATCGCGAAGCGTCGACGTATGCCCAATCGCCGCATCGGCTATACCCAAAAGGCCACCATTGGTGGACACAAGGTCTACATCCACACGGGCGAATATGAGGATGGCACGCTCGGTGAAATCTTCATCGACATGCACAAGGAGGGCGCGGCGTTCCGTTCCCTCATGAATTGCTTCGCGATCGCGACGAGCTTGGGGCTGCAATATGGCGTACCGCTCGAGGAGTTCGCGGACGCGTTTTGCTTCACGCGGTTCGAGCCCAACGGGATGGTTCACGGCCACAAGAACATCAAGATGTCGACGTCCATCGTGGACTACATCTTCCGTGAGTTGGCCATCTCCTATCTGGGGCGGTACGAGCTCGCGCAAGTTCCGCCCGAGTCGCTCGCGCCGGACACGATCGGGGGCGAAGAGGTGGACTTCGCCGAAGAAGAGGTGATCGAGGAGCGCGTATCCACACCAGGTCCGCTCAAGCTGACGAGCAAGATGCCCACGTCATCTGCCTTTTTGTTGGACGACAGCGTCGCGAGCCGCCAAAAGATCGAGGTGGAAGATCGCACCGCAGAGCTCGGCGCTCCCGCGGCGGCGTCTGCCACCTCGGCCAGCCAAAGCCGGGCGAAGACCGAGTTGACCTCGGCCGCGAAGGAAGCGGAGCAGGTGCGCGTCGCGAAGATGAAGGGATACGAGGGCGACGCGTGCGGTTCATGTGGCTCGTTCACGCTCGTGCGTAACGGCTCGTGCCTCAAGTGCATGAGCTGCGGCGGCACCTCGGGCTGCTCGTAGGCCTTCGGTGCTGTGATGAACGCTGTCTCACGGATGTGGGGCGGCGACGCGCGCGCGAATATGTGGGCGCCGCGGTCGCCCCACGCCACGGGTGCTCGCGTGGGGCTGACGGACCGCCCCCGCAAGATCTTGAGCGCGCGCTCCAATGAGGACCTCTCCGCGTGTTTCGCTAGCTTCTAAAACAGCGCGACGAGGGCGCTAGATAAGTGTGGGACGCGGATTCCACTTTCTTGGGCCGTTGATCGTCGCCGTGTTACGGCCATGGTGAGGCGCCGTGTCCATCCTCGAACTCATCGATGTCCGAAAGACCTTCGCCGCAAGGGAGGGAGCGCAGGTCGCGCTAGACGGCGTGTCGATGAGCGTGGAGCGAGGAGAGTTCGCGCTGTTGATGGGGCCGTCGGGTGCCGGAAAGTCGACCATGCTCAAGCTTATCTTGGCGCTGGAGCGGCCCGATGAGGGCAGCATCAAGGTGGCGGACCGTGACGTTCACCGCCTGACCGCCGACAGCGTCCCCTTCCTTCGCCGAAACCTCGGCGCTGTCTTCCAAGACTTTAGGCTCTTGTCGGAGGCGACACCGCAGGAGAATGTTGGGTTGCCGCTCCGCGTGGTGGGCGTCGGCACCAACGAGGTGCGTGAGCGGTCTCGGGAGGTCTTGCTTCGCATGCACCTCGATCCAGATCTCAAGCGACCGGTGAAGACCCTGTCGGGCGGCGAGCAGCAGCGGGTGGCCCTCGCCAGGGCGTTGGTCACCGATCCGCCTGTCCTCTTGGCAGACGAACCCACCGGGAACCTCGACCCCGATCTGAGCCGCGACATCCTTGACCACCTCGTTGAAATCCAATCGCGCGGCACCACGGTGATGCTCGCCACCCACGATCCGGTGGTGCCCTCGTACGTCCCCGTGACCAGGATCCTTCATCTCGATCATGGGCTTCTCGTGCGCAACGAGGTGACCCCGAGACTGCGCGCTATCAGCGACAGGCACGACGCCGCAGCGGCGGCGGCGGAGGTGGCATGACGCGGGGTCTGAGGGCGCTCGGGTACGTCTTTGTGCGCGGTGTGACGGGCATGAGGCAAAGTCCGCTCGTGCAGACGGTGGCCGTGCTCACGATGGCCGTGTGCATCTTGCTGCTCGGGACCGTGAGCCTCTTGCTCATCAACGCAGAGGGTGTCGTCGATGGGTGGGGTGTGGACGTGCCGTTGACGGTCTATCTCAACGAGGAGGTGCCAGAGGAGGACGCGCTCGCGTTGACGGAGCGTATCGCCGCGTTGCCAGAGGTCGATCACACCGAGCTCGTCTCGCCCGCGATCGCGCTGGAGCGCCTCCAAGATGGTCTTGGGACCGGCGCCTCTGTACTCGAGGGTGTCGAGGTGCAGATGTTACCCACGAGCATCGAGGTGTATACGCAGCCGGAGTCGCCAGAGGAGTTCTCGGCGGCGCTCGCCGGTCGCCTCCGCGAAGTGAAGATCGTGGAGGAGGTGGCCATCGTCGGCGCGTGGGCGAGCGCGCTCAACGACGGCCTCGGCGCGCTCCGGACCATCGCGGGGACCCTCGCGCTCCTCGTCACGTTCGCGTGTGTGGCGATCACCTGGAGCACCATTCGACTCGCGGTCTTCGCCCGTCGAAGTGAGGTGGAGATTCTCAGGCTCGTGGGGGGAACTCGCAGATTTGTTCGCGCGCCGTTTGTGATCGAGGGGGCGATCCAGGGCGTCTTGGGCGCCGCCTTTGCGATCACGCTGCTCGCGTTCGGCTTCCACTCCTTGGCGCCGCATCTCGAGCGCGGGCTGTCGTTGTTTCTTGTCGCCGGAGCGGTCAGGTTCTTCACGGTGTTCGAGGTGATGCTCGCGATGGGCTTCGGCGCGTTGTTGGGGGTGATCGGGGCGAGGATCGCGGTCGCGAGGTATGTTGAGATCTAGGTCGCCGTCGCGCCTCCTCCTGGTCGGAGCCGCAGCCGTCGCGTGCCTGTGTGTCCCGAGCGCCGACGCGTTCGCGGGGAAGGCCCTGGGCTACAGCCTGCGAGAGGAGCTACAGGTGGCGCGCAAGGCGGTGGAAATCGAGCGAGGCCTCGAGGCGCTCCGGACCGAGTCCGCGTCCCTGAAGTTCGCGGAATCGATCGTGCGGGATCGGGCGCTGGAGAGCGTCAGGAAGATCCGCGCTTACAGCGGCGCCCGAGCGGCCGGGGAGGGGCGGGCGCGGTCACGGACGCGGACCATGTACAAGCTCGCGAGGGGCGGGCTGCCCCGATTGATCGTGGAGTCGAAGCTCGAAACAAGCGCGCAGGCCGAGGGCGCCAGCCTCCAGAGGGTTGAGCGGGCTCGCGCGCTCCATCGGCTCATTGGCAACGATATGCGGCTCTTGACCCGGCATCGCCGCTCGGAGGCGCGAGCGCGCGAGGAGCTGGTCGCCGCGTCCCGAGAGATGGCGACGGCCTCCTCGCTGGGGATGATTCGAGAGCTCCAGGAATCGATCCTGACGACGTCGATGAATTCGCTGAAACCACAGCTGAGGAGGGTCCGCAGAAAGCGAGTGTTGGCGCTGTCGCGGGTGAGTGAACTCAACACTTGGGAGCGGAGACTGTTGCGTCAAGTGAAACAACAGTACCGCGCGCTCGATATCGGATATGGGCTCGATCTCCTCGACGTCGGGGCGCTCGCGCGGCCTGTTTCCGGCAAGGTCGTCGGTCGTTATGGTGAGTCGAACGACCGCCTGCTCGACCTCCCGCTGCACCGGGATGGAGTCGAAATTCGCGCGACCGGTCGCCGCCCCTCGGCCGTGGCGTCCGCGAGCGGCGTGGTGGTCGCCGTGGGCGAGCTGTCTGGCTTCGAAGAGGTTGTGGTCGTGGATCACGGCGGCGGTTTCTTGACCCTGACGGGACATCTTCGGGGGGTCGTCGTCGAGAAGGGTCAACAGCTGCGGCGCGGGCAAGCCCTCGGCAAAGTGGCCTCCAAGCAGGTGAAGGACGGGCTTGGGCGCACCGTGTATTTCGAGTTGCGGCACGGAGAGCGGCCGATAGACCCCTCTCGGTTCCTCAGGAAGTTCTAGGCTGCTCGATCGAGCCGGGACCTGCGAGAGATGCTTTAGGGTACAGTGCGCGTATGGTCGGCGTCACGACATCGCGTCGTAGTCTAGGCTCGCGAACCCTCGCACTTGGGCTCGTCCTCGGGCTCGGCGCCGGTTTCCTCGGCGGGCTGGGCGTGCGTTGGCTCGACGGCGCCGTCGCGGAGGCCGCTGAAGATCGAACGCCGCCACCTCCGCGGCGACACAGCCGTTATGACAAGCTGTCGAGCTTCGCGCGGTCGCTCGCGATCATCGAGCGCGATTATGTGCTGCCCGTGGACGGGGAGGCGCTCGTGGAGGGGGCGATGATGGGCATGGTCGGTTCCTTGGATCCACACACGGCGTATCTCCCGCCCGACGAGGCGAAGATGCTGCTCGAGGATATCGATGGCACGTTCGGGGGGGTCGGCATTGTCGTGTCCTTGCGAACCGCCGAATCGGGGCGCCTCCAGCTCGAGATCCTTGAGGTGCTGGACGGGGGCCCGGCGTCCACGGAAGGGCTCACCGCCGGTGACGTCATCGTGAGCATCGAGGGGCGGCCGGTCGCGCAATACGTAGATCTCTTCGAGGCAATTTCGACCATGCGGGGACCCATCGGCAGCGAGGTCCATTTTACGGTCGAGCGTGAAGGCGTGGAACCCCGCGACGTTCGGCTCCAGCGAGCGAGGATCGACTCGGAGGCCGTGACGTTCGAGCGAGTGGACGATGACGTCGGCGTGATTCGGCTCCGCGACTTTCAGGCCCAAAGCACGGCGCAGATTCGTGAGGCGTTGCGAGCGTTGGGAGCGGAGCGAGCGGGGGGCGTCACCGCGGTGGTGCTTGACCTCCGCGACAACGGCGGCGGGCTGCTCGGGGAGGCGATCGGGGTGGCAGATCTGTTTTTGTCGCGTGGGATTATCGTCAAGACGCGTGGTCGAGAGGGGACCATGATCGCTCAGGCTCGAGCGTCCGCAGCACGCACCTACTCCAAGCTCCCGTTGGCGGTGTTGATCAACAAGGGCTCCGCGTCCGCTTCAGAGATCGTGGCGGCGGCGCTACAAGATCACGGGCGGGCGGCGATCGTGGGTGAGCGGAGCTACGGCAAGGGCTCTGTCCAGTCGCCTCACTACCTCCCGAATGGAGGGATGCTCAAGCTCACGACCGCGCTGTATTACAGCCCACGTGATCGCGTAATTCAGGCGGCGGGCGTGATGCCTGACATCATCGCTGACGGGACGCCGGTGGGGAGCGCCGACACTCGGCCGGAGATCGTGCCCGAGGATCAAGTCGAGGGTCACCTCAGCCCCGCGGCGCTCGGCGGCGAGGAGCCGGCGCCAGCGCGCCCGAGCCCCCCGTCGAGCGGTGAGCAGGTGCCAGCCGCGGAGGTCGACGTGGGCGCGATCCAGCTTGAGGCCGCCGTGGCGCAGGTCAAGTTGATTCGAAAGTTGCAGCGGTGAGGTGATGGGGAGCGCCCAGCGAATTCGAGACAATTTCGGGTTCATGGTGTGGCTGGCGGCGTCGGTGCCGCTATTTTGGCTGGCACCACGAGCACCCGAAGCGCCGGCGGTGACGCCGGGCGAGCGCGCCGTCGCTGAGCGCCAGCAAGAGATCGCGCGAGGCGACGCGAGGATGTGGGAGGTCATTCACGGAGATCGACGCCTCCCGTGGGAACAGGCGCACGGGCATCTCGCGATCGTTATCGACGATGTGGGGCGAGAGTTCATCTACTCCAATCGCCTGCTCGCGCTCCCATTCGCGCTCACCTTCTCAATCGTACCCGGAGCGATCTATGCAGATGGAATCCAGGTCAGGGCGAGACAAGATCGCCGGAGATATCGCGAGCTCATGCTGCATCTCCCGATGGAGCCAGTCGCGGAACACATGATGAAGCAGGGGGCAGAGCTCCGCGAAGATTTCCTCCTTCACAGTGACACCGCGGCGCAGCTGCGGGAGAAGACCGCGCGGGCGTTCGAGCGGGTGCCCTTCGCCCATGGCTTTAACAATCATATGGGGTCGTCGCTCACGGCGGACGGCGAGGCGATGAGGGTGGTGATGTCGGCGGCGGCGGCGGCGGGGGCGGGGTTCTTCCTCGATTCTCGGACGACGGCCCAGACGCGGGCGCAAGAGGCCGCGCGAATCCAGGGGATTGTCTCCGGAGCGAGAGATATATTTCTCGATCACGATCCCGCGCCCGAAAAAATCCGCGCGGCGCTGCGTCTCGCTGTCGAGCGCGCCAAGGAGGAACCCACGGTGATCATCGCCCATCCCTCGGCCGCGGTCGTCGCCGCGCTTCAGACCGGTTTGCCGGCAGCCTTCGCGCGAGGTATCGCCGTGTACCCGCTGTCCGAGGTGCTCACGCGCGCTCATCGAGAGGTGTCCGGAGCGCCGCCAGATCACGTCGAGTCCGTGGGTCCGAATCCCGGCGAGCGTCGGCTCGGCCAAGCCGCCAGCCGCGAGTAGGCGTCCCTTGTTCTAGGCTCAGTGTGGGGAGAGGTCACCTAGGGAGGGTTCCGACCCCCCATCCGATTTTTCGCTCATCCGTCGCGAGGGCCTGTAGGGACGCGTTGAGGCCGCGAGCGACGTCGTCGCGAGGCCCTCGGGTGAAAAAAAAGCGTGATTGACGCTGTTTGATCCGGTTGATCCCGGAAGGTGGTTTCTCCTAACCTGATGCCGATGGCGCTGACGCAACTTGTCATTGAAGACTTCGAGGGTACACGGACCGTGGTGCCACTCGATATGGACGCGTTGACGATCGGTCGGGGAGACGGCCATCTCATTCAGCTCACTGAGCAAAACGTCTCTCGCGATCACGCGAAATTGTATCTGATGGACGAAGGGTGGGTCGTCGAGGATCTCGGGAGCTTCAACGGCATCAACGTCAACAACGTCGAGGTGAAAGGCGCGGTCATCCTCCGCGAGGGGGATCTCATCACCATCGGCGACTACGTCATGCAGCTCGCTGGTGATTCGTCGCGAGACACCGTGGAGCTCGTGGGGGCTGGGGTCGCGACCGACTCGTTGGAAGGGAGGCTCACGAAGAGCGAGGCCTCTGGGCCACGGATGGTGGGCGCGACGACCGAACAACTCTCCGATGCGGCCGAGGCGCCCGAGCCGACACCCTCTGCGATCGTGGACAAAAATACGCCCTTGGACGGTGTGCATGTCGCTCCATCGCCTGCGACGGATGACGGGCTCGATGAGTTTGATTTTGACGATGAGAGTACGGTCGGCAAGAAAATAGTGATCGGCGGGATCGTGCTGGTGGTGGCCGCCGTCGGCTGGAATATGTGGCGGTCAGACTCCGAAGACGCACCGGCGCCGAAGAAGAGCGCGGTCGCGGGGGTCGAGAAACCGGCTTCAAAACGCACCGCGGAGAAACCTGAGGACACCGAGCAGGTCGAGCCCGCCGCAGCAACGAGCACCGTCGGTGATGACGCAGCCGGGACCGATGGAGCCGCGGCCGGGGACACTGGCACAGGAGACGACGGGGAAGCGCCGACCGATGAACCGGAGGCGACCCCCGAGGAGGCAGACGCGCCAGCGCCAACGCCGGTCACCGCGCCGAGACGAGCTTCGAAGAGGTCGCAGGCCAAACCAGCGAAGACAAAGAGCGCGCCAGCGCCGGAACCGACCGCGGGCCCCGAGCCTGCGGTGCAGGACCCGACACCCAAGGTCGAAGCTCCGGCGCCGGTCACCGCGTCGAAGACCGCGTCAGAGCTGCTCGCCGAGGCCCGGAAGGCGGCCATGCTAGGGCAGGCGGCCAAGGCCTACGACCTGGCGAAGCAGAGTCACACGAAGAGCCCTAGCGCGGACGCGATCCAGGTGATGGCAGTGAGCGCGTGCAAGATGGGGAGCGAGTCCAAGGCGAAGGCTGCGTTCACCCGCTTGTCCGAGAAAAAGAAAAAGTCTGTGCGCGCGCTGTGTGAGTCCAAGGGCATCAGCTTGTAGCGGCGGGGAGCCGATCCTGCTCGTCGTATCGGGCGCTCGCGGGCTCTCCGAGGGCTCCATTTGACATCCCAAGATCGTCGAGCACGGCGCGCGCGGCGTTAAGCCCACACATCCCGTGGACCCCGGCGCCTGGATGCGTATAGCTCGAGCTGAGGTACAGCCCCCGGACAGGTGTTCGATGGCGAAAGTACGGGAACAGGGGTCGAAAGAAGAGCTGCCGATGCCACGCGTTCGATCCGCCGCCGAGGTCGCCACCGATGAGGTTGGCGTTCGTCGCCTCCAAGTCTCGTGGGTGGGTGACACGGCGCGCGAGGACTTGGTCGCGGAATCCGGGCGCGAGCCCCTCGATTCGCGCGTCGATACGATCTGCGAACCGCTCCGCATGTCGCGACCACCCCCCTTCAAGTGTGGGAGGCACCCGAGAATAGGCCCACAGCGTCTGCGCAGTACCCGGCGCGCGGCCGCTGTCGACGAGGCTTTGTTGGCCGATGACCAGGTACGGATTGGAGGGGAGCTCTCCCGCGCGGACCTCCGCAGTGAATCGAGTGAGGTCCTCGACGCTGTCGCCCGTGTGCACGACGGCCGCCGCACGCGGCGTCGCGTGCGCCCAAGGCACCGCGCCTTGGAGCGCCCAGTCGACCTTGAAGGTGCCCCACCCGGAGGGGAATCGATGGGCGAAGCGCACCACGCGGCCTGGCAGCTGATCGCGGTCGATGAGATCACAAAACAGCGAGGGAACCGAGGTGTTCGCGATGACCGCGTGCCGGGCGCGGAGGTCGCTGTCTGCTCCGTTAACGCGAATACGAACCCCGACGGCTCTCCTGTCCTCGGTGAGGATCTTCGTGACTTCGGCCCCGAGCTGAACGCGGCCGCCGGCGACATGCACCCGATCTGCGATGGCGTCGGCGAAGACCTGGGCGCCTCCGACGGGGACGGCGAAGCCCCCGGTCGACGCGGTCACCGCGAGCATATAGCCGATCCCGGCGCCAAATCGATCTGTCGGACCGACGTCGGTGTGCAGCGCGAGGGCTGGGATTATCCGTCGCGCATCACCCCCGACAAACAGGCGCCGCGAGAGGCGGGCGCCGGATGTCGTGAACAGAGCACCGATTCGCAGGAGGTTCGCGGGCCCGAGGCTCGCGACGTTTCGGAGGTTCGGGAGCGGGCGGAGCATGGCTTCGAACAGTCGCGGCTCGATGTCGCGGTGCCACCTCAACAGACGGCACATCCGCTCGGCGTCTTTGGCGTTCGCCATGAGCGCAGGGATGAGGTCGAGATCTCGCGAGAGCCCCGAGCACGATCCGTCGGGGGCTGGATGAGCGCTCTCGATTTTCGCGTTGACGAATCGCAGCCCCGCCTGTTCGAGGTTGAGACCGGTGAGCGCAGGACTCGAGCTCGCGAACGGAAAAAATGCCGCGCCAACATCGTGAACAAAGCCGGGGCGTGTCGCCTCAGTGGACCCCAAGGCGCCGCCCCAACGCCGCTTGTTGGATTCGACCACGAGCACGTGGAGGCCCGCGCGGGCGAGGTAGGCGGCGCACACCAGGCCGTTGGGGCCAGCGCCGACGATGATGACGTCGGGGTCGCCCGTCCGCTGATGTGGTCGCGTGGAGTTCATCCGGAGAAGGGGGTTGATCGGCCGCTCGAGCGTCCCACGCTAGCGAATGGACACCTCGGTCATGTAGGTCTTCACGACCACCTCGTCTTTGATATTAACCATGCACACGAGCGCGGTGCCGTGTTGACCGTCGAATTGGGTGACCAGCCAGAACTCTAGCGTCCAGGCTTCGCTGTCTGACATCAGCGGGGGGCTCCATCCCATCAGGATCGGACCGCCGAGATTTTCACTCCGACGTTGGGCGTTCGCCCGCTGAAATGGTTGGTGCTCCGCGAGGATGTTGAGCGCGTCGTTGAGATCTTCGTTTTGTACCTTCTTGCGCCAAGCGCTCTCAAATCGAGTGTCGAGGATCTCCAAGGACTCCCGATTAAAGATGAAGTGATATCGCTCGCTCGCCGGGAGGTCTTCGAAGTCCGGGACATCGAATTCAGGGAAGAGATTGTCTCGTTCGATAGTCTGCGACCGCGCGCGGATTTGGGTCGTGAGCAGCCGCGTCTCATGCTCGGTGTACGAGGCGAGCACGCGCGCGGAGACGTACTTCGTGGGGAGGTGGTGATCCCAGTCGATCACCGCGGTCAGCGAATCGAACTGGTTGGTGCCGAAGGGGATCAGGAGCGGAAGTTTCTCGAGGATCGTGGCGAACTCATCGCTGTCTTCCGAGATCCCCTGATCTTGGAGTCGAACGTGGATGTGGTGGCTGGCGCGGAGGCGCTGCGTTTGGAGTTTTTGTTTCTCGGTCATGAATCCCTCCTCCTCCCACCTCGACGAGCGATCACCGCCTCACGGATCGCCTCGATGATGTCTCGGATTCGCTGCCGGTCAAGCTTGAGGCTCGCGGGGCTCACCACCAACCGACTGCTGACTGGAAAGATCGTCTCGACCTCGACGAGGTCGTTTTGTCGGAGCGTCTCGCCGCTCTCCACAATATCGACAATTTGGTCCGCGAGCGTCGTGAGGCAGCCAAGCTCCACAGAGCCGAACAGCGGGATAATTTCGGTCTCAATGCCTTTTTCGCGGTAGTGGCGCTCGGCGACGGTCGGGTACTTGGTGGCGATCTTGAGCAGCGTCCCGGCGGTCGCGCGCGTGTGGGCGCCGCGCGGTTCAGCCACGCACATCCGGCACCGGCCGATCTCGAGATCGACGGGCTCGTAGAGATCGCGGGATTGCTCCTCGAGGGTGTCACGACCCACGATCCCGAAGTCAGCGACGCCGTACCCGACGTAGGTGGGGACATCGGTCGGCTTCA
Source organism: Myxococcales bacterium (assembly GCA_014240065.1). Taxonomy (GTDB): domain Bacteria; phylum Myxococcota_A; class Polyangia; order Nannocystales; family Nannocystaceae; genus JAAZXR01. Next base: position 25,611 of record JAAZXR010000006.1, read on the forward strand.
CGAGCAGCACGCGATAGTCTCGGCCGATCTCGAAATCGAGGCGGCGGTCGCCGTTGGTGGCCACCCCCTCGAGCGAGACGCCCGCCTCCGCCAAGATCGGCGCGGCGTCCTTGATGATCCGGCCCTTCGGGAGGGCGAAGGTGAGCCGTCTAGCCATGGTCGCCGCCGATTCGTTGGATGTTGGCGCCGATGGACTTGAGCCGGGTCTCGATGGACGCGTAGCCACGATCGAGATGATAGACGCGCCGCAGCTCTGTGCGTCCTGAGGCGACGAGGCCGGCGAGGACGAGCGAGGCGCTCGCGCGCAGATCCGTGCACATCACGGAGGTGCCGCTCAAGGGTGTCGGGCCTCGAACGATGGCGCTGCTCCCGTTCACGATGATGTCGGCGCCGAGTCGATTGAGCTCGGGCACGTGCATGAATCGATTTTCGAAAATCGACTCTGTGATGATGCTCTGGCCCTCGGCCTGGGTGGCGAGGAGCATCATCTGCGCCTGCATGTCGGTCGGGAACCCGGGGTGAGGCCGCGTCTCGAGATCGATGGGCCGCAGTGATTCGGGGCCCTTGACGCGCAGCCCCGCGGCGGTTGGTTCGAGCAGGATCCCTGCGTCTTCAAGCTTGGACAACACGGCGTGCATGTCGTCGACGGGTGCGTCGCGGATGAGGACATCACCCTTGGTGATGGCGGCGGCGATGATCAGGGTGCCGGCCTCGATCCGGTCGGGCATGACCGCGTGGTCGATCCCAAACAGCTCATCGACGCCCTCAATCTCGATGGTGGAGGTCCCCGCGCCGGAGATCTTCGCGCCCATCTTGTTCAAGACGATGGCGAGTTCGCGGACCTCTGGTTCGCGGGCGACGTTCTCGAGCACCGTGGTGCCCCGGGCGAGCGTCGCGGCCATCATGAGATTTTGCGTCCCCCCCACCGTGACCTTGTCGAAGATGAATCGATTGCCCACCAGCCGGTTGGCCGAGAGCTCGACGTAGCCGTGATTAAGTTCCACCTTGGCGCCGAGGGCCTCGAGTCCCCGGAGGTGTTGATCGATGGGTCGCGCCCCGATGGCACACCCTCCCGGGAGGCTGATCCTGGCGCGGCCGTGGCGTGACAGCAGCGGACCCATCACGGTGACCGAGGCGCGCATGGTCTTCACGAGATCGTAGGGAGCCTCGAGATCGTGCTGCGCGACCTGACCTGGATCGACTCGCAAGGCGCCGTCATCGAAGGCGATCTCGCAGCCGAGATGAGCCAGCAGCCGATTCATGGTTCGTACGTCGGTCAGTGGCGGGCAGCGCCGAATGGTCGAGGGATGGTGCGACAACAGGCTCGCGCACTGGATGAGGAGCGCCGCGTTTTTTGCCCCGTTCACCTGGATTTCTCCGCGCAGAGCAGCGCCGCCTTCGATGAGAATTTTGTCCATAGTTCGGTGAGTCCACGTCCCTCGACGGGAGGCATGTTCTACCCAAGGCGCGCCGCCCGTTGCCATCCTCGTGCGGCGAACCCGCCAGATCTCCACAACAAATCACCCTAACGCGTGTTTCGCGCCCGTTTCAGGTATGACCATGTAGGATAATGTGATGAAATTTGGTGAAAAGTAGGAATCAGGCGACAGTGTGGTCATGAAGTCCTCGCGACGACTCCTCATCCTCGGTCTCTCTTTTTCGGCCTTCACGCTCTCCGATGCCCGTGCCGCTGACCACGTCGCGGGTGTTGATTCATCCTCGTCCTCCCTCGGAATTTCCATGTTCGAGGAGGAGCCTGAGGCGGCTTGGCCGCTTGAAGTGGAGTGGGAGATCGTGGACCTCGCTCGGCCGGGGCTCGCTCCCCGACGTGGACGTGTCGTGGCGGAGGGTGGCCAGGTCACCCGGCTCACGGAGTCGATCCGCCATGGACGCGGCCAAGACACCTTCGCCCTCGAAGTGTCGGCGCGAAATCACGCACGCCAAGAGACGGAGCTTGAGTACCGTCTTCGCGTCTCGCGAGCTGACTGGGAGACGCTCTCGCTCGATGGCTACTTCAAGCATCGCCTCGGTGTAGGCCCATCGCCGACCCTCGGTGACAGCACGCTCCGTGCCTCGCGGGCAGACATCGTGGCGGGTAGTGACCTGGTCGCCGAGCAAGAGGTTGAGATCGACGGCGTCCCCTACCTCATTCGCATTCGGGCGCGGAGCCTCGCGGCTTGAGCGTTCACGGCTCCTACGCCGTCACACCAACGTCGCGCTCGAGCGCTCGATTCGGCCCAAGAACGTCGTTTTTCGGGCTGTGCTTCCCGGACGGTAGGAACTCGTGGGCAACCTCAGCGCGGATCTACCCACAAATAATTGAATTTTCGTGTCAATGGGTTAGGGCAAAGGGAGGCCCGGGTCGGGCCCGAACATGATGCTCAACTCTCGAATACTTCTTCAGCACCTTTCTCGTGTCGCGCTCGCGGCGGTGCCGCTGCTTTGCAGCACGGGTTGTCTCGTGACGACCTCTCAATTCGATCAACTCCAGCGCGAGGTGGACACGTTGAGCGAGCGCGTGGAGGCGCGGGACAAGGAGCTCCAGGCGTCGTTGGCTCGCGCCGAAACGCAGTCGGAGGAGCTCGACAGGGTGCTTCGATCGCGCGCCGCGTCACTCGGCGTCAACGTGGATGACCTCGGCCTCGACGTCGCGCAGCTGCGTGGAGAAACCGAGGACGCGCGCAACGACATCGCCGCGTTGCTCTCGGAGACCCGCGAGCTCCGCGCTGGTTTCGACCAACGGGTCGCGGAGCTTGAGCATCGCTTGAACCGTGAGACCGAGATCCCCGAGGGGCAGATCGCCTTGAAAAAGGAGGCCGATCGCTTGTTCAAAGGAGAAGACTGGGCGCAAGCTCGCAGGCTCTACCGCATCTACTTGTCCCGGTACCCGGGCGGGAAGAAAGAGGCAGAGATCCGATTCAGCATCGGGCACACGCTCTATAACGAGAACAAGCATCGCTCCGCGCTGAGCGAGTTTTATTGGATCGTCCAGAATGCCCGGACCGATCCGGCGATCTACAACGCGCTCTATTACTCCGGGCTCGCGTTCTCGAAGATTGGACAGTGCGACAAGGCGACCGCGTACTTCGACGCCCTCGTTGGTGATGAGAAGGCGCCCAAGAAGTATCAGAGCTCGGCCGCTGCCCAAATCGAGATCTTCAAGGCCGACACCGGGAAGATCTGTACGGGGCGTAAGGCAGATGGTGGACGCTCAGACGAAGTGACCAAATCGCCCGGAGACACCGCCGGGTGACCGGCGCGGCACGGGGCGCTCGCACGCTGGCAGCGGCGCCTAGCTGCGCAGGTAGCTCTTGAGCGAATCGATGCGAAGGACGCCGCAAACGCACGCGTCACGCTCTGGCGACGCCGCGGCGAGCTGGTCGGAACAATCGACGCACACATCAAACGTGGCTGTGGCGGGTTCGAGGCTCTTGAGCCACGCCAGGGCGATCTCCCGCGCCTCTTCTTCTGTGCGCGCCATCACCGTGAGGTCGGTGGTGTAGCCGCAGGCGTCGGCGGGCCAGTGGGGCGGGTGGTCGTCTCCGCCGCGGGCTTGGGCCTTGATTCGGAAGCGGAGCCCCTCGTCGGAGGTCCCGTAATCGGCGCGGTTAAGCGCGTCGAGGATGTGGGGGGTGATCCAATCGCGCTGACCAGCGACGCGCGCCACCTCCCGCGCTTGGTCCATGTGGTCATATTGCCAGAGACACTCGAAGATCTCTTCGACGACCAAGCTCGCGTAGGCGACGCCGATATTCTCGGCCTCATTCAATTCGATGAGGCAGTCCAGGCCCTGGTGGAGGAGGGAGACCCCGCCGGACTTTCCTTGATGGACGGTCCAGGTCCCGAGGACGGCGAGGGTCAGCGGGTTGTCTGGCTCCGCTCGCAGCGATCGGTGCATGGCTTCGATGGCGGCCGGGAGATCCTCGTTGCGGTAGAGGGTGATCGCGCGGTTGTACCAGGCGCCGGGGTGCTCGGGGTCGAGTGACAAGGCCGCGTCAAATTGCTCCATCGCGGCGTCGAGTTGATCGAGATCGGACAGGCAGATGCCGTGCTCGACCAACGCGTCCACGTGGAGAGGGTCCTCTTCAAGGAACTCGCCGTAGAGCACCTCCGCTTCGTCGATTCTTCCAGCGCGTCTCAGCAGCGCGCCGAGGGCCATGTAGGGCTCGGACATGACGAAGCCGTCTTGCTGGGCCGCGATCGACTGTCGATAGCAAGCCTCCGCTTCACCCTCTTCGTCGAGTCGCTCAAGGATCGCGCCGAGGTTGTAGCGCTGCAAAATTCCCTGGGGCTCGATGTCGACGGCGACGGCGAAAGCCTCCCGGGCATCTTCCAATTCTCCGTGGATGTCGTAGACGTTCCCCAGCGCGATCAAGATGTCGGGCTCCCGCGGGAATTCCTGGGCGGCGCGACAGGCCAATGTCAACGCGGCGTCAAAATCGCCGGTCTCGCACAGCGCCCGAGTCCACATACAGTAGGTGGGAATTCGGTCGCACGCCGGCATCTCGGGCTCCCAGCAATTACGCAGGAGGCGGAGAGCGGAGTCGGACGCGCCTTGATCGAGGAGCGACGCGATGGCGTCGAGCTTGGTCAGCATGGGTGACGAGTGAGGGAGACGAGGTGATGCGCGACTCCCTCTCTATTTTTTGCACCTTTGGACCCTTGTTTCAACGCCCAACCCTCGCGGACCTGGAATCCGTGCGTTGAGTTTTGAATTTCCGCGGAGTCGCCGCTGAGCACGTGCGCAGAGGTGCACACCGGCGCACGCCCGAGGGCGCATGATGCGGCGTTCCAAATCAAGGCCGGAGGCCGACTCTATTTTCCACGAGTCTCACAAAGAGGCGCATCGCCATGGGTAGTAGCTGGTCATCAAAGTCGAAGTCCGGATGGTGGCAGCCCGGGCTATCGGCGTTCTCTCCGGCTCCAAGGAAAAAATAGGCTCCAGGAACGCGCTCGGTGAAGCGGCCAAAATCCTCCGCTGCGGCGAGGGGCAGACCCTCCTCGGTCACGTTTTTTGGACCCAGAATCGAACATGCGACCTCTCGCACGGCCTCCGCGCAATCCGCGTGATTTATCAGGACGGGGTAGAGCGCCTCGATCTCGGGCTCGATCCGGACGTCGTAGCCACCGGCGATCCCGCCGCAGATGGCCCGAATACGGTCGACAATCTGCTCGGCGACGTCTGAATCGAAGGTGCGCAGCGTGCCGGTCAGGCGAGCGTGGGCGGGGATCACGTTGTTGGCTTCGCCTCCTTGGAAGGTGCAGATGCTCAAGACCGCTGCGTCCGTGGCGCTGATATTGCGCGATACCACGCTCTGCAGGGCCGTGATCAAGGCGGCGCCGGCAACCACAGGATCGCGCGTGACCTGTGGCTGACTCGCGTGCCCGCCGACCCCATGGATTTCGAACACGAGATCGTGCACCGACGCCATGATCGGTCCCGCGCACACGTGCGCGACACCTCGAGAAAATCCCGGCCAATTGTGAAACGCGTAGATCTCATCGACGCCGTCGAGCGCCGCCTCCTCCACCATCACGCGTGCGCCCCCTCCGTCGACACCCTCCTCCGCGGGCTGAAAGATCAGCCGTACGTTTCCGTCGATCTCCTCTCGCATCTCGGCGAGGATCGACGCGGTCCCGAGCAGCGCGGCTGTGTGCCCGTCGTGTCCGCACTTGTGCGCTCGCCCCTCGAGTACAGAGCGGTAGGGGAGGTCGGTGGTCTCCTGCATCGGGAGGCAGTCCATGTCTGCCCTCAAGGCGACGCAGCGCCCGCCTCGGCCAGGGTTGAGGTCCGCGATCACGCCGGTCTTCGCGCACGGCTGAGGATCATATCCGAGGGTGCGAAGGTAGTCGGTGACGCGACGCTGCGTCTCATACTCCTCGAAGCCAAGCTCGGGGCGCTGGTGCAGCTCATGGCGAAGTGTCGTGAGCGCCGGGAGCAGCGCCGAGATCTGGGTCTCGATGGGTGGCATGGGGTGAGCGTACCAGGAGCGCTCGACCGGGCGTGAGGCCCGTCGTCGGCGGACGTTCCTTGAGATGAGCGGCGATCCCGATGGACGCTCTCTCGTCGCTAACGGAGGGCGTGTTCTTCTTGGGCCCGCGCGATCTCTCGCACGATGGCGTCGGCGGCCTCGCTTCGATTTGCCGCTCGCATAATCGGCCGACCAATGACGAGATGACTCGATCCCGCGGCGATGGCCTCCGAGGGCGTCATCACGCGTCTTTGATCCCCCGTGGCGCTGCCAGCGGGGCGGATCCCAGGGGTGATCAGCATGAGGCCTGGAGCCACCGACGCGACCTTCGACACCTCGTGCGCGCTGGACACGACCCCCTTGCAGCCGGCCTCGCGGGCACAGATCGCGCGCATAGCGACGAGCTCTTCGGTCGAGCGTGAGTGACCCGCTTCTTTGCATGCCTTGGCATCTTGACTGGTGAGCACCGTGACGGCCAGCACGCCGAGCTCATCTTCGGCGGCGTCCACACAGGCGCGCAGGTGGTCCACGCCTGAGCCCGCGTGTACGGTGATCAAGTTCGCGCCCGAGGAGCGCGCCGATCGAATGGCGCCGGCCATGGTGTTGGGGATGTCGTGAAGTTTGAGATCGAGGAAGATGCCGAGGGTGGGGTGGCGTTCACGAATCTCGCGGACGACGTTGGGACCCTCCGCGACGAAGAGCTCAAGTCCGATCTTGAGCATCCCGACGTGCCCCGCCAGCGACTCCGCGGCGTCCAGCGCTTGCTGATGGCTGGGGACGTCGAGGGCGACGATGAGGCGTTCACGCGCGGCTTCAAGATCCATCGCGGTCAGGTCTAGCGCGCGGACTGTTGAGAGTGCAAGCTAGTCGGGTGATGGGAGATCAGGACCCTTATAAGGGGATATTTGCCCTTCTTGAGGACGCGGTCGCGGGGGGGGTGACGCCGGGATGTGTGGCGCTGGTCTGGCGGGCGGGTTCTCTCGAGTATCATGAGGCCCACGGGGTCCTCGCCACTGATGAGCGGTCCAGCGTTCGCGACGTCCCGGTGCGAAGAGACACCCGCTACGATCTTGCGTCGCTCACAAAGGTCCTCGCCACGACGACGCTCGCCGCCCTGTTCGTCAGCGATGGGCGGGTACGACTCGACGACGAGGTGCCAGCGCCGTTCTCGAGCGGCTATCCCGGCGTCACATTGCGCGATCTCTTGGCCCATGAGGGCGGCTTTCCGGCACATCGAGAGTTCTTCGTTCGCGATGATCTTCGCTCGCGCGACGCGGTGCTGCGCGCGGTCGCCCAAGAACCTCGCGACGCCTCGCCCCGGGTGCAGGCGCTCTACAGTGACCTCGGGTTCATGACCTTGGGCGCGTGGCTTGAGTATCTCGGGGGTGACCGCCTCGACCGACTCTTCATGCGGTCACTCGCGCCGCTGATTCGCGGTGAGACAGACGCGGTCCCGGACCTCGCGTTTCGACCGACATCCGGCGGCACGCTCTCGTGGCAGGACGAGCGCAGGGTCGCCCCCACGGAGGTCTACGAGCCGACGCGAACGGGGGCCCTGACCCACGAGGCCCTGCGTCACGCCTCGCAAGACGTTGGCCACGGCTTTGTGCACGACGACAACGCCTTCGTGATGGGTGGGGTCGCCGGACACGCGGGGTTGTTCGGATCGGCGGAGGCGGTGCTCGAGGTGGCGCGAGGCTGGCTTGAGCTTCGAATCCCTGGGCTTGATCGAGGCGTGCGTGACACCTTTTGGGGGTGGTCCTCGGCGCTCGGTTCTCCTCGAAGACTCGGTTGGGACGGCGTCTCTCCGGATGGCACCGGATCGACGGGTGCGGCGATCCACCCGTCGAGCGTTGGGCATCTTGGATTTACGGGGTGCTCGCTATGGATCGATCCTCGCGCGCCGGCGATCTATGTGCTGTTGAGCAACCGAGTGCATCCTAGGCGAGGCGACGCCGAGGGAATTCGAGGGCTGCGCCGGGCGTTTCACGCCGCCGCCGCGCTGAGCCAAGCGCGGTAGCGTGAGGACGCCATGCCTAGCGCAGCACGTTGACCCCGCGGTAGACCGTCCAGAAAGCCTGCGCGGGGTTGCGGCTGAGCAGCTCGTGGGGCTTCATCTTCGAGGACTCCGCGAGCGACCGGAGCGCGGCGGTGATCCCGGGGAGTCGCAACGCTTCGATTTGGGTCGCCACCTCCACCGGTCGGAATACCTCGCCTGATGGCATGAACCAGGCCATGATGGCGTCTCCGACAATCAGGGTATCAAAGGCCTTCTTGTCCACGAAGCGCAGCGACTCCTGGGTCAAGATGTCGCGGCCATCAAACTGTCGGTTCCCCTCATGCCGGTGGGTGATCTCCACGACCCGAAACGTCGCTGCCGAGAGCGCGTCGAGGACGCGCTGTTGGTTGGCGTCTGGTTTGAAGCCGTAGCCTCGAAACATGTCGAGGACTCGGATGCGGTTTTGATCGCGGTAACCGAGTACGAAGAACGCGAAGAACGCGGACCGCAGCTCGGGGAGCTGCACCTCTTCGCGAGAGGCCATGCCAAAAAAACCTTGGGCCACACTGGTGATGAGCTGCTCGAACCGTTGCTCCGAGAAAGCCCGCACCTGCGCCATCACCTGCTGATACGCGCGCGGATCGATTTTCGGCGCGTGGCGCTTGGAGACGCGGAGACCGCCGCTTGTGGCATCGCCCGCGTCATCGTTCGCGTCATCGTTCGTGTGGTCCGGAGCCTCCGAGGCGGGGGAGGCCGCTGAATGCCCGCGGCGTTTTCGACGACTTGATTCAGATGCAGACGCCATCGACTACTCCAGCACGCACACGTTGAGCTCACATCGCCGTTCAATATTGCAGTCCGAGTCGTTTTGACACTCGGCGCACGCCTCGGGGATGACCCCATCGATGTTCACGCGGTCGAGAACGATCGCCTGCGTGTCCCCCGGCAAGCGTGGGGCGAGCGCGACCGTGTCAATGGCGAAGCAATCGACCCCACCCGATCTCGCGACCGCGCTGACGGTGTATTGACCCCACACGGACACGGGACCGTCGATGGAGTTGGTGGTGCAGGAGGTGAGGAGGCCCCCCTCCGGGGTGGTCGTCCCCTCGGCGTCAAAATCACTCGAGGGCACCGGGATTCCGTCTCCGTCGAGGACGAGGAACTCGATCTCATCGAGGAAGAGTGAGCCCCCGACGTTCGCGGACGGCGCGCATTGATGGAGTGCATCTTCAAAGACGAAGCGCACAGACATGGGGAGCTCGATGGCTGGGGAGAAGGAACTAGCGGGGAAATCGACGGGGATCTCCGCGGCGATCCCGTTCGAGGTCACGACGTCGAGCTCGGTGACCTGCGCCTCCGTCATCGCGACGCCGTTCGAATCGATCGCCCACGCTCGAATTTGATAGGCACCAGGCGCGAGGACCTCGCTCACGATCCCGAAATCAACTGTATTGAACTCACAGTCCTTCGTGATCTCTGTGATCGTCAGCCCCTGATCATCGATGATGTCGAGGGTCACCGCGTCGACGCCGACGATCGCGCAGCGAAAGCCCGGGTTGTCTTGGAAGAAGGTGACGTCTACGAGGAGTTGAGAGGCGAGCTGCTCGGCGTCCTCCGAGCCCATGGGGTCGGTCAGGCACGCGCTGTCGAATCGATCGATGAGGCCGTCCACGTCGTTGTCGATGCCATCCGCACATTCGGGGGGCGCGCTCAATATGATCGGGGTCGAGAGCGCGACCGTGTCTCCTTCGGTGAGATCGACGTTGACATAGGTGAAGCCTGTCCCGCTGGGGAGCGCCGGATCGAGCGTCGCGAGGCCGACCCACGCGTTCCTCGATCGGTCGAGCGCGCGCAGCTCGACGGTGTGGGGACCGGAGGCGTTGAGCGAGGGCCCGGAGAGGAGGTGCGCCGGGTCTGCCATGGCGGGAGAGAAGCAGGGGAAGGTCTTCGTCCCGACGACCTCGCCGCTCATTTGACTGACGACCCGCGCTTGCACGTAGGCGACGCCAGTCTCGCTGCACTGCTGCGCGGTGACGATCGCGGTGGATGGCTCCGCGCTCGCGGCCCTCTGCAGCTCCCACCGCAGGGTGAAGGAGGGCTCATTTTGACACGCGACGCACAGCAGCGCCATCGATCCGAAACCAAGACGTCTCGTCACGCGGCGCCCGCGAGGATGAACGTGTGGTTGGGTCGGGGCGCGCACTCACCGGCTTAGTAGCAGGGACCGCAGCCGAGATCCAGCCGCCGCCGCGAACGTCGCCTGGCGCGCGACTGCCGGGCTCGTTCAGCCGCCTTTGCAGGCCACGAGGTCGAGGAATCCGGCGCTCTTGGGGCTCGCAGACAGATCCATGCCGTAGGCGATGAACTGCATGACTTGGAGGTCCACAGTTCGGCCAGGCCCCACGGCACGAAACTGCGGTCCGGGCCCCGTGATACACGCGGAGATCGGCACGAACGAGGGGCTGTCGTCGTGAGGAGCGATCACCGGCGACACCGTCATCTTGTAGTTTTCCCCGGCCGATCCAGGGACCTCGGTCAAGCTCCCGCGGAGTCGATCGCAGGTGAATGTTGCTTCTTGCACGAGGCAGTCGAGCTCGCACGCCTCCCGCTCAATCGTGAGTCGAACAGAAAGTGAATACGCGAGCGCCTCACCCTCGGCGTCGACGCCAGGGAGGCCGCAGGTGTTGTCCAAGTCGCCCTCGGGGTAGGTGAGTCCATCGAGGTTCGCGTCGACAAACTGCCAGTTCAACTCCACATATCCCTCGTCTCGGCCGCACGCGAGGGAGAGCGCGAAGCAAGCGCCCGCGAAGACCACCACCGCGCCGCGCCAGCGCGGACCGGCCCCTCGCTCGCGGCGATATTCGTTCCGAAGGCTCACGACTGAAGTGTAGTCAAGGAGCGGCCGCTTTGCCTAAGAACGGGAAAAAACGAGCGATCCTGCGGTGGACATGGGAACCGGCGGGCGTGTAGCCTCCTAGGGTGCTCATGTCCGCTTCATTCCCGCCTCTCTCCTCATGGATAGCCCCGGGCATGCTCGTGGGCGAAGTTGATCTCTACAAGCTCCTCGCGGCGTCAAAGGGGGTCGTGCTGGGGGTGGTGATCATCTTGCTCACGCTGGTCGCCCTCACGATCTTCGTGTTGCTGTACAAGCTCATTCACATCAGCATGGCGCACTCACAGTCGGTCACGTTCTTGGATCGTTTCTGGGAGTCCAAGCGCCTCGACGACATCTTCACGGTCGCCGAGGGCCTGAAGCAAAGCCCGCTCGCAGCGATGTTTTGCGCGGGCTATATCGAGCTGAGCAAGGTGAAGCAGGGGCAAAGCGCTCCTGGACAGACCATGCACGACAAGGTCGACGACACCACCAACATCGAGCGTGCGTTGTCGCGGGCGCGGCTCGCCTCACTGACGCGACTTGAGAACCTCCTCCCGTTTTTGGCGACGGTCGGCGCCTCCGCGCCGTTCATCGGCTTGTTTGGGACGGTCTGGGGAATTATGGACGCGTTCTTGGCGATCGCGGAGGCCGGTCAAGCCGAGCTGTCCGAGATCGCGCAACCGATCGCCGAAGCCTTGGTGACGACGGCGTTGGCGCTGGCGAGCGCGGTGCCGGCGGTGGTCGCGTTCAACTACTTCAACCGTCGCCTGAAGGTGCTCTCCGCGGAGATGTCGACCTTCGGCAATGACTACCTCAATATCATCCGTCGTCACTTTTTCTAGGAGCATGGGTCAACATCCATTGAAGGTAGACGCAACATGGCTGGAATGATCAGCAGCGATGGGTCGACGAGTGGGGATGAGCCCCTCGCCCAGATCAACGTCACGTCGTTGATCGATGTGATGTTCTGCTTGTTGATCGGGTTCATGGTTGCCACGCCCCTCATGCAGCAGGAGAAACTCCCGATCGATCTGCCCAAGGCTCGCGGCGCGGAGATCTCCGAAGAAGAGTTTGAATATTCTGTGATCTCTATTGACGCCCGCGGGCAGGTCTTTGTGGGCTCTACGCCGCTCTCCACGGATGGGTCACGGATGCTTGAGCAGCTCGAGAGCAACACCAAACTGAAAGACGACGGCGTGGCCTTCATTCAGGGAGACAAGACCGTTTCCTACGAGAAGATCGTAGATGTATTGGTGGCCCTCCAAAAAGCAGGCGTTGAGAAGATCGGTTTTGTGACCGACCCACGGAAAGGAGTCCCTTGATGGCGGCGTCGGGAAGTCCTTGGTATCGGATGGTGTTCGCGCCGGTTGAGATGGTCATCGCGGAAGTCCGCTCCATGTTCGAAGTTCCCCGGGCGATGATCGGGAGCGTTCTTGGCACCCTCGTGTTTTGTGGCCTCGCGGTCGCGGCGGTGTTGTGGGCGCCCTCGTCGGAGGCGGCGGACGATGAGGGGCCGACCCTTGAATTTGAACCGGGCGCGCTCGTTCGCCTCGGTCCCAAGCCAGAAGAGCTCCCCGAGAAAATTGTCGTGGAAGAGAAGGTGGCCGCGCCGGTGGTGGAGGACAAAGAGGTGGTGACGGAGAAAGAGACGCCGCCGACCGAGAAAAAGCCCCCGCCAAAGCCGAAAAAAGACAAGAAAATCATCAGCAAGGAGAAGCCAGACCCGACCAAGGCGGACGCCAAGGAGGCGGAGCGCAATCAAGATAGCAATACAGCGCACGACGACCTGCCCACATTGGAAGAGCTCCCGGGAGATCCCTTTGGAGACCCGGACGGTTGGTCCGATCTGAGGAAAGATGGAGATCCGTGGGCGACGGCCGTGATGGCAGCCCTCAACAAGTTAAAATACCCGGCGTTTGGCGGCAAGTCTGGGACCGGGAAGTTCAAGTTCAGGATGGAGATCTGCGCCAATGGGACGGTCAATAAAGTCCTCAGGAAGGGGAGCACTGGGGACGCTAACCTCGATCGCTTGATGATGGCCGAGATCGAGCGGATGAAAATTCCCAAGGCGCCGCCGAAGCTCCGTAAGACGATGAAGAGGAACTGTATGTTCCTGCAGTACAACTTCGCGTGGGATGCCAGCGGCACAGTGCGCTAACCGCACCCTGGCGGCCGTTCGGAGGCGCCGTCGCGCCGCGCCGTGGTCACGCAGATGCGGTCTTCTCGCGCTTTGAATCTTTGGATGCACGGAACCGTCCGTTCAAGGGATGACGAGACGCGCACAAGACAGGTATCTTCGGGTCACTCTTGAGGTCGCAATTCAACGCGGCGCTCAAGCTGCGGAGCTCAAGAAATGAAACGAACGATAATCGGAATCTCGATGCTCTCTTCGGCGCTAATTTTCGGCGCCCATTGGGCGGCGCAACCGGTCGCGCTGGCGAACAGCGTCGGACAAGATGGCGAAGAGGTCGGGGTGGGGAGAGGCGCTCGACTGCCAAGGATCGCGATTACGGCGGATGGAAAGCTCGGAGAGGTGCTGCGAAAAAATGCGGCGCTCTCAAGTGGGTTTGAGGTGATCGAACGCAAGAGCATCCCGAGCTCACTCGTACGCGCCAAGGGCTACGACCCGGCGGCGTGGGCGAGCGTCGGCGCGGACGTCGTCGTGATCGTCGACAGCTCCGGACCGCAGGTGAAGATTCGTATGTTCGATCAGCGCGGCGGCAAGAAGGCCGTCCTGTCAAAAGCGTACCCAGCGAGCAACCCGCTCAAGGCGGCCGACAGATTCATGAACGACGTGGTCGAACGCTTCACAGATGAACGCGGCGTCTTCGGCTCACGGATCGCCTACGTTCGCACCCGGCGAGATCCTCGCGTGAGCAAGAACGTGCAGACCGTGGAGATGAATGGCGAGGCACCCACCGCGGTGACGTCGAATCGTTCTCTCAACGTGCTGCCCTCGATCGGGCCCGGCGGAGAGGTGCTGTTTACGAGCTACGCGAAGCGCAATCCCGATCTGTGGATCAGCGGCGGCGGCGGGCCGAAGCGAATCAGCTCCTTTAGCGGACTCAACACCGGCGGCGTCATGAGCCCGACAGGATCGAGCATCGCGGTGACGCTCTCCAAAGACGGGAACCCAGAGATCTACACCCTCAGCCGCTCCGGCGGCGTGAAGGCGCGTCTCACAAAAAACAAGGCCATCGACGTCTCTCCATCGTGGGGACCGGGCGGACAAATTGCGTTCGCGTCGAATCGCGCGGGCGGTGTTCACGTCTACTCGATGTCGGGCGGCGGCGGCGGCGCGAAGCGACTCACCAAGAAGGGGAGCTACAACCAGACGCCGGACTGGTGTCCCGCCAAGTCGTGCGGAGAGTGGGTCGTCTACGCGGGCCGCGACGGCTCCAATCGGTTCGATATCTTCAAGGTGTCGACAAAGACGGGGACCACGAAACGCTTGACCCAGAGCTCTGGGCGCAACCTCGATCCTTCATGGAGCCCTGACGGCAGGCTCATCGCCTATTCGAAGGAGGGCGGGATCTTCGTGGCGAACGACGAGGGCAACAACCAGATCAAGATCGCGCGGGGTGGAACCTCCCCTGATTGGGGCCCTCGGGTCGAGGGCTACTAAGAGGGCCGAGGTCGCGTCGATGCGGGCGGTGGTCGATATCGGGAGCAACTCCCTGTTGCTCTTGGTGGGGACACGCGGCTCAGATGGTGTGATCGAGATCACCGAAGACCGCGCGACGGTGACTCGGTTGTCGAGGGGCGCCGACGTCCGCAAAACCCTGAACTCGGATGCTGTCGCCGCCTCGCTCGCTGTGCTGCGGGACTATCGACAGAGCATCGACGCGTACGGAGCGACGCTGGCGGCGGTCGTCGCGACCGAGGGCGTGCGCATGGCTGAAGATGCTGGTGAGTTCCTTCGAAGGGTCGAAGCCGTCATGGGCGCGCCCGTCCGAGTCCTGAGCGGTGAAGAGGAGGCGGAGCTGAGCTTTCGGTCCGTGTCGGCGGAGTCGCCGTCGCAACCGATGCATGTGATCGACGTGGGAGGTGCGTCCACGGAGGTCGCCTACGGCGAGGGGTCCGAGATTCAACGCCGCTACAGCCTACGAATCGGCGCTGTTCGACTGACGGAGCGAGTGATCGAGGGGGATCCCCCGACGAGCCGAGAGCTCGATTTGCTTCGCGTGGCGGTGAGCGAGGAGCTGAAGGTGGTGAAGCTCCCGTCAAGCGACGTCCTCGTCGGGCTCGCAGGCACCGTGACGACCGCCGCGGCGTTGCTGTTGGATCTAGACAGCTATGATCGCGAGGCCGTCGACGGGACCAGTTTTTCGCTGGACCAAGTCGTCGCCCTCGCAGAGCAGCTCGCGGGGGAGACGCTGGCGGTGCGCCAACGGCGTCCGTGCCTTCCAGAAGGGCGCGCCGATGTGATCGTGGCGGGGCTTTATATCGTGATCGGAGCGATGAACGCGATCGGGGCGCGACGCCTGCTGTGCCGCGACCGAGGGCATCGCTTCGCGCTCCTTTGAGGAGGAGCCCATCGCGGGCGCCTATCTAAACTCGAGCATGGCGTCGAGGGTCCCTTGGCTGATCGCGTGGTAGCCAGGACGGGCGCGCGCGTAGATCTCCTTCGCGCGAGGGAGGTCCGAGGCAGCGAGCGCTCGATACAGCGGGACCAGAAACTTTCGTCGTCCGACTTCAAGCAAGAACGCTTCGACGGCGGGTTGGGCGGGGTCATAGCCTTCACGAATCGAAATCTCGAGCCACTCCGCGAGCAGCTCATAGTTCGCCGAGTGCGAAAAATCGAGACCGCTGTCGAGCTGGGAGAGCCTCTGCCCGTCGACGCCGGCCGGGATCCCGCGCAGGAAGTGGAGCCACTCGTGGGCGGACCAGGCGGCGTCGCGAAGCGGCGTGACGTCGCCGTCATCTAGGAACGCTGCCCGCAGCGTGTCGACGGCGCCAAACGCCGCCGTGGGGGTGAGGTGGGCAGACGGGGGGACCCCGGGCCCGTGAATCCACGCCTCAAGGTCTTCATGCTGACCGCCGTCTGCGGGCGGCGCGGTGAAGAGGTTCCCATCCGCGAACCGTATAAATTCCTCGGTCGTCACGCTCGTGAACGCGTGCTGATCGAACCACGCCCGCAAGAATTGATCGAAGCGCTCGCGGCCGTATCGGGTCTCGAGTGTCCGCAAGAACAGGGCCCCCTTCTCGTACGCGACGTCGCTGAGACCCGCATCCGGATCTTGACCGACGAGGTCGAGGTGGAGCCACTGTGATTCCGGAGCAGCGGCGGTTTCTTGGAGCGTGACCTGGAGGTCTTGATAGCCCAGCGACCACTCCATGTTCGCTCGCTCCACGCCGTAGAGCGCCTCCATCAGTCGACGCTCAAAGTAGGTCGTGAACCCCTCATTGAGCCAGATCTCCGACCACTGAACGTTGGTGACCAGGTTCCCGCTCCAGGAGTGGGCGAGCTCGTGGGCGATGAGCCCGACGAGCGATCGATCACCCGCGAGGATCGTTGGCGTCGCGAAGGTCAGTCGAGGATTCTCCATGCCACCGAACGGGAAGGCTGGAGGGAGGAAGAGGACGTCGTATCGATCCCATTGGTACGGACCGTAGAGCGCCTCTGCGGCCTTCATCATGGCCTCGAGGTCTCGCAGCTCGGCCGCTGCGCGCTTCAACATGGCGGGCTCGGCCCAGACGCCAGCGCGTTCGCTGATGGACGCGAACTCGAGGTCTCCCACTGCGAGGGCCACGAGGTACGCGGGGATGGGCTGCTCCATGATGAACTGAAAGGTCCCGCTCGCGGCGTCGGTCTGCGCGGTCTCCTGCGCGGCGGACATGGTCGCCACCAAGCCCTGAGGCACGGTGACGGTGGCTCGATAGGTCATCCGCACACCGGGAGTGTCTTGACACGGCCACCAAGTTCGCGCGTGGATCGCCTGTGACTGCGAGTACAAGAAAGGCATGGCCTTCCCCGCGGTCTGCGCCGGAGCGAGCCACTGGAGTCCAGAGCCTTCCGGGAGGGTCTGAAAGCGGATCTCCACCTGCTCGGTGTCGGCCAAGAGATCGATCTCGAGTGAACGGCCGAGCACGGGATCGGGATCGCCGAGCCGGAACGTGACCTCCGAGGGGTCGCCCTCCGAGGAGATCAGCGACACCGAATTGATGGTGAGATCGCGGGTGTCGAGTCGCAGCGGCGCCGCAGGATCGGCGCGGTCGAGATCGTAGACGACGCGGCCTTGTATGCGCTGCGCATCAAAATCAACGGCGAAGGTGATCGCCGCGTGCGTCGTGCGGACGCGGTGCGGCTCCGCGGCAGAGTGAGGGTCGAGCGTCGCGTCCGCCTCGGGTGTCGCCTGGGCGTCGGGACTCGCCGTCAAAGGGGTCGAGGGAGCGCACGCGAGCAGCGGGAGGAACATTGCGGTGGTGAGGAGGCGTCGCACGGTCTTCGAGTAGCGCGCCGCGAACCTCGGGGTCAAGGAGTGAGGAGCGGGCGCAGCGGCGCGCGGGGCAGACCTCACGCGTGTGAGGTGCGCGCGCGGGGATGCACCTGCGCCCGCGAACGATGGGCGGCGAACGCGCCCGGCTGCCGGATTCGGGGGCTTGGGCGAGGGGCGTGGAGGTCCATACGCCCGCTCACAGACGACCCTCCCGGTGGCGGTGGCGGGGGTGTTGGGCCGGCGTCAACGGCCGTCAAAACCCGGGCGGGTTGGGCTATGGTGTCCGCATGTGGCTCGAGATGCACTGCCATTCCACGTGCTCGGATGGCTCTTTCGCTCCCGAAGAGGTGGCTGGAAGAGCCATGGCGACGACGCCGGCGTTTTTCTTTCTGACGGACCATGACACGTTTGAGGGTTTCGAGCGCGCCAAGGGTGCGCTCGCGAGCGGCGTCGCCACGGCGCCCGCGTTGGAGTTGAGCTGCAAGTACGAGGGACGGACTGTGCACCTGTTGATGTACGGGCTTCAAGAAGGGGACGCTCTCAAGACGTTTCAAGCGCGCCTGGACAAGATTCGGGTGGCGCGCGTGAAGCGTCTCCGGGAGATCTGCGACCGCTTCGCGACCCTCGGCGTCGAGCTCGACGCCGAGAAGATTCTGTCGACGGCGCACGGTTCACCCGGCCGTCCACATATCGCGAAGGCCGTCGTGGCCACGGGGGCCGCGTCGAGTATCAAGGAGGTGTTTGACCGGTGGCTGCACGACGGAGGGCCCGCGGCCATCGACATCGACAGGATCTCGCTCGAAGATGGGCTCGCGTTCGGCGAATCCGTCGGCGCCAAGATGTCCATGGCGCACCCGCATACGCTCAAGAGCCCCGCGCTCGTGGAGGAGATGGTTCGGAAGTATCGGGGCGCTGGGCTCGAGGGGTTGGAGGCATTCTACGGCGGCTACGCCGTGGCGCAGCGCCGGCCCTGGCTCGATCTCGTGGAGGGCTACGGCATGGTGGCGACCGGGGGCAGTGACTTCCACGGCGAGGCGACGCCGCATGTGGCGCGTCCCACCATCGACATCCCGGCCCCCTACGCCGCCGCCATCGTGGACTGGCTCGAAATCGACATCCCGTCCGCCGCGTGAGCTTCGCGGTCGCGAGGCCTTTGACCCGAGCGCTTGAGGGACGCCCTACTGCCGCAGCTCTGTGAGCAGCGCGTCGACGTTTTTCTTCGCGTCGCCAAACAACATGTCTGTGTTGTCCTTGAAGAACAGCGGGTTTTGAACGCCCGCGTACCCGGTGCCGAGGCTCCGTTTAAAGACCACGACGAGCCCGGATTTCCACACCTCGAGCACGGGCATCCCGGCGATCGGGCTGGTGGGATCTTCCAGCGCGTCGGGGTTGACGATGTCGTTGGCGCCGATCACCAAGACCACATCTGTCTCGGGGAGGTCGTCGTTGAGCTCGTCCATCTCAAGCACGATGTCGTAGGGCACGTTGGCCTCGGCCAAGAGCACGTTCATGTGGCCGGGGAGACGCCCCGCCACCGGATGGATCGCGAAGCGCACGTTTTTGTTGCGACCGCGAAGGATCTTGACGACCTCGCTCAGCGAGTGCTGCGCTTGGGCGACGGCCATCCCGTAGCCGGGGACGATGACGATGTTGCTCGCGTCTTGGAGCGCCGCGACGGTGTCTTGCACGGAGATCTCGGTGGCCTCACCGTATTCGCGGGTGACGCCGCTGGAGGATCCGCCGCCGTCGGTGCCGAAGCCGCCGAGGATGACGCTGATGAAGGAGCGGTTCATCGCGGCGCACATGATGTACGACAAGATGGCCCCGGAGCTTCCGACCAGCGCGCCTGTGATGATGAGGAGGTCGTTTTTGAGCATGAACCCAGCGGCGGCCGCGGCCCAGCCGGAGTAGCTGTTGAGCATGGAGACCACGACGGGCATGTCTGCGCCGCCGATGGCCATGACCAGGTGGATCCCGATGATCCCGGAGACCACGGTCATGATGAGCAGCGGCACGGTGCCCCCATGGTCAGGGACGCCCACGAATCGGTAGCCGAGGTAGACGCACGCCACCAGCATGCCCAGGTTGAGGAGGTGGCGCGCCGGCAAGATGAGCGGGTTGCCAGACATCGAGCCGCGGAGCTTCAAAAACGCGATGACCGATCCAGTGAAGGTGATGGCGCCGATAAAGACGTCCAAGAAGATTTCGATCTCGTGGATCGTCTCCTCCCCTTCAGGCACGGGGATCCCCGCGTGCAGATAGCTCGAGATCCCCACGAGGACCGCCGCGAGACCGACGAAGCTGTGCAAGATGGCGACGAGCTCGGGCATGGAGGTCATGGCGACGCGGGCGGCCATGACCGCGCCGATGATCGCCCCGATCCCGATGGCGCCGGCGAGGACGCCGTAGCCCTCCTGCGAGAGCGTGACATCGGCGGCGCCGTCGAAGGCGCCGGAGACGTAGCCGCCCGTAGCCAGCACCGCGATGATCATGCCCAAGATGCCGTAGACGTTGCCTCTGCGGGCGCTCTGTTGGTTGGAGAGTCCGCCGAGGCTGAAGATGAAGAGGATCGCCGAGGCGATATATGCGACTGTCAAAACTCCGTGAGGCATTGTGAGGTCCTCCTACTTTTGAAACATCTTCAACATGCGTTGAGTGACGAGGAATCCACCGACGACGTTGATGGTGGCGAAGAGCAGGGCTGCGGCGCCCAGGATTGTGGCGGGCTCGCCTAGCGGTCCACCGAGCTGCAGCATGCCGCCGACCAGGATGATCCCGCTGATGGCGTTGGTCACGCTCATGAGGGGGGTGTGGAGCGCGGCGCTGACGTTCCAGATGACCTGCCATCCAACGAAGCACGCGAGGATGAAGACTGTGAAGTGCGCCAAAAAGTCATCGCTCCCAGTCCAACCGATTCCGAGCAGGGCGGCGCCGACCAACGCGAGCGTCATGAAGGAGTTGTCTTTCTTCTCCTTGGGGGCGACCACCACGGGGGCGGCCTCGGGGGTGGGCTTGGCCTGCTCCTCCGGAAGTTTCTTGACGGGCGCCGGCCACATGAGTTTCCCGTCGCGTACGACGAGCGCGCCGCGGACGACCTCGTCCTCCTCATCGACGGCGTACCCTTCGCCGCCACCCATATCGTCGAGCAAGTGGGCGATGTTGTTGCCGTACAGGTTGCTGGAGACGTTGGCCATGCGGCTCGGGAGGTCGGTGTAGCCGACGATGGTGACGCCGTCGGCGTCGACGACTTCATCGGCTTTGGTGAGCGCAGCGTTGCCGCCTCTTTCGGCCGCGAGGTCGACGATGACCGAGCCGGGTTTGAGGTTCGCGATGGCTTGTTCGGTGATGAGCAGGGGCGCGGGGCGTCCAGGGATGAGCGCTGTGGTGATGATGATGTCCACCTCCTTGGCCTGCGCCTCGAACAGCCGATGCTCTGCCTCGATGAAGGCGTCCGACATGGTCTTGGCGTAGCCGCCAGCGCCGGTGCCGTCCTCTTCAAGCTCCACGGTGAGGAACTCGGCACCCATGGATTCGATCTGTTCCTTGACCACGGGGCGGGTGTCGAAGGCGCGAACGATGGCGCCGAGTCCTCGCGCGGCGCCGATGGCGGCGAGGCCAGCGACACCGGCACCCACCACGAGCACCCGCGCGGGTGGGACCTTGCCGGCGGCGGTCATTTGCCCGGTGAAAAAGCGACCAAAGTGCTGCGCTGCCTCGATCACAGAGCGGTAGCCCGCGATATTCGCCATCGAAGAGAGGGCGTCAAGTTTTTGCGCGCGAGTAATTCGTGGGACGCAGTCCATGGCGAGCACCGTGGCCTTGCGGGCTTGCAGCGCCGCGACGACGTCCTTGTTCTCTCCCGGCCAGATGAAGCTGATGAGGGTCCCGCCTTCGCGGAGCATATTCGCCTCGTGCGCGCCGGTGCGGGGGTGCTGCGCAGGAGGCCGCACTTTGAGGACGATGTCGGCGTCGCTCCACAGGGTGGCGGCGTCCGCCACGATCTCGGCGCCGGCGGCCACGTAGGCCGTGTCCGGGAAGCTAGCCGCCGTACCGGCGCTCGCCTCGACGGCGACCTCAAAGCCCATTTTCTTGAGTCGCTCGACGTTCTTCGGGCTCGCTGCCACCCGCTGTTCGCCGGGATGAATTTCTCTTGGAACACCG
The DNA here is from genome assembly GCA_014240065.1 of Myxococcales bacterium. Classification (GTDB taxonomy): domain Bacteria; phylum Myxococcota_A; class Polyangia; order Nannocystales; family Nannocystaceae; genus JAAZXR01. Next base: position 47,058 of record JAAZXR010000006.1, read on the forward strand.
ATTTTCATCTCATACCTTTCGTTTCCGAACACATCTTTCTCCGCGATGCGCATGGCGCTCGCTGTGGCTCACGTCTGGTCCAACGTTGAATCACCGGGTGTCGAAGGGGTCGGGAGCTCCGGTGGCTTGATCGCCGGAACCCTCTAAATCGTTCGCTGGAGGGTATCATCTCCGGGGCCGAGGTGAAGGCCGGCGTAGGGCAGCGTTGGGCCGCAATCTTGGGGGATCTTCGAGTTCGTCTTCGCGCTCGCGGAGTTTTGGGCGCGATTAAGGCGGGTTATCCGCAGAAACGGGGGGTGGTCACGGGTCGGACCCATACGATCCGGCGCCTCCGACGGGGATTTGTTCGGGGATGTCGGGCGAACACTGCTAGCCTTGAAGGACCATGGTGGGCGATCCACTTTCTCATTTCGGCGCTGGGGGTGCTGCACGAATGGTAGGCATCGGAGACAAGCCCGAGACCTGCAGAGCGGCGGCGGCGGTCGGGACCATTCGTGTGAATCCCGACACGCTCGCGAGGATTGTGGCGGGGGACGGACACAAGGGAGACGTCCTCGCGGTGGCGCGGCTGGCGGCGATCGGTGCCGCCAAACAGACCGCGTCGTTGATCCCTCTGTGTCATCCGGTTCGGCTCACTTCGGTGGATGTTGAGTGGACAGTTGACCAGGAGCGAAGTGTGATCGAGATCCTCACCCAGGTAGAGGCCGTCGATCGCACCGGACCCGAGATGGAGGCGATGACGGCCGCTTCGACTGGTCTGCTGACAGTTTACGACATGTGTAAGGCGATGGATCGAGGCATGGTGCTCTCGAGCGTGATGCTGATCTCCAAATCGGGCGGCAAGTCGGGAGCCTGGAGTCGCGAGGGAGCGCCGCCCCGGACCGAAACAGAGGCGACCCGTGGCGCGCCAGATGAGCCGACGGTCGGCGAAGAGCCCCGCCGTTGAGGCCGAGTGAGACTATGACGACGTTCAATGCAGTTGGAGTGGTGACGTTGACGACCGATCTCGGTCATAAAGGCCCTTATGTAGCGACCATGAAGGGGGTGATGCTCGCGCGCTTTCCCCAGATGCGCATCATCGATCTCACCCATGACATTTTGGTCCATTGGCCCTCCGAAGCGGGGTTTTGGCTGCGTCGTTCCTACCGCTATTTTCCGAAGGGGACGGTGCACATCGCCGTGGTCGATCCGGCCGGACGCGCCGGGCGAGAGGTGCTCGCGATCGTCCATGACGGTCACTGTTTTGTGGTGCCCGACAACGGACTCCTCGGGCAGCTCGACCCCGAGATCGCGACGGTGCATCGCTTCGATCCGCGGAGGGGCCCCTCTTTGGGGCTCCCCGCGCCGAGCGCGACCTTTCATGGTCGCGACATCTTCGCCCCGCTGGGGGCAGATTTGGCCGCTGGCAAGCTCCGACCGGAGATGGTCGGGCCTCGCATCCACGAGCTCGTCCCGTCGTGGCTCGAGGAGGCTCAAGCCAGCGACCGCGAGGTTCGTGGCGCGGTGGTCACCACCGACAATTTTGGAAATTTGATCACCAATATCGACGCGGGATTGATGGAGAGGTTCTCGGCGCCGCGAGTCGAAATCACGGGGAAGCGAATCCCGATTCGAACGACCTACGCAGAGGCGGGCCCCGGGGAGTACCTCGCGCTCGTCAACGCCTTCGGCGTGCTAGAGATCGCGCGCGCAGAAAAGAGCGCGGCCAAAGGGCTGGGCATCGAGCGCGGCGCGATCGTGACCGTGCGCGAGCGGGAAGACTGACCCTCCCGGGGGGGGGGAGCGCGGACAGGGACTGGCGCCGAAGCCCGCTACTCGACTGTGACCGACTTTGCCAGGTTGCGGGGTTGATCGACGTCGGTCCCGCGCTGATCTGCGATGTAGTAGGCCAGCAGTTGGAGCGGGACGCTCGCGATGATTGGTTGCAGCATGGGATGCGCGGGAGGGACGAAGATCACGTCTTCCGCGAGCTGCTCGATTTGCGTGTCTCCCATGGTCGCGACGGCGATGACTCTTCCGCCGCGGCTGCGCACCTCTTCGAGGTTGGAGATAACCTTCTCGTAGCCGGGGCCCTCCGTGGCGATCACGACGACGGGCATTGTTTCGTCGATCAAGGCGATCGGTCCATGCTTCATTTCGCCGCTCGCGTACCCCTCCGCGTGCATATAGCTGATCTCCTTGAGCTTGAGCGCCCCCTCGAGCGCGACGGGGTATCCGAGCCCGCGGCCGAGGTAGAGCATGTCCCGGTATTGGGCGTAGCGGCGGGCGATGCGCTGGATCCGCTCGCGGTGTTCGAGCACCGATTCGATCGTTGACGGGAGGTTACGGATCGTCGTCAAGAGCGCGCGCTCGCGCTCGTCGCGAGCCCCTTCGTCTTCACCGTTATCGCTCGACGTTCGGCCGGCGAGCCAGACGGAGAACAAGGACAGCGCGACGAGCTGTGTGGTGAAGGCCTTGGTCGACGCCACGGAGATCTCGGGGCCCGCGTGGGTGTAGATCACGTCGCCGGTCATGCGCGCGATGCTGCTGTCGACGACGTTGCAGATGGACAGGGTCTTCGCGCCCAAGCGCCCGGCCTCACGGATCGCCGCGAGGGTGTCTGCGGTCTCGCCGGATTGACTGACCGCGATGGCGATGTCGCCCTCGCGAATCACCGGCTGGCGGTAGCGAAACTCGCTGGCGAGATCGACCTCGGCGGGCACTCGGGCGAGCTGTTCGATCAAGATCTTGCCGCACAGGGCGGCGTGCCACGAGGTGCCGCAGGCGAGGAGGATGACCCGACCGTGGGGGCTCGGGAGGGGAAAGTTGCGCTTCGAGAAAATGTTGTCGCCGTCCACGTGACCGAGGATGGTGTCGCGGATGGCCTTTGGTTGCTCATGGATCTCCTTGAGCATGAAGTGCTTGTAGCCCTGCTTCTCCGCCGCGACCGCGTTCCACGTGATGCGACGGGTGCGGCGGGTGACCTGGCGGAGGTCGACGTCGGTGATCTTCGCTCCCTTGATCGTGAGGGTCGCCACGTCGCCGTCATTGAGGTCGAGGACGCTGCGCGTATGATTCAAGATCGCGGAGACGTCGGAGGCGACGAAGACTTCGGGGGTGGCGTGACCGCTCGTCTCGGCGTCGTGCAGGCCGATGAGGAGGGGCGAGGCGTGGCGAGCGACCACGATCTCCTCTGGATGGCGCTCCGAGATCACGCACAGCGCCCAGGCCCCTTGCATCTGCGCGACGCTGGCTTGGACCGCCTCGTGGAGCCTCGAGTGGGACTTGAGGGCCTGGGCGATGAGGTGGGCGATGACCTCCGTGTCGGTCTCGGATTTGAACTCGAAACCGTCTTCCAAAAGCCTCGCGCGGAGCGCCGCGTGATTCTCAATGATGCCGTTGTGGACGACGCTGACGCCCTCGCTAAAGTGGGGGTGCGCGTTGTCTTGAGTGGGCCCGCCGTGGGTGGCCCAGCGGGTGTGACCGATTCCGTGGGTCCCGTTCGTCGGCGAGGCTTCGAGCGCGGTCACGAGGTGGGCGATTTTTCCCGCGGCGCGGACGCGGTGGGTGGTGGGCGCCTCGTCGTGCCGCTCGAGAATCGCGACGCCGGCGGAGTCGTAGCCGCGATATTCAAGCTTCGCCAACCCCTCCAAGAGCAGAGGGGCGGCGGTTCGAGTGCCGAGGTAGCCGATGATGCCGCACATGGACCCTTGGTGTATCCCGTCTGGCCGCTCCGCGCCAGTGGTCGACGAGGGCTGTTCCTTGCTCCCAGGGGAATCCACGAAAAAGGGACCGCGTGAACGGTCCCTTTCCGTGAGACGTCGCGCCGCGTCGGGGCCAGCGCCCCGGGGCAGCGGAGGTTCTGTCTATTTTGACTTGGGCTTGAGGTCCGTGTCGTAGACGATGACCTCCGCGTCCTTGAGCAGCGGCACCTCCGCGAGCTGGGCCCGGATTTTCTTCTCTCGGCCCACCATCACGATCACGGGGACCGCGTGGATATATTTTTGCGCGGCGTCGATGGTCTGCGCCCGCGAGACCGCGAGGACGCGGTCTCGGTAGGTGTTCCAATAGTCGCTGTCGAGCCCGTAGGTGAGGACCGTGCGGGTCCGACCCGCTACCTGGCCGGCCGTCTCGATCTGCAGCGGGAAGGAGCGAGCGATGGAATCGCGGGCTTCCACGAATTCCTCTTCGGTCGGACCGGACTCTCGGATGTCCCGCACGTGCTCGAACAGGGCGTTCATCATCTCCGCGACTTTCTTTGTCTGGGTCGCGATGGCGAACACACCGACCCCCTTGGCGGGCGCCGTGTAGGAGCCGACGTTGTAGGTGAGTTTCTTCGTCTCCCGAATATCGGCGAACAGGCGCGAGGTGATGCCGGACCCGAACACCCGGTTCAGGACCGTCATGCTCTCCCAGTCCGCGCTGTTGCGAGCCATGGAGAGGTTCCCCATGTAGATCTCGACGCTGGCCGATTTGCGATCGACCACGTGGACCTGGAGCTTCGTGGGGAGCGCGGCTTGGTACTGTTCACCCGTAAAGTTCTTGAGCGGATGCTCGCCGAAGGACTCCGCCGGCTTCCAGTAGCCGAAGTACTTTTTGGCGACCTTCTTGGCCTCGTCCATGGTGATGTCACCGGAGAACATGATGTAGGCGTTGTTGGGCCGGTACCACGCGGAGTGAAAGTCTGCGAGCTGCTCCGTCGTGACGCCTTGGATCTGCTCATCGGTCCAAAACTCGTCGGCGTAGGGGTGGCCCTCCGGATACAGGAGCTGCGACATCAGGGTGCGCCCGAGGGTGCTCGCGTCGGACTTTTGACCCTTGACGGCTTCGATCACCTGTTTTTTCTTCTTCTCAAGCGCGGCGTCGTCGAACTTGGGGTTTTGGGCGACGTCGGCGACGAGCTCCATCGCCTTCTTGAGGTCCGGCTTGAGCACAGACGTTGTGATGTAGGCGTTGTCTTTGCTCGCGAACACGCCGATGGAGGCGCCGAGCTGCTCGATGGCCGCGTCGACCTTCTCTTTGCTCCGCTTCTTCGTCCCTTCGGAGAGCATATCGGCGGTCATGTCGCCGATGAGCTCGTCGTAGACTGTGCCGGCCTTCACGACCACCTGCACGTTGACGAGCGGGACCTCATGGTTCTCCACCACCACGATCTGCATCTTGTTCGGGAGCTCCGCGGTGAGGATCTCCGGGAAGTTGACCGGTCGGGGGTCGGTGGGGGGCGGCGGCGCAGGGTAGACTTTCTCGGGCTCGGCCTCCGGTTCTACGGCGGCGGTCTCAACCGCTGGTGCGGACGTCTCTTCCGTCGTTTGTTTCTTGCAGGAGCTCGCCACAGAGAGCGCGAGGGCTGCGCTCATCAAGGTGGAGGTCGTTTTGGATCGCGTGTTCATTTTCATATCGCTTTGATTCGTGGAAATTGAGTGGGTTGAAGGGGGTTAGCGGATCGGTCCCATCATGGTCGGGCCGTCAGACGAGGCGGGTCCGAGCTCGTAGAACACCCAGTTGTCGTCGAGGTACTTGTTGGCGACGCGCTTGATGTCCTTGGTGGTCACGGCCTCGTAGCGTTTCAAGTCGCTGATGATGCGTTTGGGATCGCCGTAGAACATGGCGCCCATCCCGACCGCGGAGGCGCGGCCAGAATTCGTTGACAGGGTTCGAACGGTCTCCATCAGCTCCATGCGGATCGCCTTCTCGAGCTCCTTCGACGCGATACCCTTTTTGCGCACCTTGGCGATCTCCTCGCGGAGCGCGGCTTTGAGCTGGTCCGAGGTCGCGCCCCCCGCGGGCACCATCTGCATGAACAGCGCCCCGTCGTTACGGAACACGAAGTGGGTGCCACCCGCGCCCGCGGTCAGCTGCTTCTCGTCCGTCAAGACCTTGGGCACCCGCGCCGAGTCACCCGTAAACAGGATGTTGGCGAGGAGGTCGAGCGCGGGGCGGTCTTCATGGGCTTCGTCCACCGAGCGCCACCCGACCAGGTAGATGGTCTGTTGGGCTTTCTCGTCTTCGACGACCTTCTCGACCTTGTTTCGCGGGCGCTCCTCGGCTGGTTTGACGTTGGGGGTCGGTTGGCGGTCTGGGCCGCGCGCGATGCCGCCGAAGTACTCACCCACCTTGGTCTTGACCTCCTCAAAGTCCACGTCCCCCACGAACACCATGTGGGCATTGTTGGGGCTGTAGTAGCGCGAGAAGAAGTCGGTGGCGTCCTCGAGCGTCATGTTCTCGAGGTCCTCTTGGGTCCCGATCACGGCGTGGACGTAGGGGGATTCGGGCATGAGGTCGGGGAGGAATTCCCATTGAATCGCCTTCGAGAACGGGGCGTTCTCGCTGCGATCTTTCTCCGAGATGACCGCCGCGCGCTGCACGTCGAAGGGCTCTTGTTCCATGATCAAGTTGGCGAGCCGATCCGACTCCCCCCACAAGATCATGTCGAGGTAGTTGGAGGGGATCTCGTGATAGTAGACGGTGTAGTCGTAGGAGGTGCCCGCGTTGATCCGGCCGCCAGCCTTCTCCGTGTACTCGCCGATCATGAATTTTCCGAGTTTCTCGGAGCCCATGAACATCATGTGCTCGAAGAAGTGCGCCAGGCCGGTCTTGCCCTCCACCTCGTCGACCGAGCCGACGTCGTAGAAAAGTTGGAACGTGAACGCGGGCGTCGAGTGATCCTCGACCACGTAGACGTTGAGACCGTTCTCCAGCTGGAAGGTCTGCACCGGGAGATCAAAGTCAATCGCCGATTTCTTCTTCGACTTTGCGACGGCGACATCGGGGGTCGCGAGCATCGCCGAACCCGCGGTGGACATGCACAGCAGCGCCGACAAGGTGAACGTTAGAGGTGAACGAAACAAGCTGGATCGGTTCATGAGCCCGGGCACGGTATCACATCGAATCGGCCTGTCCATCGGGTTCATTGACCACCTCTCCGAGCCGCATGAGGGCGTCTTGCGCGTGTTGAACGCCCTCTGCCCACTCCAATTCGATGGACAGTCGGAAGGCTTCTTCGCAGCATCGCCGGGCCTCCTCGAGTTCGCCGCGGAGCGCGCGGATTCTCGCGCGCTCGAGGAGCAGCTCCGCGGTGGTCAAACGGTCGCCGAAGTGTCGTGCGCGCTCGATCGCGCGGGCGAGATGTTGTTCTGCGCTCGTCGGTCGATCCGCGAGACGAAGCAGGAACGCGAGCTGCGCGTGGGTGCGCAACAGCGCCAACTCGTCCTCGAGCCGCTCCGCTTGGAAGAGCGCGTGATTCGCCCACACGACGGCTTCGTCGAGTCTCTTGGCGTTGCGATGGAGCTCGCTGATCGAGAGCAAATACCGCCACAACGGCAGAGCTACCGGCGCGCGGGGCCCCTCTCCGAGCGTACATAGGTCGAGGCCTTCCATCACCTCTTCCAGGCCTTGCTCGGGCTCGTTGCGCATCAGATGCACGCGCGCGAGCTCGGAGTAGGTGTGGAGGATGGTCGCGAGCTCTCCCTCCGCGAGCAGGGGGGCGAAGGATCGGTTGAACGCGACGACGGCGGCGTCGAGGTCACCTTTTTGTGAGTGGCAACGCGCCAGGGTCAGCAAGCTGCTCGCGGCGATCGCGGGGTGCTCATGTCGATCATGAACGGAGACGAGATCAATGGACTCGTCGTGGGAACCCAACAAGCGCAGGGTTTCGGCGAGCTTGCATTCGAGCCTCGCGACCGACAGCTGCAGGCTCGAGAGCCCGTCTGCCGAGACCCGCTCGCTCTCCATGGCGCGCCCCAGCGTGCGGATCGCTGCGCGCAGCAAGGACGCCGCTTTTTGGTCGTCGAAGGAGAGGGAGGCGTGATCAGCGGCCGCCTCGAGGGAGGGCACGGCATCGAGTGGTTGACTCTTGAGGCGATGCATCGCGGCCGTGATGACGCAGGACGCAACGTCGGGGTGCTCCGCATAGATCCTGTGAAGCTGTCGTCGACGCTTGCGCGGGATCTGCTGGTAGACGGTCTCCCGAAGTACCCGATGTCCAAAGCTGCGGTTGCCGTTGCGATCCAGGGACAGCACCCGGTTGACGTGGAGGTTGGCGAGCGCTTCGTCGAGATCGCGTCGGTCCTGTTGACCAAAAAACCGCCCGAGGAGCCCATCGAAGATGTCCTCTTGGATCGACTCGCCGTAGACCGCGGCCGCCTCTAGGAGCGCGCGCTCGAGCGGCGAGGAGTCCTCGAGATAGGCGACCGCGAGCGCTTCGATATCGGGCTGCTCTGACGCCGCGACAGGCCGCTCATTCCTCGCCAGGCGGAGGTGTAGATTCGCCGCGAGCGGCAGCATGGGGGCCTTGCTTCGGAGCGATCCAGATTCTAACTGGAAGCCATCCTCGAGGACTTGGAGGTCTTCGCCTTCAAGTGGCGACAGCTGCTTCGCTTCGATGTCGAGCCACGTGAGGTCTTCTTCGCTCGTGGCGCAGACGATCACCACGGGGCGGCGCGTGACGAGGTTACGAAGGCGCCGGAGGACGGAGCGAGACGCCGCGTCGTAGCGGTCGATGTCGTCGAGGATGATGAGGGTCGGCGTCTCTGCGCCGCTGAGCGTCATGGCCTCGAGCGCGGAGGAAAAACACTCGCGCCGACGTACAGAGAGCTCGGCGGTGCGGGCCGGACCATCGAGACCAAAGAGCTCGGCGAGTCCCGGGAGCGCCTCGAATGAGAGCCCGGCTAGGTTCGCGCTGCGGCCGAGCAACTGTGTCGAGATCTCCTGGCTGGCGTCGATGCTGAGCGAGTCACGGACGATGGACTTGATCGGCCAAAGGGAGGGGGCGGCGGCGCGGGGCTCGGCCCCGGTGATCAGGACGCGCCACTGTGCTTGGGCCGCGAGCCGGGTGAACTCAGCGAGCAGTCGCGACTTCCCTGCGCCTCTAGCTCCCCGAAATACCGCGAACTGCAGCGTTTGCGGGGGCGAGGTGAGCAGCTCGTGCAGCCAGTTGAGCTGCTCCATGCGGCGCAGGAGTTGGAGCGGAAATCCGGGGATCCGCCCTTCGTGCGCCTCCGGGTCCCCCGACATGGACGGCAGCGACATCTCGGAGACTTGAGTGATGGACCGGGTGCGCGTGGGTGCGCCAGATCGCGCCGGCGCCACCGCTCCACAACTAGCGCAAAATCGTGCAGCCGGATCGAGCGTGGTGCCGCAGCCGCCACACTCGATGACGATCTCTGGTGAGTTGCGGAGGGCGCTGACCAGTCGCTCGCGGAATTGGCTGGCGCTCTCAAAGCGGTCCTGCGGCTCTTTGGAGATGGCCTTGAGGCACACACCCTCAAGCGCGCCGATGCTCGTGTTCGTGATCTTGGACGGGGGAACGGGTGTCTCGTTGATATGTCGCTGGAGGATCTCGACGGCGCTTTGAGAGTCGAACGGGACCCGCCCAGCTAGCATTTGGTACAGGATGACCCCGACCGCGTAGAGATCGGAGCGCGCGTCGAGGCGGTGCCCGCGGGCTTGCTCTGGCGACATGTACTCGGGGGTGCCGCACACCTGTCCGTGGCCCGTGAGCCCAGGCCGCTGCTGCTCCGAATCGTCCATCAATTTCGCGATTCCGAAGTCGAGCACCTTGACCAGCTCGCCGTGGGTTTTGACCGTCTTGACGAGGATATTTTCCGGCTTCAGGTCGCGGTGCAAGATGCCGAGGCCGTGCGCCTCGGTGAGCGCAGCGAGGATCTGGAGGCACAGATCGACGATGCGACTGCGGGAGAGCGGATACTCTTCGCCGATGACCGCTTCGAGGGACTTGCCCTCGACGAATTCCATCGCGAGGTAGGTCATCTCGTCGGGGGTGGTCCCGTAATCAACCACCGAGACGACGTTGGGATGGTTGAGGCTCGCGGCGTTGTGGGCCTCGTTCGCGAACCGCTCCCGCGACGCCGCATCGTTGGTGAGGTGCGCGTGCAGCACCTTCACCGCGAACGACTTGTTGAGGCTGGTTTGGGTGGCTCGGTAGACGCGGCCCATGGCGCCGGTCCCGATGACTTCATCGAGCCGGTACCGGCCCTCGATGGTGGTGCCCAACCAAAGATCCCCGGCTTGCACCTCGACCGACTCAAGGTCCGTCCCGCACAAGGGGCAAAACCGATGCTCTTCTTTCGCCCGTCCGTCGCAGCTCGGACATACTTTGTAGGCTTCATCGCGCATGGCGTCGCTTGGCGCGATGATAGACGTTCTCGCAGCGATCACCGCTGCCGAGAATTGTGAAAGTCCTGCTGCACGGCGCCAATTACGCCGCTCCTTGGCGACTTCTCGGATCCGTGGCTCGCACCGTCGCGCCCAAGCTCCGTGAGATCGCCAGGCATCGGTCCTCCCTCGATCGCTCCTGAACGATGTTTTGTGGGCTAATTTGGTCGATTGGCGCGATCTCGCTGCCGCCCATGAGCCGGTGGTGTGGTCGCGAGGGTGGGCGGTCGAGGAGCGAGTAAACACCACCCGTCAGGGTGCGCGAGTTCCGCTTGTTGGAGTCCGAGCTGTGGGTCGATCGAGAGGACGGCGCCGCGAGTTGACACTAGGAACGCCCGCCCACTATAACCCGCCCGCTGTGTCGGTTTGACCCGCGCAGCACGGGCTGGTGCGTGAAGCTTCACCTCCTTCCCACTGGGGCGTCGGCAAGCGGTAAGCCATCGGTTTTTGGTACCGACATTCGCAGGTTCGAATCCTGCCGCCCCAGCCCTCTTTCCTGCGTGAACTCACACACAAAGATGGTATCGGTTCATCAGGTTGGGTCGAACTCGGCGCTCGCATTCGGTATGAGTCACCCGCCTCGACCCCTCTCCCTTCAGCTTTCGAGCGCACGAGTATACCGATGTTGAACAAGGCCATCACGATCTTCGCCGGGAACGCAAACAAGCCGCTCGCCTCGGAGATGTGCAAGTACGTCGGCATGCCCGAGGGGAGGGCCAAAATCTCGCGCTTCGCGGACGGAGAGATCTTCGTGGAGATCAGCGAGAGCGTCCGCGGGGTGAACTGCTTTATTTTGCAGCCGACCTGCTCACCAGCCAACGACACCTTGATGGAGCTGCTCGTAATGATCGACGCGCTCAAGCGGGCGAGCGCCGCGAGCATCGTGGCCCTCGTGCCCTACTTCGGCTACGCGCGCCAAGACCGGAAGGTCAAGCCGCGAACCCCGATCTCGGCCAAGCTGGTCGCGGACCTGCTGACCGCCGCCGGTGCGGACCGCGTGCTGTCCGTGGACTTGCACGCCGGGCAGATCCAAGGCTTCTTTAACATCCCCTTTGATCACCTCTACGCCACCCCCGTGTTCAAGGACGCGCTGCTGCGATTCGGGCTCGGAGGCGAGGACACCGTGGTCGTCTCACCTGACGCCGGCGGAGTCGAGCGCGCCCGGGCGTATTCGAAATTTCTCAACTGCGGCATCGCCATCATCGACAAGCGCCGCGACTCGCCCAATGAGAGCAAGGTCTACAACCTGGTCGGCGAGGTCAAAGGCAAGCGCGCGATCCTCATCGATGACATCATCGACACCGCGGGCACCCTTTGTAACGCCGCCCAGGCGGTGAAGGACCAGGGCGCCAAGCAGGTGTTCGCCGCGGCGACGCACGGCGTCCTCTCGGGGCCGGCGGTCGATCGCCTCAACGCCTCCGCGCTCGAGCGGGTGTGGGTCACCAACACCATCAACCAAGACGAGCGGAGCGCCCAGTGCGATTGCCTCGAGGTCCTCAGCGTCGGCGCGCTCATCGGCGAGGCCGTCAAGCGCATTCACCACGGAGATTCCATTTCGAGCCTGTTCGGCTAGACAACCCCATCCATCAATCAAGGTCTCCCCGGCGGCGAGCCAGCGGTTTCGATCATAGTGTTCGAAGGGCTACGGCACCTATCCGGCGACCTCCACCACCCCAAACAAAGCCCTCTTTTAGAGGGTTCGGAGTACAAACAAATGAGTGACTACGGAAATATCACCGCGCAAACGCGGGCCAACAGTGGCAAGGGCGTTTCGAGGAAACTGCGCGCCGCGGGTCGAATCCCCGGTGTGATGTACGGTCGAGGAAAAGACAGCCTGAAGCTGTCGCTTGACCCGCACGAGCTGCGCAAGGCCATCGACCCAGAGCGGAAGCTCAACACCTACTTCATCGTGGACATCGAGGGCGGGGACAAGGAGAGCTGCGTGATCGCAGACTGCCAAATTGAGCCCACCAAAGACACCTTCATGCACGTGGACTTCCTCCGCGTTGACCCAGAGCTCGAGGTGTTCGTGAAGATCCCCGTGCGCTACTTCGGTCGCTCTGTGGGCGTCGCAGCCGGCGGGAAGATGAAGACCACCCGTCGCGAGATTCGCGTGGCGGCGAAGCCGGCGCAGGTCCCCGTGGAGCTCGCGGTCGACATCAGCTCGCTCGACATCGGTGGCCGGCTCTTGCTCGCGGACGTCCCGCTGGAGAACGCGCGCCTGCTCGAGTCACACGACACGGTGATGGCGCTGATCGACGCGCCGAAGGGCACCGCAGAGGACACGGTCGAAACCACTTAATCGAGGGGCGAATCGCGTGAGGTCTTCATGTCTTTGGATGCGCCATGGCTGGTCGTTGGGCTCGGGAACCCGGGCGCTCGCTATGCCAGCACTCGACACAACGTCGGGTTCATGGCGGCCGAATCCTTCGTGGAGACCCACGACTCCTTTGCCACGTGGCGCGAGCGCTTTGACGGGCTCGTCAGCACCTGCCGGGTGTCGTCTTCGCGCTGCGTCGTGCTTCGCCCCCAAACCTTTATGAATGTCAGCGGAAAATCGGTCGTGGCTGCTGCCCGCTTCCACAAAATCCCCGTCTCTCAGCTCGTCGTCGTACACGACGAGCTGGACTTCGATTTTGGCCGCGTCGCGGTAAAGACGGGTGGGGGCCACGGAGGGCACAACGGCCTCCGGGACATCGTCGGGCGGCTCGGGACGCCCGAGTTTCTGCGCGTTCGTCTCGGCATCGGACGACCCCAGCACGGTCGCAGCGACGTCTCCAACTGGGTGCTCTCGGAGTTCGACGATTCCGACGCCGCGGAGCTCCCCGACATGATTCGACTGGCCTGTCAGGCCGTGACCGCCGTGGTTACGGACGGACCTGCGCAGGCGATGAACCTCTTCAACACCACGGCTACCTAACCATCGAAGGAACCTTCAAGTGGACATTCAACAACTTCTCTATTTCATCCCCGTCGCGGGCGCGGTCGCGCTCGCGTACGCGTTTATCACCACCAGGTGGATCAACAAGCAAGAGATCGGCACCGACCGGATGAAGAAGATCTCCGAGCAGATCTTCAAGGGCGCGATGGCGTTCCTCGCCGCCGAGTACAAGGTGCTCGCGTTGTTCGTGGTCGCGGTCGCGGTGATTCTTGGACTCACCGCCCATGAGGCGAGCTCGCACCCGCTGGTCGCGCTCTCTTTCGTGCTCGGCGCCACGTGCTCCGGGCTCGCGGGCTTCTTCGGGATGCGGGTGGCGACGCGCGCCAACGTGCGCACCGCGGCGGCGGCCCGGGGGGGGCTCGCGCCCGCCTTGAAGATCGCGTTCCGTGGCGGCGCGGTCATGGGCATGAGCGTGGTCGGCCTGGCCTTGCTCGGGCTCGGCGGCCTGTTCATCTTCTACACGGGCTTTTTTGGCGTGTCTGTGGATCAGGCACCCGACGTCACGAAGTTCGGGCGGCTCATCAACGTCCTCGCCGGGTTCTCCATGGGCGCCTCGTCGATCGCACTGTTCGCGCGCGTCGGTGGCGGCATCTACACGAAGGCCGCCGACGTCGGCGCTGACCTCGTGGGCAAGGTCGAGGCGGGCATCCCCGAGGATCACTTCCTCAACCCCGCGACCATCGCCGACAACGTCGGAGACAACGTCGGTGATGTCGCCGGTATGGGCGCGGACTTGTTCGAGTCCTACGTCGGCTCGATCATCGGCGCGATGATCCTCGGCGCGGTGGCGGTCACGGGTGGCATGGAGGCCGCCGTGCTCCCGCTGATCATCGCCGCGGCCGGCATCATCGTGTCCGTGGTCATGACCTACGCGGTCCGCACCAAAGAGGGCGGCAACCCCCAGCACGCCCTCGACGGCGGCGCGTTCGGTGCGGCCGGCATCATGCTCGTGCTCAGCTACTTCATCATCGACTTCTTCACCGGCCGCGTCGGCGGAGCGTTCAACTTCGCGGGCATGGAGGTCGACACCATGGGCCTGTTCATCGCGATGGCCGTGGGCCTCGGTTGTGGTGTGCTCATCGGCATCGTCACCGGGTACTATTGCTCCAAGGGCAAGCGCCCCGTGAACTCGATCGTGGAGCAGTCACAGACGGGCCCCGCGACCAACTTGATCGCTGGCATCGGCGTCGGCTTCGAGTCGACGGCGATTCCGATCCTCCTGATCGCGGCGGCCATCTTCGGCGCCAACCACTTCGCGGGCCTCTACGGGGTCGCCCTCGCGGCGCTCGGCATGCTCTCCACCACGGGCATTCAGCTCGCGGTGGACGCCTACGGGCCGATCTCCGACAACGCCGGCGGCATCGCGGAGATGAGCGGTCTGCCCAGTGAGGTGCGCGAGCGCACCGACAACCTCGACGCGGTGGGCAACACCACCGCGGCCATCGGCAAGGGCTTCGCGATCGCTTCGGCGGCGCTGGCGGCGCTCTCGCTGTTCGCGGCCTACAAGCAGCTGGCGCTGGGGACCCAAGATATCATTTTGACGGACCCCCAGGTCCTCATCGGGGTGCTCCTCGGCGGCATGCTCCCGTTCTTGTTCTCTGCCATGGCCATGAAGGCTGTGGGAGACGCGGCCATGGACATGATCACCGAGGTGCGTCGGCAGTTTCGCGACATCCCGGTGCTCAAGGCGGCGCTCACGTTGGTGGCGACGGCGGAGTCCGAAGATCGTGCGCTCACTCCGGAGGAGGACGCTCAGGTGTTGGCCGCGGGTGACGAGGCAGACGTCGAGCGCTGCGTGGCGATCTCCACGCAGGCGTCGATCAAGAGGATGATCCAACCGGGCATCTTGGCGTTGGCCGCCCCGGTGATCGTGGGTCTTTGGTCGCCGCACGCCCTCGGCGGCTTGCTCGCGGGCACCTTGTGCTCGGGCGTGATGCTGGCCATCTTCATGTCCAACGCCGGTGGCGCGTGGGACAACGCGAAGAAGCAGGTTGAAGAGCAACCGCGCGACACCGAGAACAACCTCGGCAAGGGATCCGAGCGGCACAAGGCGGCCGTCATCGGTGACACCGTCGGCGATCCCTTCAAGGACACCGCGGGCCCGAGCCTGAACATCCTCATCAAGCTCATGACCATCGTCGCGGTGGTCATCGCGCCGAGCCTCGCCGCCATGCACGGCTCCAAGGCCGCCGCAGACAAGGTTGAGGTCTCGGCCAAGAGCGAGTAACGCTCGCGGCTTCTCCCCCAGGGGAGGGAGGCGTGAGGGGCGTCCCAGCGATGGGTCGCCCCTTTGTCGTTGGTTCGTCGCACCACCACGACGGCGCGGGCCCGGCCTCGCGCCATCGAGCGGCGCCCTGCAGCGCGCTACGCCTGAGTGCGCGCTACGGTAGTTCAGTACACGACCGTGGAAATGCAGGCGCGCTACCGAGCTTTTCCCGGCAATTGACGCCTAGAAAATCGTCGGCTTACTCACGGACTCTAGTTACCGAGAAAGCCTTGGGTGCGTCGTGCTTCGATCCATTGACGCGCCACTTCACGTGCTTCGAGCTCGAGGCGTACATCGGGATTCGTGTGATCTTCGAAGCTAATGCCCACTGTTTGTGTCTCAAACTGAGAAGAATGATCCAATCCTGAACATGTTGCTCGGAAACAATCCGCCATTTCATCCATGCTCGTCGCTGGATTTCGCGGAGCACCGGAGAGTTGTTCTCGAAGCTCTTCGAGCAAGGTCATGACGCGACTCATGAGAACATCATGTAGGATTGTCGGTTTCACGCCAAGTCAAGACCGCGCTTTCGGACGGCAAAAATTGCGATGTGCCGGTAATTCGGGCAGCCAAGTGGCCGGTGCGGTCATCACGCATCCCATGGGGGCGCTGGAACCCTCCCCGCAAGATCTCCTTGCTTCGTCGTGGCAAGTGGATATCCTCCGCCCTCTCCTTGGTCACGAATTTTTTGTGGCCCCAAGGTCCAAAGGGAGCAATCAACACTTGAACACAAATATCGAACCTGCAGTGGTGCGGTCTCAGCGAAGTCTCCGGACGACGCAACGCGAGTACGAGACCGTCCTTATCCTGAAACCCGACGCCAACAAGTCGCAGATCAAGCGCATCGTCACGAACGTCCAACAGATGTTCGCGGACGGAGGCGCCTCCTTGATCAGCGCCGACAATTGGGGCCTGCGCACGCTGGCGTACCCGATCAAGCGCAACACGCGAGGCATCTACTTGTACCTGCGATTCCTTGGCGGATCGGACACCGTGCTCAACTTCGAGCAAAAGCTCCGATTGACGGAGACGGTCCTTCGCTACCTCACGGTGAAGTTGGACGAAGACATCGACCCGACCGCGCGGCCCTCGGAGGTCAGCGAAGACCTGCTTGAGGCGGTGTCGGACACCGGCCCCGATCCCGTAGAGATCGAGCGCCAACGACAGACAGAGGAGGCCGCGAAGGCAGCCTCAGAGGCAGCCGCAGCCGCAGAGGTGGCCGCAGCCGAGGCAGCAGCGGCCGCTCCAGCTCCCGAGGAGGCTCCCGCCAAAAAAGAGGAGGCTCCCGCCAAAGAAGCCGCTCCAGCAGCGGCCGCAACTACGGAGGAGAACTAGATCATGTCGAACCGTGACCGTGAAGAAGAACGAAATGGCCGTGGCCGTCCAAAGCGGATCTCTCCGCTCGCAGACCCCACCGTCGTCATCGATTACAAAAACCCAGCGTTGCTCAAGTACTTTGTGAGTGACCGGGGCAAGATCGTCCCCTCGCGCGTCTCCAACGTGAACTCGCGACAACAACGCCAACTCACCCGCGCCATCAAGCGCGCGCGAATTCTCGCGCTCCTCGCCTACTCGGCGGAGTAAGAAAGGACGAACGACATCATGCAAGTCATTTTGACCCAAGATGTGGAGAAGCTCGGTGGAGCTGGAGACATCGTCACCGTCAAGGCCGGATATGGCCGCAACTTCCTGCTCCCGCGCGGCTACGCGCTGGTGGCATCGCGCGGGAACGTCGCGCGTTTGGAGCACCACAAGCGCGCCATCGCCAAGCGACAAGAGGAGCGCAAAGAAGGCGACCTCGCTGTTGTCAAGAAGCTCGAGAGCGTGAGCGTCTCCATCGCCCGTAAGGTCGGCGAGGACGACAAGATGTTCGGGAGCGTGTCCACTCGAGACATCGCCGACGCGCTCGTCGCTCAAAACGTCGAGGTGGATCGTCGCGCGGTACGTCTCAAGGAGCCGCTTCGGAGCCTCGGACAGCACACGGTTGAGATCCGCTTCTCCGCGGACGTGAAGTGCGAGCTCGTCGTGAACGTGGTCGCGATCCGATAACCGACGCGCCGGGAGGCGCCGAGAGGACGTCTGCAGCCGCCGGCTGCGGGCGTTTTTTTTGTGGATCGAGGCGGCTCCCGCGCTCCACGGCGAATCCACAGGCAGACTTGTTATGCTGCGTCGATGCATGGTCCACGGACGCTCCCGCATAACCTAGAGGCCGAGCGCTCGGTGCTCGGCAGCGTGCTGCTCAACGAACGAATCCTCGGCGACGTGGTGGCGCTGCTGCAGCCGGACGATTTTTACGTGCCGGCGCACCGCGCCATTTTCTCAGCGATGGTCGACTTGTCCGAAGAGGGGCAGCCGGCGGACGTGATCACCCTCGAGGACCGTCTGCGGAAGCGTGACGAGCTCAACATGGTGGGTGGCATCGAGGCCCTCTCCAAACTCGCGGATCGCTACGCGACCTCTCATAACGCGCTCGCGCACGCAAAGCTGGTACGCCAGACAGCGCAGCTGCGCAGCTTCGCGACGGAGGCTCGCGAGCTTTCCAGCAAGGCCATGGATGAGGTGGAGGATGTCAGCGCGTTCTTGGATGACGCTCAAGTTCGGATCCTTGAGGTCAGTCAGCACGGAGAGCGCAGCGAGTACCAAAGCTCCAGTCAGATCCTCGGGGGAGTGTTCGCGTCGATCAAGGCGCGCCTCGAGTCGTCCAGCACCATCACGGGCGTCGGCACCGGCTACAAGCAACTCGACGAGCTGACGGCGGGGCTGCAGCCTCAAGACCTCATCATCATCGCGGCGCGCCCCTCGATGGGGAAGACCGCGTTCGCGCTGAACATCGCCCAGCGCGCTTGCATCCCGCGCTTGCGGAGCGCAGAGCTGCCTGAAGAGGAGCGGAGCAGCCTGGTGCCGGTGCTGTTCTTTTCGCTCGAGATGGGTCCAGAGCAGCTGATCGAACGGATCTTGTGCAGCGAGGCGAGGGTGGACTATGCCGGCGTCCGCCGGGGCGTCCTCACAGAGAAGGGCGACATCAACAAGCTCGTGTACACGGCGGGGAGGCTCGGGGACGCCAAGCTTTATATCGATTCGAACACGAGCCCGTCGGTCCTCGAGATTCGCAACGTCGCGCGGCGGTGGAGGAACGACAAGTCAATTTTCCCCGACCCCTCCAAGCCCGGGATGATCGTGGTGGACTACTTGCAGCTGTGTCGGGGTGCGCGGGACCGCTACGAGTCGCGAGCGCAGGAGATCACGGAGATCTCACGAGGACTCAAGACCCTCGCCCGAGAGGTGAACTGCCCCGTGTTGGCGCTGTCGCAGCTTAATCGCGCCGTTGATGCGCGGAGCGATCACCGCCCGATGCTGTCGGACCTGCGAGAGTCCGGCGCGATCGAGCAGGACGCGGACGTCATCATGTTTATCTACCGGGGCGAGCGATATTTGACCACCGAAGCCACAGATGAGGAGCGCGCGAAGGTCGAGGGCCGCGCCGAGCTCATTTTGGGGAAGCAGCGAAATGGCCCCATTGGCACCGTTCACCTTAACTTCATCAAGCGCTTTACGAGGTTTGAGGACCCGGCGCACGACGGGATGCGCCCTTGAAGGCCCGCGCCCCTCGCCCCGCGACCCTCGCCCCTCGACCCTCGACCCTCGGCCCTCGCCCCTCGAGCCGCGAGGGCCGAGTCGGCGGGGCTTCGCCCGACCGCGGGTTCAAAAAGCGCCCGAGAGGCGCAAATGACGCGCTCATGAAACACTGCGAGGCGTTGTTTTGGGCCCGTGCCCGCTCGTGATAGCGTCGGGCCACATGCCAGCGGTCCCTCAGAAGATTGGCCATTTCAAGGTCTCGCGGCTCCTTGGAAAAGGAGCGATGGGCGAGGTCTTCGAAGCGGTAGATTCTTCGTTAGGTCGGCGCGTGGCGGTCAAGGTGCTGAGTCAAAAGCATCGGGAATCCAAAGAGTTTAAGACTCGGTTCGAACGGGAAGGCCGTTCGCTGGCGACGATGAACCACAAGCACGTGGTGCAGGTCTACTTTATTGGCGAGCACGAGGGCCGGCCATTTTTGGCGATGGAGTATCTCGACGGCATCGACGTCGGCCAGGCGATCAAGCGCAACGGGCCGTTGCACCCCGGGGACGCGGCGGAGATCATTCGGCAAGCGGCCTCGGGCCTCCAAGAAACCCAGCGTGCGGGGGTGGTGCATCGCGATGTGAAGCCCTCCAACCTTGTGCTCACGTCGTCGGGCGAAGTGAAGGTTACAGACTTCGGGCTCGCCAAAGCGCTTCAAGAAGACATGTCGATCACCGCCACGGGTGTGTTCGTCGGTACGCCTGACTATCTCGCGCCGGAGCAAGCCATGGGCGACGACGTGGACGCATCTGCAGACATCTATGCGTTGGGCTGCTCGCTGTACCATATGTGCAGCGGGAACCCGCCGTTTCGCAAGGGGGGTTCCGACGATCACTACACGGCGGTCGTGCGCAGACACCTGAAGTCCGAGCGACCGCAGCTCAAGAATGTGCTGCCCAAGTTTGACGAGGCGCTCAGCGATCTGTGTAGGCGGATGATGAGTCGGAGGCTCGACGTGCGACCGAACTACGCGGAGCTGGTGGACGCGCTCGGGGATGTGGTGGGTCGACTGGGTGGTCGCCTCCCACCACGTCACGTGGACCCTGAGACCGGGCTCTCGCACACGACGGGGCCGCTGTCGGTGGTGGAAGAGGCGGTGGAGTCTGGTGTTACGGACGCGCCCGAAGTTCGCCCGAGGGCCGGCGTCTCTATGGTTCAGCTCATGATGATCGTTGCGGGTGTGCTGGTGGCCGGCGTCCTGATTGGGTTGACGCTCGCGGGGAGTTAGGCGCCACGGATGGTGGTGTTGGAAGGAAGATGATGTCGAAGGAGATCAGGGAACACGCGCGCTCCGCCGTGCGAGAGTGGCTCGGTGACTGTGTGCCGGATTGGATGCTGGTGTGTGGCTCCGGCATGGGCGCCGGACTGATGGAGGGTGTCGAGAGCGGGGGACTCGGCGTCACCGTGGAGCGCCAAATTACGCTCGAGGCGCTCGGCTTGCCGGTGTCGACGGTGCCCGGGCACGGGAATTCGCTCATCTTGGGGGCGCTCGGAGCCGCGCGAGTCTGCGTCCAAACGGGGCGGCTTCACCCGTACGAGGGTCACGACGTGCGGTTGTGTACGACCGTGCTCGACACGGTGCTCGAGGCCGGCGCGAAGCGGGTCATGCTGACCGCGGCGGTGGGCGCGCTCACGGACACGCTCGCGGCCGGGGAAGTTGTCGCGCTGCGGGACCAGATGGCGTTGTTCGGGCCGACCCCGCTCGTGGGCCCAAGCTTCATCGACTGCTCCAATATCTACGACGCCGCGCTGCGCGAGTGCGCCGTGGAGGTTGGCCGCCAGCAGGGGCTCGCGCTCAAGAGCGTGGTGTACGCCCACGCACGCGGACCGCAGTACGAGACGCCGGCGGAGTGCGCGGCCTTGAAGACGCTCGGTGGAGAGGTGGTGGGGATGTCGACCACCTACGAGGCGGTGGCCGCGGCCTCGCGGGGGGTCCCTTGCGCCGGCCTCGCCATCGTGACGAACGCGGCCGGCGCCGACGGGTTGTCGCACGACGAGGTCAAGGAGCGCTCCAATGAAGCGCGCTCGACGCTCGCGAGGTTGCTGATCGACGTGATCAAAGCGGCACCCGGAGTCGAGTGATGATCGCGATCGATCCGGAGCTGCGCATCCCGGCGAAGCGCCTCGCGGCGGCCGCTCGCGCGTTACAACCAACGTTGATGCGGCTCGTGGCCGCGAGCGCCGACCGGCTCGGCGCCGCGCTTGAGGCTGACTGCGCCATGGTGCCGTGGGATCGCGAGCAGCTGATCGGCCAGCTTCAGCGTCAACTCGTAGATCTCGCCGAGGCGCGCTTCACCGTCTACGGGGGTCCGACCGCGCACGTCTGCGAGCGCCGCTCACAGCCCCTGGAGGCGATCCCGCAGGCGTGGAGGTGGCTGCGCGAAGGGCGTCGGGTCTTCGTGGACGCGGAGCCGGGCGCTTGTGGGCAAGCGCTCCACCTGCTGGCCGAGATGGGTGAGGTGCTCGGATTTGGTGTGTTGACGACCTCGCGAGACGGTGGCGCCGCTCCAAAGGGAGCTGTGGATGGCGGCGTCGCCCCAGCGCGAGCGCGGGTCGCCTTCATCTCCGCCGACGCAGACGAGGAGCTCGCGGCCTATGTGCTCGCGCGAGCGTGCCTGCGTCGATCAGGGATGGACCCCCGCGCGGTACACATCGCGGTCGTGGATGGCGACGGAGACAAGCTCGGGAGGATGCTGCGGCGGCTGTGGTTTTCTGTGCGTTTTTCGGACGCGAAAGATCATGGGGCGTTCGCGGGGCCGGTCCCCGAGGATGTCGCGGCGAGTCTTGAGGCCTCCGCGGAGGCGCTCATGGCGAGCTCCGCGGTCGAGTGTTGGGTCCCCCTGCGTCGCTTGGAGGGGGCGCCGGAGATGAGCGGCGCCCTGATGGCCCCGTCGCTTTGGGCGACCGCGCCGGGAGTGAGCGGCGAGAGGCTCGATGAGGTGTTAACTATCTTCCCCGCGGTGGGCCCCACGCTGTTGTTGTTGCGTGAGGATCCGTCGCAGGCGCAGGCGCTGCTCGCCCGACTCGTCAAGAGGGGCTCTCGATGGACGCTCATCGGCCCGCGCGGCGCCCACGAGGGATCGCGCGGCGTCGAGGCGCCGCTTCGCGTCTTCGATGGCGCGCTCCTCGAAGAACGTCTACCCCCTGGACTCCCGAAACCACGCCCGTAGGGCTGCTCCGCCCGCACAGCTGCCTGTGGGCGAGGGCGAGGGCGAGCCCGAAGAGGCGCGGTGCCTCAGGGGGTTGGGGGAGCTACGACGACGCCGTCGAGGCACCCGGTGCAGAAGTTGACGAGGCCCCGTTTTTCCTCGGCGGCCGCTGTGTTGTAGTCGTCGGGACCTGAGTGATATTGGACAGTGCCGCAGCCGTCGGAGGTCATGGCGACCGTCACGCCGGTGCCATCGAGGGCCCCGCTCGGGAAGTTTGTCCGGCCTTTGCAGCGCCATGGTTTCTCGGCGTCGCTGCAATCGACAGGATCGAGTTCACAGGTGTCGAATCCATCACAGGCAATATCTGCGTCGCAGTACGTCCCCGTTGCGATGCTGTTGAGCTCGTCTACATTGTTGAGGTTCGCGATGGCCCAGTAATTGGGGGGAGCGTCGACCGTGGCGTTCATCGCCTCGTTCCCGCGGGAGTCAATCTTGAGTGAGTTCAAGTTCTCGGCGCTGCACGGGCAGTCTCCGCTCCACGGGAGCGGGTCGCCTGACAGGGGGTCGGTATAGTCGTCGCAAGCGGTGTTAAGGTCCACGCCGCATGCGGGCGCAGGGATGGCGTCGTCGGCGATCTTCACCTTGGCGACGCCGGAATCCATGGTGATCTCGAGGCGTCCTTGCAGGCCATCGACGGTGATGTCGCTGCGGTCGAGGTAGGTGGAATCTTCGGTGTTGTCATCGGTGGTGAGGATGAGCTTCCCGGCGAAGTTCGACGGGAGGAACACGCGGATGTCAGCGCCGTCACGGATGGGCTGGGTCTGCCCGTCGTAGTACACGCGGATTTGGCATCCCGCGAGGAAGCCGTTGGTCGCGTCGCACTCGGCGCCGGCCAGCGACGGGTCGCTCGGGGGCACGAGGCTGTTCGAGGCGAACAGCCACGGTTGAATGCGCGAGAAACGCCCGGGGTTGTCGGCGCCGTCGCCGAAGGCCTCCGCGTCATCGCACGCGAAGGTGAATTTGTTCAGCTGGACGATGATCTGTCCGAGGCCTTGGGTTTGATCGCTGGCGGGCGCGAGGGTGTGGTAGACCTCGATGTCACCGCGGTTGATGAAGTTGCCGCCGGATTGGGTGCCGCCGATCTTCAGCTCAGTAACGTCGTAAGACTCACCCGTAGAGACGGCGATCGAGCCGTCGAGGACCGTCTGCCATCCTGACTTGTAGGGCGTGGTGTTGAGACATCCACCATCTTGAGGGGCTTCGGCGCATCCGTTGGCACAGCCGGTGAGGCACATGAGGGCAACGAGGGTGAGGGGGCGTTTTCGGTCAATCATGCGAGGATCCTGACTTCTAGGCCACAGCATACCGCGGTCCAAAGGCGCGAGCAACGCAGCACCCCAAAACTGGCGACGGGCCGGTGACTCACCCGCGCCGTCCATGGAGAGGGTCGTTCGATTGTTCGTTGCTCCGCGGCGCCCTGGCGGATAGGTTCACTCAGTCGAGATCGTAGGCCGCGTCGTGAAGCCGGCGCTCCGTCGCTCCCACGGCGAGCAACACCCCCCGCCATCGCATCCCATGACCATCTCATCGACCACCTCCGCGCCATCACCACGAGCGTCCCTGGCTCCCCACCAGGCGCAGCTTGATCTCCCCCAGATTGAGGAGGAGGTGCTCGCGTTGTGGAAGCGCACGGGCGCCGAGGAGCGCAGTCTCTCGGAGGTGCAAGAACGCCCGAAGTTCGTGTTCTACGACGGGCCGCCCTTCGCCACCGGCTTGCCGCACTACGGCCACCTGTTGGCCGGGACCATCAAGGACATCGTGCCTCGCTTTTGGTCCATGCGTGGGTACCACGTGGAGCGCAGGTTCGGCTGGGACTGCCACGGGCTCCCCATCGAGAGCCTGGTGGAGCAAGAGCTTGGCGTCCACGGCCGCGTGGAGATCGAGGCCCTCGGGGTGCCCAAATTCAATGAGGCGTGCCGAGCCGGCGTGCTTCGCTTCACGGCGGAGTGGGAGCGCGTGGTCAAGCGGATGGGTCGCTGGGTCGACTTTGAAAACGACTACAAGACCATGGACCGAAGCTTCATGGAGTCGGTGTGGTGGGTGTTTCGTCAGTTGTGGGACAAGGGGCTGATCTACGAGGGCTATCGGGTACAGCCAGTGTCTCCGTCGTTGGGAACGCCCCTGTCCAACTTTGAGGTCGCCCAAGGGCCGCAGCAAAAAGACCCCGTGACGCGGAAGGACGGGCACCGCCGTCGACAAGATCCTTCCATCACGGTGCGATTTGCCCTCGAGGATGAGCCCGGCGCGAACTTGTGGGCGTGGACCACCACCCCCTGGACCCTGCCGACCAATCTGGCCTTGGCGGTGCACCCGGACGTGGAGTACGTCAAGGTGCGCGTGGTCGAGACTGGCGAGGTCGCCTACATGGAACCAGGGCGCTTGGCCGACTACCAGGCGCGCGATCGCCTCGGTGACACGGAGGAGCTCGCGCGGGTGCGAGGCCGCGAGCTCGTGGGCCGTCCCTACGCGCCCTTGTTCCCCTATTTCGCGCACTACAAAGAGCGGGAGGACGGCTCTCGATGGGCGTTTCGCGTGGTGGCGGCGGACTACGTCACCACCGACAGCGGTACGGGCATCGTGCACCAAGCACCCGCCCACGGCGAAGACGACTACCTCGTCGGGCAGCGCGAGGGCTTGCCGTTGGCGATGGCCCTCGATCTCAACGGGGTGTTCCAAGACAGCGTGCCGGACTTCGCCGGCCAGTTCGCGAAGGACGCGGACAAAGACATCATCGCGTGGCTTCGTCGAGAGGAGCGCGTCGTGGACCTCGACACCGTCGAGCACGCCTATCCGCACTGCTACCGCACCGAGCAGCCGCTGTTGTACATGGCGATCTCCACGTGGTTTATGAAGGTCGAGCAGATGCGAGACGACCTCGTCTCGAACAACGACCAGATCCGCTGGGTCCCCCAGCACGTGGGCTCAGGGCGATTTGGGAATTGGCTGGCCAGCGCCCGTGATTGGAATCTCAGCCGCAATCGATATTGGGGCACGCCGCTGCCGGTGTGGCGCTGCGATGAGGATCCGACGGACATGGTGTGCGTCGGCTCGATCTCGGAGCTTGAGACGCTCGCGGGGATGTCCCCGGGAGCGCTCGAAGATGTCCACCGCGAGTTCGTGGACGACATCACCTTTCCTTCCACGAAGACAGAGGGAGGCACCATGCGGCGGGTCAGCGAGGTGTTCGACTGCTGGTTCGAGTCGGGATCGATGCCGTATGCCCAAAACCATTACCCGTTCGACGAGAGCAAACGCGGGTTCGTGGAGGACAACATCCCCGCGAACTTTATCGCCGAGGGACTCGATCAGACCCGCGGGTGGTTTTATACGCTGCACGTGCTGTCGGCGGCGCTGTTTGGCCGGCCCGCCTTTGAGAACGTGATCGTCAACGGGCTCATCCTCGCCGCGGACGGCAAGAAGATGTCGAAGCGGCTGAAGAACTATCCGGATCCAAAGCTGGTCATCGACACCTACGGCGCCGACGCGCTGCGGGCGTACCTCATCAATTCCCCGGTGGTTCGCGCGGAGCCGATGCGCTTCGGCAAGCACGCCAAGGACACGAGCGGCGAGGCGGTCAAAGACACGGTGCGTACGGTGGTGCTGCCCCTTTGGAACGCCTATAACTTTTTGACGACCTACGCTCAGGCGGACGGCTGGACGCCGACCGACACGCGCGCGCCGACGAGTGACTCCGAGCTCGACCGTTGGATTTTGTCGCGACTTCAAAGCTTCATCGCGAACATCACGGCGGAGTTTGAGGCCTACAGCCTCTACAACCTGATCCCGCGATATCTGGAGTTGTGTGAAGATCTCAACAACTGGTACATCCGCCGCGGCCGCCGTCGGTACTGGCGCGCAGGGGATGAAGAGGGCGCCCACGCGGACAAACAGGCCGCGTACCAGACGCTGTTTCATGTGCTGGTGACCGTGGCGCACGCCATGGCGCCGGTGCTGCCTTTCTTCTCCGAGTGGCTCTATCAGCGCCTCGTCGTGGACCTGGGGCTTCACGAGGCGGAGCTGTCGTCGCTGCATCTTTGCGCGTTCCCAACGGTGGATGAAGCGCGGCGCGACGAGGGACTCGAGCGCCGCGTGGAGGTGGTGCGCGCGGCGGTCGGCTTGGGCCTCTCGTTGCGAGAGCAGCAAAAGCGAGGCGTGCGACGCCCGTTGGGCGCGATGACCGTGGCGTCGACAGATCCAGACATTCGCGCGGCGGTCCTCGCCCACCGGGCAGATCTTCAAGCCGAGCTCAACGTGCGGGAGGTCCAGGTGGCGGAGGACGATCGTGGGTTGGTGTCGCTCAGCGCGAAGGCCAACTTTAAATCGCTGGGGCGACGGCTCGGGAAGAAAATGAAGGTCGTCGCCGCGGCCGTGGCAGCGCTCGACGCCGCGGCGGTGTCGGCGTTCATGGAGGAGGGGAGCGTCGTCCTCGAGGGCGAGCGCCTCTCGCTGGACGACGTGATCATCGCGCGTGAACCGTGCGAAGGACAGGTTGTGGACAGCGACGGCGACATGACCGTGGTGCTCGATATGACGATGACGCCGGATCTGACGACGGAGGGCCTCGCCCGCGAGATCATCAACCGGGTGCAGAACCTCCGCAAGGACGCGGGGTTCGAGGTC
This sequence comes from Myxococcales bacterium, assembly GCA_014240065.1. Classification (GTDB taxonomy): domain Bacteria; phylum Myxococcota_A; class Polyangia; order Nannocystales; family Nannocystaceae; genus JAAZXR01. Next base: position 73,864 of record JAAZXR010000006.1, read on the forward strand.
AGCGATCGAATTCGGCTTCGCGCGCGTGGGGATGGTCCGTTGGCGGATGTGCTCGGGAATGCGAGCGCGGCGGCCCTCATCCGCGGAGAGGTGCTCGCCGAGGAGCTTCGGCTCACGTCACGCGAGGACGTGGAGGGGCATGAACATCATCGCGTGGACGACGTTGACGGTTTCAGCCTCGCCGTAGCGATCATTCGAGCAGGGGACGCGTAGGTGACGAGGACATGGCGAACAAGATAAGCACGAAACCACCGAGCGGCATGCGTGACTTCCTCGCGGGGGAGGTCGCGCGGCGTCGTTTTGTGGTCGCGAAAATCACCGAGGCCTACGAGACATTTGGGTTCGTGCCGATCGAGACGCCGACCATCGAGAACCTCTCGACGCTGCTGGGCAAGTACGGCGAGGAGGGGGATCAGCTGCTGTATCGGATCTTGCATCGACGCGACGCGTTGACCCGCGCGGTCGAAGGGGCGGCATCTGAAGGGCGACCCGCGACGGCCCTCGAGCTCAGCGATCTCGGGCTGCGCTACGATTTAACGGTCCCCCTCGCGCGGGTGGTCGCGCAGTACGGAGACCTCCCAAAATTCTTCAAGCGCTATCAAGTGCAGCCCGTGTGGCGGGCGGACAGGCCGGGGCGTGGTCGGTTCAGGGAGTTTTATCAGTGCGACGTGGACGTGACCGGGACGACCTCGCTGGTGGCGGACGCGGAGGTGTGCGGCGCGGTCGCGGCGGCCCTCGACGCGCTCGGCTTTGATGACTATGAGATTCGGCTGAATCACCGCGCGCTGCTCCGGGCGATGGTCCGCGCCGCGGGGATCGGCGACGAGCACGAGACCACCGCGCTCGTCGCCGTCGATAAGCTGGACAAGATCGGGCGCGACGGGGTCGTCTCGGAGCTGAGCGGGCGCGGGGTGGACTCAGACAGCGCCGAGCGGTTGTTGGCGCTCGCGGTGGCCGATCCGTCGTGCTCCAATGAGCAGCGTCTGGATGCGTTGGCTGGTGGCGGCCTCGACGAGGAGGGGCGCTCCGCGTGCGACTCCCTGCGCGAGCTGTTGAAGATGGCCGATCCGACGCCGGCCGGGCGGCGCCTCCGGGTGAGCCCAGAGCTGGCGCGTGGCCTCTCGTACTACACGGGGCCGATCTTCGAGGTCGCGGTGCCTGATCTGCACGGGAGCCTCGGAGGAGGGGGCCGCTACGACGGGCTCGTGGGCATGTTCGGCAAGCGTTCGGTGCCCGCGGTGGGTTTTTCCCTGGGGCTCGAGCGGATCTTGGTCGTGATGGAGGAGCGGGGCATGTACCCTGAGATCTCAGCGGGCCCTGAGGTGATGCTCTGCTGGCTCGATGTTGAGCCGAGCCAGGCGCTCGAGGTGGCGACTCAGCTGCGCACACACGGCGTGCGCGTCGAGGTCTACCCGGAGTCGACCAAGTTGAAGAAACAGCTGGCGTACGCGGCGAGCGATGGGGTCGGCGCTGCGTTCGCGATCATCCTCGGTCGCGACGAGTGGGAGCGCCAGCAGCCGACGCTTCGCGACCTGACCACGGGCGCTCAACGCTCGGACAACATCGAGCGGCTTGTGGGGCTGATCCGGCAGGGAGGGTTTTCGACGTGAGCGGCGACGGGGCGGCCCGCGTCCTCGGTCGCGACGTCTCGCGAGTCGAGGCGGGCTCTCGGGCCGGGGCGCTGAGCGGTCACGTGCTCGTGGTGGACGACGAGCGGAATATTCGCCGCATTTTGAAGATGGTGCTCGAGTCGGAGGGGGCGGTGGTGTCCGAGGCGGAGAGCGCGGAGGCGGCGCTCACGGTCCTCACAGCGCAGGGCGGAGGGGTTGACGTCGTCGTGATGGACGTGAAGATGCCCGGGATGTCGGGGATCGAGGCGCTCGAGAGGCTCTCTACCGACGCGAAGCATCACGTCCCGATCATCATGATCTCCGGCCACGCGACGGTGACGGACGCCGTGAAGGCGACGCGGCTGGGGGCCTTCGACTTCTTCGAGAAGCCGCTCGCGCGAGAGCGGGTCATCGTCTCCGTGCGCAACGCCCTCGAGCGGTCGCGCGCGGTCGCGGAGCTGGCCGAGCTGCGCAGGCGATGGGGGCGTGAGATTCTTGGTCGCTCCCCCGTGATGCTGCGGCTGCTCCAGCAGCTCGAGAAGGTGGCGCCGTCAAAAGCGCGGGTGTTGATTCAAGGGGAGAGCGGCACCGGGAAGGAGCTCGTGGCGCGGGCGATCCATGAGGCGTCCGGGAGGAGCCACGCCAAGTTCGTCAAGATCAACTGCGCAGCGATTCCGAGCGAGCTCATCGAGAGTGAGCTCTTCGGTCACGAGCGGGGCGCGTTTACCGGGGCGAGCTCGCGCAAGCGGGGGCTCTTTGAGGTCGCGGACGGGGGGACCCTGCTCCTCGATGAGGTGGGAGACATGGATCTCAACGCCCAGGCGAAGGTGCTGCGAGTGATCCAGACCGGCGAGTTCATGCGCGTGGGGGGGCAGGCGCCGATCGAGGTCGATGTGCGCGTGATGGCGGCGACGCACCGTCAGCTGCAAGAATGTGTGCAGCGCGGTGAATTTCGGGAGGACCTGTATTTCCGACTCGCCGTCGTACCGCTCACGGTCCCACCTCTTCGCGCGCGCCGCACGGACGTCGCTGAGCTCGCCCGTCACTTCATCGCCGAGGCGTGTCGCGAGAACGGGCTCGCGCACCGTCAGATCTCGCAGGAGGCGCTCGCTGCCTTGGCGCAGTACAATTGGCCGGGGAATATTCGCGAGCTGCGGAACGTGATGGAGCGGATGGTCGTGCTGTGCGAGGGGGATCTGGCGGCGCGCGATCTGCCTGGGGAGATCGTCGCCGGAGGGGGCGCTCGCGAGGCGCCACAATTTGGTCGCGCGGAGCTCTCAGAGAGACTCGCCGAGGTGATCGATGATCGCGATGCTTCGCTTCGTAACGTGCGGGAAGCGGTGGAGCGCGCCTTCATCATCAAGCGCCTCGTTGAGCACGGATGGAACGTCTCGCGCGCGGCGGAGAGCCTGGGGCTAGAGCGCACCCACCTGCATCGAAAGATGCGGCTACTCGAGATCCAGCGAGGCATGCCCTGATGACCGGCGGCCGCGCGAGGGCCTCTCAAGTCGCCGTCACGCTCGGTCTGTGCGCTGCGATGTTCGGGGTCGTCGCGGGGTGCAATGACCGCAAACCCGCGCGAGACGTCGCACTCTCCGACCTTGAGGTGGAGCGGGCGGCGGCCCATGTTCCGCGAGAAGAGGCCGTGTTTATCGAGGCGCTCTTCCCTCAAAAACACGCGCAGATAATGGTGGCCTACGGGATTGAAGGGGCCGGCGGTATGACCGGTTCGCTCGAAGTGTGGACGGCCGCAGGGGCGCTGCGCAGGGAGGTGCTCACCGCGAATATCGCGGGTGCGGGGGCCAACGCGATGTCCAAGGTCGAAGGTCTCACGATCCAGCGCCCGGGGGTCTTGTATCGAAGGGCTGGGGCCGACGGCGAAGAGAGCCGGAGCGCGGTGCCGTTTCAACGGCTCGCGACCGCGTGGTCCAAGTTGCCCGATGAACGACGAGCGCGCGCGCTCGAACACGTGAGACGCTGGCATGAGCTCAGATCGGAGGCCTTCGCGAGCAAACCGGGTGATCGCCGAGAGGTCGCCGGGCAGTCTTGTACGCAGACCCGCCTCGGTGGCCAGAGCATCTGCCTGTGGGAAGAAGAGGGCGTGGTGTTGGCGTACGAGAGTGAAGCGTTCACCGTGATGGCGTTGCGCGTGGAGCGGTCGAGCGCGGTGGATTCGGAGCGCTTCACGATTCCTGGTGCGGGCGACGGTGCGGGCCTAGAGCCGCCGAGCGAGGAGGCGCTCGCGGAGACCAGCGCGCTCTTGGCCGCCATCGAAGCGGGGGACATGGGCACGCTCGCCCCGCTCGTGCATCCAGGATTCCGCTTCGCGGTCGGCGCTCCCGCCCCCTAGGCGGCGCGCTCTCGATATTTTGTCGCGAGGTGTCGTACGGTGAATGCAGCATGGAGACACCGCGCTACCGTTCCTTCGCAGAGTTTTGGCCGTACTATGTCTCGCAGCACCGGGCGCGGGCGTGCCGAGCGCTGCACTATGTAGGCACGACGTTCGCCATCTCCAATATGGTCGCGGCGCTGGTGCTCGCGGAGCCACGATTCCTGGCGGGGGCGGCCGTGAGTGGTTATTTCTTCGCGTGGGTCGGCCATTTCTTTGTCGAGAAAAACCGACCGGCCACGTTCAGCTATCCGCTGTGGTCCCTCGTCGCGGACTTCAAGATGTTCGGGCTCGCCTGCGCGGGGAAGATGTCAGCGGAGGTGTCGCGTGTCGCCGCTGGCGAGCCAAATCATCCCGCCGAGTAGGCGCGGTAGGTTGGCCCCCTAGGTGGCGTAATCGACCCGCACGCGGTATCCGTCCACCGAGGTCCCGTCGATGCGACGCACGGCCTCGTCGGCCTGGGTGCGAGACGCGATGGTGACGTAGGCGAACCCGCGGCACTTGGTGCGGGAGGCGTCCTTGATGATCCGGGTGGACGCGACCTGTGTGACCGGCGAGAAGATGCTCTCCACGAATCGCTCGCTCGTGTCTTCAGGAAGCCCGCCGACGAATAGGGTGGTCACGAGGGAGAGGGTAGGGGACATCCCTCATGTAGGCCAGCATCCGACATGTGAGCAAACGTCGTTCTGTTGGGTACCGCAGGCTCTGCGCGCGCGCTCGCTCGGTTACCACGAAATTCCAATGATTCTAAGATCTTAGTTTTTCGGGGGCGCGCGGTCGTGATCCCGCGTCCCGGGTTCGGCGCCCGTCGCGTGGGAGATCTTGGGAGACGGAGCGGGCATCGAGCGGGCACGCCGCCGGGCCGTCGCCTCATGGAGGAGCTCTTGAAGGTTGGTGCGGTGTCGAAACCAGATCAGGATCGCCACCGCCAACGCCGCCCCGGTGGTCGCGGGGGGATCGGCGTGCAGCCACGACCCGAGAATCATCACCGTCGTCGCTGTGAGCGAACCGAGCCCGGAGACTCGCGTGAGCACCAAGAGCTGTAGATAGACGACACCCGCGGCGACGGCCACGATCGGAGAGAGCGCGACGAAGGCACCGAAGGCGCAGGCGACCCCCTTGCCCCCCCGGAACCGCAGGTAGATCGGGAAGATGTGCCCGGCGACACCGGCGACCGCGACGGCCGCGATCCACGTGTCAAAGTTGGGAATTGTGGCGCGCTCTAGAAAGTGCTGACCGGCCAGGACCGGGGCGGCGGCCTTGAGCGCGTCGAGTCCAAAGACGAGGGCGCCCCACCCTTTGCCCATGCCGCGCACGGCGTTGGTCGCCCCAATATTTCCAGAGCCGAGGCTCCTCAAGTCAACGCCCCTCAGGTGCCCGAGGACGAGCCCAAAGGGGATCGCGCCGAGCAGGTACGCGGCGAGCACGATTGAGACGAGGCTGAGGTCGACGCTGTCCAAGGAGTTGGAGTGTACCGCCATGCACGGTGCGTGTCGGTGTTTCCGGAGCGCCCGCTTCACCAGAATTCTCGCGCGGGCGTCGGCGGCTGCTCCCACACGCGGCAGACCCGTGCGGGGCCCGTCCTCGCGGGATCAGCTGGGGGTGGAGTTGGAGGCGTCGTCGGCGCCCCGAGCCTCTTTCTCGTCGATCCCGGATCGTCCAAATCGAGCCTGCAAGACCTCTGCGACATCTTCGAGCGACAGCCCGCGTGAGGAGAGCCCGACCATCACGTGGAACAAGAGATCGGCGGCTTCGGCGGCGACACGCTCATCGGTCTCGTTCGCGATCGCGTCGCACAGCTCGCCCGCCTCCTCGGTGATCTTGTCGTTGATCTTTGTCGGGGCGCCGTCGAGGAGCCCGCGGACGTACGAGCGGCCTTCGGAGTTGGTCATCCCTTCGCCGCGTTTGCGGCGTTCGATGGTGTCAGCGACGGCGAGGAGCACCGCGGAGAGCGCCCCCGGGTCCATGCTGCTCATCCGCCGGCCTTGTTGGAATCGAGGATCCGCACCGGGATTCCATGATTTTGGAGGTACTGCTTGGCTTGGCCAATCGTGTACAGGCCGAAGTGGAAGATGGAGGCGGCGAGGGCCGCGTCCGCCGCGCCCGCGTCCGAGGCGAGGCCTTGTCGCAGGTGCTCAAGCTCTCCGACGCCGCCGCTGGCGATGATCGGGATGGGCACGCGGCGTGCGATCTCACGGGTGATCCAGAGGTCGTAGCCCTCCTTGGTGCCGTCCTTGTCCATGGAGGTCAGCAGGAGTTCACCCGCGCCGAGGGCGGCGACTCGTTCACACCACCACAGCGCGTCGATGCCTGTGCCACGCTTGCCGCCGTTGATCACCACCTCGAACATCGGGTGGCGATCGTGCGGGCGAGGATCGATGCGACGGACATCCACGGCGATCACGATGCACTGGCTGCCGTAGTTGTCTGCGAGCGATCGAATCAGGTTGGGGTTGGTGACCGCGGCGCTGTTGAGCGCGACCTTGTCGGCGCCCGCGTTCAGCAGTCGCCGCACGTCGCTGGCCCTGCGGATCCCTCCGCCGACGGTCATCGGCACGAAGAGCTGTGGCGCCACGCGTCGCACCACGTCCACGAAGGTCTCTCGGCCCTCCGTCGTCGCGGTGATGTCGAGCAGGCAGATCTCGTCGGCGCCTTGCTTGTCATAGGCGCGCGCCGCTTCGATGGGGTCGCCCGCGTCTCGGAGCCCCTTGAAGTGAACGCCCTTGACCACGCGTCCGTTGTGCACATCGAGACAGGGGATGATTCTTCGTTTCAGCATGACAGAGCCTCTTGGAGCGTGAAGTTCCCTTCGTAGAGGGCGCGACCGACCACCGCGGCGCGGATGTCGAGGTCACGTAGTTCTCGCAGGTGCGCGAGCGTGCCGACGCCGCCCGATGCGATCACTGGAATTTCGACGAGCGACTGGAGCGCGGCCGTCGCGTCTGCGTTGGCGCCCACCTCGAGGCCGTCACGGCTGACGTCTGTGAACAGCAGGGCGCCCGCGCCCCACGCCGCCGCGTGTGTGGCGAGGTCGGAGGCGCTGATCTGCGTGATCTCGGTCCAGCCTGAGACGGCGACCATGCCGTCTCGGGCGTCGATGGCGATCGTCAGTCGCCCCGGGTTCGCGCGACAGATCTCTTCGACGAGCTCGGGCTCCTTGGCTGCGAGGGTCCCGACGACGACGCGGTCGACGCCGAGCGCGAGCAGACGCTCGATATCAGCGCGGGTCCGTACGCCGCCCCCCACTTGGATCTGGAGGCCACGTTCATGTGCCGCGTTCACGAGGGACTCGATGAGGCTCGTTTGGGTGGGCGCACCCGCGAAGGCGCCGTCGAGGTCGACCACGTGAACCCAGCGCGCCCCCTCGTCGGCGAATCGTCGCACCATCCGCGCGGGGTCTTGCTCGTAGACGGTGACCGCGTCCCGCCTCCCCTCGGCGAGGCGCACGACCTGGCCGTCCATGAGATCGATGGCGGGGAGGAGATCCATGGTGTCGTCAGCTCCCGCGGCCGCCGAGGATGAATCCGCGGAGGAACTTGAGCCCCGCGTTCTGGCTCTTCTCGGGGTGGAACTGGCACCCATAGATATTGTCGCGTCGCACCGCGGCGGCGAGGCTGACATCACCGTAGGTCGTGGACCACATGAGGTCCGGGCAATCCTCTGCGGGGACGTAGTAGCTATGGACGAAGTAGTAGTGGTCACCGCCGGGCGACACGTCGTTCCATCCCATATGCGGCACCTTGAGCGGACGGTCCGATCCTGGCTCAGTCATATTTAGCGGGAAGCGCTGGCATCGACCGGGGAGGATGCCGAGCCCCACGCGGCCGTCGGATTCCGCGCTGCCTTCGAACAAGAGCTGCATGCCCAGGCAAATCCCCAAAAAAGGATCGCCTCGCTCGATCACCATCTTCACCGCGGCGCCAATCGCGCCGTTCACGATGTCGTCGGTCATGGCTCCGAACGCGCCTTGGCCTGGGAACACCAGCATGCGTGAGGTGGCAATGATGTCTGGATCACTCGTAATCGTCACCGCAGCGCCAACTTGATGCAGCGCGCGCTCTGCGCTCGCTAGATTTCCGAGGCCTACGTCAACGATTGTAAGTTCTCTGCCCATGTCCGTGGGGCCGGTTCTATCACATTGAAGATGTCAGCGGATCTGAGAGGGAGGACAGGGCCCGTACAGCCGCGCGCGAAACACGCAGTCGGGATCTTTGACCCCGCCGACCGCCTCCGACGGCGCGCTCCCAAGGGGCTCAGTCGGCTCGTGACGCTGGTTGATCCTCGAGCACCGGGGGTGGGTCGAGGGCGGGGCTGGACTCTTCGATCACGCCCATGAGCTTGATGGTCGCGCCGACGAGGATGACGAGGATGCAAAGCAACTGCAGCGGCAGCGAGATCATGGAATTGGCGAGGCGGTCACTCATGGCCGTGCGTCGACGGCGGATTCTCCGGTCGAGCTTGTCTAGGAAATTGTCGGGGGCGCGGGGCGTGTCGAGCGACGCGACCACCCGCATCATCGACCGTATGCTCTCGAGATCTGCTCTCGCTTCTGGAGACTGCTCGAGCAGGGCGTCGACCTTCGCGCGCGCTTCAGGGGAGAGTTCCTCTTCAAGGTACGCGCTCAGCGTGCGGTCGTCGGTTGTGTTCGGTTCATTCATGATGGATCCATCGGGTGGAGATGCGCGCTCACGTCAAGTAGGGGTGGATGCGGCGCTTTAAGGCGACGCGTGCGCGATGCAGGCGGCTCTTGAGGGTGCCCTCGGGGAGCCCCGTGATCTCGATGATGTCTTGGTAGGCGAGCCCTTGGAAGTCGCGCAGGATGATGAGCACGCGGTGTTCGGGTTCTAGATTCGCGAGCTCGCGGACGATGTGGGCCTCGAGGCGCCGCCCCGCCACGGCCTGCTCGGGACTCGTGGAGCCCTTGGTGGGGTTGGCGGCGAGGTGCTGCGAATAAGCGGTCGATTCAAGATCTTCTGCGCGGTGGAAGTTGCGGACGCTCAAGTACTTGATTCGGTTCTTGCAGTGGTTGGTCGCGACTCGGTACAGCCACGTGTAGAATCTGCTCTCTCCTCGCCACGTGTGCACGGAGCGATGGATGGTCAAGAACACCTCTTGGGCGACGTCCTCCGCCTCCTCGCGGCTGCCGAGCATCCGAAAACATAGGGCGTAGATGGGGTTTTGATACTGCCGGACGAGACCGCGGAAGGCGGCGTGATCTCCACGCCGGATTCGACGGACCAAGGCGAGGTCTCGTTGGTCGCGTTTGGTTTTCTCCGCGCGTGCGCTCGGCTGCGCGCGTGGACGGTCGCGCGCATGGGCAGGTGACGGATGCGCGCCGCTGGGCCCATGGGTGTCGGTGGCGGGTCTTTCGCCGGAGCGGGCGGCGGTCGGAGCTTTGGGGGGATCTTTGGGCACGCCGTTCATCGCCGCGTCTCCTGATTGGACATCGCGGTCACCCGAAGGTTCCCACAGCGGCGAGGTTTTGCGGCGCGGCGGTGTGGGGAGGCACCAAGGGGGCTACAGCTGCGGTCGCAGGCGCAGTCCGATGTGGGCGCCGATGATCGTGTCGAGCTGTCGAGGTCCAGAAACCTGCTGAGAAAATCCGAGGCCGACCTCCCACCCCACGCCGCCCTCTCCAGCGGTTTTGACGAATCCCGCGCCTGCGCCGACGTAGGCGCGGTCATCGTCTTCCGACGGGCCCCGTTGATCCCACGAGCCTCCCACGCGGATCGGCACCGGCCCGGCGACGAATTCGACGCCGCCGCCGTACATGAGTCGGGTGTGCTTGTCCGCTTTTCCGTCCCCGTCATCGTCGGAATCCCAGTACGAGGTGAAGTCGTAGACCCCGTCAACGTTGAGCGAGAGGCGAAGATCTCCGAGCGGGAAGACCGCGAGAGAGTGGGTTAGCGTGCGCGGCGCGCCCGAGACGCGGGGGATCTTGCTGAAGTCGAGCGGGACGCCCTCGAGGACCTCGATTCCCGAGAGCCCCACCTGCTCCGAGGACCACGGGACGGGATCGACGCCCACCAGGTTCTCTCCCGAGACCGAGACCCGCGCCCATTGCAGGATCGAGATCGTGGTCGCTAGATCCAAGCCGAAGGTGTTCATCTTGTCTTTGAGGTTTTGAACCTGCCCCTCGTCGTCGCGGTACTGAAACACCGAGTACTGCCACTTCGGCTTCATGGCGAGGTGCCAGATGCCCTTGAACAATCTGGCGCTGAGGACGCCGTAGACCTCGTGCCCGAGGTTGAGCGTGTCGACCCGCTCCGGGGCACCCTCGGGGGTCGAGTAGCCGATGCTCTGCTCGGCTCGGTAGAACGTGTAGCCCAGGCCCAGGCCGAACCGGGGGTTGTTCAAGGAATCGAGGATGAACGCCCCGAGCGCGTGGCCGTTGCGCGCGACCGAGTACTGATACACCGGCATGATCGAGAATTGCTGGGTCGTGGTGACCGCCGACGGGTTCACCAAGATCGCGTCGACCCCCGTGGCGGAGGCGCGTCCAGAGCCCGCCAGCGAGAGCTGTCGGACGCCGTCCAGGTAGGGATTCGCCTGGGCCACGGCCGGAACGAACGCGACACTCGCGCACACGCAGGCGCAAAAGGAGAGATTTAGGGCGGTTTGACCCGGCTTGCGGCTGAATCGAGGCATCGACGGGCTCAGCATACGTCGGGTCTCGATCCGGTCCAAAAAACACCTTGGTAGACTTCGCTGGATGAGCAAGCCGCCCCCGCGTCCGTCCGAGTCCAAGTCCAAGTCCGAGTCCAAGTCCTCTTCATCGGGATCGCTGTGGTCCAGCGCTCCCGAGCCGACCGAGGGCGAGCGCTATGGCGAGATGCTCGACGCCGCGACCCGCGGGCTCATCACCGACGGAGCGACCGAAGCGCTCGGCGTGGACTTCGACGCGCTGGGTCGCGCCGCCACGTCGGGGGACGCCGATGCAGACTTCGATTCCGCGGCGGCGTCGGCGTCGGCCTCGCAGCGCGGCGCGATCTCGTCGTCGGTGTCGGAGATCACGCTGGACTTCGGAAAGGCTGGGCTTGAGCAGGACACCAAGGGACAAGCGCTGGCCAACCAGCCGCGGCCCGGGGCTGTCCCGGCGCAGACCTCCCAAGAGGATCTTGAGTACGCGCGGCGGGCGGGGATGCCGATCCCCGAGGCGTCCAAGACCGACGAGAAGGGGCGGGTGATCGCGAAGCGCACGATTCAGGTGAGCCTGCTCGGTATCGAGGATCGCGTCACGAGCGTCTGCGCGGGGCTCGCCCTCGGCTTGTTGTTGTCGATGTGGGCGGGCGATCACTTCGCGAGCGGGCTCGTCAGCGAGCAGCGCGACGCCTTGCTCACGGAGCTAAAGGAGAGCGCGACCAACCCGTTGTCGGTGGACGCAGGTGACCTTCGGACCGTCGCCGAGATCAAGGCCGACTTGGCCAAGGTGGGCGCGAGCGGTACGGGGACGTTCACGCGCTGGTGGCTGGGCTTAGGGGTTCCGATCGGTCTTTTGCTCGGCCTCGCTCAGCGCCGCCGCTAGCGTGTCTCGCTCGGTGCTATTCGCCTCGAGACTGCGCCATCGTGGAGATCGCCCTCAGGCTCCGCAGCGCCAGTGATTCGCGCAAGAGCAGGGCGCACGCGAGGGAGATGGCGGCGAGCGCGTCCACGCCTTGATACCTCCGGGTCCACGCTTCCACTCGCTCCATTCTGGCGGCGGGCAAGCGACTCACGAGGTCCACGCGCTGCGAGAGCTCGTGCAGCTCGGGCAAGATCCACCCGCGGTTGATCGTCAGGGCAGCCAGCGCGGCGAGCGTAAGCGTCAAGGGGAGCTTCCCATCCGCGCGGCTGAGCAGGCACGCGCTCGCCACGGCGGCGAAGAGGGCCGTGACCGTGGCGAGCCGAAGCTCGAGCGGAGCACGCAGGGCGCGCGCGAGGTTGGCGTCGGCGAGGGGTCCGCTCCCGTCGATGGCGGGGAAGATGAGCAACTGCCCGGCGACCACGCCGCCGAGGGCGAGCGCGAGGGCCAAGGTCGCGACGAGGTTTCGAACCGCCACATCCCAAGGACGACACAGAAGTTCGCGGCGCGCAAGTGAAGCTGAATGTTGTAGGATCTCGTCGGTGAGGGGCACACGGAATCGAGGCGTGCGGAGGCGGGCCATTCTCGCGGGAGGCGCGGCTTGCTGTGGGTTGACGGTGATTCGACGCGCTCGGGCGGCCTCCCCCGAGCGCGTTCTCGAGACCGCAAGATCTCCATTTAACAAGATCCAAATCGCGGAGCGCGGCGGGGTTCGGACGATGTACTTCATCGTCGATGGCGCCCGGTATATCGAGTCTCGATGGGATATGAACCGGCCAAGGGTGCTCGATCTCGACTACTCGCGCACGATGATGGCGGGCTTGCTCGTGCAGCCAGGCCCCAGGCGGCTCATGATGATGGGGCTCGGCGGCGGGACCATCTCGAATTATCTCTTTGAACGATTCCCAGGCTTGGAGATCGACGCGGTCGATATCGATCCGGAGGTGGTGCACCTCGCTCGGCGATGGTTTGGAGTGCCGAACGACCCGCGCTACCGCACGCACGTGGCGGACGGGCGCTTGTTCGTGGAATCGTCCACGCAGCGCTGGGACATGTTGATGCTCGACGCGTTTCGCGGCGTGTTCGTGCCCTATCATCTAAAGACGCGCGAGTTTTACGAGGCTTGTCGGGCGAAGCTCGCCCCTCAAGGTGTGGTCGTGGCCAACCTCCACAACAAGATCGCGATGTACTCGAGCGATCGGGAGACGCTCGGGCGGGTCTTCTCGCAGCAGTACGGGTTCATCTCCGAGCGCGGCAACCAAACCACGTTCGTGGCGGGGCTCGCACCTCGTGTCGGGACGTTCGGCATGCGCGCCAACGCGCGCGCGCTCGCCCCGAAGTTCGGTTTTGATCTGCTCGGGCTCGCGGCGCGCCACTACCTCAGGACCGATTGGAGCACGGACGCGCCGGTGCTGCGCGACGACTTCAAGCCTGAAGATCTTGAGGCGGCGGCGTCTCGACACAATGAGACCTGCCTGTTCGATTGCGCCTATCCGACGCGATGAGGCGCGCGTTGAGGCGGCTCACTTCTTCCCGAACAGTCCACGAAGCCCGCTGACTTTCTCGGGCTTGTCTTTCGTCTCGCTGTCGCCGCGGGGCTGAGTTTTGCTCGCGGAGCGGCTGCGGATTTGCAAGGCTCGAAGCTGTCGCTCCGCGTCGGTGAGCCGCGGATTGTGCGTAAGCGCTTGGTTCAGGGCGACCTTCGCGTTGGTGTTGTTCTTGGCGTGAATGTAGATGAGCCCCATGTAGTAGAACGCGTTCGCGCAGGTCGGGGTGTCTTCCACGATCGTCTGCAAGATCCTCAAGGTCTTTTGCTGGGCTTGCTCCTCGCGTTCGGCGAGCTGATACCGGCACCAGTGCTCGTAGACCTTCACGTTGGGATCCGCGTCTGCGAGCTCGAGACTCTCGCGGAATTTCTCCGCGCCCCGGGCGTAGTTGCCCGCCTTGAGCAGCCGCTCGCCTTCTTTCGCGATGACCTCCGCTTCGAGCGCCTTGCGCATCAGGGCCGTGGCGTCGTCGCCAGGATTTCCCTGTCCCCCCGCTTCGATATGTTCGCGCAGCTGTTCTCGTCGGTCGCGGTTGCTCAGGGTGGCGTTCGCCTCGCTGAGGGCGGCGAAGACCGCCTCGACCCGCGGAGCCAATATCGTGAGCCCCGTCGCGACGAGTCGGTCGGGGTGGAGATCCTTGCTGAGTTCATTCCACGCCACGCGGATCGCTCCACGATCTGCGTCGAGCGGGACGCCGAGGAGGGCGAAGGCGTTGAACTGACTCTCGATTTTCTCCTCAAAGCCCGCGAGGCGCGCTTCAAAGGCCCGCTGCGCGGGCGTCGTAGGCCTACTCTTCGTCGCGGCCTTGTCCTTCACCGGAGCTGCGTTGCTCGCCGGACCGGTCTTCGTGGGGGCGGCGGTCGGGCTCTCCTTCGCGTAGGGGCTCTCAAATCGCCCGGATCTCGCCGCGGGGCTCACCTCGTCTTCCTCCGCTGGGAACGCGCCGCTGCTGGTGCTGTCTGGCACCGCTTGAAGTCCCACCAATGTCTTGGGTCGCGCCCCCCCCCCAACCCCGGCCGTGGGAGGGCCCGCGACGCTCTCGCGAATCTGCTCCACGGCGTTCATGGCTTGAGACCCCACGACGAGCATCTGACAGGCCCAGAGGGTGTATGCGAGCTGGAGGGCGCGCTTGGAAGAGATGCCCGGATGGTTGAGCGCTGTGACGCGGGTCCCCTTGGAGAAATCGCGCAAGATCAGTGAGTCCTCGTCGCGAAATCCAAAGTTGTCGCGGTAGCGCTGGAAGGCGTCGGTGGTGACCATGGTCGCGTCTGCCGCGTCTCCCATCTCGGCGCGAATCCGGGCCTCATCAAAATGAAGCTGCACCCCCGTGCGAATCAGCTGAAGCACGTTGACGGGATTATTAAGATCTGGCGGCAACGACGGTTCCCCCGCCGCGATGGTCGCCTCGCCCTCCGATAAGGAGAAAGCGTGGAGCAGCTTGCGGGAGCACTGGAGCCGCAGCGCCTTCGAGAGCGTGTTGGCGTCGAGCTTGCCCGCCGCGATCAACAGCGCGCCGACGGGGCCGGCCCCTTGTTGGCTCCGCTCGATGGCGCTCATGCAGGCCTTCGTAGACACGAGACCGCGCGCCATCAGGATCTCGCCGAGCACGTCGGACGGGCTCACCCAGTCGGTGAAGATGGGCATCCCGCCTCGGAACCACACCGTGCGGATCCCCGGGGTCGGGGCCACCTGCTCAAGAGTGACGCTCCCTGAGAACCGCTGACGCAAGAGCGCGAAGAGCACACGCGGAATCCCGACTCGACTGATGTCGATCTTCTTTTGGCCCTTCACTGCCGATTCCGATGCCATCCACCTAGAGCCTAGCATCCCACGGCCTTCGCCTGCTACGGTACCGGCATGTCCATCAGTTTTCAGGTGGGAACGCAGCGCATTCGATTCGCAGGAAAAACGGACGTAGGGCAGGTTCGCGCGCTCAACGAGGACAGCATTCTCGTTCCAAAGGACCTGGCCCTCGGGATCGTCTCCGACGGGATGGGCGGCCACGCGTGCGGGGAGGTCGCGAGCGCGCTCGCGGTGGAGACCATCGAGTCATTTTATCGCGGCAACGCCGAGCTGGCGGCGCCGACGTGGCCGATCCGCGTCCCACAGATTGACGTCGAACGTGACCGAGTCGCCGCTGCGATCAAGCTCGCCAATTCGCGGATCTATCGGGCGGGGCGCGAGGACGCTAGCAAGAAGGGGATGGGGTGCACGGTCGATTCGCTCTACGTCAATCAAGGGCGCTGTTTCATCGGTCACGTCGGGGACAGCCGAGTGTATCGGCTCCGCGGCGGTCAGCTCGGCTTGGTCACCGAGGATCACTCGATGCTCAACGACTACCGGCGCATGAAGGACATGACCGACGAGGAGATCGCGAACTTCCGTCACAAGAATGTGGTGGTGCGCGCGCTCGGCCTCGGAGAAGAGGTGGGCGTCGATGTCATCGTCGAAGAGGCCTTGGTAGACGATCGATACCTGCTGTGCTCCGACGGGCTCAACGACATGATCGAGGACCAGGCCATCGCCGAGATCTTGCGACAAGACAAGCGCCTCGACGCCATCGCTCAACAGCTCGTGGACGCGGCCAACGAGGCCGGGGGCAAAGACAATATCTCTGCGCTCATCGTCACGATCGACAAGGCCTGACGGGCCCGCGGATGCGTCCACGAGGCGAGGCGCCGTCGAGGCTCGCCGGACTGCGACAGCAGCGAGCGGGCGCTAGTTGGTCTGCGGCTGCTCTTGGAACCAAGACATCGGCTCGATGAGGCCCTCGATGTCTTCGAGGGAGACCTTCACGCCCTTGTCTGAGAACCAGAGGTCGTTGCTCAGCAGCGGATTCCGGCGTTGAGCGATGAACAAGATCGGCTCGCCGGCGTTGGTGTACCCAAGCTGCACGATGGCGTTTTCTACCCAGCGGCCGTCTTCGCCATACGAGAACTCGCGGGTCAGCCGGTAAAAGCCCTCGTGCGGGACCTTGCGAAGTGAGTCGAACCAGGCGCCGGAGCCGGAGCCGGTGTCGAGCTTGATCCCGGGCATCCCGAACTTCCATTGGTTGTGTTCGTTCCCCACGGTCTTGAGGACAGACGCGGGGCCGAACTCACCGTCGGTGCGGATCAACACCAGCATATTCGGTGCGACCTCCGCCTCGTGTCCGGGGAGAAATTTCGTGGTCATGTAGATGCCTGCTGCGTACTCGGCCATATCGGGGGGGACGTTAGCCCAAGCGGCGCACGCTGCCAACGGTCGCGGCGCCCTCGCCGTGGATTGTTCGAGGGCGGCGCATCCGAGGAGGTCCGCGAAGCGCGCGCGCTCATCGCGATTTCGCGAGGTCGATCAGCGAGGCGATGCTCGTAGACATGGCGCGGAGGTCGTCTCGCGTCTTGACTGGGACGAAGCGCGAGGCTCGATCCACTCGCAAAAAGCAGCTTGGGACGAATTCGGTGATCTGGCCCACGAGCTGTTCAAACTGGATGATCGGGAGGGGCTCGCCGCCCGCGTCGGTGATCGTTCGGTGCACGGCGAACCAATCCAGCGGGGCTGGCTCTTGGAGCGCGTCTCGCGTGAACCAGAGCGTGTTCGTGTTGAACAAGGTGTACGAAGACATGTCCACCGACGCTGGCAACCGAAAACCCTCCACGATCGCCGGGCGCGTCCCGATGCGCGCGATGCAGCCGCCTTTATCGCCGGGTCCGCGGTCCACGGCCTCTACGCTCACCTTGGCGCCTCGCTCGACCGCCTCGAGGTGGGCGCCGAGCACCTCGGGCGTCAAGGAGGCGCCGAGGTTGTCCACGTTGGACATGAGGACGTGCTCGACACCGCGCTCGGCGAGCCAATCGATCGTCCCGGAGGCGCGCATGGTCTGAAGAAAATCTCCGTGTCCAGGGGCGGAGTAGATCGAGGTGTCTGGCAGCCCGTCGCAGCCGGGGTCGTCGTGGAGGATTTCGCCGTCGGCGTGCAGCCGCGGCATGATGGACTGCACCACCTCGCGGCGCGCGTCCACGGGAAGATCGACCCATCCGGTCGCCTCCAGGTGAGCGGCGCTCGGTTCTTGAGTGGCGAAGCTGTGCATGACGACGGTGGGCACGACCGCGTCGACCTCTCTCGCGAGGCGCGAGATCTGGTGCAGCTTGGTCGACAAAAACGTGTCGTCGCGCCCCTCGAGCAGCGGGACCGTCCCTTTCGCGCCGCCTCCAAAGCGCATGGCCATGCCGCCGTTGAGCACGGCGATGGCGACCCGCCCGTTGGCGAGGGCCTCAAAGCCCCGCGCGTGGCGCTCGCCCCGGAGGTGCTGCTCGCCACAAAGATCGACGACGTCGCTCGCTTCGAGGGCGCCCGGGGGGCAGTCGAGGCGATTATCGTCGGGCTGCATCCCGCCTCGCAGGACCTCTGCGCGGAGGCGCGCGAAGTCCGCGCTCATGAACCGATGCTGGCGAATTGAGTCTCGGAGGGGCATGGGAACGGCGAGAGTACACTTTCTCCGACTCGGCGGCGTGGCGGTGGTGGTGCCGTGGTCGAACCCGGGCGCGGGGTGTGCTACCACTCGCGCCACACCGTGTCTGAATCGTCCATCGTCGTCAACGCAGACGGTCCCGAGACCCGCGTCGCACTCATCGAAAACGGCATCCTCACAGAGCTGTTCATCGAGCGCGACCGGGAGCGGAGCACCGTCGGCAACATCTATAAGGGTCGTGTCTTGCGCGTGCTCCCAGGGATGCAGGCCGCCTTCGTCGATATCGGCGAAGAGAAGGCCGCGTTCTTGTACGCCGGCGACATCGCCCTCTCGACCGCCCAAAACGATACACCGACCGAAGGGTCGGGGGATGGGATCCCTCGGCGCTCCGGGAAGCATGGAGACATCGCAGATCTCGTGCGCCCAGGCCAAGAGATCTTGGTGCAGGTGGTCAAAGATCCAATCTCCAGCAAGGGCGCCCGGATCACGAGTTATATCTCGGTCCCGGGGCGCAACGTGGTCTACATGCCCACGGTCAGCCACGTCGGGATCTCCCGTCGAATCTCGAAGGACCGGGAGCGGCGCAGGCTTCGCGGCATCGTCGATCAGATGCGACCGGCGGGAGCGGGCTTTGTGGTCCGCACGGTGGCAGCGGAGTCGGAGAGCTCGCAGATTCGTGCGGGCATGGACTACCTCATCCGCTGCTGGGACAACATCCGCGCGAACGAACGGATTCACCGCGCGCCGGTCATGCTCTACCGCGACCTCGACTTGATGCTCCGGGTGGTGCGCGACAACCTCGACGGCACCATCGACAAGGTCATCGTGGACGATCGCTCGCAATACGAGCGGCTCAAGCGCTACGTCCGCGCCTTCATGCCTGAGAATGAGGAGAAGATCGTCGCCTACGAGGGTCGCGATCCGATCTTCGACGGCTACGGGATCGAGCTCGAGATCGATCGGGCGCTTCAGCGCAAGGTGGAGCTCAAGAGCGGCGGTTCCCTGGTGTTCGACCAGGGAGAGGCGCTCACCTCCATCGACGTGAACACTGGGAAGTTCGTGGGCTCGAAGGGCAAGACCCTCGAGCAGACCATCACGCAGACCAACATGGAGGCGGCGGAGGAGATCTGCGAGCAGCTCCGACTTCGCAACGTCGGCGGGCTGATCATCATCGACTTCATCGACATGGACAAGGAGTCCAATCGCCGCAAGGTGTACCGCAAGCTCCAAGAGACGCTCCGGCGAGACCGCGCCAAGGCGCACATCACGAAGATCTCGGAGATGGGCCTGGTGGAGATGAGCCGCAAGCGCACGCGCGAGAGCCTCGAGCGGATGCTCGCGGCGACCTGCGAGGCGTGTGACGGCAAGGGCTACACCAAGAGCACGACCACCGTGTGCTACGAGATCCTCCGCCAGATTCGGCGCGAGGCGGGCATGTGGACGGGGGACACGGTGACCGTGAACGCCCACCCGGCGGTGGCGCAGCTGATGAATGGTCCCGAGAAAAATGCCGTGGACTACATGGTCAAGCGCATCCAAAAGGCGATCACCGTCACGGCGCGCAAGGGGCATCACCTCGAGCAGTACGACATTAAGTGCCGCATGGGTCGCTCTTCAGAGGCCTCCCGGGGCGCCTGATCGTCTCGCCGGTGCCGGGGCGGTCGCCGTCGGTACACAAGGGCTCACGCCGCGCGTCACGAAAGGCGGTTGCGTCTGTCGCGTTCGCGCTCCATAGTTCCCTCGTGAGCACGGTCAAGCGCCTCTTCGACGTCGCCCGCGCGAACCTGACAGACTTCGCGTCGGGGTTTGTGGCGGAGGACGCGGGGGTGTTGACCGAGGAGGAGCGGGCCCAGCTCGCGCGAGATCTCGAAGAGGCCGAACAGGACGCGAATTCAGCCCAGCGAGCGGGGGCCGCCGCCGGCAGGGCCGCCCGCCGGGTCAAGGATCGCGCCGAGGAGGCGTGGGAGCGCGCGTTCGAGGCGGCGAAGACTCGCAGCGCCCGCGCGGGCCAGCCGATCCCACAAATGGACCCCCGCCTGGCGCGGCTGAGATGGCTCCGCACGCTGGAGCTCGGGCCCGAGGCGACGGAGGACGAAATCCGCGGGGCGTATCGCAAGCTGATGCGCAAGTATCACCCCGACCGCTACGCCTCGGATCCCGAGAAGTACAAGGCGGCGACCGAAGTGGCTCAAAAGATCACCGAGGCCTACAACGGCCTGAAGGCGGGCTGAGCGCGCCTTCGACTCTTGATGAACTCGTAGGCGGGGCGCACCTCGACGCAGCCTGCGGCGATCAAACACCTCTTGACCGGACGCGATCTTGGGGGTATCGAGCCGATCATTGTGGTGGCTAGCCTCCAGCAGTCTCGAGCACGCTCTGCGCCTACGCAGGCCTCGGTCGCTCAGATTCATGATCTGTACGAGCGGGCGGTGCAAGACCCGGCGGGGGAGGTCCGCTTCGTCTCCAACAAGTTCAAGTCGCTCCGCGGTCGCCACGCGGTGACCCTGCGCGAGGATTTTGGCGGCACCGGGATCTTCTCGCTCGCCTGGGCCCGATCCCGTCGCGAACGCACCGCCCACTCGGTCGATCTCGACGGCGAGACCCAGGCGTGGGGTGCCGCGCATCGCGTGGGCAACGCGCCCGCCCAGGTGCGTGAGCGCGTGCGGTTCGAGCGGGCGAACGTGCTCGACGGCGTCGGCGGTCCGGTGGACGTCGCGGTCGCGTTCAATTTCAGCTACTGGATCTTTAAGACGCGGGCGGAGCTTCGTCGCTACTTCGAGGTGGTGCACCGGAGCCTCGGGCCCGACGGCGTGCTCTTCCTCGACGCCTTTGGAGGGTTGGACGTCCCGCAAATCGACGAGAACCGCGTGGAGCATGAGGACTTCACCTACGTCTGGCGCCAGCGTGACTACGACGTGCTGAGCCACGACTTTGAGTGCGCGATCAGCTTCGAGTTCGACGACGGCTCGGAGATAAATCCCGCGTTCACCTACAGCTGGAGGCTGTGGTCGCTCGTGGAGATCCGCGAGCTGCTCGAAGAGGCGGGGTTCTCCAAGGTGAATCTGTTTTGGGAGCGCAACGACGCGGAGGGCGAGGGGACGGGGAGATTCTATCTGCCAAAGCGGGCCGAGAACGAGCACGTGTGGTGGACCTATATCGCCGCGGAGAGATGAACGAACCATGGGACGACACAAAAATCAAAAGTCGAGGAGAGTGCACGCGAACCCCCAGACCCAGGCGTCCCGGGCCGACCGGTACGATCTCTACGAGCGCTCGGTGCAAGGGTGCGACGCGGACGTCGAGTTTTTCTCCGAGACCTACGAGGAGATTCGCGGGCGAGCGGCGATGGCCTTTCGTGAGGACTTTTGTGGCACCGCGAAGCTCTCGGCCGCGTGGTGCCGGAGCGACGAAGAGCGCACCGCCGTCGGCGTCGACCTCGACGGCCCGACCCTGGAGATCGGGGCCAGCCGCAACCTGACCTTCGACGTGGCCGACAGGGTCACGCTGTTTCAGCAGGACGTGCGCGACGAGGCGGAGACCAAGGCGGACGTGACCTGCGCCATGAACTTCAGCTACTTCGTCTTCAAGGAGCGGGCGACGCTGCTCGAATATCTCAAGAGCGCGCGCGAGGGCCTCGCCGAGGGCGGCCTGCTCTTCCTCGAGGTCTACGGCGGACAAGAAGCCATGGAGGAGCTCGAGGAGGAGCGCGAGCTCGAGGGGTTCACCTACGTGTGGGAGCAAGAATGGTTCGACCCGCTCACCCACGAGACCCTGTGCCACATCCACTTCCGATTCCCGGACGGCTCCGAGATGAAACAGGCGTTCACCTACTCGTGGCGGTGGTGGTCCGTGCCCGAGCTGCGTGAGCTGTGCCTGGAGGCTGGATTCGCGGACGCGAGGGTGTATTGGGAGACGATGGAAGAAGACCCCGACGATCCAGACGAGCTCGAGGGCACGGGGGAGTACGAGGACGTCACCGACACGCGCCAAGAGAACCAAGAGAGCTGGCTCGCGTACGTCGTGGGCGTGAAATGACCCCGTTTCGCGGAACGCCGCTATACTCATGACGATGCCCGAGGCAGATTTTCCCAGCTTGCTCTTGACGTCGGAGGGACCCGCGGCTCAGGGGGCGTTCGCGCGGGCCCAGGCGGAGTTTCTGGATCCCGACGGCGCCTGGGTCGCGCGGCTCGACGAGCGTCTGGCCGCGGCCAACGCCGGGATCGTCGCGCATTTTTATATGGACGCAGAGCTGCAAGGCGCCTTGTTCGCGAGTCAGTGGCCGCATATTCACATCTCCGATTCGCTGCTCATGGCGGACGCGGCGGTGAAGATGGCCGAGGCCGGGGTGGAGCGCGTCATCGTCTTAGGCGTGGACTTTATGAGCGAGAACGTGCGCGCCATGCTCGACGTGGCCGGCTACCACGATGTGCAGGTGCTCCGGGTCGCGGAGGCCTCCATCGGCTGCTCACTCGCCGAGTCGGCGGAGCGCCCCGCCTACGCCGCGTGGCTGGACAAGGCGAGCCGCAGCCCCTTCCCGCTGCACGTCGTGTACATCAACACCAGCTTGCGGACGAAGGCGCACGCCCACGCGACCGTGCCAACCATCACCTGCACCTCGTCCAACGTGGTGCGCACGATCCTGCAGGCGGCGTCGCAAGAGCCCCGAGGCCATCTATGGTTCGGCCCCGACACGTACATGGGGCGCAACCTGAAGACTTTCTTTGAACACGTGGCGTCCATGAGCCCGGAGGAGGTGGCCAAGCTCCACCCCGACCACACGCCCGCCTCTGTCGCGAGCCTGCTCGAGCGCCTCCATTATTTTGAGCAAGGCAATTGCTTCGTGCACCACCTGTTCGGAGACGACGTGGCGGCGACCGTGCGCGCGCGGTATGCCGACGCCTACATCACCGCGCACCTGGAGGTCCCCGGCGAGATGTTCGCGCTGGGACTCGAGGCCCAACAAGAGGGGCGCGGCGTGGTCGGGTCCACCTCCGACATCCTCAAGTTCATCGAGTCCACGACCACGCGCGCGCTGGCGTGCGGAGAGGCGCGGCGCTGCCGGTTTGTGCTGGGCACCGAGGCGGGCATGGTCACCGCCATCGTGCGGAGCGTGCGGGCGCTGCTCGAGGCGCAGCCCGAGCCCCTCGTGGAGGTGGAGATCATCTTCCCGGTGAGCGAGGCGGCCGTCGCCACCACCGGCGACGCGGCGCTGCCGGTGGTCCCCGGCGTGCAGGCGGGGGAGGGGTGCTCCACGGACGGGGGCTGCGCCACGTGCCCCTACATGAAGATGAACTCTCTCGACGCGCTCGATGACCTCCTCGGGAGGGTACGCGGCGGTGAGGAGAACCTCGACGGCTTCGCGCCGCGCGTCTACGACGAGAAGATCGCGGCGCGCAGCGTGGCCGAGGTGGGCGGCGAGCCGATCTTGTTCATGCGTGACTTTCAGCGGACCGGGCAGCTCCCCGGCGCGCTCGTGGAACAGCTCCGCGCGCGCACGACACACGGGTGACTCCCGAACACGCGAGCCCGGCGAGCGACAGGCGGTGGTCGCTCAGTCCTCGTCGACTTCGCGATCGAGGTCGAGGCTCGCGATGAGGTCGTGGGCTGAGGTTTGAATCACCTTCGCCTGCACGAAGTCGCCGCGCTCCGCGGTGCCGTCACACAAGATGACCTTGCCGTCGACGTCGGGGGATTGCCCCTCGTGGCGTCCGTCGAGCAGCAGCTCCGATTCGTCGCTGACCCCGTCCACGAGGACCTCCAGGGTGCGTCCGAGCAGCAAGTCGCGGTGCCTCGCCTCGCGGATTCCCCGCTGAATCTCCATGATCTCCTCGGCGCGTCGCGCGGCCTCTTCTTCTTGCACCCGCTTGGGCAACATGGCGGCGGCGGTGCCCTCCTCGCGGGACCAGGGGAACACCCCGAGGTGGTCGATGGCGCCCTCTTCGATGAAGGCGCGGAGTCGGTGATAGGCCGCTTCGTTCTCGCCGGGGTGTCCGACCAGCATGGTCGTACGCAGCCAGATTCGCGGGGAGGCGGCGCGCACCCTGTCGACGAACGAGCGCACAACTTTCTCGGTGTAGCCGCGGCGCATCTTTTTAAGCACGTCGGTGTCCACGTGTTGGATCGGGACGTCGAGGTAGGTGGCCACCTTTGGATTTTGGGCGATGCGCTCGATGAGCCCATCCGTAACCGCGGTGGGGTAGGCGTAGTGCAAACGCACCCAGCGGAGCATGGGGATCTGCGTGAGGGCGTCGAGGAGCTGCTCGAGGTTGGCGGGGGCCAGGCCTCGCTCCACGAGGTCGTCCCCGTATTTCGTGAGGTCTTGAGCGACGAGACAGATCTCGCGGGTGCCCGCCTCCACCAGCGCGTGCACCTCGGCCACGATGTCGAAGACCGGCCTCGAGCGCTGCGGGCCGCGGAGTTTTGGGATGATGCAAAAGGCGCACGGGCGGTCACACCCCTCCGCGATCTTGACGACCGAGCTGTGGCGGGGGCCCATGGTGCGTCGAGGGGCGGTGTGATCGTAGAGGTAGGCGCGTCGGCTCAGGGCTGAGACGCCCATGCGCTTGGCGTCCCCGCGCAGCACCTTCTCGAGGCCGAGCATGTCGGCGCTCCCGAGGAAGTGGTCGACCTCTGGCATCTCCGCGGCCAACTCCTCGGGGTAGCGCTGGCTCAGACAGCCCGCGACGACGAGTTTCTTCCCGGACTCCTCTCGCAGGCGGGCGAGCTCCAAAATCGTGTCGATGGATTCCTCCTTGGCCGCCTCGATAAACCCGCAGGTGTTGACCACGAGGGTGTCGGCGTCGGTGGGGTCATCGACGATCTGGTGGCCCTCGTTCTCCACCACCCCGAGCATGACCTCGGTGTCCACCTGGTTCTTCGCGCAGCCCAACGACACGAAGAACACTTTCTTCGTGGGGTCGTCACCGCCGGTGGCGGGATCGGGAGACTCAGCGCTCATGATCACCGCTCTTAGCGCAGGTCACATCTTCTTGCACGCGCCCCCCGCCTTGGCGAGGCCGGCGGCGCGGAGTTCGCGACCCGTGGGCCCTGGTCCGAGCGCGGCCCGTGCGTCCTCGCCATGGCCCTCTCCGAGCACGTTTCGAAGGTAGGCCTCGAGCTGGAAGGTGTCGGAGTGCTCCGGTGAGTGGCACGCGAGACAGGTCGCCGGCGAAACCTCACGCCGGATATTGCTCGGGTCAGGATTGTCGGCGTGGAGGCTGCCGGGTCCATGGCACTGCTCACATTGCACGTCCACGAGGCCTCGCGTCTCCACGACGTGGGCGCCGCCCGGCTGCTTGAAGCCGGTGACGTGGCAGCCGACGCAGCTGAGATCAAACTGTTTGTTCGCGTCGACCAAGGTGCGGTAGGCGGAGGCGTGGTGGGTCGTGGACCAAAACGCGACGGCCTCGTCGTGGCAGTCTTCGCAGGTGCTCTTGCCGACGTAGGTCGGCGCGCCCTTGGGCGGCGACGGGGTAAACACCCCCTTGAATCGCGCGGAGTTCTCCGCGGCGACCCAGCCGTCGTAGGCGTCGAGCGCCTTCTTGGTCGCGGCGTCGGGGGCGAGCTTGCAGCTGACCTTGACTTGCTGCAGGCGCAGGCCGACCCCGTCCTCGGGACCCCCCGCGTCGATGGATGCCTTCACCCGGGTCCGCTCCTTTTTTAAGTTGGCGAGGAAGCCGGGATCGGCGCTGGGATCCGCGGAGAAACTGGCGATGCGCTCGTCGAGTCGGGTGAGCTCTGCGCGCGTTTGTTCCACCGGCGGGATGAACTGCCACCGCGTGGAGTCTGCGAACGGTGGCGCCTTCAGGTCGCGCGGTGCGGAGAGGGTGAGGTGCGAGAGGCTCTGCCCGCGATCCCCAGGTTCGAGCACCCACGTCGTCCCCACTTGGAACGGTGCGGCGCCGAGTCGGCTGCCCTCGGTGGTCGCCTGGGGGCCGCCCACGATGACCAGATCGAGTCCGGAGACCTCCCCGGCGACGCGTCGAGCGAGGTCTCGCGAACCGTGGACGACCACGATGTCGAGGTGGTCAGCGTCCGCGCCTTTTTGAGTCGCCCGCGCCTTCGTCAGCGCCGCGACCGGGTCGGTCAACGCCGGCAAGCCCTCGCGCGCGAGCTGTGGGTCGAGCACCACCCACGCGCGGACCTTCACCTGGTGGCCCGCGATGATGCGCGTGGTCGCGGCCGCGAGCTGGGGAGGTCGGGAGGCTGCGTCGCTGTTGGTGAGGACACGCGGGAGTGAATACTTGTCGAGCGCGGCGCCGCCGAGTGGGCTCCCAACATCGGCGGGGCCGACCCCGGAGATGGCGGCGTCGCCCCACGCCAACACGCGCTCGGTGAGCAGCGCGGCCCGGCGTTGCGCTTGGGCCCAGCCCGCCTCGTCCGCCGGCGCCTCGGGATCTGTCGGCAGGGGAAACAGCAGCGAGCCCGGCTCGAGGATGAGGCGCGCGCTTGGGTCCGAGGCCCCTTCGATGTAGCCGACCGCGTAGTGCAGTCCGCCGAGGGGCTCGGTGGTGCAGCCGCAGGGGGCGATGTATCCTTGCTGGGCGCCGAAGGCGAACAGATCGATCTCGCGGGAGGGCGGGGCTTGCACCTTCGGCGCGGCCTCCGGCGCGTGGGTGGTCGCGGCCGCGTCGCTCGAGTCCTGGCTGCGTGGACTGCATGCGAGACCGAGGATGGACGCGGAGATCCAGATGGCGGAGCGGAAAAACATTGGGCGTGAAGTGCGCATAATCGACGAGGTACGGGGGGTCGTGGGAAGTGGTGGATGCATCGGGCCACCCAAAGAGGAGATCTGCGGCGAAATTTGATCAAACTGGCGCTTGACCGGTGCGGTCGAGACAAGTAGCCTGCCGCACTCTCACCCCGCCGGAACTCCCGGCAAGTGTTTACGAGGTACCCATGGCCGTCAAGATCAGGCTCGCACGCACCGGCGCAAAAAAGCGTCCCTTCTACCGAATCGTCGCCACCGACACTCGCAACCCGCGAGACGGTCGTTTCCTTGAGAAACTGGGCACGTACAACCCCCTGACCGAAGAGGGCACCATCGAGCTCAAGCGAGATCGCGTGGAGTACTGGCTCGGCACCGGCGCCCAGCCGACCGAGGTTGTCCGCCGAATTCTTCGCAAGTTCGACGCCTCTCAAGCGACCGGTTAGCCCCTCGCGCGCGAAATTTCGCGCGATGGAGCCTGGCTGGCCGCGTAGGGTGACGCGTGCTCAGGTGCGTGACCCGGCAGATTGGGCTACAACGAGGTACGTACTCCCAAGGTACGGTTCGCGCGTTTTTCGCAACCGCTCCCCCTGTTCTCCGCTCTCCCCGCCGCCTCGCGCGGCCGCTCTGCTCTCTTTCCCCGGACAACTCCATGTCGAACGTGTCACTCAAAGATTTGATCGAGTTTGTCGCTCGAGCACTCGTCGATCACCCGGATCAGGTGGAGGTCGAAGAGATCTCTGGCGCCCAAACGATCGTCCTCGAACTTCGTGTCGCCAAAGAAGACCTCGGCAAGGTGATCGGCAAGCAGGGTCGAACGGTCAAGGCGATGCGAGCGATCCTCAACGCCGCCTCCTCCAAGCTCCGCAAGCGCGCCGACCTCGAGATCCTCGAGTAGCGCCGGTCGGGTGGTCGTCGTAGCGACCCATGACTTCATCGGAAGAATTACGGATCGGTCGCGTCGTCGGGATTCACGGCGTGAAGGGTGCGGTCAAGGTGCGTCTCGAGGGCGCCTCGGCCGAGGCGCTGCAGCCAGCGCTCCGCCTGCGACTCGCCGTCGACGAGGAGGGCAACGAGGCCGCGTCGATCGAGACGACCCTGACACGGGTCTCCCCCATCCCGGGTACGGATCGCACGCGGCTTTGGCTGGAGGGAATCGACGATCGTGACGCCGCCGAGGCCTTGCGCGGTCGCGTGATCTTTGTGGACAAAGGGGTGTTGCCCGAGCTCGATGAGGACGAGTACTACCTCGCCGATCTTGTGGGCGCGACCGTGGTCGCGGTCTCCGATGATTCCCGACGATCGCTCGGTGAGATCGTGGGCGTGACGACCAACGGCATGCAGGACCTTCTTGAGGTTCAGTGGCGTCGCGCCAACGGCGTGGAGGCGACATGGCTGCTCCCGGCGTTGCCCGAGTACATCGCAGAGATCGAGGCGGAGACGGTGCTCGTGGACCTCCCGCGCGAGTTTTTGCCCACCGAGCTGGAGGCGAAGGATGGATGACGACACCGGACGCGAACCGTTCGTCATCGACATCGTGACGCTCTTCCCTGAGGCCATCTCGTCGTTCCTCGACGCGGGCATTATGGGACGCGCCATCGCGGAAGGTCGCCTCAAGATCAGCTGCACGAATCCGCGAGACTTCTCGACGGACGCCCACCGTACGGTGGATGACGCCCCGTTCGGCGGCGGGCCGGGCATGGTGATGAAGATCGACCCCGTCGTAGGCGCGCTCGAGGAGATCGAGGAGGCCCGCGGCGAGGGGCACCGCGTGCTGCTGTCACCGTCGGGACGGCGCTTCGATCAAGCGGCGGCGCGACGACTCGCGAGCATGCGACATCTCGTGTTGATCTGCGGTCGTTACGAGGGGGTCGACGACCGCGTTCGTGAGCGGTTTTGCGACGAGTGTCTCTCCGTCGGTGACTTCGTCCTCAACGGAGGCGAGGTGGCGGCGCTCGCGGTCGTGGAGGCGGTGGGACGACTGCTCGACGGCGTCGTAAACAACCCCGATTCGATCGCGTTGGAGAGTTTTTCAGCGGCGGGGAGCGCCGCCTTGGAGCACCCGCAGTACACGCGGCCGGCCGATTTCCGCGGGTGGACCGTTCCGCCGCCGCTCTCCTCGGGAGATCACGGGCGCGTGGCGAGGTGGAGAGACGCGGTGTCGAGGATTCGCACGCGGCGGCTTCGCCCCGAGCTGGCGATTCCGCAGGCGGGTGACCGCGGCGGCGTCACGCTCGACGCGGCGGTGGTGGTGGACGCCCGCGACGGCGTGGGGCTCGACGTGGACGCGGACCGCCTGGGCTCGTTGGCTGCGTCCGCCCCCGGCCCGGTGGTGGTGTGGACGGATCGAGCGATGTTCGCGGGTCCCGGCCTGGTGGTCGCCCCGGCGAGCGGCGGATCGCTCGCTGGACTCCGTAAGATTTTGCGGGGAAAGCGCAAATCTCGTCTTTTGGTGGTGCCGGTGGCGATGCACGGAGAAATCCGCCCCGCCTGGTGTGTTCGGCGGCCCTCGGAGGTCGCGGATATGGCCTTGGCGCACCGGGCGACCACGGCGTCCGGCTCCGAAGATCGCGGATTTTGCGCGGTTTTTGTGCTCGCGCCGGAGGGGAGCCCGCTCAGATCGGAGCTGGAGGGGGGAGATCCTCCCTCCGATTTCCTCCTCGATCTCGGGGAGCGCCCGAGCCCGACGACCGATGCTGATTCGGGGGTTGAAAACGGCGCTGGAGTGATCAACCCTTCGCAGCCCCAGCCAGGTGAATCCACCCCCCGAGATGTCGCGCGCCAACTGCAGCACTTCCTCGAACGCTGGACCCACGATTTCCACTCCACTTGAAACGAGCCCGTCATGAGCCACCGTACCCCAGTCATTGAAGCCATTGAAGCCAGCCAAGCCCGCACCGATCATCCCGAGTTTCGCGCCGGGGATCGCATCCGCGTGCACGCGCTCATCTCCGAGGGCAACAAAGAGCGCATCCAGATTTTCGAGGGGATCTGTATTCACCGCAGCCGCCGCGGACACAACGGCACATTCACGGTTCGCAAGATGTCCGACGGCATCGGTGTCGAGCGCGTGTTCCCGGTGAACAGCCCGCGCGTGACCAAGGTCGAGCTCGTGACCCGCGGCCGCGTTCGTCGCGCCAAGCTCTACTACCTCCGTGACCGTCGCGGCAACGCGGCCCGCATCCGCGCCAAGGTCGGCGGCTACGGCAGCAAGCCTGCCGCGAAGCGCTAGCGAGCTGTGCTCGCGGGGCGCAGCATTCACTTCGCCCACACCCATCGCGACGCGTGGGTGGTCGTATGAAATCAACGAAGGCCCGCGGCGACGCAGCAGAGCTGTTTGCTGCGGCGCATCTTGAACGCGCGGGACTCCGCGTGCTTGAGCGGAACGCGATCGCCGGCGGCGTTGAGCTCGACATGATCTGCCTTGACGGCGCGGGGGAGGGTGTCGAGGGGAACGCCGGGGCTCCGCCCACCTACGTGTTCGTGGAGGTGCGCTCTCGCCACGGCGAGGAGCGTGGTCATCCGCTGGAGACCATCGACCATCGCAAACGCCGTCGCATCGTCAAAGGCGCGACCGCCTGGCTGACGGAGCGGGACCTCTGGGAGCTCGTCCACGTCCGTTTTGACGTGGTGACTGTCCTCGGAGCCGAGGGGCTCGATCCCGACGATCCGGACGCGAGACGCCTCGCGTGGGTCGTGTCGGCGTTCGAGGCCGACGGTTGATCCGCTCGCCGGCGGCGACCTACAAGCAGCTGTTGGTGTTCGGATCGCAGCTTTCGCCCGCGGCGCATTCCGCGTCGGTGAGGCAGCCACAGGTGACCGAGCGGTCGGAGTTCGGGAACTTTTGATTGCACTCGGACTCGAGATCATCGACGACGTCGGGCGCGATATCATCGTTGCACACGCAGAGCTTCTGACAGCAGAACTGCCCGAGGTCTTGGACCACGGCGCACTGAAACCCCTGCTCGCATCTGGTCGAATCCGCCATGGGCTTCTTCGCCGTCGTGATGCCGGTGTTCTTGCAGTCTGCGTTGGATTTGCAGCTCTTGGAGCACATGGAGCGCTCGAGGAAATAATCGAACGACAAGCTGCACTTGTCGTTGAGGCACTCGAAGCGTTGACCGCCGTCGGCGTTGCAGTCCGCGTCGCTCGAACACGATCCGTCTGGGGCGGTGTCGTCTTGACCGTACACGCAGATCAATTCATCGCACGACACAGCGGGGAAGGTGACGAGCTTGGTCGGTGGAGGGACCGCCTCCCCATGGTTGCACGGGGCGCCGACGTCGCCTGAGGGGCAGCCGGTGGTCGCCGCGAGCGCGAGCACAGAGAAAAGAGCCGAGCGGAGGGTGAGCGAGCGAAACTTCGAGCGACGTACAGTCATGGTTCAAACCCAGCGTTGCCGGTGGAGGATGCGCGAGGCTGGGGACCGGTTGGACCCACGGAGGCGCGCGCGGGTGCATGCTACACCGCTCGCTCTCCGGGTCAAGCGCAGTCTCCGCCTCCGCGGTGGCGGAATTCCCGCGAGACGCTCGGCATCTCCGCATGTTAGGTGGGTGAAATTAGGGTGTCCAGCGCCACATAAAGCGCTACGCAGGATGTTTTGGCGGCGCCCGCCACCTGTGCCGAAGTCGCCAATACAGCCGTCGCGAGGGCGCAATCGGCCAAAATTGGGGAGTTGGCCCTAGGTCGTAGAGACCGTTCGTACGTTCGCTTGCTCACCAATAACCGAGGAGAACCGCAGTGAACGCGCGATCTCAAGGTGGCTCCTGCACGGGGATCGCGTCTTCAACCGAGCGAAAAACGCCACATACCCGGTGCTAGGTCCCAACCCCATGCTCCATCCGATCCTCCAAAGACGAGTGAAATCGCAAGTTTTGATCCCTTGCGACTGTTGGCCGCCCGTTGGTACTGTCCGGCCGATCTCGCGCACCCCGTTGCGCACTTTTTTCCTCATGTATTCCTCTCGCGTTCGATTCTTTTCGTTACCCTCGCCCTCGCATCGATGCGGTCGTCGGTTTCGAGGATCGTCCCGTGCAGCCCTTTTCACCCACGTTAAAGTCGCATGAAAAAACTGACGCTCCAGCTGCTCCCTATCGTCGCATGTCTCGGCATGACCGCTACGCCCGTCGTCGCGCTCGCGGACGCACCGCCGCCGCCGCCCCCGGGCGCGAGCAAGAGTCCGCCGCCGCCACCGGGCGCGCGCAAGAGTCCGCCGCCCCCCCCGGGTGCGAGCAAGAGTCCGCCGCCCCCACCGGGATCGAGCAAGAGCCCTCCACCACCGCCCGGTGGAGCGAAGAGCGGTCCACTCCCGGAAGGCGTCGCGTCCGCGGAGCAAAAAGCCGCAGAGAAAGCCTACGACGAGCAAGAAAAATACGCCGAGGCTGCGATCATGTTCTTCGATGTCGCCAACGGCGACAAGCCTGGCGACGTCCCGCGCGCCCAATATTGGCTCGGCAAGGCGCTGTTCAAGCTCGGGATGTACGGCGCCGCGCTGGCGTCCTTTGACGGGATCGTCGCGGGAGGGGCCGAGCATCCGTACCATCAGCTGACGCTGCCGTGGCTCGCTTCGCTGAGCCGAATGCTCCCGGAGACCGCGGGCGTGCTCGAGAAGATCGGGACCTACGCGCCCTCCGAGCTCGAGACCGAGAAGTTCGACGCGATCCGCCCGGAACTCTACTACCTGCTCGGCCGCTACTACTACCAGATCGGTGATCTGGGCCAGGCGATCGCCCTGTTCAAGCGCGTGGGGGAAGACAGTGAGTTCTACATCCCAGCGCAGTTCTTCAACGGCGTGTCGGAGACCCGCGAGTACCACGGCGCTGAGGCCGTGGAGGCGTTCAAAAACGTGCTCCGCAAGAACATCGAGATGCGAGAGACCATGGGCGGCAAGAAGCGTGACGCCACCTCGCGCATGTCCGACCGCAAGAAGAAAAAACTCGGCCTGTCCA
Organism: Myxococcales bacterium; assembly: GCA_014240065.1. GTDB lineage: Bacteria > Myxococcota_A > Polyangia > Nannocystales > Nannocystaceae > JAAZXR01. The sequence continues at coordinate 106,076 of JAAZXR010000006.1, forward strand.
CCGCCGACCTCGACTTTATCGAGCAAAACGAGCGCTTCGACCAGCTCGCGAACATGTCGCTTGGCTACATCTTCTACCAAGTCGGCAAGTTCGAGACGGCGATCAAGTACTTCGACAAGATCCCGATGGAGTCGCCGTACTGGCTCGACGGAGTGTTCGCAGCGGCGTGGTCGGAGTTCCGCCTCGTGGAGGTGGAGCCAGACGACGCGAACCGTCACTACCAGCGGACGCTCGGATATATCCACACCCTCAACGCGCCGTTCTTCTACGACTACCTGTACCCCGAGGCGATCGTGCTCAAGGCGGTGACCTACTACTACAACTGCCGGTACACGCCGGCGAAGGCCGCCATCGACGAGTTCAATGACCGCTACATCCGCACCAAGCAGGACCTGCAGTCTGTCCTCGACGCGGCGCCGGAGGACTTTGAGCTCTTCGAGCTCTCGGAGGCGATCAGGGACGGCGAGTCCGATCTCGATCCCTTCGTGGAGAAGGTCGCGCGAAAATCCCTCCAAGACAAGACGCTGGAGAAAAACTACGACTACGTCGACCGCCTCGAGTTCGAAGAGGGCGTGCTGTCGCAGCAGTCCTCCGCGTTCAAGGACAGCGGCGTCGGGGAGTTTGTGACCGAGATGCTCGATTTCACGTCTTCGGACGCGAAGGAGAAAACCGGCAGCCTCGCGCGCAAGCGGCTCTCGGATCAGATCAAAGAGATCCAAAAACTTGAGCGCGAAGCGATCAAGACCGAATACGAGATTTTGAACAAGCTCAAGGCGGTCGGTGAGGGAGGCGTTGGCGCGCTGCAACGGCCTCAAATCGACAGCGAGCACGAAATTTACAACTACAACGGCGAGTATTGGCAAGACGAGCTTGGCTACTACAACTACCGTGTGACCTCTGAATGCGCGGAGTAGCGGAGCCTGGCGCTCCGCGGAGCGCCGGGACGCAATCGAAGAACCTCACTTTGGAAGCGGGACGAATCAGTCTCGATGGGCAACAATCATGAAGCTGGGAAAAAATAGTCCTCAGAAACGAACTGTGATTCAACTTGTAACGGCGGCCGTCATGGCGGGCGCCATCGGCGTGCCGTCGAGCGCGGAGGCCGTCGAGCCCGCTGTTCGCTACGACCGGGAGTCCAAGAAGGCGAAGGCGAAGTCTCAACTTCTGGACACCAAGTTCAAGAAGGCGAAAGCGGACGAGGAGAAAAAGAACCGCCGCGGCGTCCAGATGATGTCGGGAGACGAGTTCGCGAAGAAGCGCAAGGCCGTTGAGCAGGAGATCGCCGACAAGCAGATCGACTTCTTGAGGCGCCTCGTGAAGTCGACGCCCAAAGACGATCCAGAGTTCGCGGACTACCTGTTCCGTCTCGCGGACCACTACCTGGAGAAGAAAGCCTACTTCGATCTCCAGTCGGGCGCGCTCTACGAGAAGATCTACGAACGCGAGGACGCGGGCGACGAGGCGGGGGCGAAGAAGTTCCGCGACCAGCAAGCCGCGCTGCTGGCGAAATCCAAAGAGTCGAGCAAGACCGCAGCGCGTGTCTACAAGGCGCTCGTCATGGATCCGGCGAACGGGGAATACAAGCGCATGGACGAGGCGCTGTACTACTACGCGTTTGAGCTTGGGCAGCTCAACATGGAAACCGACATGCAAGACGCCTACAAGCGCTTGATTAACAACTACCCGAACAGCTCGTTCATCTCGCAGGCGTACCTCGCCTTCGCCGACTACTACTACGGCAAAGGAGAGATCCAAAACGCGGTCCGCCTGTACATGAAGGTCCTCCAGTTCAAGAGCAGCCCCGTGTACGCGTACGCGCACTACAAGCTCGGGTGGTGTTACCTGAACCCGATCGGCACCGCCGACCCCGAGTACGACAAGTCGCTCAACTATTTCATTGAGACCATTAAAGACACCCTCGAGGGGCGCGCCGGGAGCGAAGCGGCGGGCAAGCAACTGCGTCGGGACGCGCGGCGAGATCTCGTCCGCGCCTACACCTTCGCTGGCACGGCGAGCAAGGCGTGGTCCTTTTTCCAACAGTGGGGGCGGGGACCTGGAGACGACGAGGATGACGCGCGGAAGATGATGGAGATCCTCGCGAACAGCTACTTCGGCAACGGCTTGTACACGCCGTCCACGTACATCTACAAGAAGCTGCAGGAGATCTACGAGGGAGATCCGGCCACGTGTGACTGGCAGGGGCGGATCGTGGTGAACACGCTGTCCTCGGACAACAAGAAGATCCAGTGGAAAGAGACCCAGAATCTCGGCGCCTATTGGGAGCGCTTTCGCGACGGCGAGTACAAGAAAACCGTCAAGAAAAAGTGCCGCGACGACGCCCTCGACACGATGAAACAGATGGCCACAGTGTGGCACGACGAGGCGGAGAAGACGAAGCTCGACAGCACCTATGAGCTGGCGGAGTTGGCGTACGCCGAGTTCTTGAAGGTCTTCCCGAAAGACAAGGACGCCTACGAGCTGCAGTTTTACTACTCGGAGCTGCTCTGGGCGCTCGCGACGAACAACTACAACGACAAGACCAAAGACGGCCGAAAACGCGGGATCGAGTACTTCTTCAAGGCGCACGACGAGTTCGTAAAGACCCTGGAATTCAATCCCACAGGGAAATACACGGCCGACTCCGCGGTCGCGCAGATGCTGGCGATGAAGAACGCCCTCGAGTACGACGAGACCGGCGGGCAGGCCAAGGCGTGCAAGACCGACGCTGAGGGCGTCTGCATCTACAAGGAGAAGAAGAAGAAGAGGCGCGTCAAGGCGTCGAAAGACTCCAAGGTCGACGCGGACGCGATGTTCCCGAAATCCGATTATACGGAGACCGAGGCGCGGATGCTGCAGGCCTACAACACGTACACGCAGTACGTCACCGATCCGAACGACAAAGAGCTCCCGAAGATCATGTATCACCGGGCGAAGCTCGCCATGAACCACAACCAGTTCGACACGGCGCGCCCGCTGCTCATCGACCTGCTCGAGAAGTTCGACGGATCGATTTATGCCGCGTGGTCGTCGGAGATGTTCCTCGACCTCCTCACCATCAATTGGACCAACAAGGGCAACCTCCCGGAGCAGTCGCTCGCCGCGTCCGCGGAGCTTGAGGAGTGGTGCATCAGGTTCCCGAAGATGCAGGTGTGGAAGCACGCCGAGGCCGAGCAAATTCGCGAAGCGGTCCCGACGCTGCTCATGGGCATCGGCTGGAAGAAGGCCATGGCGTATCAAGACTCCGGCAAGCGCTTCGTGGAAGGTGAAGAGGGCGGCAAGGCGGACGGATTCGCGAAGTGTGCCGAGCAGTTCCTGACCGTGTTCAACGATTTCGAGGACCACCCGAAGGCGGACACCCTGCTGTGGAACTCCGCCGAGTGCCTCGACGCGGCGTACAAGGTCGGCGCCTCGATCAAGATTCGCAAGACCCTCCTGGAGATGTTCCCGGAGAGCAAGCACGCGAAGGAGTCGCTGTACTTCCTCGGCGGCTCGTATCAGGCCATCGCGTACTACGATCAGGCCGCGACCCGCTACGAGCAATTTGCGGCGAAATACCCGAAGGACAAGCGCAGCTCCGACGCGCTGCAGAACGCGTACCTGTTCCAGCTCGGGCTTGGCAACGATGAGAAGGCCGACACCAACCTCAAGAAATACGAGGCGATCTACAAGAAGAAGAACGTCGACAAGGCGGCCCGGATCTTTTGGTCCAAACACGCGCTCATCGAGAACGAAGAGGAGAAACGCGCCCACGCCCTGGAGTATCTGAAGATTTACGGCACCCGCGGAGGGAAAGACCGCGCCGCGGTCGCGGAGGCCGAGATCGCCATCATCGACTGGAAGCGGTCATGCAAAGAGGAGCTCCTGTACGACAGCTGCTTGTCCATCAAGCGCCAGCGAGCGCTGTCCGCTGCCGAGGAGATCGAGAAGAAAAAGCGCATGGAGGCGAAGCTCAAGCGCGCCGAAGAGGCGGAGAAGCGTCGGAAGAAGAGAGAAGAAGGCAAAGACGACAAAGACGACGAAGACGACAGCAAGAAGAAGAAGTATATTCCGCCCAAGCGCTGCGGAAGCGCGACGCAAGGCGTGATCACGATTCACGAGCGCGACAAGAAGCTCGCGGCCGCGGCTCAAAAGCGGTTCAAGAAGGTCGCAGGCATCGCGCGGAAGTCACCGAAGGTTCCTGCGGGCGAGGTCCAGCGCGTGGAAGCGTTCAAGAACGCATGGGGCGCGGCGCTCGTCTACATCGCAGACCAAGAGTACGAGGAGTACCTTGGGACCACGATGCCGACCGGCCTCGACTTTAACGTCGAGGAGTACAAGAAGGAATCTCCCATCAAGGAGTGGGCCGAGGAGTACGAGCAGCAGGTCAAAACAGCGGCGGACTCGAAGAAACGCTTCGGCGAGTACTTCGAGAAGAAAAAGAAGAGCTTGCTGTCCCTCACCGAGCAGTACGCGAAGGTGAAGGCGACGGGATCGCCGTACTGGATCCTCGCGTCCAGCGCCCGGACTGCGCTGTTGAGCCAGAACTTCGCAGACGAGCTGTACCGGGCGGAGGTTCCGCGGTCGTTCAAGTCTGAGGATCAGTACTACGCCTACTGCGACTCGATGGCGGATTTCGCGGGGCCACTGGAGCAGCAGGCGGTCACGGCGTTTGACTACTGCATCGGTCGCTCGACGGAATTCCAGTTCTTCAACACCTTCTCGCGGCTGTGTGAGGAAGAGATGCAGCAGCGGGACGCCGAAAAATTCCCGGCGACCAACGAGCAGTTTGGTGAGTCCACCTACACCGCGAGCCGAATCGCGACGGTGGGGGTCATGACCTCCACGGAGGGCGTGAAGCGAAACCGCGTGAAACAGAACAAAAAGGCTGACGAGGAGACGAAGGGCGAGAGCACCGCGGATCCGAAGAAAGTGTCTGGAGGCACCCAGTGAAGCCAACAGCGTTGAAACGAGGAGCACAGCACATGCGCAAACTTACTCATCTACTCACAGTGATGGCGCTCGCCGCGTCGGTTTCCGCCTGCAAAAAGGGCGGAGAAAAGGGCACGACAAAGCCGGGAGCGAAGGGCACCGTGGCGGGCACTCGGGAGGTCCCGACGGTCAAGGCCAAGGCCGAGTTTGACAAGGTCGCGGCCAAATACGCGGCGGCTGTCCCAGAAGGGAGCGAGCCGTCCCCGGAGGCGTGCAACAAGTACGTCGGGCAGTTCAAGAAGCTCTACAAGCAGTTCGGGGATCAGATGATTCTCGCCGAGTTTAACGCGGCGGCATTGCAAGAGCGCTGCGGGGACGGGGCGGCCGCAGAGACATCCTACAAGGCGCTCGCGGCCAAAAAGTACATGCCGGCCATGAACAACCTGGGTGTGCTGCTGTGGAATCGGGGGGATCACTCGACCGCGCTCGACTGGTTCGCCAAGGCGGTGGACGCGGACCCCACCAAGGCGTTCGAGGCGCGCAACAACCTCGCGGCGGCGAAGCGCGACACCTACGCGGTGAGTCTTGAAGTCTCCGAGTTCGAGTCAGCGCTCAAGAATATTCAGAACATCTTGGCGGTCGACACCTCGAACAAGATGGCCTACGAGAACCTGGCGCGGTTGTATTATGACCGCGGTCGACTCAAGGATAAGTCCTACCTGCTGCTCTCCAACCTCGTTGTGGCCCAGGCGCTGCAAGTGCTGAAGAAAGAGGGCACCACGAGCTCGGAGATCTTCAACCTTAAGGGGCTCTTGTTGATGCAAGAGGATAACCAGGTGGAGGCGCTGCGTGCGTTCAAGCGGGCTGTCGAAGTGGAGCCTGATCACGTCGACGCGAACCTCAATATCGCCTTTATCTCGATCCGCTTCCGAGACTACGCGACCGCGGAGAAGAGCCTCTCGATCGCGATGCGAGCGCCTCGCGTGCAGCGTGACGTTGAGGCTCAGATCGCGATGGGCGTTGCCCAGCGTGGACTTAAGAAATACGCGGATGCGGAGGCCACGTACAACACGGCGATCAAGTTGGACAGCGGTGACCCGCGCCCTTGGTGGAACCTGGGTGTGCTGTACCAAGAGCACAAGGTGTCCGAGGACAATGTGGATCAAATCAAGATCGAGGAGCTGTTCAAGACCGCGCAGGGCCACTTCAATAAGTTCTGCACAGTCGCGGCAGGCAAGCCGTGCAAGGACGTGAACACGAAGTCCATGGCTAAATCTGCGCGCCGGGGCCGCAACCTCGACGAGGACAAGAAGCTCGTCGCGGACGCCAAGCTCCGCGTGATCATCATCGATGAGGCGTTCGCCGCCTTCCGTCAGATGGAAGAGCTGGAGAAGAAGATGAAGGAGCTCGCGCGGATCGAAGAGGAGCAGGCCAAGGCTGAGCGTACCCGGTTGCTCGAGCTCGAGCGCCTCGCTCGCGAAGCCGAAGAGGCTGGTGACGAAGAAGAAGAGAGCGCCGACGCCGACGCCGGCGAATAGCCTCTCTATCAGGCCTGCCCTCGCGCATGGCGCGACGACGCGGCGTCTCCACCAGGAGCGCCGCGTTTATTCATTCTTGGTGGCAGCTGTTGGGGGAGACCGAAGTGGGCGGCCGGTCGTTTGCGTGCAGATGCTTGAGAAACTCCTTGATTCGTCGCGATCACTCCGACACCTGCGCCGTCTTGGAACACGCCCGTGTTCCGGCGGCGAACCGCCGTCGCCCCGGCGCCGCCGTCTCGCGCGGACTCAACTACGAGGCGCCGCGAGCGTGTCGATGTTCATGATGTTCTTTGTGTGGACGTCCCCGACCGTGGTCGGCGCGATGACGCGTGCGGCCGCCGGAATGAGCCCGCCCGACCGCGCGTCCGTCGACGATTCGGACGGCGGTACGTGGCGCGCACGGCCGGACGGTGTCCGCGAGGTTCGCTATGACGACGGGGAGTCCGTGGATGGAGATCGTCTCGCTCACACGGGGGATCGCGTGGTTGGGGGCACCTCGTTGCTTCATGGCAGCTTGATTTCACCGCGCGCGCACTTCGTGGATCGGCTGATGCGTTTCGCCCAGGACATATGAGGGGCGGCGTGGCTGAAGATCCCCCGGTACCGGTGACCATTTCACCCAAGGAATCGCCGCCACAGCCCCTGTGCGCAAGTGGCGCACAAGGCGTTCGATGGGTCTTTAGCGCGGATTTGGGCGCGCGGGAGCCATTTCAGGCCCGCCGCAACCTTCGCGGCCACCGATCGAACTTTTCGCGCTCGAAGCGTTTGCAGCCTGGTGCGTCGAGGCATACCATCGCCGCACCTCTTGAGTTTGAGGAGTCCAGGTCCGATGCGTTCGAAACAAATGATTTGTCGATTTTCGGTGGTGTGCCTCGCCGCCGGTTTGTTGGTGCCTTCTTTCGCTCACGCCGCCCCCGCGGACGGCAATTCTGATCGCGCGGCGAACCGCGGGCAGGCCGCGGGTGGGTCGACCGTGTACGATTTCGAGGATGACAACGTCGATGGTGAGCTGCTGTCGCCTGAAGGCGCGTTGATCACGTCACGCAGCGGCAGCAAGCACGACAGCCTCATCACCATTCGGGCGGGCTTTATCCCAGAGATGATCAAGGCGGCGCGCGACATTTAGTTCGCCGTACGCGTCAACTCACAGACTCTCACGAAGATTTTGAGACTGCGGCGGAACTTTTGGGGTTCTCCGCGGTCCTAAGTACTGGAACGCAGAAGAAACGCGCAGGATCATGTCCACCATCGTCAATATCGAAGTTCAACGGGACGGCCAGGTCGTAGACCAGAAGTCCTTTAATAAGGAGGCCATCAAGATTGGTGGCCGCGCGACGAGTGACCTCCACCTTGACGGTGAAGGGGTCGCGCGCATCCACGCGGTCATCGAGGTGTCCGGTGCGGACGTCCGGCTCGTGGACCTTGGGAGCAAAGGCGGCACGGCGCTCAACGGCATGGCCGTGAGTGGCAACGCCGCGCTCTCCCACGGCGACGAGGTCGTCATTGGTGGGTTCACGCTCAAGGTCACGCTCGTCGACGAGGCGACCCAGGCGCAGCAGGCTCAGCAGGCTCAGCAGGCGCAGCAGGCTCAGCAGGCAGCCGCGGTGGCCGAGGCGGCGAGGGTCGCGAGGCAAGCGGCCATCTCCGAGGCGATCGCGTTCGATGCGACGGAGATGGAGGACAACGACTCGCGCCCCGTGGCCGAGGTTGTGTCGATGCTCGGTTCCACCGTCGTCGACGTGTGGTTCGTCGGTCACAACCGCGGCGCTCGGAAAAAGATGGCGCCGGCTTTTCTCGGTCTCGGCCTCGTCTTCGTCATCGCCGGGATAATCATCTTCGGTCACGAGGTGAGCCAAGATTGGCATGCCTGGGGCGATCTGGCGGTTGATGCTCGTAAGCACGACCTCCCGGCACCCCCTGCTCCAGGGTGGGGCACCGGTCCGTTGGGCCTCATCTTGATGATCTTCGGAATTGTGCCGCTGGTCATCGGCGCGCAGCGGCGCGCGGAGAAAGTTGTTCGTAACTTCCTCATCGGCGAGGGTCATCACGCGACGTTCCACGTGCCAACCGCAGGGCTTCCCGACAAGGTCGCGTTCCCGCTCGTTCGAGGTGGGGCCGCTGGAGACTACTCGGTCACCTTCGCGGAGGGGATGACCGGCTCGGTCACCATGGGTGGCGCCACCCACAGCTTGAAAGAGCTCGTGAGCCAAGGCCGCGCGATGGCGCAAGGCGGCGCCTACAGCTTCCCGCTCCCCGCAGACGCACGATGCAAGGTGGTCTACGGAGACATCACGTTCCTCATTAACAGTGTGAAGTCGGGCAAGATGCTCGGCGGTCGACAGGAAGTGGACAAGCTGTTCCTTGGTTACTTCGGCGGCGTGTCGCTGTTGACGGTGCTGTTCGCGGGCCTGATTTTGACGACGGCGGAGGGAGCCTTGGGCTTTGACCTCGACGACGGTGCGGGCGAGAACCGCTTCGTGGGCTTCATGAACCAGCCCGACGAAGTCAAAGAAGAAGAGCCTCCACCAGAAGAGGAAGAAGACAGCGACGAAGAGGCTGGCGGCACCGGACAGCGTCACAAGGGCGCGGAAGGCAAGATGGGCAAGCCCTCGAGCAAGAGCAAGTCCGGCCTCTACGCCATGAAGGGACCCAAAGACGCGATCCCTCAGATGGCACGTAACTTCGATCCAGAGATGGCCGCGCGCCAAGCCGGTATCCTCGGCGTCATGGCGCAGCAAAGCGGGCACTTCCTCGCCTCGCCCTACGGCGGAGCCTTCGCGGTCGGCAACGACGACAGCGACGTGTGGGGCGGTCTGACCGGCAGCGAAGTGGGCGAGGCCTACGGCGTCGGCGGCCTCGGCCTGGTGGGCACCGGTCGCGGCGGCGGTGGTACCGGTGAAGGCACCATCGGCCTCGGCAACACTGGCCTCATCGGCAAGGGTGGCGGTGGCGGCACTGGCTCCGGCTACGGTCGTGGCTCAGGTGCGGGCTTCGGCGGCAAAGGAAAGCGCGTCCCTCGCGTTCGCCAGGCGAAGGCGAAGGTCCAAGGCGCGCTCGACAAGGACATCATCCGTCGTATTGTCCGCTCGCACATCAATGAGGTTCGCGGTTGTTACAACCAGGGACTCAGCCGGAATCCAAACCTGTCCGGACGCGTCGCCATTCAGTTCGTGATCGGCACGACGGGCAAGGTGTCGAACTCCGTGGTCGCGAGCGACACGACCAAGGACAAGCAGGTGTCCCGCTGCATCGCGAAGGCGGTCAAGCGCTGGAAGTTCCCCAAACCGCGCGGCGGTGGGCAGGTCATCGTGACCTATCCGTTCAACCTCTCGCCTGGCTGATCGACGGGGGCTCCCCCGATGGGCGCCGGGCTTCACCCAGCGCGCCAACGAGGCCTCAGCCGCACGGCGGTTGGGGCTTCGTTGCGTCTTGAATCGAGCCCTGGAGGGAGAGACGCACGCGAAGAAAATATCTGCGCGCGTCGATCGCGCCGCCTGCTCCGCGATCGACGGAGGTGCGCTGACCACGTTGGACGTGTTCCGATGGGGCCGTGGGCGGCTGGGCTCGCGGGCCCTTGCCTGTCTCTCGCGCGCCGACCTGGCTCATGGGGAAGCTCGACCGTGGCCGGCCTTGTCGACGCTCGTGACGGTCGTTATCATCGCGCCGCGTCAAGGCCGGTCTATGAAAAAACTCTCGATTACCCTCCTCCTCCCCGCAATGTTGATGGCGGGCTGCAAACTCCAAAGCCCCACGCGAAACGAGTCGACGCGTGCCATGAACGAAGGGATTCGGCAGCTCCAAAAAGGGAACTTCTCGGGCGCTGAGCGTGCGCTCCAAGACGCGGTTCAAAAGGATCCGATGCACGCGCTCGCCCACTACAACATGGGCAAGCTCTACGTGAAGCAAGAGCGCTGGCCCGACGCCGAGCAGTCCATCAAGCAGGCGATCTTGACCATGGGCGCCGAGCCAAATCCCGACTATTTCTTTCAGCTCGGAGTGGTCCAGGCGGCACAAGGCGGAGCCGCTGGCGTACCCGCCATGGAGCGTGACGTGAAATACCGTGAGGCGATCGAGTCGTTCAACAAGACCATCGCCGCCAAGCCCACCGCCTACAAGGCACACTTCCACGTCGGTGAGCTTGAGGAGAAGCTCGACAACCCCGCGGGCGCAGACACGTCGTATCGCGCGTGCATCAACGCCAACGGCAAATATAGCAAATGCTTCGTCGCCCTCGGGAACATGTACATCGACTACGGTCACGCGAACGTGGCGATGTCCGTACTCGACGTGGGCGCGCAAATCAACGAGACAGATCCTGAGATGTGGAACGGCCTCGGTCGCGCGTATCAGACCTTGAATAAGCCGCAAGAGGCGGTCGACGCGTTCAAGAAGGCGAAGCTCATCGATCCTGATCGGGTCGATGTGCTCTACGGCATGGGCATGGCCTACGCCGACTTGCGCATGCAAAAAGAGTGTGGCGAGCAGCTGCAAGCGTTCTTGACCCGCGCGGGTCAAGGCGTTCCGGAAGATATTCGGAAGGCCGCCCAAGACACGCTCCAAAAATGCAACGACATCGTGAACTAGCCGCGGGGCTCGCGTCGGGAGAGCTGGTGTGAGCGACGCGGGGGCGGCGGGTGAGGGCAACCGCTCAACGCCCGACGTGGGCGCAGCTGGCTGCGGATCACGCGCTTTTTGAGGGCGGCGGGCCAACCGCGGCCTCCTCGCATCTCCGCCGAGCCACAGCGCGAACATCGGGAGGGTGCCGCTGGAGCGCTGGCCGGCCCTGCTGCGTTGCATGGCCCATACACGCTGTTTTGCGCGGCTTATGGGCGCGCCTGACAAATTGGGATCTGCGAGCGGCCGCCGATTGTCGGCCGTGACTGGGAGCCCCTGAGACGGTCGGATCCGACGAGCCCCATCAACCCGGTGATGGTGCTCCATGTTGGGGTTCCGAGGGCGCCCGCGCGCCGCCCACGATCGACGCGCCGAACGGTCGCTCGCGAGCGGCGTTCGCTCGCACGGTTGATTCCTCGAAAATAGGGACGAAAGGCCCGCGGATCGCGTTGAACGGCCGCGCAGGGCCATGTATCATCGCGTCCCAATTGCGTGACGAAGAGCGCGCAATCGACGAGAAACAAGGCAACACTCATGCAGATCTACGAGCGCATCAAGGGCCGACTCAAGCAGGTTCACGACTGGTCATCCGTCATCAACGAAATGGAAGCCGAGTGCGACCAGCTTGGTGATGTCGCATCCCAATCGGCATCCCTTTTCTCACTTGCTGGATCGTGCGAGGGGGACCTGCTCGACAAGAGTCGAGCCATGGAGATCTATAACAAGGCGTTCAAGACCGACCAGAGCAACTTGTCGGCGCTGCAACACGCGCGAGAGATCTTTCACGAGATGGCGGCGCTCGACATGGTCGAGCGCTTGATGGGTATCGAGCTGCGGAGCAATCAAGATCCCGCGCGCGCGCCTCAACTCAACTACGCCTACGGGCTTACCAAACTCAACCAACGTGACGTCGCGACGGCGAAGCAATTCCTTGATGCCGCGCTCGCTGCGGACGCCGGGAACGCGGAGTACCAAGCGCGCGTCGCTGAGGTGAGTTACGACCGCGCGAATTGGGCGGGAGAGTTCGACGCGATCGTCGCCCAGCTCGGCGGGCTCGTCGGCGAGGCAGATCCACTGGCGGCCGCCGCACAAAATAAGGGCCCTGAGGTCAGCGCGCTGTACTTACGCTGCGCGCGAATGCTTCAAATTGAAGCACCCGCGGACGAGCGGCTGCTGCCCTACGTCTTCAAGGCGCTGGACGCGAATCCAATGAATCAGGCGGCGGGCTACCTCAGCGAGCTGATGCTCGCGGCTGGCGAGCACTACGACCACCTCCAAAAGTTGATGGATCGACGCGCGAGCCTCGTGGAGGACGAGGGGATGCGCGTCGCGCTGTTGTCCACCTTCGCGCAGACCTGGCAGGTTCGTTTCCAGAACGCGGAGATGGCCGCGCACTTCTATCGACAGGCGCTCGAGATCGCGTTTGGGCACGATACGAGCGGCAATTGGCACGTCGCGGCCTATCGCTATGTCAAGGCGCAAAGCGTGACCGCTGGCAACGTCGACGGTCTCGTGGCGTTGGGACAGCGTGGACTCGAGAAACTCGGTGACTCGGACGAGGGCGCCCTCCTCGCGATCGAGGTGGGCGAGGTCGCCTGGAAACAGGCCGACGACCTCAACATCGCGCGGGCGATGCTCTCCATGGCTCACGCGGTGGCCCCAGAACATCCGGTGATCAGCGAGTTCCAGGCGGCCCACGGCGGCTTCGAGGAGGCCGCAGCACAAGAGGCGCCACAAGAAGCGCCGGTGGACGATGGCGCGGCGGCGGAAGCGGCGGCGGCGGAGGCGGCGGCGGCGGAG
>JAAZXR010000070.1 GCA_014240065.1 Myxococcales bacterium
AGGTTTCGAGCGTCATACAAACATGACCTGCGCTTCGGCGCAGCGGTCCATGGCAACTATCAAGGATAGTGACTTGTTTTTTCGACATTACGCTCTGCATGCGCGACCCGGAACGCACTGGGACCCGCGCAGCATCCAGACTTTTCTGGTGATGATTGCGGAGGGGCCACACCCGATCCCATCCCGAACTCGGTAGTTAAGCCCTCCAGCGCCGATGGTACTGCAAGGGGAACTTTGTGGGAGAGTAGGACGTTGCCAGATTTATGCCCCGGTCCAGAGATGGACCGGGGCTTTTTTTTGGTTTGGGGAGGGGACGCGTCGCGCGATCGCGTCGCGCACGGGCGGCCTGTCTGCGACGGTCTCACTGTCGCGACCGCACATGGCCCACGTACGGCGACGAGCTGTGGCCGCGCCGCCTCGAAGGGCGTTGAGAGCCGCCAGCCCTTATTCGTCAGGCGTCGCGCGGTCGTCGAGTCAACGCGACGCCTGCGATGAGCACGAGGAGCCCGAGACTCAAGGGGTGCTCCGACGGCGCGCCGATGTCGCAACCGCGCTTCTTGGCGGGCGTGTCTTCGACCGGCGGTGGCGCCGCGCTGGGCTCGGGTGCGTCGTCCTCGTCGTCTCCGCCGGCGAAGGAGTCGATGGCGTCTTGTTCAGACACCTCCTCCTCTGCGCCCTCACCACCGCCGTCTCCGGCAGCTTCGGGCTTGCGGCCCGTGTCGATGAGCGTAATTTTCCCCTCGGCCAACTTGAGGTCGCGACCGCTCGAGGACACCTGGAGGATTTTGACCTTGTAGGTTCGGCCCTTGTTGAAGCCGAAGTTCTCCTCGAGGAGGATATTGGTGAGGTAGTACCGGCTGCCGTCGAAGTTGGCGTCCTCGTGGCGGTAGGCGAGGTTGTCTTGGTCGGGTTTGCCGTCCAAGTCGGTGTCGATGCGCTGCCAGAACTCGATGTAGAGCGGCCCCTCGTCGGCCCCGCTGTCGAGCCGGGCCCACAAGGTCATGTCCCACGCGTCTTCGCCGGGCACGCTGTCGAGCTCTTTGACGGCCGAGGCCTTGCCTTCGGCGGTGAGCTTGCCGGCGTCATCGGTGGCGAGGGCGGTCATGCCCTCTCCGAACTTGATCTCACCGGCGAAGGCGCTGGAGGCTGAAACCGCGAGCCCGGCCCCAAAGCAACAGGTGAGCGCGGAGATCATGAACATGCGTCGGATACGAACCATCGTGTTTTTCCTCCCGCGACCGTCTTTCGTTCGGTCGCGATGGGCCAAACCCTACCATGGTCGACCCGGCGCAGGTCAACTGGGCGAGAGAGCCCCTAGTACTCCACCAAAATCTCAGACAGAGACTTTCGAGTGAAGTCGGGGACCTTGCATGTCTCACTCGGGTAGCCCACGGGAATCAACAGGTAGGCGCGCTCGTTGGCGGGTCGGTCGAGGAGCTTGGCGAGGAAATTCATGGGGCTCGGCGTGTGGGTGAGGGTGCCGAGCCCGGCGTGGTGCAGCGCCGCGAGGAGCATGCCCGTGGCGATCCCCACGCTCTCTTGCACGTAGTAATTCTTGCTGCGTTCCCCCTGCGCATCGAGGTCGTAGTCCTTGCGAAAGACGACGATGAGCGCTGGCACGGTCTCCAAGAAGGGCTTGTGCGCGTCGGTGCCGATGGGGGCGAGGGCGGCGCGCCACTCGTCGCTCATGCGGTGGTCGTAGGTCTCGCGCTCTTCTTGTTCTGCGGCCTCGCGAATTCTCCGTTTGAGCGCCGGGTCGGTCACCAACGCGAACGTCCACGGTTGCTTGTGGGCGCCGCTTGGCGCGGTGCCGGCCGTTTGAATGGCCGTGCGAACCACGTCGAGCGGAATCGGATCCTCCGAAAAAAACCGCACGCTGCGGCGCTTGTTGAGGCACGTGTACAAGCGCTCCGCCCGCTCGGTCATGGTCGAGGGTTCTGCGCGCTCGAACAGCAGCGGCCGCGTTGGGGCGAGGGTGCTCGTGGAGTCCTGGGAGGTCACGGGCGGACTTTAGCGCAGGTCGTCCCCATTTTCGTGCTCCGCGGCGAGCCGCCGCTCCACGCCTCCAGAGGCGGCCTCCCTCAACAGCTCTTGGTAGCCGCCGATGGGCGCTCCTGCGATGAAGATCTGGGGCACGGTCTGCTGCCCCGTCATCTGAGCGAGGGCCTGGCGCCGCTGCGTGTCTCCCTCCACGGAGACGAAGCGATGCGGGATGTCCTGCTCGTGAAACCACTGCATCGCCATGCGGCAAAAGACGCATGAGTGTCGTCCGTAGACGACCACGTCGTCTTCAAAACGCTCCGGGAACTGTTCAGGGGTGCTCATCCTTCGCGAAGCAGCGCCAAGATTTCCTCATCGAGCTCTGCTTGATGTGCGGAGGCGAACTTCCCGATGATGACGTCGCGTCGCACGATCGCCTCGCTCGCCTCGGTGCCGGGCTTGACACCCGAACCGCCGATCCCACCCAACGTCCTCCGTTTGACGCGGCTTGGGCCGCGACGAGGAGGGGCGCCAGTTCGCATCGATTGATCTGCGACATGCTTTTGAACCTCGGCGGTCGCGAACACCGGATGACTCACGGAGGGATCGACCGCGGGCGAAGGGCTCCCCGGAGTGAGGGGGGGACCAATCTGCGGGACCTCACGTGGTGAGGGAGGGGAGCGACGCTCGGGGCGTTCGTCCGGGGTTTGTTGCACGGGCTCGGGCGCTGCCTCGGCGGCGGTGGTGTGCTCGCCGTCAGGGTGTGGCCCAATATACTGCTCGATCTTGGGGTCGAACTCGCCCTTGCGAAGCCGACGAATCATCGCCTTGTGCGAGTCCTGCATCAGCCCGATGATGTGCGCGTCGAGGTCCTCGACGTCGGCGCTCGGGTCGTAGGTGACCTTGTTCGAGGCGATGATCGTCCCGTCGTAAAACGAGTGGGTGAAGATATGAGCCTTCTTCAGCCCCGAGTCCTCGGTTTGTACGTGGTACAGACGGCCCCGGTGGGGGATGTTGTGGTTGTAGCCTAGCTGCGGAGATTGCGACATCGGCGCCTCGGCCGGAGAGTAGCACGGCCAGGGTGCTAGAGCCTGCTATGTTCGCAGTTCTGTCATGGTACAGAGGCCCAGGAAGCAGCGCGTTGCATGTCGAATCTGACACCACCATCACCCGGCGATGACACGGCGGGCGCGAGGCCAGAGGCCGCCGATGCGTCGGCGGGGAGGTCGCTTTTTGACCTCGCGCGATGGTTAAAAGAGATGGGCGATACCGGGGAGGTGCCGAGCGGCGCCGAGCCGCCGCGCGTGCTCGCGTCGGTTCGTGCTTGGCTCGACGAAGCGACGGCCAAAGATTGGTACGAGATCCTCACTCCCTCTTTATGCGCGCATCACCCCCAAGAGGTGATGCAGTGGCTGCTGGACGTGGGCTTGCTTAGGGAGCTGGTGCCAGAGCTCGCGGATACGGTGGCGCTGTCCCAAGAGGGTGGTCGCCGGCACAAGGATGTCTGGGAGCACACCAAGACCGTAGTGTGGCAGGCGGTGCCGCGACCCGTCGTGCGCTGGGCGGCGGTGCTCCACGATATCGGCAAGGTCCCCACGCGGAAGTTCCTCGCCAACGGCAAGGTGACCTTTCACGGGCACGCGGAGGTCGGGCGGCGGATGTTCCGGCGCGGGCCCGCGAGGATGATTGAGTTCCCCGACGATGTGGGGCCTCGGGTGGAGTTCTTGATCCTCCATCATCTCCGCCCGGGACAGTACGCGGCGTCGTGGTCGGACGCGGCGGTGCGGCGGTTCGCGAAGGAGATGGGCGACGGGCTCAAAGATCTCCTCGACCTTGGCCGCGCCGACGTCACCAGCCGTCGCCCTGGTAAGCGCAGGGCGTGCCTGCGTCAGATTTCATCGCTCTCGGTACGCATCCGTGAGCTCGAAGCACGGGACGCGACCCCACGACCCTTGCCTGCTGGTCTGGGGTTACATCTCATGGAGCGGTTCGAGCTCCCACCGGGCAAACACCTCGCGCATCTTCGTGAGCAGCTTGAGGCCCTCTGCCTTCAAGGTGAGCTCGAACACCACCGGGAGGCGAGCTACTACGCGGATGCCATCGCGAGCTTGAATCTGTTGGAGGGCCTCGAGATTCGAGACGGTCGGGGCGGTCGCGGGCGCTCATAGCGTGCGCTGCGATCGCGCGCGGCGCCGCGAGTGGAGGGCGGCGCGCGCTAGGAGTCGGACGGAGGCTTTGGTTTGCCCGGTTTCGTACCGAGTTTGAGTCGGGGCGTCTCCGAAGAGGAGCGGGTACCCACGGGCGTCAGCACTCGCTTTGCGTCGCTGCTCGAGCTTCTAGATGATTTCGCAGGACCGGCCGCCGAATCGGTCGCTTTGTTCGCGGTCTTCGTTCTGGTGCGGGGTGGGGCTTGCGGTTTGGCGGGAACGCTGGGGGTGACGACCGGGAGTGCGCTGGAGCTCGCGCTCGTCGCGGTGCTCGGCGCCGATTTCGGTAGGATCGCGGGGCTCGAATCGGCGGTGTTATTTGGACCCTCTTCACCGGTGAAGGTGCTCGAAACCATCGGGCGAATCCCGCTCGTCTGGGACGACGAGGCGGAGTATATTCCGTGGCTAGGAGCGGAGGCGATCTTGTCGGAGTCCTTGCGGAGGACGAAACCGGCGATATAACAGCCGCTGGCGACGGCGAGGCCTGTGATGGCTGCTTCGATGGCGAGTCGATCCGACGAGACGCCGGCGGCTTCCAAGCTGGCGTCCACGCCCCGAAGAGTTATGAAGACGATCGCGATGGCGAGCAAGCTCACCCCCATCATGAAGACGCTCCCCAATCGTCCAGATTTTTCGTAGGCCCCAGTGCGATCCGCGGTGAGCAGGATGCCAAAGAAGGAGGCGAGGCCCGCGAAGAGTAGGATCAGCGTGGTGGTGATCCGCCATCGCGTCGGAGAGAACGGGGGAATTGGGACCTCGGTGCCGGTGATGTTTTCGGTGACGAAGCCGAACACGTCACCGAAAAAGAACAGCTCTTTGCGCTGGGCCTCCATGATGATCAGCACTTCCGAGAGGCCCGCTGGAACCACCACGAGGCGGGTCGCGAGGCCACTGTCGGTCGCCCACGTCCCGGTGACAACCGGAGCGGCGGCTCCAACCGCGACGATCTCGACGGGCGAGATCGGGTCTCGTGGCAGCTGGTCGTGGACAAGCGCGATGATTGAGCTCAGATACTCTTGCGCGGCGCCGACGTCGCTCAGTATCGTCGCCGGTGATGATCTTGAGCGTTTCAGCACCAGGATTCGCTCGATGAACTCATCGTCTGTGGCGGTGGACGCCAGCTGAATCAGCTCTGCGTCCAGTCGATCTGCGAGGTCGGTCCCCCGCGTGCGGGCCTCGCGTGCGGCGTCGGAGTTGGAGTTCCAACTCTCGGGGACGGGCACCGACACTTCCGCGCGCACAGCTTGTGACCAACCCGCGAACAAGAAGACGAGCGAGAGCAAGCCAAGGCGAAGACGAGCGAATTCGGTCACACTGCACTGTAGGTCCGAACGGGTGTCCGGTTCCAGAAAACGTATGCGTGATCCACGCATGCGCGCATAGCGCAACAATCCACCCGGGTGATCCTTTGACTTCTGCGGGCCGGTCGATAAAACGAGCGGGCTCAAGCAGCGCCGAATCGAAGTCATGCAATCCCGCCGTAGAAGTCTTCTGAAAGCCCTGAGTTGGCGTCTTGTCGCGTTGCTGATCACCTTTGGGGTAGCGCTCGTTATCTTTGACGACGTTCAAGTCGCGGTTTCGGTCGGCGTGCTCGATTCTCTCATCAAGATCCTCGTGTACTACCTCCACGAGCGAGCGTGGGAGAGGGTGCCGCACCGTCGGCTGAGGGTGGAGGCGTCTCCTCAAGGAGTGGTGGCCAACGCGCTACACCAGCGCGGCGACGGACCCTAGGAAGGACGAAGTGGCCGCATCGCGGGGCTCGGGTGGCTCAGTCTAGCTGATGCGGCGAACGACGATGGCGCTGATGTTGTCGGGGCCGCCCTCGTTGTTGGCGGCGTCCACGAGCCGCCGGCTCGCGCTTTTCACCTCACGTTGTCGGGCGAGGGGCGCGAGATCGGCCTCTTTGACCACGTCGCTCAGCCCGTCCGAACAGAGGAGCAGGTTCTCTCCAATGTTGAGGGTGTAGGCGGTGACGGTCGGATCTCCGCGGTTTTTCCCGTGACCGAGGCATCGACTGATCCGGCCTCGATAGGGGTGAACCGCGGCCTGTTCCGGCGTGATGAGCCCATTTGAGAGCATCTCCATGACCATGGTGTGGTCGGTGGTCAGCGCAGAAAGCTCTCCGCCATTCGAGATTCGGTAGCAGCGACTGTCCCCGGAGTGGGCGGTCCAAAATTCCTCTCCAGTGCCTAGCACCATTACAGCTGTGCAGCCCATGCCATGCGCCTCTGGGTTTTCAGCGGCGTATTCGTCGATGCGGCGGCTGGCGAGGTTGAACGCATCTACCAAGAGCTGCTGAGGGTCGCCCTCGTGAAAGTGCTCTTTGACGTGCGTCGCGATTACCTCCACGGCGAGTGCGGAGGCGATCTCTCCGGCGTTGTGCCCACCCATGCCGTCACAGACGAGCGCCGCGTAATAGCCGCGCTCTTGGTTGTCGAAGACGGCGATGGAGTCTTCGTTGTGGTCTCGCGCGAGGCCAGGGTCGCACGCACCGGCGACTTGGACTTCGAGGGGCTCGCGTCGGATGCGTTTGAAGATCTTGTACATGGGTACCTGTGTGAGCAGTGTATGGGCGGTACACCGACAAGGAAAATAAAGTGGAGCTGAGGGGAATCGAACCCCTGACCTCTGCCTTGCGAAGGCAGCGCTCTCCCAACTGAGCTACAGCCCCGAGGAGGCGCGAAGCTAGCAACGCTGCGGGCGAGGTGCAAGCGCAGATCGGGGGCCGCGAGGGCGCCTTCTCAGCTAGTTTCTTCGATGTACGCGCGTGTCGCGAACATTTGGCCACACGCGGCGAGGAGGAGCCACGCGCCCCAAATGAGGGCGAGCGGGCCGAGAGCTGGTCGCACGATCCACTGGGCCAGCAATTCGACGTGGGCGGGCATCCTACGCATTATGGGGAGGCTCGCCATGTCTCGCAAGCCCTCCAAGAACCGCAGCCGACTCGACGTCCTCGTCGTGGAGCGAGGACTCGCGGACTCGCGCACCCGCGCGCAGGCGATGGTGCTCGCCGGGGTGGTGGTGGTGGAGGACCACACGGTCGACAAGCCGGGGACCATGGTGCGCACCGACGCCCAGGTGCGGCTCAAGCGGGGACACGAGGGCGTCCTCCCCTACGCCTCTCGCGGGGGCCTCAAGCTGCGTGGAGCCTTGGACTCGTTCTCAGGGCTCGAGGTGGCGGGCCGGGTCGCCATGGACGTGGGAGCGTCGACGGGCGGTTTCACCGACTGTTTGCTCCAGGCCGGGGCGGCGCAGGTGTTCGCCGTGGATGTGGGCTACGGCCAGCTTGTCTGGAAGCTGAGCCAAGACCCTCGGGTGGTGGTGCTCGACCGCGAGAATATCCGCAGCTTGTCGCCTGACAAAGTGACCGCGCCGGTTTCGTTGGCGGTCATGGATTGCTCCTTCATCTCGCTGCGCAAGGTGCTCGCCCCGCTGCCCAAGTTCCTCGCCCCCGAGGCCGACGTGGTCGCGTTGGTCAAGCCGCAGTTCGAAGTGGGTCGCGAGGGGGTCGGCAAGGGGGGCATCGTGCGGGACCCGGCGCTTCGCCAGCGCGCGCAAGAGGATGTGGTGGAGGCGGCACAAGCCCTGGGATTCGCGCTCGAAGACCGGTGCATCTCCCCGATCCTCGGCCGGGAGGGCAACGAAGAATCTTTCGTATGGCTACGCTGGGGCTCTGCGCCTATGCTGGGCGACTCATGAGCGCTCGCATCACCTCCGCCCAGCGAAAATTCCTGAAAAAGCTCGCCCATCCACTGCAGCCGGTGGTGCAGGTGGGCGGCGAAGGCATCTCCGAGGGAGTGGTGCGGGCCATCGAGATCGCGCTCCAAGACCACGAGTTGATCAAGGTGCGCTTGGGGCAGTCCTACGAGGGCCCTCGAGACGAGGCAGGCGCGGCGCTCGCCGAGGAGACCTCCTCTCAACTTTGCCAGGTGATCGGTCGGATCGTCGTGTTGTATCGCGCGCGCGATCCCAAAGACGAACGGGCCCCGGGGATCACGCTCCCTTGATCGGGCGACCACCGAGGTTGGTCGCCCGATCTTCGTGGGCGGTGCTCTTGCGCGGGTGGGGTCGGGGTGCCTTGATGACTGGCGCGGCGTGTTGGGGGGTCGCGTGCGCGTCCGTACCCGGCATGAAGCGGGGCGATCCTTCTGTCGTTGAGCTGGGCACGGCGTCGCGGTCGTCGGATGATGGCGCCGCCTCGGCGCTCCCCTCGGGGACGCGCGCCTTAATGGGTTTGCTCGGGGACGTTCAGTCGGAGCATTTCGAGCAGCTGTCGGACGCCTCCTTGGACGTGCCGGCGTACTACCTCGGCTACGATATGGTCGACGCGCGCGCGCGATGGATCGCGGCCCGGAGCGGGGCGCTCATCGAAGACGCCGACGAGCGGACGCGCCTGGTGGACGTGGACGTGCGCGTGGGTTCGCGGGCGCTGGACAACGGCAACCCGACCGCGAAGTACGAGCGAAACGGGCTCGGCGCGGGCGCGACGTTCCCGCTAGACCCGGCGCCACTCGCCCTGCGTCAGAGGTTGTGGGAGGTCACGGACGCGCAGTATTCGGCGGCGCTCGAGGCCTTCGCTCAGGTGTCCTCGGGGGCGCAATTGCAGGGTCTTGTGGAGGCGTCTCCGAGTGACTTTGGCCCGCCGAGGTCGAGAGAGAGCCACGCCTGGCGACCGCTCCTCGACGTGAGCGAGGAGTGGGCGCGCTGGCGACCGCGGGCGCGAGCGCTCTCTGAGCTTCTTGAGGACGATCCGAAGGTGCGAGCGGCGACGGTGAGGTTGCAGCTGATCGAGGGGACGCACCACATGCTCGACACAGATGGTGGGCGCTCGGTGCACGTCAAGACGCGCGTGCGCCTCTCGCTGGAGGTGAGCGCGCAAGCCGACGACGGGATGTTGGTCGAGCGGTTCGCGAGCTTCGACGGTCAAAGCCTCGACGCGCTGCCCGACGAGGAGACGGCGCGAGCCGCGGCGCTCGCGTTGCGAGGCGAGGTGGTGGCGCTGCGCGAGGCGTCCTTGGCCGAGCCGTTCACGGGTCCGGCGATCCTGGATGGACGAGCGGCGGCGGTGTTCTTCCACGAGGTCTTCGGTCATCGGCTCGAGGGCCACCGTCAGCGCAGCCGCGCAGAGGGGCAGACCTTCGCCCAGAAGCTCGGCGAGCCGGTGCTCCCGGCGTTCTTGAACGTCGTGGATGATCCGACCGCGCTTCGGCTCAACGGCGCGCCCTTGGCGGGTCACTACGCCGTGGACGACGAGGGGGTGCCCTCACAGGCGGTGGTGCTGGTCCAAGATGGCATCCTTCGCGATTTTTTGAGGAGCCGCGCTCCGATCGTGGAGGGTGATCGAAGCAACGGACACGGGCGCCGCGCGCCGGGGTATCAGGCGGTGGCGCGGCAGGGCAATCTCATCATCTCTGCGAAGACGACGGTGTCCGAGGAGACCCTCCGTGACGCGCTCATCAAGCTCGCGCGCCGGCAGGGGAAGCCCTACGGGCTGTGGTTCAAGGAGATCGTGGGGGGATACACGACCACAGAGCGAAGCGGCGCGCAGGCCTTCGAGGTGCTCCCGGTCCTCGTATTCCGCGTCTACGTAGACGGGCGCCAAGACGAGCTCGTGCGCGGCGTGGACATCGTGGGGACCCCGCTGTCGGCGCTGGAGACGATCTTGGCGGCGGGAGATCAGATGGAGGTGTTCAACGGGGTCTGCGGTGCAGAGTCGGGCTGGGTCCCCGTGAGCGCCTCGAGCCCCGCGCTGTTGCTCCAGCAGCTTGAGATCGAACGGAGCGATCGCGCGATCGAGCGCGCCCCGCTCTTGTCGCCTCCGACCGACGAAGACGCCGGCGCCGCGCCGCGAAACGAGGGGGCACCATGATCGGTGGTGCCGCGGCCCTCGCGGTGGGGTGGGCGCTCAGCGTGGCCGCTGCGCCCCCGGCAGAGGCGTCAACGAGCGCGGCGCAGCGAGAGCGTCGGGCGGTGAGCGCCGAGCTCTCGCGGGGGTTGGACGGGCTCCATATCGAGGGCGCCGACCGACCCTACGCCCTGCGGGCGACGTTGCAGCGCGCGACCCTGCTCTACATCGTCGCGCGCTATGGGGCGCTCTCCGAGAGCCAGCTCGTGCGACGCGGTGTGGGGGAGGTGGAGGCGCGCGTGGGGACTCCGGAGCGCGACAGCACGCAGTTCTTCGGGAGTGGGGCGCAAGAGCTGTTCGAATTGTCGCTCGTCCCCGATGCCGCCGCGACGCGTCGCGCGGTGTGGCTCGCGTCCGATGTGGCGTTCAAGGGGGCGTTGGAGAGCCTCGACATGCGCACCGCGGCGGAGGCGTCGCTCAACGCACCGCGGGAGATCCCGGACTGGAGCGCCGCGCCAACCGCCGGCTCGGACGCGCCCCCTTCGAGCGGCTGCGGCGGCGACGCTCCGAAAATCGACCGCGCTCGACGCAGGTTGTCGGACGAGCGCGCGAGGTTCGAGGCCCTCGCGCGAACCCTCTCGGAGGGCTTCGCCGAGGCGCCGTGGGTGGAGGGCGGGGAGGTCACCGTGCAGGCCGTGGTCGCCGAGCGGAGCGATTTGGACACGGAGGGCCTGGCCCACTGTGAGTCGCGGGTGGAATTGGTGGTGGCGGTCGTCGCCCACGCGAGGGCAGCCGACGGGCTCGTGCTGCCGCGGGCCGCGGCGTTGCATCTACGCGACGAGGAGTGGCTCGGGGCCGACCGATGGGAGACGTTGGCGGGTCGAGGGCGTGACCTCGTCGCGGAGACGCTCGAGGGCTTGAGGCTGCTCGAGGACGCGCCACGGCTCGAAGATGACTACGACGGCCCTCTCATCTTGTCACCTCATGCGGCCGCGCAGCTGCTGGCGGTCACCGTGCTCCCGCACGCGTCTGGGACGCCCGCGCCGCTGTCGGTGTATGGCCCGATGACGGAGCTTCAGCCCCACTGGATCGATTCGCTCGGGACCCAGGTGATGCCGCCGTGGCTGGATCTCACTGACGACCCTCAAGTCGCCGGTGGATTTGGCAGCTACGCCGACGATGTGCAAGGGGTCCGCGCGCGTCCGATTGAGGTCGTCCGCGACGGGGTGCTGCAGGCGCTGTGGATGACGCGGCGTCCCAACGCCTCGGTGCGCGCGAGCAACGGACGCTCACGCGGCACCCTGAGCCTCCTTCAGGGGACCTCCGCGAGCAACCTGACGCTCCGCAGCACGCGCTCCGGGAGCAGCCTCGCCGCGCTGGAGGCAGACGCCCTCGCGCGCGCGCGCGAAGACGGCTACGACCACATCTATGTCGTGGAGTCCCTGCGCGACGAGTCCATTCTCGGCGCCAACGAGATCGACGAGGCCGTGGGCTACGGCACCGGGCGGCGCGTGGACCTCCCCGCTCCAGCGACGCTCGTTCGGGTGGCGGCGGACGGCTCGCGGACCATCGTGCGGGGAGGGCTGCTCACCTCTGCGAGCTTGCGGGTGCTCCGCCGTATTCGAGCGCTCGGCGACGACGCGAAGACGACCCGCTTTCGCGTGCCTCCGGGGATCGGCGGAGGGCTCGGCGCGGCCCTCGGTGTGGTGGGGATCTTGACAGAGACCGTCAACGTTCAAGTGACGACTCCAGCGTGGCTGGTGGAAGGTCTCGAGCTCGTGCCCGTGCGGGGAGATGCTCCCCGGGCGCCGCGCTTGGACCACCCGTTGGTGCGCCGCCACGGTCGCAGGTAGGGAAGCCGCCGCGGGCTGCGGGGGCGCTGCGGGCTGGCGCGCGCGCGTTGGTGGGGGTACTTGCCAGCGAGGGGGTGAAGCGAGGACACTGTGTCCTGGGCGCGTCGCGCCGTCGAGTCCATATGACCCTCGCCGTTCACTTCGTCGCCTGCAACACCCGCATCGAGATGATCGGCGTGGACCCTCTTCAAATCCCTGGTTTGAGCGGACCTGACACCGTGCGCCGGCGAGTTGTGGAGCTGTGGGATCCATCGGTGGACATCGTGGTGGCGGACATCGTCATGAACGATCGGGAGATTCCCGAGGCGCTCAGCTTGATGTACGAGGCGGATGAGATCCACATCCATGGGCTCATCCCTAGGATCGCGCTCAAGATGATCCCCCAATCGAAGCTTGAGCTGCTCGAGGACACCCCGCTCGTGGTGCATGGACCGTGGACAGGGACGACAGAGATCTTGAACAGCATGGGCGGAGACACTGAGCTGTCTTGGCCCGGACCGGTCGTCTTCGATGCGTCGGCGCGCGCGTGCTGGACCCGCGACGTGCAGGACGGGCTCGCGGAGCACGACCCGATCGCGAACAAGGCCAAGGAAGAGGACGACCGTCCGCGAGAGTTTTTCTTCGACGTGCATCGAGGTGCGATGCTCCCGCTCGTGGAGCCGCCGCTGCCGCGCGAGGTCGATGGCGTTCGACAGGTGAGGATCTTCCTCCCACCGGAGTACGCAGAGTCGGTGCGCGACACCATCATCGCGCAGCTTGAGGCGCACGCCACAGACGATGTCCAAGTGGAGCTGTGCCACGATCAAAAAGCGAAGCCGCTGGAGGCGGCGCGGACCCGTCGATACGCCCACTTGTGCATCGCGCCGCTGATGGGCTACTGGGCGACGTCGCTCACGTCGCTAGGGGCCATGGCGCAGCGAGTCCCCCTGATCATGGTGGGGGACCACATGGATCTCGATCGGCCGCCGGGCGTGGAGATCGTGAAAGACTTCGAGGCTCTCGGTCCGATCCTGGCGGGGTGCTTCGCGGCGTGGCGCGAGGGCAAGACGGCGCCGCTCGATCCCGAGGCGGCGCGGGCGTGGCTCCTCGAGCGCGTGGCTCGATAGCTTCGGCAGGCGGCGCGTTTCTTAGGACCGCTGAGAGCGACTAGATGTCTTCCAGAGCGAAGGAGATCGCGCGGATCATGGTGTACTGCGCCTCGTCCTTGTCTTGTCCTGCGGGGTTCTCGGGGTCGGGGATCGTGCCCTCCGAGTGCCACCGGATGATGCCGTGCTCGTCGATGATCATGATGGCCGGTGACTCGCCGATCGCTTCGAGGTAGGTGCGGCCGCCCTCCATGCCGAGGTTTTGGGCCTCTTGAAACTCGGTGGCGTTGGGGTAGCGGAACATGGGCGGCCACGGCAAGGGCCCGCCGTCGTCCTCTTTCACCTCGTCGCGCGCCGCCTGGTTGCGGATGTCCTTGTCGTTGGGCGCGGGGCGGCTGCTGCGACCCGGCAGGGGCACGTAGGCGAACGAGACTCCGTAGCCCTTCGCGCCCAGATCGGCTTGGGCCTTCTGGAGGATCTGGAACAGCACGGTGTTGTCGAACTGCTGGCTCGAGGTCTGCCAGTCCCAGAACACAACGAACTGCCGCTTGCCGTAAAAGTCGCGGCCGGTGACCAGGCCACCGTCGACGCTGTACAGCTGGATCTGCGGGCTCGCGTGTCCGAACAGGCGGCGCCGCGCCCACCCGGGGGGCGCCTTGTCAAGGTCCTCGGCGCCGACGGTCCAAAACGGCGGGGCCGCCTTGATCGGGGGCATCTTGTCGCTGGGCTCCGCCACGATGGTGATGTCTTGGACGGCCTTGTCGGACTGCTTGTAGACGCCGAGCGTGTGGGGCTGGCCGTCGGTCACGTTGGCGGCTAAAAAGTCGCTGGTGGTCTTCACCTCTTTGCCGTCGATGCTCTGGATGAGATCGCCACGGACGATCTTGTCGCAGCCCTCGGCGCAGCCGTTGTTGGTGGCGACGTAGACGCCGCCGGGCTTGAGGACCTTGGGGGGGACCGTCATGGAATTCGTGGCGCTGTCGCACGAGAGCGCGAACGGGGTCAACAGGAGCAGGGAGAGACCGAGAATACTTCGCTTCATCATGATGCACGTGGGCCGCGAGGGCCGAACGCACTCTAGGACGACGCCCGCGGGAGCGTCAAACCTGGTCGGCGAACGCGGACAATCGCCTCTAGGCCCCCGAAGACGGCCGAATTTTGGGGGGCGGGGCTCGGTGGAGGCTGCGCCCGCAGATGACCGGTGGGCGCGGTTCAGTGCCCGAGCGCCGCGAGACGACGAATCTCACCGAGAAAGAAGGCCTTGTGATCGAAGGCCGGGTTGAACACATCGGCGATCTGGCCCACCTCGTCCATGTGGTCTGCGGAGATGGTGCCTTGGTAGTCCCCCCACTTCGCGCTCTCCACGGGGACGAGGCCGTCATTGTCACCGGAGGCGAGCAACAAGAACCCGTGCACGATGGAGAACAGCGGGTCGACCACCTCGCCGTTGTTGCCAAGCTGACAGGGAAAATCGAGGGCGCCGCACGAAAGCCCCGCGTAGGAGGCGTAGTAGACCCCGTCCACGTCGGGGTAGGCCGCGTTGAACGCCACCATCGCCTCCGGGGTGAAGTCGGAGATCTGCGCGACGAGGTCGTTGCCCGTGAGCCCGAGCAGCCCGCCGAACACACCCGCCACCGCGTCTGCGATCTCAGCGCCGATGGGGAAGGCGTCGAAGGTGCCGTCGAGCACGTCCGCGGCCGGCGTGCCTTGGTGCGGCGCGGCCACGGTCACGACCGACTCCACCCGCCCCGCGGCCTCGGGCGACGCGGTCACCAAGCGCGCGTCGAGCCCCCCTTGGGAGTGCCCGATCAGGTTGAACTTGCGGCCGATGCCCGCGGTGACGAGCTCTTCGAGGTGCACGAGCCACTGCTGACCCCGCGTCTCGGTGCTCTGGAAGGCGTCCACCACGCGGATCTGCACGTTGAAGCCCGGCGGCAGCACCACCTCTTCGAGCTGGAACCAATAGTCGAGCACGTTGATATAAGTCTCGGTGCCGGCCATGCCGTGCATCAAGAGCACTGGATAGCGGGTGTACTCAAAGTCGCAGCCCTCCTCGCAGGCCACGGAGAGGGTGTAGTCGTGGGTGGCGGCCTCGGGGTCTTCGGGTTCGATGCGCACGAGCACCTCGCCCGACAGGGGCGGCGAGACGGACACGCTGTCGCCGGCGTTCATCGTGGTCCACTCCACGAGCGGGGCGCCCAGCAAGTCCTCGACGCGGACCCGGGCGACGCTGTCTGCGGGCCAGTCCACGAGCGTCACGCCGAGCACGGAGTCGGCGGCGCCCGCGACGGCGTGAAATCCCCCGGTACAAAATTCCCGGGTCGCGGTGCGGCTCTCGCCTTGGGGGACGTAGGCGCCTTCTTGGTACGGAAGATCGCCCGGTCCAAGACCGCAGGAGATGGGCCCGTCGTCGCCGGTGGTGTCGGAGTCGCCGGCGTCGGCGCTCGCCGAGCCAGATTCACCGGAGGCGTCGGCGCTGCCGGAGCCCGACTCCTCGGCGGTGCCACCCTCGGCGCCCTCGCCCCCGCTCCCACCGATGACGTCGTCGCTCCCGCACGCGCCCACGGCCATGGACGCCGCCGCGATGCACGCCAAGCCCACGATGTGGCGGGTGGGCATCGACGCGCGGGCGTCTCGAATCGTACGCATCGACCAAGCCACGGCGCGAGCATATCAAGAACTGCTGTGGAAGGCGTGTCAATTGTTGGGAGCGGCCTAGGGGGATGCTGGGTGCCGAAGGCCGTGGTGTCGCGACGAATGATTGGCGGTTCCAAACGTGGGTCAACGCCACATGGTGCGGGTGGTCTCGCGTGCGGGTCGGTGAGTCTCGCAGACCCTCGCACAGGACAACACCCGCGCGTGGCGGGGAGGACGCTCGTCGTGAGCTGAGGGGCGCCCGGCTCTCGTTTGCACCAGGGTCGGCGCTGGTCCCTCTGGGGGTTTTTCCAAACGAGGTTCAGCCCGAGTTGGAATCGGGGATCGATGTTTGCGCCCACCGGGGCTGGTATGCTCCCGCTCGTGACAGTGGATCCGCAGTCGTTGGGGTCAGGGGCAGAGGAGACGGAAGATTGCACCGAAACCGACTTGTCGCGCGACGCGGGGGACAACGGCTGCGTGACGCCTCCGGTCGGTGATGGGTCTTCGTGGGTGGACTCGAGAACGCTGTCGTCGGGAGATCCAATCGGCCGCTATTTGATCGTCGAGCAGATCGGTGAGGGCGGGATGGGCGTCGTGTACTCCGCCTACGATCCGGAGCTTGATCGCAAGGTCGCGATCAAGCTGTTGCGCACAGTCCTCGGTACCGATACGGCGAAGGCCCGACTCCTCCGCGAGGCCCAAGCGATGGCTCGCCTCGCGCATCCCCACATCGTCGCTGTGCACGAGGTGGACATTTATCACGACGATGTTTTTATCGTCATGGAGTTTGTCGAAGGGGTCACGCTCAAACAGTGGATCAAATCGCCTCGCAGCTGGCAGGAGGTTGTGGAGGTCATGGTGCAGGCGGGTCGAGGGTTGGCCGCCGCGCACGCGAAAGGGCTGATCCACCGCGACTTTAAACCCGAGAACGTCATGGTGGGAGATGACGGCCGAGTGCGGGTGATGGATTTTGGCTTGGTTCGCGCCTCGGGTTCGGGCGAGTGGACGCCCGTGGGAAACACCGATCCGTCCGCGGACTCGTGGGCGCCCAGCGAGGGAGGCGACGACGAACGCCGGAACCCGGGCTCCGACACGGGGCCTGCGTTCAGGGCGGGCGTTGGGAGCCCGCTGTCGGACGGAGCGTTTACCGGCGAGGGACGCGCGCTCGGGACCCCGGCGTACATGTCTCCCGAGCAGCACGCGGGCTGTGAAGTAGACGCTCGGACCGACGTGTTTAGCTACTGCGTGACGTTGTATGAGCTGTTGTATCGACAGCGACCGTTTCGCGGACGCAATCCCCTCGCGCTCGCGGCGGCGATGGCGACGGGAAAGGTGCAGCCACCACCACGCAATTCCAAGGTCCCTGGCTGGCTCGACAAGGCGGTGCTTCGAGGGATGGCCACGGCGTCACGAGACCGCTGGGGAACGCTCGACGCGCTGTTATCCGTGCTGTCTTACGATCGTGGGCGCCGAGCGAAACGCTGGCTCGTCGGGGGGGGCCTCGCCTCGGCGGTCGTGCTGGGCGGGGTGTTTGGATATGGAATCAGCGATGGGAAGACGCAGTGTCAGCTCGCAACCACTCAGCTCGAGGCGGTCTGGAATGACACCCGCCGCGCGGACATCTCGCGGCAGTTTGAGGCGTCCGGGTTGTCTTACGCCGCGTCGACGTGGAAAGTGGCGGCGGAACAGATCGAGACGTGGACCGCGGCGTGGTCCGCCGAGCGGCTCGCCGCGTGCGAAGCGACCCACGTGGCGCACGAGCAATCGGAGGCGCTGCTCGATCAGCGGATGGCGTGTCTCGACCATCAACTTGACGCGCTCCGTAGCTTGTTGGAGCACCTGGCCGGCGCCGATGCGGACATCGTCGCGGCCGCGGTGAAGACCGTGGCGCAGCTCCCTATCGTCACGATGTGTGGTGACGAGGACTATCTCGCGATGCAAGCGACGCTGCACCCACCGCCACCGCTCGCGAAGGAGGTGGAGACGCTCCGCGATCGCCTCCGTGAGAGTCGCCACCAGGCTGGTCTTAACAAGACCGAGGAAGGGCTGGCAGACGCGCGCGCTGTGTTGGCGCGGGCGCAGGAGCTGGGATGGCCGCCCCTGATCGCGCGCGCGTGGCTGGCGGTCGGACACGCCGAGGGCATCGCGATGAAGTTTCCGGACGCCCTCACGTCGCTCCAAGAAGGCTATCGCCTCGCCCTGCGGGAGGGGCTGGATCTCTACGCGCTGGAGGCCACCATCGAATTGGTGTGGATCGGCGCGGTGAGCGGCTCAAGTCTCGAAGCCGTACGCGTGTGGCGTGACTACGCGGAAGCCAACCTGCCGCGCCACGAGGATCCACGCTTGATGCACAGGCTCGCCCTCGCCTTGGCGTTGTTGAGCAAGCGGGAGGGGGATTTTGAGGGGATGCTTGCGCACGCGGAGACCGCTGTGCAAACCCGTCGGAGCGGATTTCCTCACGGGAGCGTGCTGGTCGTGAACGCGCTCAACTTCAAGAGCGCCGCCCAAGGCATGCTCGGGCGACACACACAATCCATCGCGACGGCGCGAGCGGCGGACGCGATGGCCCAAAAGGTCGCCAGCGCACGCAGCAACCTCGCCGGCAGGACCGCGAGTACCTTGGGCAGCGCGCTGTGGCGGGTGGAAGACTTCGGCGCCGCGACGGCAGAGTTTCAGCGCGCGTTAAAGGTGCTCAGCGAGGTGCTCGAGCCCGACAGCCCACAGCTCGCGGTGGCCATGACCAACGTGGCCATGGGCGCGGCCGTGGCGGGTGATTTTGCCGAGGCGATCGCGCAGCTTCAAAAGGCGCTCACGATCAAGGAGAAGTCCTACGGACCCAAGGGGATGCCCTTGGTGAGCACTTTGAGCAACTTGGGGGGCGCTTACTGTGACTCGGGGGACCTGGTCCGGTGCATCGAGACGCACGAGCGCGTCCGTTCCATCCTCGCTGCGACCGTCCCGCTGGATCACCCACGATTGGCCCAAGCGACCGTCGTAGTCGCGCGTACGCGAGCGACCCAAGGAGATCGAGAGGGCGCGATCGCGGTCCTCGACACCATGTCTGCCGAGGGATGGGCGACCTTGTCCAAGGACCTCCAATGGTCCATCGCGCGCAAGTCCACCGAGAGTCGCCTCGCGCTGCTCGCCGCGGACGCCGAGCTCGCGGAGCGACGCGCGCGTGAGGCGATCGGGTTGGTGGATGAGGAGGCCGCGGGTGCCCCTGGGGTGGAGGGCATGTTGGCCGAGGCCCACTACGTGTTGGCGCGGGCCTTGAAAGCCTCGCCGAAGCCAGACCTCGCCCGAGTGCGCGCGGAGGCGGCGACGGCCGTGAATCTGTGGACGCGCGCCAAGGCGAAGCAGGTCATGGTGGACGAAGCCAGAGCGCTCGCCGGCATGGCTCGGCCCGACATGGATCGCCCCGACGGTGCGCCGCCCGACGGTGCCCCCACACCGACTCGGTGACGGGCTCGCGGCGGCGAAGGCGCCCTGGCTGGTCACGAGGTTCAGTCGGTCGAGCGTCGGCGGGGGGGGCGGGAGGCCAACCCCGACAACACGACAATTTTCCCCGGTGTGGTGAGTTGCATGGGTGACCTGCGTACGCTCGTCGCACGCGTCGAGCCACTCCCAGCGCGGGTCATCGGCGGGGGACTCCGACTCACGAAAGCTCAAGCAGCGGGTCGCCGGCCTCGACGTCGTCGCCGTCGCTGGGCACCACCCGCACGACCGTGGCCGTCTCGGGCAGGCCGTGGCCGCCGTAGGTGATGCGGTTGAAGGTCTTCGGGTACTCGAGAGCATGCTCCGCCCTCATCAAGCCCGCGAGGATTATCTGGCCATCGTAGCAAGAGGTCGGTTATGGTCGTGGAATGAATCGATTATTGGCCTACTCTGTTGCGCTTCCATTGATGTTGACGGGTTGCGGGGGAGATGACAATTCGGGCGCGGGGAATGGGGATACTGAATCCTCGGCCTCCTCGGACGACGCTACCGAATCCGGAGACGGAGATGGGGACGTGACGGGCGACGGGGATGGATCCGAGGATGGCAGCGGCGACGCGACCGCGGGAGACGGGGACGTATGCGGCGACGGAGTGGTGACCGGGTCCGAAGAATGTGACGACGCGGGTGAGTCGCTCACCTGCGACGCGGATTGCACGGCCGTTGAGTGCGGGGACGGCACCATCAACGGCACCGCAGGCGAGGACTGCGAGGGGACAGATCTCGCGGGTGCCACGTGTGAGAGCGAAGGCTATTTTACGGGGGAACTCTCCTGCACCAACTGTCAGTTTCAATATGCGGCGTGTAGCAATTGTGGAGACGGTGCGGTCCAGGCAAGCGAAGGGGAGGAGTGCGATGACGCGGGAGAATCGGCGACTTGCGATGCGGACTGTACCCTCCCTCTTTGTGGTGACGGTCTGCTGAATATGGCCGCTGGGGAAACGTGTGACGAGGGGAGTGGCAACGTGAATGATGGCGATTGCACCCTGATGTGCCAGCTTGCGACCTGTGGGGACGGCTACATATGGAACGAGGGCAACGGCGATGAATTCTGCGACGTGGGGCCCACTGGCACCTGTAACGTGTGCAATGTGAGTGAGGTCGACCCGTCGGGGACGGTCTCCTGGATCGGTGAGTCAGACTATGATCTGGCCGGTTGGTCCGTCGATGCGGGCGGTGACGTGGACGGTGACGGGATGGCAGATATGTTGGTGGGAACCGGAGGGACGGGCGCAGGACTATCCTCCATCAATCGCGCGTACGTGGTGTTTGGTGCGACCATCGCCGCTCAAATCGCTGGAACCGAACAGAGTCTCGCTGCGGCGGACTGCATCCTTGAAGGTGATACGATCACCCTCAATGGTGAGGTTGCGTTCGCCGGAGACGTGGACGGAGACGGTCGCGATGATATCTTGGTCGAGGGTAGTGCGGGAACTTCGTTGATTCTCGCGACGGACCTGCTCAATAACTGTACGTTTCCACAGACGGTGCAGTCCGTGGCGGCGTACCGCTTTCTCGGTACGGGCGCATTCGCGGCCGGCGATGTGGACGGTGACGATGTCCCGGATCTTGGCTTCGATCAAGGGGACGACGCTTTGGTCTTGGGGCGAGATGTCCTGACGCTCACGCCATTCGGGGCGAACAGTGTCGTGAATCTCGCCTCCGAGGCGTCGTTTGTTTTCAACTATCTACCGGGTCTCGCGGGTGCTGCAACGCTCGCGGCGGCCGGCGATGTGGATGGAGACGGGAAAGACGATCTTATCGCGAGTTTCAGCACTTCGATCAGTGCAGCGCTGATTCCTGGTGCCTCGTTGACCACGCCGCTTGTCTCCTCTGCCGTGGTCGTGGATCAGGACGACGTCATTCAGATCGTTTGTGACGACGGTGCATTTTCTACATGTGGGGGTGGGTGGATCGGTATGGGTGATGTCGACAGTGATGGCCTCGCGGATATCCGAGCGGAGCTCTTCGATCAGGGCGGGGTCGCGGTGCCCATTCGACGTCTTTCGGGCAGCGCGCTGGCCTCGCTTTCAGTTGGGGGCACGGTCAATATCTCGTCGCTCGGAGACCTGCCTGGACCGTGTTTAAATTCAGCTTCGTCGACTGAACGCAGGGCCTCTGTTGGGGATGTGGACGGAGATGGGCTGCCAGATATTGCCGGCATCGACACCCTTGTGTTGGGAAGTCGAATCGCTGCCGCGCCTGCAGGGACCGCGCTCACCTGCGACGACAACGACCTTGACGCTCGTTTCACCCCGAACAAAACCT
>JAAZXR010000071.1 GCA_014240065.1 Myxococcales bacterium
GCTCGCCCGGCCGCTCGAAGAGGCGATCCGCGAGGTGGATGGGGTGGACACCTACCGCTCCGAATCGAACGAGTCGGTCGTGCGGGTGGTGGCGGAGATCTACGCCGACTTCACGCCGGACCAGGTGTTGGAGGTGGAGCGCGACATCCAAAAAGCGGTGGACGCGATCACCGATTTCCCCGCGGACATGGAGTCACCGCCGACCTTGTTTCGCTTCAACCCGGCGAAGATGCACGTGCTCGAGGTGGCGCTGCGCGGGCCCATGGAGCAGCGCCGGGTCGCGGCCGCGCTGCTAGAGCCGGGGATCGGGCGGCTGCCCGGGGTCTCGTCGGTGGACAAGGTGGGGTGGGGCGATCCGCAGATCGAGGTGCAGGTGGATCCGCTGCGCGCCCGCGCCCAGAACATCACCCTCGACGAGGTCATCGCGGCGCTCAAGCGCCGGAACGTCTCGAGCACGGGCGGTAAACTCACCGCCTACCCCGCGCAGCGACAGGTGGTGCTCTCGGGGCGCTACTCGACGGTGGACGACGTGGCGCAGACGGTGCTGCGGTTCGGCGCCAGCGTCCCAGCGGGCGCGCCGGGTGGGGGGCGGTCTGCGGCGGACGCGTCGTCGGCCGCGGGCGGGCTGCTCCGGGTGCGCGACGTGGCCCGGGTGGTGGCGACCTTCGAGGACACGGGCATGCGCCTGCACGCGGAGGGGGAAGACAGCACGCACCTCGCGATCCGCAAGCGCGCCAACGCGGACATCTTGGAGACGGTGGACGCGATCCGCGAGTACGTGCAGGCGGCGGCGCTCCCGGAGGGCGTGCGCTACAGCTTTTATAATGACCAGTCCAAGCTCACGCGGAATCGGCTGCGCATCGTCTTCGGCAACGGCCTCGGCGGCGGCGTGTTGGTGCTGCTGGTGCTGCTCGCGTTTTTGTCGCGACGCGTGGCGCTGTGGGTCGCGTTCGGGGTGCCGTTCGCGCTGCTGGGGGTGATGACCTCGCTCCCGCTCCTGGGGATCACCGTGAACATGGTCTCGCTGGCGGGGTTCGTGGTCGTGATCGGGCTGGTGGTCGATGACGCGATCATCGTGGCTGAGCGCATCGCGTTCTATATGGAGGAGGGGCTGCCCGCCCGCGAGGCGGCGCTGCGCGGGACCAAGGAGATGGCGATGCCCGTGGTCGGGGCGTCGATCACCACGATCTTGGCGTTCTCTCCGCTGTTCTTGCTCGGCGGGATCCCCGGGAAGTTCTCGTGGGCCATCCCCACCATCGTCATCGTCACCCTCGTCATCTCCTTGTTCGAGTGTTTCTGCATCCTGCCGAGCCACCTCGTGGGGCGCAGCGAAGTGCGCCGCGCCAAGCCGCGGTGGCTGTTGAGCTTGGAGGCCGCCTACGCGGGCGCGCTGCGGCGGGTGCTGCCGCGCGCCGGCCTGGTGGCGCTGCTCTTTGTCGGCGGTTTCGTGGGCACCTTGCTCTACGCTCGCGCGAACCTCGGCTTGATCCTGTTCCCCCAAGACGACTCCGACGCGTTCTTTATCAAGGTTCGGCTCCCCGAGGGGACGCCCATCGAGACCACCGAGGCCACGGTGCGCGCGCTCGCCCAGCAGCTCCCGGTGATGGTCGGCGAGGACTTTGAGGGGGTGACGGCGCGCATCGGTCACCAGCGTGAGCAAGACCTCTCGCGCAACTTCGGATCCGCAGACAACGAGGCGGTGATGACGGTGTTCTTGCGCGAGCGGTTCACCCACAACGCGCCCACGTGGATCGAGCGGGTCGAGCCGCGCCTGGTGTTTGAACCCGGGGTGGAGGCGGTGTTCAGCTCCCGGCGGATCGGGCCGCCCCTGGGCCGCCCCGTCACCGTCCACATCTCCACCCCCGAGGAGGCGTTGCGGCGGACGGCGACGGCGCAGGTGATGGCATGGGTCCGCGCGCAACCGGAGATCACAGGGATCGAGGTGGACGAGCGGGCGGGGCTGCGGCAGGTGGATCTCGATCTCGACTACGAGCGGCTCGCGCTCAAAAAAGTGAGCGTCGAGACCGTCGGGCGCACGGTGAAGGCGGCCTTCTTCGGGGTGCCCGTCACGGAGGTCACGGGCCCCAAGGAGAACGTGGAGGTGCGGGTGCGCCTCGATCCGGCCGCGCGCGGCGACGTGGAGATGCTGTCGGTGATGCCTGTGCGCGCCGAGGACGGTCGCGCGGTGCTGCTGCGCGACGTGATCTCCCCGGTCGAGGTGGACGCGGTCGCGGGTATCTATCATCGAGACGGGATCCGCACCACCACCATCACGGGGAGCCTGGTCGCCGGCAGCGGCGCCACCCCGACCTCCATGGCCAAGCGCATGGAGTCGGAGCTTGTCCCGCAGTTCGCCGGACGAGCACCCGACCAAGGCGACCGCTTCGTCTACGTGGGTGGCGAGGCCAAGAAGAGCGCGGAGACCGTGGGGGACATGCCCAAGATCATCGGCTTCGCCTTCATCGGGATCATCTTGGTGGTGATGCTGCTGACGAACTCGCTGCTGCAGGCGGTGTTCGTGGTGTCGGCGGTGCCGCTCGGGCTGATCGGCGTGGTGTGGGCCTTCGCCGCCCACGGCATCTCCATCTCCATGTTCGCGTTTTTAGGGGTCACGGGCCTGTGCGGCGTGGTGGTCAACGATTCCATCGTCATGGTCACCTCGCTCAATCGGGTCTCTGCGGAGACGTCGGCGCTCGAGGATCTCTACGACGAGGTGGTGACCGGGGCGAAGGCGCGCCTCCGACCGGTGATCTTGACCACGCTCACCACGGTGGCGGGGGTGATGCCCACGGCCTACGGCCTCGGCGGCCGTGACGCGGTGCTCTCGCCCATGTCCATGGCGCTCGGCTGGGGCTTGATCTTCGCCACGGTCATCACGCTGTTCTTGGTGCCGAGCTTGTACGTGGTGCGACGACGCGTGGAGCTGTGGCGCGGGCGCTGAGGTCCGCCTGTGAAGACGGTGAGCGCGCGACGTGTCTGGTATGCTCAGCCATGGCACCGATCGTGGGGAGATGGAGAGGGGGGGCGCTGGGCCTGACGGCGCTCGTGGCCCTGTCCGTCGCTTGCAACGGGCGCGTCATCACTGGCGCCGACGAGGGCGCCGCGTCGGAGGAGAGCACCGCTGGGACGTCCGCGACGGGGACGTCGGACGACGGTGGGGACGAGTCCTCCGGCTCGGAGGGCGAGGGGCCCGTGCAGGACGTGGGCGGCGGCCCGGTGCCGGCCTGCACGGCGCTGGACTGGGGCGCGATCTGGCCGGGGCCCACGCAGGACGATCTGCGCGTGGACATGCTCGATCCGGACACGGGGTTCCCCGCGGGCGCGCTCGAGCTGCACGTGGACGACGCCTCCGAGGGGGTGATGGCGCTGCAGCCGTGGCCGGAGGGGGCCACCGACCCCACCGGTTGTGGGGCGTGCGCCCGCTTCACGGACACCGAGGGCGGCACCTTCCTGCCCGATCCGAGCGTGTCGTCCCTGCGGCTCTGGGTCTCGGGTCCACCCCTCTCCTTGAACACCGTCTCCATCACGGCCTTGGAATTGTTGGCGCGGGGCACCGTGGCCGACGACCTGTGCTTCGAGCTCGGCCGCGACATGGCGTGGAATCGGCGGGGCAGCGCCCTGTGTTCGGCCGCCCTGGACGACTTCGGCGACTGCGACTTTGTCCTTGGCGTGGCGTTCGACGGCGCCACCTGTCGCGCGGTGTCGGGCTGCGACTGCGGAGATAATTGTGGGGCCATCTTCCCCGACCTGCAAAGCTGCGCGTCGAGCTGCGCGGGCCTGTGCCCCGACGCCATCGAGAGTGTGTGGAATTGGTCGGAGGGGGCGCCCTGCGATATCGCGGGGGTGTGTGTGTCGCCCTCGCAGGTGAGCGCGGTGGAGTCCGTGATCGACACCACCTGCGGCCCTTCGCCGTCCGGGTGGGTGTGCGACCAAGACGCCTTGGACTGCCCGCTGCCGGGGGAGAGCTTGCCCCTCAGCGCGGAGACCTACCACTTCGGCTGCGCGGCGGGCTTGGTGCCCAACGACGTGAGCCCGTATTGTTTGACCCTCGAGTGACAGGCGTCCTCGCGCGGTCGCGGCGCGCTCGTCTCCCGTGGGCGGGGAGGACCCCGTCTCCGAACTGATGGTAGTGTCGGGGTGTTGGAGGTGGTGAGCCATGAACGTCGGGGGCGAGCGCGGGAGATGGCGGCCGCGAGACCGGTCGACGTGCACGCACCGGGGACGCGCCGCAGTCGCGGAGTCCCACGCGGGCTGGCGCTCGCGCTGTTCGGAGGCGGTCTGTGCGTCTCGTTGGCGCTCGGCTGCGGTCGGGCGCCGCTCGTCGCGGACGCCACGGGTGGCGACCAAGACGCCGGGATGGACGCGGGGACGGACGCGGACGCGGGGACGGACGCGGGATCTGGCGACGACGCGGGGGAGGGCGGGGATCCGTGTCCCGAGGGGGGCTGCCTCGATCTCCCCCGGCCAGGCTGCGTCGAGGTGACGTGGGGGGACGTGGTGGTCGGGCCATCGCCGGACACCTTCCGCGTGTACATCCCTGTGAGCCCGTGGGGCGCGCTCTCCTTGCAACTCAAGGGCGGCCCAGGGCCTTCGACGTGGGATCTGGGGAGCGCCGCCAACGCCAACGCGCTCACCTGCACCGGCTGCGCGCGGCTCGACGCCGCGGACGACCGGGTGTTTTTCCAGGTCGCGGGCGAGGTGTCCGCGAGCACCTTCCCGGGGGTGATGGCGGGCAGCGTCGGCGAGCTGACCGACCTCAAGCTGGTGGAGGTCACCATCGCCAGCGATGGCGCGGTGACGCCGGTCGCCGATGGCGACTGCGTCGAGTTCGACGTCCCGCTCCAGTGGGACTTCGTGGGCGATGAGATGTGCGCGCCCACGCTCGGGGACTATGGGGCCTGCGACGCGATCGTTGGGGTGGGCTTCGACGGGGTGTCGTGTCGGATGATGTCCGGTTGCGATTGTGGCCCCGACTGCGACAAAATGTTTCCGGACCTTGAGAGCTGCGCCACGGCCTGCGTCGGGTTTTGCAGGGATGAGCTGTTGGACTGGACCCCGTGGGCCGAGGGGCTCATGTGCCAGTCCGCCGGCCTGTGTGTCGATTCGCCGTGGGACGTTTTCTTTGAGCCCTTGCTCGGGACCGAGTGCGTCGCCCCTCACGAATTTTGTGGCGACGGCGCGTCCTACTGTTCGATCCCGGGGAGGACCGCGCCCTTGTCGCACCAGGCCTGGGCGCTGGGATGCGCGGCGAGCGTGATCTCCGGCGCGCGGGAGTTCATCTGCTTCTCGAGCATCTGACCCGCCTCGCGTCGAGCCCGGAGCCCGCTGCGGGGCCCGGTGACAGCTGAAATTGCGGGCGCGGGGGGTGGATGCTAGCGTGGTCGCATGGTTGGTAGGCGAGGAAGAATCACGCGGCGTCGTTCTCTGGTCGCCGTGGCGGGGGCGGCGTTGTGCGCCGCGTGCCACGGTGAACCCTTGAGTACGAGCGCCGGCGGCTCGGGAACGGACGGCGCGGACTCGACCAGCGACGGCGGATCCGCGAGCGCGGAGGCGGGCACGGACACGGGCAAGGACGAGGGCACGGACACGGGCAAGGACGACTGGGGCACGGACACGGGCAAGGAGGACTGGGGCACGGACACGGGCAAGGACGAGGGCACGGACACGGGCAAGGACGAAGGGGGCGACGGCGACGGCGACGGCGACGGCGACGGCGACTGCGCCCCGGTGTCCGGCGACTACGGCGAGTGCGAGGCCATCATCGGCGTGGCCTTCGACGGCACCACCTGCAAGACTTTCTCGGGCTGCGGCTGCGAACCCGACTGCGACCACTTCTTCCCGGACGACGTCTCCTGCGCCCATCGCTGCGCGGGGGAGGGGTACTGCCGCGATGAGATCGTGACCTATCCCTACCTCGGTGGCGGCGCGTGGATTCCGATCCAGGGCTGCGACCTGCTCAACGTGTGCCTGCCGCCCACGTGGGTCTACGTGTTCGAGGCCTTGACGGGCATGACCTGTCAGACACCCTCGGACACCACCTGCGCCGCCGGCACCACCGCGTGCGCCCTCGGCGGCGCGTGGCCCCTCGGCGACGAGCTTCACGACCAAAGTTGCGCGGCGACCCTGCTCGACGGCACCGTCTCCGTGGAGTGCCTGATCTACGGGCCGTAGGGCGCGGGCAGCGGCTGGTTCACGCGGCGCCGCGGCGTCGACGATCTGCTCGATCGGGGTGCTCGCAGGCGAACCGCCGACCCAGGTCGCGGGCGTGTCCCCAGGGGGAGACACGAGGGACGCACCCGGTTGGCCGCGCCATATGGGTGGTTCCCGGAAAACTGTGGCGCGTCCACGCGAGCCTCGAACGCGGCCTGAGGTGTGGCATCCTTGGCGGGGGTGGTGAAGTTATGTATCGAGTCGTCGTTCGTTCATCGGGTGTTCTTTTTGTCCTCATGACGCTCGCGCCGACCGCCTGCGGCGACCGAGCATCCGGCGGCTCGGGAGGGAGCGGCGCGGACAGCATCGGCGGAGACGTCGGAGCGTCGGAGACGGCCTCCGACGCCGGGGATGCGAGCACCAGCGTCGGGGAGGACGACGGCGGCGAGAAACTCGACGTCGCCGGCGCCGAGGAGACTGGAGACGGCGACCCCATGGACGAGTACTGTGATTTCGTCGACTTGCTGTTTGTCATCGACAACTCCGTGTCCATGCAGTCCTACCAAGAGGCGCTCGCGCTGGCGTTCCCCCAGTTCGCCAACACCCTCTCGCAGGCCCTGCCCGAGGGGGTGAACCTGCACGTGGGGGTGACGAGCAGCGAGATGGGCTACGCCGGATCCGGCAGCACCTCGATCTCCAACGGCGTGTGTACGTTCACCGGGGACGGCATGCCCAGCGATAACTTTTATGTCACACCCGACCAGCAAAACACGCAGACCAACGGGGCCCAGGGGCGCTTGTACCAGCCGGCGGGGGCGCAGCATTACTTCTCCTTGGACATCGGTGACACCGCGCAGCTCAGCGCCTTGGAGTCGTGGTTCAGCGACGCGGCCGCCATCGGCACGGGCGGCTCCAACATCGAGATGACGCTCGCGCCCGCGGGGTGGGTGGGCGATCCGGCCAACACCGCGACCAACGCGGGGTTCCTGCGCGACGCGGGGGCCGTGCTCGTGGTGTTCTTCATGACCGACGAGCCCGACCAAACCCCGGTGCTCATCGACGGCGTCGCCGGCGGTCAGTACATGCTCGACCGCGTCGCCAGCTTCAAGTCCGCCTGCGGTGGGCTGAACTGCGTGGTCGGAGGTGGATTCTTGCGGCCATCGGCCTGTGAGGACCAGCCCCTCGACGCGTTTTTGGCGGGCCTCCCCGACGCCGCCCAGGTGGCGGAGCTCCCCGACGACAACCTGCCGCCGCAGCAGGCCGCCGACCAGATGAACGCGTTGTTGGCCGACACCTTCGCCGCGGTCATCGCCGACAAATGCGACGAGATTCCACCGGTGGGATGAGCGGGGACGGACCTCGGAGGCCGCCCTCACAGCCCGCGGAGGTGTTCGGGTTTGAGGTCGCGTTCGTCGCGGCGGGCGAGGACCTCGTCGAGGATCTTGACGATGGCCTTTTGGTCGCGGGGGAGCTCGGAGCGAATCGGTAGATAGTTGCTGGCGTGGTTGCTCGAGAAGCGGCAGCGCGAGAAGTGACTCTCGGCCACCAGGGTGCGCAGCTCTTCGAGCAGCCGGAACTTGCCGGGCAGCTCAAAGCGGCCCTCTTCTTGGGCGGTGAACAGGGGGGTGCCGGGGAGCACCGTGGTGGTGAGCGCGCCCACGAAGGGCGGGTCCATCTGCGTCAGCACCTTCGCCGTGTTGCGGGCGTGGGCCTCGGAGCGGGCCACGCCGCCGATGCCCAAAAGCACGATCACCGAGTGATCGATGCCCGCGTTCCGCAGCTTCTTGGCCGTGTCGACGCACTCGGCGGCCGTGCCTCCTTTCACGATCTCGTCGAGCACGCCGTCGTCGCCAGATTCCATGCCGTGGTAGACGATCCCGAGCCCCGCGGCGCGCAATTCTTCGAGTTCTTGCGGGGACTTGCGCCCCACGCTTCGGGTGTCGCCGTAGGTGCCCACGCGCTCGATCCACGGGAGCTTTTCTTGGACCATGGAGAGGATCTGCAGCAGCCGCTTGGTGGGCAGGATCAACGAATCCCCGTCGCACAAGAACATGCGATGAAACTGCGGCCCGGCGGCGGCGGCCTCGTCGATGTCGCGCAGGATCTGGTCCATGTCCTTGGGGCGGAACTGCTTGTCCGTGTACATGTCGCAGTACGCGCAGCCGTTGTGGCTGCACCCAATGCTCACCTGCAAGAGCAGGCTGCGGGCCTCGCTCGGCGGCCGGTAGATGCGTCCGACGTAGTCCATGGCTGGAGGATAGCCCCAGCCGCGGGACACTGTCAGCCGGGGGGAGGCGCGCCGTCAGCCGGGGCCAGGGCGCGCGGATCGCCGGGGCCTGGGGGGCGACGTGCGCGGGGATCGGACCCCACCTGCTATGGTCCTCGCGGTGATTTCCCTCAAGGTGCCCACGTCGCCCGCCTGGACCGAAGCGGCGCTCGACAACTTCGACCGGTTCTTGGTGGACCACGCCGCGTGCGAGCGCAAGGCCTCCGCCACGGGGATGTCCTTCGTGGTGCGGTATCCAGACCGCGCCGAGCTGCTCGAGCCGATGGTGG
Organism: Myxococcales bacterium; assembly: GCA_014240065.1. Taxonomy (GTDB): domain Bacteria; phylum Myxococcota_A; class Polyangia; order Nannocystales; family Nannocystaceae; genus JAAZXR01. The sequence continues at coordinate 8,707 of JAAZXR010000071.1, forward strand.
CGTTCGCCCGCGAGGAGCTCGAGCACTACCACCAGGTGCTCAAGATCATCCAGGCCCGGGGGCTCGCGCTGACCCCCGATGAAAAAGACCCCTACGTCGACCGGCTCCAGCGGTGGGTGCGAGACGGCCGGGACCAGCGACTGCTCGACCGGCTGGTGCTCGGCGGGGTCGTCGAGGCGCGGGGCTGTGAACGCTTCGGGATGATCACGGACGCGCTCCCCGACGGAGAGCTCAAGGAGTTTTACGCCGAGCTCACCCGCTGCGAGGCGCGGCACGCCGGGTTGTTTTTGAGGCTGGCGCGCCCGTACTTTTCCGAGGAGGAGATCGACGCGCGCCTGCAGTCGCTGCTCACGCTCGAGGGCGAGCTCATCCCGGGGCTTGAGCTCCGCGGCACGCTCCACTGAGGGCGCGAGCCCCTAGGGGTCGACGGGCGGGGTGGTGGAGGTGCACACCCCCACGTGCTCGTAGTCCGGGAGCGCGGCTTGGAGCGGCCACGGCGTGCAGTACTTCGAGGCCTCACAGGTGGTGGGATCTTGGGTGTCGCAGTAGGGCGTGCAGCAGCCGCCGGCCTCACAGTCCGCGAGCAGCTCGCCGGGGGCGCAGGCCAGCCCGGGCCCGCACTCATTGGCGAACTCGCAGGGGTCGTTGAGTCCGCCGCCGTTGTCGGTGCTCGCGTCCATGGTGCACACGAAGGCGCCGAGCTGCATCGACGCGGCGCAGACCAGGCCGTCGCCGCAGGTCTCGTCGAGGGGGTCACAGACCGCCAGACACACGGACGGACAGTCGTCACAGACGCGACACACAGAGCCGCCGTCGCCGCAGGTGGGCTCGTCCGCGCTGCCTTCACAAAGGGGGGTGCAGATGCCCACGCCGTAGCTGTCGCCGAAGGCGCAGTAGCTCCCGTACGCGCAGGGATCGAAGGGATCATCGGCGGTGGCCACCGCACACGCGGCGCCGTCCGGGGCGGGGAGCTCAGGTTTCGGGACGCAGGCGGTGACGGAACCGTACTCGGTGAGGACCCAGCTGCACTTGAGCCCGGCGTCGCAGTCTTGGGCGAAGGGATCGCAGTCGCCGAGGCTGTTGCTGCCGGCCTCTTCACCGCCGGTGGTGGCGTCGCCATCGTCGCCGTCTGCTCCGGTGGTGCCATCGCCGTCGCCGCCGTCGGTGAGGCCGGTGGTCGTGTCGTCGCCGGTCTCCCCGTAGCTGTCGGTAAGACCGCCGCTCGAATAGCTGCTGCCGTTGGAGCCGAAGCCGTCGGAGAGGGCGAACTCGCTCGACGAGCATCCGAGGGAGAGGGAGGCGATGACGGCCAGGCCGAGGAGGCCGAGGGTGGTGGCCCGCGGGAGGCGGCGCCTGGTAGGAGCGATGTGCATGGTGTGCGAGGCGAGCGCCTCAAAAGCTAAGAGGGGACGTCACCGAGGGCGACGTTTTCAACGTAGACCACCCAGAACGTTGAATCCACTGTCTGGCGAGGATTGAGGCCCCGACCTGAGAGGCTGTGCAGCCCTGTGATCCAGTTGGCAGACCGTTCTTGCGTTCGGCCCCACAGCCGCATGACCCACACGGGGCTCTTTGATGGCGGCGAGCCGCTGTTTCCCGACATGTTAGCTATGTGATTTGTCCTCGCATGACGCGAATGTCGTGCGAATTCGACGGTTGCCGAGGGCAAGCGCGAACAAGCCCATCGGTCCCCAAATGGAACACGCGCGGGTGATCGTACGGTTCGTCAGCTTCGAAGCGGCACCAATAAACCACCGCGATCACGGCGGCTCGTCCGCGGAGCGGGAGACGGAATTCGAACCCGAGACGACCGCGTCAACCAACGAGGCGCGGTCGAGCGGCGAGGCGTAGGGGGGGGGCGGCGCAGGCGAGGAGCGCCGGCGAGGGCAGGGGCTCTGGCAGCGATCACGCTCGTCGCGGCGTGTTCATCCGCGGGGCGCGTCGGGCTCACGAGCGGGCTCGTTTGAACAAATAGGTGAACTCTGAATAGAGGAGATCCGGCGCCGCGTCCTCTTGTCGATCCAGAATATACCAGGGGAAGCGATCCACCTGCTTGCCGCGCACGTCCTGAAACAACTCGTTGCTCGGCAGCGCGAGCAGGGGATAGCCCCGAACGAGTACATGGCGATACACGGAAGAGATGTTCTGACGCAGCAACCCCATGTCCGCGCAGTAGGCCAGCATCGCGAACGGGAGGCCGAACTTGCGCATGGGCATAAACAAAAACGGCGCCGGCTCCACGTTTGATGAGAGCACCCCGCCGATCCATCCTGCCTGCAGATGATCCCTGAGAATCTCCTGCAGGCGCGGTTGAAACGGGGCCAGCTCCCCCGCTCCCAAAGAAGCGACGGAAGCGCGAGCCCCCGGGGCGTTGCTCCACAACGGCGCCGCCAGCATCAGCGAGGGAGAGTGGCACTGAAACCGAAAAGCTTCCAAGATCTTCGCCACGTTGGGCTTCGCGGAGAGGTTGGTGATGACGGCGTCACGCTCGCCCACAACCTGCGCCAGCATGGCCACAGCGAGATTCCGATACGCCTCGCGAACATACCAAGATGACAGGTTGAGCCAGCGCCGGGATCGACCATCCGCCGCCTCCCGTGAGCTGGAGAACACCAGCAACACCCCTTGGTACTCGTCATCTTTATGAATCAGGAGGCCGTGACCGAAGACGGCGTCTGCAGACCGATCAAAGGAGCGCCGCCAGTAGCTGGCGGTCCTGCCCAGGCCTTCCACCAGCAAGGAGACCGCGGCCTCTCGGCGTTCTGGTGAGTCGATGTTGCGCAAGAAAGACATGGAATACACCTCCCGCGATCATCGCTCCGCGCCAGATGAACGCGGCGAGTCGAACCCGTCCTCGATGACAATGGGGGCGGCGTGAGGAGCGTAGCTGTCCAGCGCCAGCTCCCAACGCGTGGTCTCCTCCACCTCGTCAACGAGAGAAAAACCAAGATTGGGGTAGTGCGCGGCGACCAGCTTGTTCTTGGCGGTGGGGATATAACACCCGCGCAAGGTGGCGACGCCAGCGGCGCGAGCATGTTTCACAACCTCATTGAGAGTGACCTTCTCCACGCCCCGGCCGAGCACGCGACAGCTCATGAGCCAGACGTCGATGTCCCAGGTTGTGGGGTCGATGGTGCGGCACACCACTTCGCTGATCATACCGTTGTCGCCAAACGTGTCTCGCAGGCGCACCTGCAGCGTGAAGCAGGAAGAATCCGCCTCCATGGCCGTCACCTCGGCCTCGGTATAACGCCGCGTGGTCAGGTTGAACTGGTTGGTCTTGTTGATCAGCTGGGTGATTCGCGGTCGACCGACGGCGTCAAACGGCGCGAAGTGAACCACCATCTCCAGTGAGCGCAGATAGGCGTCCAGATCACGGACCGAGCCCTGGAGCTGGGCGCGCTTGGCGTTGCTTTGATATTGCTCCGCCCGCATGCGGTCATCACCGGTGAAAGCCGCCGCCTCGAAATACCCTCCAGCCAGCAACGCGCGAGGGTAAAGCGCCGGATCCCTCGGCAATTCAGGCACCCCCACCATGGGCAACACCCCGCGCACCTGGGCCCGCTCCGCCGGGTTGTCGTCCAACAGCACCAAGGCGTCCACGCCGATGTTGAGGGCCTTGGCGATCGCCTCCAGGTTGGAGGCCTTGTCTTGCCAGTTGGCCATAAACACGGCGATGTGCGCCTCCTTTAGCGCCATCTCCGGATGCTCCTGGAAAGGCTGCCGCGCGATCTCCTCCTCATTTTTGGAGCAGACCGCCAGGACCACCCCCCGATCCCGCAGGGTCAGCGCCAGCTTTTGGACGGCGGCGAACGCCTCGCCCGCGGCGCTGCCCTGGCCCAACTCAACGCCCTCCATGCCGTCATCACCGATGACACCGCCCCAGCAGGTGTTGTCGAGATCCAGGACGAGGCATTTTTTACTCTTCCCCCGCAGCGCGCCCAGCAGTCGAGCGACGTGCTCGGCGTACAGGGGCAGCATCTCCTGCGCGAACGGGAGCTTCGCCAGGTGCCATTGGGCGGGGTCGTGCCAACGATCCAGTCCGACGGAGCGGGCCAGCCCCGCGACATCCAGCGACAGCTCTCCCGGACGGGGGTGCTGGGCGAGGTGCTGATTGAAGGCGAGGACGGAGGCCCCAAGCGCCCCCGCCACGCGGGGCTCGAGGCTGCCAAAGAGGGCCTCCGACGGCTCGGTCAACGTCTGCACGATGATCGCCGCTCCCGAGTGGGCGGCCAGCCCCTCTCGAATGGTGTCCAGGTGGTCGAGCGCGGCGGGGCTCTGATCGGTTTCTGCCAAGGCCAAGAAGGGGTACGCGCGATGATCCAGCGCCAGGAGAATGGCGTCTGGTTTGGCGGCGTTCAGGAGCGACGCAGGATCCAAGGCCTGCTGCATTTCTTGTCCGAAGGGGGCCTCGACAAGCTCCACCGCGAGACCATGGCGGGCAGCGCTGGCGACGACGGCGGGACCGATGAAGCTGGTGGTGGCGTTGGATAACAGGCCCAGCCGAAAGGGCGCCAGCGGTGTCGCGTTGGCGACCCTGCCCAGTGAGGTCGCCAGGCGGTTCAGCTGATTTCCAGACAGCGCGTGGGTCGCGAGCCGCTGGAGCGCACCGCCGCAGGGGCCATCTTGAGCGTCCACGGCTTTGCAGCGGGCGCGGAAATCTGCGGGGGCCGCAGGCAGCCACGGCAATTTCGCCCTGTCCCAGGTCATGACAGGTCCTCGAAGTGGGCCAGGATGTCCTCCGCCACCTCGCTCGCGGTGGCAAAGCGTCCGTTGGGTTCGGCAGCGCGCATCATCTCTAGAAAACGAGGATCAAAGATTTTCAGCATCTCCGTGTCCGTAAAGCTGGGGGAGACAGCGGCCGTGGTGAGCCAGGGGTAGTCGGCGGCGGCGGCGGCGAGCACCCCGGCCAACCCATGCTTGGCGACAATATATGCCGCCATATTCGGGGCCGCGGGCCGCCCTCCCAACCCCATGGCCGCCGTCAGCACCGCCACGGCGGTTCCTTTTTTCTGTTGGCGCAAGCACTGCTTGATGAGGCCGGCCAGCAGCCGCTGGTGACCGGCCACGTTCACCTGCCACTGGAGCGCCATGTCTTCGGGGCTCGTCTTGGTGAACGGGAGCACCTGAGGTCGAGGCGAGGCGGCCATCACGACCCCTGCCAAGGGGCCCGCCTCAAGAACACCGGTCTTGAGCGTGGCGACGGCGTCATCAATGTGGCTGTGTTCGGTGAGATCCAACGCCATGGCGTGGCCTCCGGTCCGGGCGGCGGACTCCTGCGCGGCGGCGGTGTTGCCGGCGAAGCCGATGATCGGGGTATATCCCCGCGCCGCGAGCCCCTGGGCCAGCGCGCCACCGATGCCACCGCTCCCACCCGTGATCAGCACTGTCGGACGGGTCATGCGGTCAACACCATGCTCTCCGCCGATCCGCTGGCGATGAGCTTGTCGCCGGCGCGGATCGTAATCTTAATTTTAATGGAGCTTGTTGCGACAGATTGATGGCTGATGACCGCCTCCAAACGGGCCGGCTCATCGACCATCAGCGGGTCGCGAAAGGTCATGCGCAGGCCGCTCCAAAGCGCTTGTTGGCCAGGGAAATGCATCCCGATTAAACGGGACACATTGGCGACCAGCAGGGCGCCGTAGACCACCGGGCCGGAGAACCCTCGGCCGCGGGCGAACTCCGCGTCCGTGTGGAGGGGGTTGTAGTCTCCAGAGAGCCGGGAGAAGTCCGCCATGTCGGCGGCGTTCACGACGAAGTCGAAGGCCAGGCTGCGACCCTCTGTCAGATCTTCCAGCGCGTTGATTTCAGCGGAGGGAGTGGTCACGGGAGTTGGTTTCTGATGAGGGCGACCATGTCACCGACAGTTTGCAGCGTGCCCAGCTCGGTCACCGCGAATTTCATGTCGAATTCCATTTCGATGGCGACCACGAGGCGGATCTGGGCCAAGCTGTCCCACTCCTCCACGTGCGAAGCGGTCATCTCTCCGTGGGGAACCAGGTCATCGTCGTCGAAAGTGTCCTGGAAAATGGTCGTGAGTTTGGCGTAGATGGCGGCATCATCCATAAGAGTCATCCCGGAGAGTATGCTGGTTCGTGTTCATGGCTCCATGCCCATGAGCGCGTCTGGACATCACGCCCGGCGGGCATGACATCCCAATGGAGCACGGGGCTCAACAGACGTTGTTGTTCCGATGCACCGATCATAATGCCCTCTGGGGAAAAAGTCATGGTGGCCTGACCCGCAGAGACGGCATTGTGTTGAATTTTCACCTCTTCCACGAGAGGAAGGCTGGTCGATCTGTCGAGACGGCGTTCGCGGAGCGGGAGACGGGATTCGAACCCGCGACATCCAGCTTGGGAAGCTGACGCTCTACCAACTGAGCTACTCCCGCGTGGGACTTGGTGGGTATCACGGGCAGGGGGGCTGGATCAAGCGACGGCGCGTCGGCGCCGGCGCGGCCCGAAACCGCCGACATCAGGACGGACGCGGGCAGACGTGGCACTCTGTGCGGGTGGTCCATGAGGGTGAAGGCGGGCCGGCCCGAGGCAAGAAAGCGCTGCGGCGGCACATGCGTGATCGACGGGCGGCGCTCTCGGTCGAGCAGCGGCTGCGCGAGGCCGAGGCCGTGGCGGAGGCGTTTGTGGTCTGGATCCGGTCTTCGCGGCCGTGGCTCACGACGCGCCGCGAAGCGGCGGGATCCGCTCCCGGGGAGCCGCTTCGGGTGCTGTCATTTGTCGGTGTCCGCGGCGAGCTCGACACGGCGCCGCTCCACCGGGCGCTGCTCGACGCGGGCGCGCGGTTGTGGTTGCCAAGGATCGAGGGTCCCGGAGTCCTCGCGTGCTACGAGGTCCGCGATCTCCACGCGCTTTGCCATGGGCCGCACGGGCTCCGAGAGCCGGCGCCGGAGGGAGAACGTCTCACGCGCGCCTCGCTGTCTTCACTCGACCTGGTGCTCACGCCGGGGGTGGCCTTCGGTCGCGACGGCGCGCGGCTCGGACAAGGAGGGGGCTACTACGATCGGCTCCTCGGTGACGCGGCCGGGGGGGCGCGGCCCGTGTGCGTCGGGGTCGGCTTCGCGTCGCAGCTCGTGGACGCGGGGGTGCTGCCCATGGACCCCCACGACGTCCCCCTCGACGGGGTGCTCACGTCCGTCGGTGTGTGCGCGACGTCGCCGCGTCTCCATCCTAGGTCGCAGGGGTGAAGCTGTCGCGGACGCACTCGAGGACCATGGCGGCGAGCACCTCGTAGGTCGCGCGGCCCTCCTCGGCGGTCCCCCCCGCCGGCGCGCCGCAGTACGCCCGGTCCATGCCACACTCCAAAAAGTCACGGGCGCCCGCCTTGATCTTCTCGTGCATCGGCACGAACACCTCGGGGAGTTCGGCGGCCGCGCCAGCGCGCACCAGCTCGGGATGCACCGCGAGCACGAGGCTGGTCTCGTACTGCCCCGCGTGGCACGACCCGGAGCGGAACTCGTCGGTGAGCCGCTCGGCGTTTTTTCGGCGGGTGACGTCGGGGAACAGCAGGGGCTGCCTGGCGGCGGCCTCAAACTTCTTCGCCACGCCCCGCAAGGTGGCGATGTTGTCGGGCTCGAGGTGCGCGTTGGTCAGCACGACGCGCGCGAAGCCCATGCGGTGCGCGGCGAGGCAGGTCTCGAGCACCATCCCCTCGGCGGTGGCCACGGAGAGGGTGGACGATCCCTTGAACGCGCCCGCCCAGTCGGTGACCGCGTAGTGGAGGGTGGGGAACACCACCGCGTCCCACCCTGCGGCGGCGAGGGCCTCGGCACCTTGGCGGGCCATCTGAGTCGAGATGATGGAGTCGGTGGCCAAGGGGAGGTGCGGACCGTGGGCCTCGGTGCTGCCCGCGGGGATCACCGCGATGGCGCGATCGCTCTCGGCGAGGAGGGCCTCGACCTCGGTGTAGGTCATGCGCGCGAGCTCAAACATCAGGCCTTCAGTCATGGGTCGAGGGCTCCTCGCTCGCCATGGCGGCGCTCATCTCTCGCAGCTTGGCGCGGCGGATTTTTCCGGTCTCCGTGCGGGGCAGGGCGGGCACCACCACCACCCGGCGCGGCGCCTTGAACGGCGCGATCTTGCTCTTGGCATAGGTGATGATCTTCTCCCGCAACGCGGGGGTGTCTTCCACGCCCTCGGGCACCTCCACGAAGGCCCAGGCTTTCTCGAGCCCGTCGGCGTCGCGGTGTCCCACCACGCCGCACTCGCTGACGGCGGCGTGCCCGACCAGGCAGTTCTCCACCTCCACCGGTGACACGTAGACCCCCGAGCACTTGAGCATGTCGTCGCCGCGGCCGCAGTACCAAAAGTAGCCGTCGGTATCCACGTGGAACTTGTCTCCCCCGAGCACCGCGTCGCCGCGGAAGGTCTCGCGGCTCTTGTCGCGCATGCGCCAGTAGCCGGCGCCCGCCGAGGGGCCGCGGATCTCGAGGGTGCCGATCTCTCCGGCCTCCACGGGCGCGCCGTCGTCGTCGAGGAGGCGGTAGTCGTAGCCCTCCACGATGCGGCCGAGGCTCCCCTCTTTGACGTCGCCGGGGCGGTTGGTGATGTACACGTGGAACATCTCGGCGGAGCCGATGCCGTCGTAGATCTCCGCGTTGAAGCGGTCACGCCACCTCCGGTACACACCCGCGGGCAGGGCCTCCCCCGCGCTGATCAGCGAGTGCAGCGAGGCGAGGGACTCGGGGTTCACGTCGGGGACGTCGAGCATCTTCGCGATGGTCGTGGGCACCGTCACGAACTGTGTGGCCTTGTAGCGCTCAATGAGCTTGAAGTAGTCCGCGGCCTTGACCCGCTCCGGCAGCAGCACGCAGCTTCCTCCCACGGAGAACGGGAACAGCATATTGCTCGCGAGCGCGTAGCCAAAAAACAGCTTGGGCGCGGCGATGGTGATGTCGTCTCGGCGCAGCTTGAGCGTGCGCTGGGCGTACGCCACCGTGTTCCACACGAAGTCGTGGTGCATGTGGACCACACACTTGGGGTTGCCGGTGGAGCCGCTGCTGCTGAGCCAGGTCGAGAAGTCGTCGCGATAGGTCGGGGTGGTCACCGGGACTTTCGACGCCGCCTCGGTTAACGCGACAAAATCGAGGGTACCCTCCGGGACGCCGTGACCCTCGCGATCCACGACGAGCACGAAGTCGGTGTAGGGGGCGTCCGCGATGACGGGGGCGAGGCTCGGCCACACCGACTTGTCGACCACCACCGCCCGTGGTCGGGCGTATTCGAGGTAGTAGGCGTAGTCCTTGGGCTGCATCCAGGTGTTGACCGGCACGGCCACGGCGCCGGCCCGCATGACCCCAAAGTAGGTCGTGATGAAGTCCGGGGTGTCGAGCAGCAGCAGCATGACCCGCTCTTCGATGCGTACGCCAAGGTCACGGAGCACCGCGGCGACCTGGGCGCTTCCGGCCACGAGTTCTTGATAACTGCGCGTCTCATCCCCGCAGTACACGGCGGTCTTGTCACCGAGCCCCTCTGCGACGCGGGCGTCGAGGAACCACTCGGCCATGTTGAGATGGTCAGGGATTTCAATGGGCGGGCTCGTCATGATGGCGTCCGTGCAGGGCGGGTGTTCACAAAACCATGACCCGCGAATTCAAGGGGGCAGTGTACACTGTCCGCCGTGGCAGTTCGCTACCCCAGCATCGACGTGGACCTCGAGCGCGACATGTTCGCCGTGTGGGTGCGGTGGGTCTCGCTGGAATCACCGCCATCGCCAGAGGACCCTCCTGGGCAGGGAATTCGGGTGGAACTCTCCGTCAACGCCAATTCTGTGCTCGGCCCCACCATCGTCTATCGGCGCGATTTGACCGAGCCGGTGAGTTTGCTCGCCCATCGCGTTCGCACGGCCGAGGTGCTCCGCGCCGCGGAAGACAAGGGGCGGGTGGACCTACAGCTCACCATCCACGGCTCCGTGGCCAACGCGCCGTGGGCGGGCTTGTTCCTCCTCCGGGATCACGAAGGCGAGAATATTGGCGCGGGTCCGCTGCCGGGGACGCCGCTGCTTCAGGTGCAGCCCTCGACCCCCGCGGACCGCTGGCACGTGGCGGGGCAAGCCCACGCTCGCTTCCTGCTCACCTTGAGCGGGAAGCAGCGGCGACTTCGCGTGGTGCGGTAAGGCGTCGCGACAAGAGCGCCGCGCTACTTGCCCTCGAGCACCTTGCGCACGCCCGGAAGCTCCGCGAGGTTGGGCAGCAAGATAATCTCGATGCGTCGGTTCATGGCGCGGCCTTCGCTGGTGGAGTTGTCCTCGACGGGATCAAACTCGGCGAACCCGGTGGCGCCCAGGGAGCGCGGATCCATGCCCTCGGCGACCATGTACTCCACCACCGAGATGGCGCGCGCGGTGCTCAGATCCCAGTTGTTTCGGAAGCGGCTGTTCTTGATGGGGACGTTGTCGGTGTGCCCGCCCACCAAGAACTCGCGGCCAGCCACGGTGCGCAGGGCGCTGGCCACGGCGGCGAGGGCATTTTGGCCCTCCTCTTTGAGGGAGGCGCGGCCCGAGTCGAAGAGAATCTCGTTGGCGAGCTTCACGACCAGGCGACCCTTACGAATCTCGAGCTTGATGGTGCCGGCGTCCACGAGGGAGCGAAGCTGGGCCACGAGCTCTTCGTAGACGGCCAGTTCTTTCTCCCGCTCGGCTTTTTCTTTGCGCAGGGCGGCGAGCTCTTCGGCCGTCGTCTCCATGTCGCTGGCGAGGGTGGCGATTTGGGCCTCGAGCTGGCTGAGCTCTCCCCGCAGCTTGACGATTTGGGCCTCAAGCTGCTCGTTTGCCGCCCTAAGCTCCTGATTTGTGCGTTTCTCCGAATCGAGGGCGGCTTTTGTCTTGGTCAACTGGGCGGTGCTCTCATCGAGCGCAGCCTGCAGTTCGTCGATTTTCTTGCAGCCAACGAGGGTGATTGCGAAAAGGGGAAGGGTAAGCGCGAGCCGACGCATGTTGGTGCTGACCCTAACCGAACACGATGCCACAACAAACCCCAGATGCGCAATTTGCGCAGGGAGATCGATTGTGTAGTATGAAGTATGTTATTATCCTACACATAGCACGTTCGCGCGCCCGCTAAATGGACTTACTCCCTCTCTCGACGCCTCTTTTCGCAGCTCTCCCGAACACCCTCCATGTCTCGTTCAAAGTCCACCGCAGCTCCCCTCCCTGAAGCCGGCATCCCTCGAGGCTGGGGCGAGTTTCTAGGGATCTCTCTGCTCGCGGTGGGTGGGTTGATGCTCGGCGGGCTCGCGAGCTACCAGTTCGGCGACGGTCGCTTGATGGGTCCCGTCGGTCGCATCATCGCCAACGCGGTCTACGCGGGCTTCGGTATGGCTGGCTACTTGCTCGTGCTCGGCGTGCTCGGCATCGGGATCAAAGCGCTCGCCGGACTCCGCATGGAGCTGCGACTTGGGGAAGGGGTTGGCTTCACGCTCGCCACCGTCGCTGGCTGTATTTTGTTGCACGTGCTGTTTCCGGCCTACCGGGTGCACGGATATACCGCCGGTGGATTGGCCGGCGAGGTGGTGGGATCCATCTCGGTGGGCTTGTTCGACTTGGCCGGGACCTACCTGCTTTGCGCCGCCGTGCTCGTGCTTGGGCTCATCGCCTCGACGCCGCTCACCACGGGTCACGTCAGCCAGGGGGCGCACGCGACGTGGGAAGGCGTGGTGTGGTGTGGCCGCTACTTGTGGGACGGGGCGCTCCAGATCTACGAGACCCAGCGCGAGGCCATCTCGGAGCTGCGTGACGCTTCGGAGGAGGAAGCGCTCGAGGTGTGGGAAGAAGAGGAGGAGGCGGCTGCTCGCGGAGCAGGCAAAAACGCGCGGAGCAAACGCGCTCGAGTGAAGGCCGACGACGAGGAAGAGGCGGAGGAGGAAGAGGAAGAGGAGGAGTACGAAGAAGAGGAAGACGAGGAGGAGTACGAAGACGAAGAAGAAGAAGAAGAGGAAGAAGAAGAAGAAGAAGAAGAAGAAGAAGAAGAAGAAGAAGAAGAAGAAGAAGAA
>JAAZXR010000072.1 GCA_014240065.1 Myxococcales bacterium
GCTGGCTTCGCGCCCGCTGGCTTCGCGCCCGCTGGCGGTGGGGCGAGGCGTACGCCGCCAGGCGCCTTCGCGCCGATCCCTGGCCCGGCCGCCGCGGCCCCCTTGCGCTTTGGAAACTCCGCGCGCTTGCGCACGGGCGCTGGGGGCAAGGACTTCGCCATCAGATCATCGACGGTGTACGCCGCGAGCAGCGAGCGCTTGAGATCGCGGCGCCCCTTGTGAACTTTCTGGTTCAAGAGGCGACCGCGAAGCTGGTCAGCCAAGGCCTCCATGGGCAGGGGGCCCGGCCCGTATTTCCCGAACACCTTGATGATGTGGACGCCGAATTTGCTCTTGACCGGCGCGCTCACGTCACCCGGCTTGAGCTTGAACGCGGCCTCGCTGAACTCCGGCACCATCCGCTCTTTGGAGAAAATCCCGAGGTCGCCTCCCTTGGGCGCGCTCGGACCATCGGAGTACTCGGCCGCGAGGGCGGCGAAATCGGCGCCGGGCGCGCGGACCTTCTCGTACACCTCCTCGGCCCGCTTCATGGCCTCCGCCTCCGCCTTGGCGACGGCCGCTTCGGCCTCCGGCGTCGCCGCCGGACCTGGACGTGGACCGCGACCAAACGGTGAGAAGAGGATGTGGGCGGCGCGGATCCGATCCGAGTTGCGATCGTAGTTCTTCGCGACGCGCTCATACTCCACCTTCACGTCCGCGTCGGTCACCTCGAGCGTGCCCTTGCGCGTCAAGATGGCGCGCTCCCGCAGCTCCGTGATGAGCTGATCCTTGAGCGATGCGTCGCTCTCCCCGCGCTTGCGAAGGTGCCGCTCCCAGTCGCGCAGCCCCTTGCGCTGGGTCGCGTACCGGGTCTCGAGCTGCTTGGGATCGTAGTCGATGCCCATCTTCTCACACTCTTGCCGGAGCACCTCTTGGTAGATCAAGCGCTGGGTGATGTGTTGACGGTAGCGGCGATCCGCAGAGCGCGGGATCGGCCGATCACGATCGCGGTACTTTTGGAGCTTGAGATCGTAGATCGCCATGAACGCGTCGCGCGGCACATCGACCGCGCCCACCCGAGCGACCGGCCCCGAGGGAATCGGGCCGAGGTCCGCGGCCTTGTTCGCCTGACTCGCGGCGCCCTTCGCCTGGGACTCGCCCTTCACCGCCGCTTGCTCGTCGGGGCTGACCTTTCGCGCCTTGGGCGGCGCCTTCGTACAACCCATCGTCAACGCGAGAGGCAAGGTGAGAGTGAGGAACAAGATCGGACAGGAACTTAGGCGAAACATGGAGATAGGTGGCTCCGTGACGGGGCTGAGTCGCGCCGGGGAGAGACTCCCCCCGGCGATGCCCGCACCATACCAGCCCTGGCCCGGCGAGGGCTCCCGTCCCCCCGGGCGCCGCAAATAGACGCGCCACTGGCGCGCCCTCGAAGCTCCGGTTTTTGGGATGGATGCCTGGTAGCCTATGCTCCGTCGCCGTGCCAGACCTCGTTCAAATCCGCGGACAGAACACGACCTCTTCGGAACAGACGCCGCTCCCGGAGGACGCGCCCCTCGTCTATGTGGAGACCTTCGGGTGCCAGATGAACGAGGCTGACTCCGCGCTCATCAAGGGTCAGCTCCGGCGGGCGGGATACGGCGCCGCGCAAGGGCCCGAGCACGCCGACGTCATCTTGGTGAACACGTGCGCCGTGCGCGAGAAAGCCGAGCAGCGGGTGTACGGGAGGACGACGCAGCTGCTGCGTCACCGCGAGCAAAAACCGAACCTCGTCATCGGCATCGCGGGGTGCATGGCGGAGCACCTGCGCGACAAGCTCGAGACCACCGCGCCGCACGTGTCCTTGGTGGCCGGCCCCGACAGCTACCGTGACATCGCGTCGCTGGTCGACCGCGCGCGCGCGGGTCAGCGGGCCGTCGACGTCCGGCTCGACAAGACCGAGACCTACGAGGGGCTCGACGGTCACCCGGACGATGACGGGGTGTCCGGCTTCGTGACCATCCAACGCGGCTGCGACAAGTTCTGCACGTTCTGCGTGGTGCCCTACACCCGCGGTCGCGAGCGCGGCGTGTCCCCCCGAGAGGTGCTGAGACACGTGCGCCACCTCGCCGACCAAGGCTACAAGGAGATCACGCTGCTCGGCCAAACCGTCAACTCCTACCGCTACGAAGACGGCGACTTCGCGGGGCTGCTGCGCGCGGTGTCACGGGTGGACGGTATCGAGCGTATTCGCTTCACCAGCCCCTACCCCGTCGACTTCTCGGACGCGGTGATCGACGTGATCGCGAGCGAGCCGAAGCTCTGCCCGTACGTGCATATGCCCGTGCAAGTGGGCGCCGACCCGGTGCTCGAGCGCATGCGGCGGGGGTACTCGCGCGCGGAGTTCTTGACCCTCGTCCGCAAACTCAAAGGAGCGGTCCCAGACATCGCCTTCAGCACCGACATCATGGTCGGGTTTTGCGGGGAGACCGACGACGATCACGCGCAGACGCTCTCGCTCATGGACGAGGTGCGGTTCGACAGCGCCTTCATGTTCCAGTACAGCGACCGCGCCATCACCTACGCCTCAAAAAAACTCGAAGACGACGTCCCCGACGAGGTGAAGGGCCGCCGGCTGCGCGAGGTGATCGACCTCCAGGAGACCCACACGCGGGCCTCCCACGCCGCTCGCGTCGGTCGCGTAGAGGAGGTCCTCATCTCCGGGGTCTCCAAGCGCGGTGACAAAATGGTCGGCCGGACGCCGCGCTTCCAGAGCGTGCTGATGCCGCTGGATGTGGGGCGACCCGGCGAGACCGTGCACAGAACGATCACGGGGAGCACCGGACACTCCCTGCGCTCGGACCCCGAGTCCCCCTCGACCCTCCCCAGCAGCGAGCCATGAGCAAATCCAAAGCAGCGACCAAGCGCCGAACCGCGGAACCCGACGACCGAGAGGCGTCGCCCGCTCCCCAAGAACTTGAGCCAGCAGAAGCCCCGCCGAAACGGATCGCGCGGCACGTGCAGCCGCTGGGACCTCGCGTCCTCGTTCGGATCGTCGAGGCGCCGTCGCGGCTGGACTCCGGCCTGTACCTGCCCGCGAACGCCAAAGACGAGACGATCGACGCGCTCTTGGGCCAGGTGCTGGAGGTGGCCCGCACCATGCCCACCCGCGACAACGTGGAGTTTCAAGCCGACGTCGACGACGACGACACCCCGCGAGGCAGCCTCGGTGAGAACGTGAGCGGCATCCCCCTCGGCGCCCGCGTGTTATTTGGCAAGGAGCGCGGGGTCACGATCCCCTGGGATGAGACGCTGCGGCTGGTGGACACCCGCCACGTCCTGGCGCTGGTCGACGAGATCTCGGAGGACAAGCTCCAATGACGCCTGTGACACATCCCTGGCTCCGCGCGTTGACGCCGACCACCCTCCTCTGCGCGCTCACGCTGGCCGCCGCGTCATCCCCAGCGCGCGCCGCCCCGCCCGCCACCGCGGATCGGCAGGTCACCGACGGCGTCGACCGCCCGATCCATGACTACTCCGCGGTCGGTGACGCGTCGAGCGTTGAGCTCAACCCCGCGCTCCTCCTCGACGCGCGCGGGATCGACATGGTCATTCGCGGCTACGCCCGCGGCTACGATCTCTCGCGTGGACGAGGCGTGGGCGGCTGGCTCTCCACGAGCCTGCTCCCGGCCCTCGCCCTCGGGTTCGGCATCCAAAACGCGCGCCCGTCTTTCGGCGGCTCGCGACCCGACTTTGGACGACCCGCGAATCCCAACGTCACCAAGATCTCGATGGGGATGTCGGCGGGCGCGCGCGAGAGTCTCGCCCTCGGCTTAGGGATTCACGCGGTCCGCCTCGGTGGAGGGTGGCTCTCGCGGCCCGACCTCGATGTCGGCTTGATGGTGCGCGCGACGAACTTCGCGTCTATCGGGGCGAGCCTCCGTGTGTCTGGCGGATCGGCGGGTGACCTCCGCGTCCCGACCCGCATGAGCACCCGCACGGAGCTCGCGATTCGCCCCTTGGGCACCTCGCTGCTCGAGGTGGCCGGCGGGATCAACACCGACACGGTCGACACAGACTCGCGCGGGCTCTCCTCGGTGCTCCGCGACGCGAGCGCTACCACCATCCTCGCGCGCGGGCGCGTCGGCGTCCGGTGGCAAGGTGTCTCCCTCAGCGGTGAGGTGGAGCAGGTGAACGTGACGACGCTCGACGAGCTCACGCTCGCGCCGATCCGCAGAGACAAGAGCGTGCGAGGCTCCATCGCGCTCGGGCTGTCGTGGGACTTCGCCGCTGTCGAGACCGGCGTGCATATGGGCACCTCTGACGGCGTTGACGGCGTGGGGGTCATGGCCCGGCTGACGAGCGAGCGGCTCGGTCGGGTGGTGCCCACGCGCCCGGTGGACGTGGAGCGCGTCCGCCTCTCAGAGCTCGCGAGCGAGCGCGATTTCCTCGCCCTCCTCGCGCGCCTCGAGCGCGCCGTCACCGCCGGAGAGCGCGCTGTCTTGCTCCTCGATGTGCGCGACACCAGCGCCGGATGGAGCACCCTGCTCGAGCTCCGCAACAAACTCGTGGAGGTGCGCAACGCGGGCGGCCACGTCTTCGCCTACGCGGAGTTCGCCGATCTTCGCGACCTGTATATGGCGAGCGTCGCTGAGCAGGTCTTTGTACACCCCGCGGGGGAGGTCGCCCCCTTCGGGATCGCGAGCGCCTCATTTTATTACAAGGACGCGCTCACGAGGCTCGGCGTCAAGGTCGAGGCGCTCCACGTCGACGAATTCAAGAGCGCGCACGAGCCCTTCACGCGCTCCGACCGATCCGAGGCGGACGCGCTCCAACGCAACGCCCTCCTCGATGACATCTTCGGCCAGGTCGTCAGCGACATCGCCCAAGGTCGGGGCGCGACCTTGAGCGAGATCCGTCACCTCATCGACACCGCACCTTTCGGGCCCCAAGAAGCCATCGACGCCAACCTCGCGGACAGCGTCACCTACCGCGATGAGGTGCTCGAGCGGATCGCGGAGGCCGTCGGCGTCGACGTGCGGTTCGCTCGCTTCCCCGACACCGCGCCGGCCAACCCCACGTGGGCGTCAAAGCCCTACGTTGGGGTCGTGCTCGTCGAGGGCACCATCGTCGACGGAGAGAGCCTCGCTGTGCCGCTGCTCGGGATCCGGAACGCCGGCGGCGACACCATCGCCCAGGCCCTCCGCACCCTGCGCGCGGACCCTTCTTGCCGGGGTATCATCCTGCGCGTCAACTCCCCGGGGGGCTCCGCCCTCGCCTCCGACATCATCTGGCGGGAGGTCGACCTCACCCGGATGGCGCACGACAAGGACCCCCGCAAGCCCGCGATCGTGGTGTCCATGGGGGACGTCGCGGCGAGCGGCGGCTACTACGTCGCCACCGGAGCCCGCGACGTGTTCGCGTCACCGACCACCATCACCGGTTCAATCGGGGTGGTGTCACTGCACTTCGATGTGTCGAGTATGCTCAAGAAACTCGACATCAACCGGGACGCGATCACGCGCGGGGCGAACGCAGACATCAACCGATATGCGCCGTGGACCGAGGACCAGCGGGCCCGCTTGCAGGCCTCGATCCTCCGCATCTACGAGCTGTTCTTGGAGCGTGTCGCCAAGGCCCGCGGCATGACACGCGACGAGGCCCACGCGCTCGCGCGGGGCCGAGTCTACTCCGGCGTCGACGCCTTGGAGGTCGGGCTCATCGACGAGCTCGGCGGTATCGAGCGCGCGCGCGCCCGCCTCGCGGAGCGCATGGGTGTGTCGCAAAAGGCGCGGCTGCCGCTGCGCACCTTCCCGGCCGAGCGGACCATCCTCGACATCATCCTCGAATCCGTCACCCCGGACTGGTTCGCCGGCGTGGTCGAGCGCCGCGCCAAGCACCGCGCGAAGGCCACCCGCGCCCTGGTCACCGCCACCCGGATGGACGCCC
The DNA here is from genome assembly GCA_014240065.1 of Myxococcales bacterium. GTDB lineage: Bacteria > Myxococcota_A > Polyangia > Nannocystales > Nannocystaceae > JAAZXR01. Next base: position 5,908 of record JAAZXR010000072.1, read on the forward strand.
TGATCAGAGCGCTGCCGTTGCACGTGCTCACCCTCTACGACGGACTCCCGGCGACGATGATGGACCAGCACATCGACATGGACTGATCCTGCGCGCGGGGAGAGTTGCGCCCGCCGCGACGAACACGTAACTTTGAGACCATCTCCAGCGAGAGGCGGCCGACGCCCTCGCTGCCAGACCGAGTCACCACCATGAGCCTCAACGAATTCACCCACGAGTCCCTCCAAGACGCGGAGTCCATCGCCACCTATCTGAAGGCGCTCCAAGACGGGTTCGCCAGGGGCCGCATCGAGCTGACCGAAGGCGACGCCACCCTCATCATGGAGCCCTCCGGCCACCTCGACATGACCATTCGGGCCAACAAAGAGAGCGGCAAGTGCCAAGTGGCGCTCACCGTGTCGTGGAGCACCGCGTCTGCGGGAGACGCGAACGCCGCCCCCCTCACCATCAATTCGGGGAGCTAGCCGATGCCCGCGACCGCCGCGCTCGAGACCATCGACGAGAACTACAAGTTCCTCGTGATGGAGGTCATCCAGCAGCTCAAGGACACGCGGCGCGTCCTCGTGGATCGCGACGGCACCAAGATGACTGCTGTGTTCTCGCGCGATGACTACGTAGACAACCTCAAGAGCGTGATCGAGAACAAGTGCTACGGCGTCTTGGGCGCTCAAGACCTCCAGAAATCGCTGATCAACCGGCTCCGAGCTGTGATCATCGCGACCTCCAATCTCGAACGGATCGCCGACTTTGCCGTCAACATCGTCGGACAGCTCAAGTATCTTCAAGATCCCAAGACGCTCGCCGGCTTCGACCCCGAGCCGTTCTTCGACCTCGTCGACGAGGCCCTGCAGCGCGCGATCCCAGCGATCGTTGACGTGAATATGCACGAGGCCCTCGACCTGTGCCGCAGCGAGCTGCGAATCGACGAATGCTACGCGCAGGTGTTCGACCGCATCATGTCGTCGCTCCGCGACGGCGAGGCCCCGGAAGACCTCGTCACGTCGCTGTTCATCTTTCGTTACTTCGAGCGCATGGGAGACGCCCTGCTAAATGTCGGCGAGGCCGCCATCTTCGCGGGCGCCGGCGAGAAGATTAAGATCTCGCAGTTTCAAGCCCTGGCCGACAGTCTAGAGGACGTCGACATCGACATCATGGACGTGGAATACGAGGGGATTTGGGAGACCCGCAGCGGCGGTCGCGTCGGCAAGGTTCACGCGCGCACCGATGACCCCGACACCGCGCGCTGGACCATCTTCAAGGAGGGGCGCGCCGACAAGGTGCTCGAAGAAAAGCAGCGGCTCGAACGTTGGGAAGCCCTCGTCCCGGGCCTCCCGCCCCGCGTCTTCAGCTACCAAGAGCGCGGCCAAAACGCGTCGCTGCTCATGGAATACCTGGAAGGAGAGACGCTCCAGCAGTTGATCTTGGCCGGGGATCACAGCCGCTTAACCGACGGCCTCGCGCTCATGATGCACACAGTGGACACCATCTGGGACGGCACCCTCGAGCGCACACCCACCCGTCCAAAATTCGTTCAGCAGCTTGAGAAGCGGCTCGCGAAGGTCGTGAAGGTGCACCCAGAGTTCGAGCGCCCCGCCACGGCCATCGGTGACGTGCGCTACCCCGGCCTCCTTGAGGCCGCGAGGGAGTGTCGGTTCTTGGACGCGGAGCTGGTCGCCCCGTGCCGCGTGCTGATCCACGGTGACTTTAACACCGACAACATCATCATCAACCCGGAGCAGCGACAGGTGCACTATATCGACCTGCACCGCTCGAAGACCTTCGACTACGCGCAAGACATCTCCGTCTTCATCGTCTCCAACTTTAGGATGCCCGTGAGCGATGGCATCATTCGTGAGCGCCTCGACGCCGCGAGCCTGCGGTTCTTCGAGTTCGGCGAGGCGTTCGCCGCGCGCCACGACGACGCCACCTTCCCCGCCCGAGCGGCCGCGGGCATCGCCCGGTCGATGCTCACATCTACTCGCTTTGAATTGAGCCCCAACTTCGCGCGCGCGATGCTATTGAGAGGTCGATTCATCCTCTCCAAACTCCAACAACACCACGCCGCTGGCCACCCGTGGGAGGCGTTCGAGCTCCCCACGGGCCTCCTGCGCCACTAGAGGAACTCCATGCCCACCCCCACCCCTCATGTCGCTGTCATCGGGATCCCCGGCGCGTGGTCCTCGGAGCTGCTCGCCGAGCGAATCGCCGCGAAGTTCGGGCGCTGCCCTGTGGTCGATCTTGGTGAGGCGAGGATGGACCTGCACACCGGCTCCGTGATGGTGGGGGAGCTGGATCTGTGCGCGCTCGACGGTCTCGTGGTCAAAAAAATTGCGCCTCGCTATTCGGCGCCCGTGCTCGATCGCGTCGAGCTGCTGCGATGGATCGAACACCGAGGCGTGCGGGTGTTCTCACCGGCGACCGCCATGGGTCCGCTCATCAATCGGCTCTCGGGCACTGTGCGGTTGCGACAGGGAGGAATCCCCATGCCACCGACCTTCGTGACCGAGAGCGTCGACGACGCCGTCGCGCTGATCGAACGGCGCGGCCCCTACATTGGCAAGCCGCTGTACACCTCGAAGGGGCGCGGCATGACGCGGCTGGTCCCCGGCGACGGGCTCCGCGAGGCGGTCGAAGCGTTCCGGTCCCAGGGCAACCCCGTCATGTACCTGCAGGAGCTGCTCGCGCTCCCCGGCCGCGACCTGGGCGTCGCCTTCGTCGGTGGCGAATACCTCTCCACCTACGCGCGCGTGCAAGCTGAGGGGAGCTGGCAGAGCACGACCTCGGCCGGGGGGAGATACGAGGCCTTCACGCCGTCCGCCGAGATCATCGAGCTCGCGCAGCGCGCCCAAGCGCTCTTTAAGCTCGACTTCACGTGCGTCGACGTCGTGGAGACGAGCGACGGACCCATGGTGTTTGAGGTCTCGGCGTTCGGTGGTTTCCGCGGCCTCCTCGACGCATGTGGGGTCGACGCGGCGGCCGCGTACGCCGACCACGTCGAGCGCGTCATGAGCGGGCGGGTCCGTCCATGATCGATCTGTCGGGCGTGCGCGCGTGCGCGAAGACGCTGGAGGCGACCACCCCCGCCGCCCATCGGATGGTCCTCGACCTCCACGGCGAGCGCTACGAGCTTCGCTGCGACGACGTGGCGCTCGCGAATGAGCTCCGCCGATACTTCGCGGCCTTCTTGTCGAGCGACCATCGCGCGCCCGTGTCTGTGGAACTCCACGCGTACGAGCGGCCCCCGGTCTCCTTCGACCCGGACGACGTCATCACACCTCCACTCGCCCGCGGGAGCAAGCGCCAAAAGGAGCAATACGTGGATCGGCCGGACGGGCGCTTCGTGATCAAAACGAGGACTGGGATGGTGTTCGGCTTCGGGGGGCCTCACAACATCGCGGTGGGTCCGTGCAATGACAACCCGAACCAGGTCGTCAACTTCGTCAACAATCGGCTCATGAGCCGCGCGCTCGACCGAGGCGCTGTGCTCGCGCACGCCGCCGCTGTGTCGCGGGGTGGCGCGGCGGTCGCGTTCGCGGGCTTCTCAGGGATGGGCAAGTCGACCGCCGCGCTCCACCTCATGAACGCGCCGGGCACGGTCTTCGTCAGCAACGACCGCCTCTTGCTCTGCGCGGGCGCCCGAGGTGAGGTCGTCGCCTCCGGCGTGCCCAAGCATCCGCGCATCAACCCAGGGACGGCGCTCAACAACCCGGCGCTGGGAGGGATCGTGTCGGACCAGGAGGCCGCCTCCCTGCGCGCGCTCCCCCACGCCGAGCTGTGGCAGCTTGAAGACAAGTACGACGCGATCATCGAGGAGTGCTTCGGCGCGGGCCGCTTTAACCTCGTCGCCCCGCTGCGCGCTTTCGTGGTCCTGAACTGGGGGCCGACCGGCGCTCCCCTGCGCGTCGAGCGGTGCGCGCTCGCAGCCCGCACCGACCTCCTCGACGCGATCATGAAGGGCCCGGGCCTGTTTCATCACCCCGGGCGCCCGATCCCCACGCCCGATCCCGAGGCGTATCTCAGCGTGTTGAAGGACACCCCCATCCTCGAGTTCTCCGGCGGCGTCGATTTTGAAGGGGCCACGCGTGAGTGCCTCCGCGTCCTCGATTCCCCGCAGCCAAGGGCTGATCCGCCGTGAGCCGCGTCTCGATCACCCGCGACGCCCAGGTCCCCGATCCGATCCGGCTCGCGCGATACGCACGCGCGCCCGAGCTCGGACCGCGCGTGCTGTTCTTCAGCGGCGGCACCGCCCTGCGCGCGACGAGTCGCCTGCTCCCCGCGCACACCCACAACTCCGTGCACCTCATCACGCCGTTCGACTCGGGCGGGAGCTCCGCCAAGATCCGCGAGGTGTTCCCTGTGCTCGCCGTGGGCGACCTCCGGAACCGGATGATGGCCCTCGCCGACCATCAGCTCAAGGGGCACCCGGAGGTCTACCGCCTGTTCTCCACGCGGCTCCCGACGACCGCCGAGGTCGAGCCCCCAGCGCTGCGACAGATCCTCGACAGCATCATCGACGGGGTGCACCCGCTGATCGAGGAGGTCCCCGCGCCGCTGCGTCGCCTCATTCGCACCCAGCTCGAGCACTTTCGCCGACGGATGCCCCGCGGCTTCGACCTGGTCGGCGCGTCCATCGGCAACCTCATCATCACCGGGGGCTTGCTCGCCAACGACAATGACATCGACGCGGTGCTCTTCATGTTCGCCAAGCTGGTGGAGGTCCGGGGGATCGTGAGGCCGGTGGTCAACGCCAACCTTCACCTCGCGGGCGAGACCTCTGGTGGTCGCACCGTGGTCGGTCAGCATCTCCTCACCTCGCCGGACCACCTCGGCGACGAGCACCTCGAGGACATCTGGGTGTGCGAATCGCTGACAGATCCGACCCGGGTGTCCGTCCCTGTCGACCTCCGGACGCGCAAGCTCATCAACAAGGCCGAGCTCATCGTGTATCCCATCGGCAGTTTCTTTACGAGCGTGATGGCGTGCCTTCAACCCGAGGGGATCGGCGCGGTCATCGCCGAGAGCGCCTGCCCGAAGGTCTACGTCGCGAACTGCGGCTTCGACCCGGAGCAAGGCCCCACCTCCGTCGAGCGCTGCGTGGAACGCCTGCTCGAGACCCTGCGCCAGGACGCCGGGGCCGAGGTGCCCTCCCGTCAATTGGTCAGCCTGGTGGTCATCGACAGCGAGAACGGGAGCTATCCTGGCGGCCTCGACGTGGAGGCGGTCCGCGCCCTCGGTGTCGAAGCGCTCGACGTCCCGATGTGCGCGCCGGACACCTCCATGGTCGCGCCTCGACAGCTCCGGGACGTGCTGCTCTCCATTGTCTGAGGCTCCCACGATTCGCGGTCGCCCGTGGCTCGCGCTCGACGTGGGTGGCGTCTTGTTTCGCGATGGCGCCAAGTCATTTCTCGCCTCGCTCCCGGAGCCCGCCCGCAGCACAGCGCGCCGCCTCATCCGCTCTCCGCGGGCGATGGCCTGGCGCCGTGGCCACATCGATGAGGCGGCGTTCTGGAACGCCACGGCCGCCGAGCTCCCGCGCGGATGGACCGCGCAAACATTCCGCGAGGCTTGGTACGACGCCTACACGCCCAACGAGGAGATCTTTAGTTGGGTGGAAGAACTCCAGGGCAAGATCTCGCTCGCGATCTTCTCGGGAAATGTTCGTTCCCGTGTTGAATGGCTCGAGGCGCGGCGTCCGTTCCGCGGGTACTTTGACAAAGAAATCTGGTCCTTTGAGCACGGAACGACAAAGCCCGAACCCACGTTTGCCCGCGCCTTACTGACCGTTCTCGACACTTCCTCAGAGAATGTGCTCTATGTGGACGACAAGGTGTCGGCGCTTCAAGCCGGGCAAGATCTGGGGATCAACGGTTTCTTGTACCAGCCAGGAGACGTCGCTACCTTAAAAGGGAGGTTCGTGGAGTTTTACTCTCGCCTCTCGGAGTCCTAGGTGAATGTCGCCCAGCTTGCTCAAATTAACCCCGAAAACCAAAAGACAGCCTTCGTTCTTGACACAAGCGTCGTCGTCCATGACCCATTAGCATTCAACGCGTTTCGCAACACCACGGTCGCCATCCCCATCTTCGTGGTGATGGAGCTTGATGATCTCAAGGGCAGCAAACGACCTGAGGTCGCCGCGAGCGCCCGCCATGCGTCTCGGTTCATCTCGAGTCTACGAGAATACGGATCGCTGAGCGCTCCCGAGGGTGTGTATCACCCCGACCTGAACACGACATTCCGCATCGTCTCGGATGAGGAGGGCATCACCCAGCTCTCGAGGTCCACGAGCCGGCGGAGCATGGACATGCTGATCCTGGCGTCCGCGCTGTTCATCCGAGAGCGCCGCAGATACGACCGCGTCGTGCTCGTGAGCAAAGACGTCAACCTGCGAATCCTCGCCGATTACGAGGGCTTGGTCGCCGCGGACTACGAGACCGATCGCGTCGAGCTCAGCGACCTGTACACGGGCGCGCGCATCATCGAGGACCTTGACCCGGCGCTCGTCAACCTCGCCTACGTCCCCGACCAGCCGCTGCACCCCGCCCAGCTGGAGCTCGGCGCGCTGGAACCGAACGAGTTCGTCATCCTGCGGAACGAGGAGAAGGAGCACGCCCTCCGCTATCGCGCGGAGGACGACGCCCTCGTCGGCGTCCCCCGCGATTTCTCGAAGCTCGCGGGAATCTCACCACGCAATCTCGAGCAGCGCATGGCGCTCTCGTTGCTCATGGACCCCGAGGTTCAGCTCGTCACGTTGGTCGGAAAGGCCGGGACAGGGAAGACCTTCCTCGCCCTCGTGTCGGCGCTCGCTCAGCTCGCCAGGGGACGTCGCCCCGGGACCTACGATCGCATCATTTTGAGCAAGCCTGTCGTCGCCATGGGCCAAGACATCGGGTACCTGCCGGGTGACTTCGAGGCGAAGATGCAGCCGTGGATGAGCTCGTTCTTCGACAACTTGGATCAGATCATCCCCGGCGATCCAGAAGCGGCGACCAACAAGGGCGCGAGCCGCGGAACCAAAACCTGGGAGTATCTGTTCCAGTCTGGTCAGCTCGAAGTGCAGGCGATCCACACCATCCGCGGACGCTCCATCCCGAACGCGTTCATGCTGATCGACGAGGCTCAGAACCTCACGCCGCATGAGGTCAAAACAATCATCACCCGCGCCGCGGAGGGGACCAAGGTCGTCTTGTCGGGTGACCCCTACCAGGTCGACAATCACTTCCTCGACCAGCACTCGAACGGCCTCGTGGCCGTGACCGAGCGCCTCAAAAACTCGCCGATCACCGGCTCCGTGTTCTTCACTCGAGGAGAGCGCAGCCAACTCGCGGAGCTCGCCGCCAATATTTTGTGAGCGCCCCGTCCTTTTGTTCAGGCGTTCGCGCCCGGCGTGGACACGGCGCTTGCGCGCTTCGCGGGAGGCTCGCTGGACTTGCCGGCGTTGTGCTGTAGGGTTGAGAGGTGGCTGAGCTCCCCATTGAACTGTTCCGCAAGCTCCCGAAGACGGACCTCCACGTTCATCTCGACGGTTCGCTCCGCTTGACCTCGATCCTTGACCTCGCGAAGGAGCAGCGGGTGGAGCTCCCCGCCGTCGATGAGGCCGGCCTGCGCGCGGCGATCCACGCCGGGGAAGACACCGGCTCCCTCGAGGAGTACCTCAAGGCCTTCGACGTCACGCTGAGCGTCTTGCAGACGGAGGAGGGGCTCTACCGCGCGGCCTTTGAGCTGGCTGAGGACGCGGCGCGAGAGCAGGTGCGCTACATGGAGGTGCGCTACTCACCCATGCTGCACACGCAGCGCGGGCTCCGTCACACCCGCGTGGTCGAGGTGGTGCTCCAAGCGCTGCACGACGCCGAGATCCGATTTGGTATCCAATCCGGGGTAATCTTGTGTGGGATCCGCAACATCTCTCCCGCGCATTCGCTGGAGATGGCGGAGTTGACCGTGGCCTACAAGGGCCGCGGGGTGGTCGGCTTCGACCTCGCCGGCGCGGAATACGACCACCCCCCCCAAGACCATAACGACGCCTTTCAGCTCGTCCGAAGGAACAATATCAACGTCACGATTCACGCGGGGGAGGCCTACGGCCCCGCGTCTGTCGCCCAAGCGCTTCACGTGTGTGGCGCGCACCGCATCGGTCACGGCTGCCGTCTGCGCGAGGACGGCGACCTGCTCCACTACGTGGTCGACCATCGCATCCCCCTCGAATGCTGCCCTTCATCGAACGTGCAGACACGCGCGGTCGCGAGCCTCGAGAGCCACCCGATCAAGCTGTACTTGAACCTCGGCGGGCGGGTCACGGTCAACACGGACAACCGCCTCATCACCGATACGACGGTGAGCAAGGAGTTGTGGCTGCTCCACCGCCACCTCGGCTTCACGCTCCACGACATCAAGCAGGTGATCATCAACGGCTTCAAGTCGTCGTTTCAGCCGTTCCACGAGCGCCGGCAGCTGCTCGCCCGCGTCAGCGAGGAGCTCGCCGCGTTCACGGACTCGGATGACCATCCCCTGCAAGAGCGACTCAATCTGGCCGCGCCCCCCTCGCACGAGGACGCGGCCGCCGGCTAAGGCGGCTGCGGAGGCCCGGCTTCCCGAGCGAACGCCCGTCTAACGCGCGCCGCCCTCACCCGGCCGCCGCGCGTTGCAATACCGCGCCTCACGGTGCGACCATGCACGCGCCCATGACCACGACGCAAGACGAAGGATCTTCAACGTTCATCGAGCCACGGGAGCTTAATCTACCGACCGATGAGCTCGCGGCATTGTGTTTCGCGACCATCGACGCCCCCGCCGACGCGCCCGCCACCGCCCCAGGGTGGGCGGCGGCGCTGGATCCTTATACCGAGCCCTGCTACGTCGGACTCCGTTCGGGAGGACAGCGCGTGGCCCACGGCTGGACAGCGCGTGACGGTTCAGTGGCCGCGATCACAAAGACCATCGCGAGGCTCATCGCGCCGCTTGAACCGGACGCTCGCGCCGGGATCACCGCCATCGAGCTCAACCTCACCCGTGACTGGAGCACCACGGATTTCGGGGACAAGGAGGCGTCGCGGGCCTTCTTATCTAATTTTGTCCGCGGAGTCCGGGGATTCGAGCTCGCGCATGGAGACCACACCCTCCGCGTCGCGCCGACGCAGGCCGTGGCGCAAAACCGGGCGTCCCCAAAGTGGCTCGAGGTCTTCCGGCAAGAGCGACGGCTCACGCAGGCCGACCTCGCGCGGGACGTGACCGCGCGCAGCTTTGACGCCGACCAGCTCTTGCTCGCGCGCCCGATGGGCGAGGTGACCCCACGCGTGTTCCCCATGTTCCGCGGCAACACCCTGATCGACCAAGGGGAGGTCGACCGCGCATACGTCGAGCAGCTGGAGCGCGACCTCGGCGATTTCTTGGTGCGCGCCGTGCAACCCACGGGGCGCATGACCTATATCTACTACCCGAGCCAGGGGCGCGAGGACCTCAAGCGCAACAATATGATTCGGCAGTGGATGGCCTCGGTCGCGCTCGGGAGGACCGCCGCGTTCCGAGAGGATCGCTCCGTCCATAAAGTCGGTGAGGAGAATATCCGCTACAACCTGCGCACCTTCTACCACGCCACCGGCAAGCTCGGATGTATCGAGTACAACGGCAAGGTGAAGCTCGGATCCGTCGCCCTGGCGGTCATCTCGATCATGGAGCACCCGAAGCGCAAGCAGTTCAAACGCATCGAGGAGCGGCTGTGGAATATGATCGATCACCTCTGGCAGCCCGATGGTTCGTTCCGGACCTTCTTCAAGCCCTCCGATCGCAACGACGTGCAGAACTTCTACCCCGGTGAGGCCCAGCTCGCGTGGGCGTTCCGCTACGCCGAGACCCGCGACGACGCGCTGCTCGACAAGTTCATGGCCTCCATGAGGCACTACCGAACGTGGCACAAGGAGCAGCGGAACCCGGCGTTCGTGCCGTGGCACGCGCAGGCCTACTACCACGTGTGGAAGATCAACCGCGACGACGAGCTCAAGGACTGGGTCTTCGACATCTCGGACTGGCTGCTCTGCATGGCCCAGTACCGCCACAACGTGCTGCACGCCGACGAGCTGGGGCGATTTTATGATCCACAAAATCCCGGGTTCGGACCTCCGCACGCCTCCGCGACCGGGGTCTATCTCGAGGGGCTCATCGACGCGTTCGAGCTCGCCCGCGAGGTCGGAGACGAGGCCCGGCGCGAGCGCTACCGGCTCGCGATCATTCGCGGTCTACGCAGCGTCCGACAGGTCATGTTCAAAGACGACGTCGACATGTTCTATATCAAGCCCAAGAATCGGCCGTGGCTCCACGGCGGAGTACGCAACACCGTGTACGACAACGTCATGCGGATCGACAACGTGCAGCACAACCAGATGGGCATCATTAAGATCTTGCGCGCCTTTGAGGACCGCGACTTCATCGAGGCCCGGGACTAGAGCCGCGCCCGCGCTGGGGCGCGTTGCTACTCCCCCTCAAACTCCCCGTAGACCTTGCGGTCGGTCTCGCGCACGCCGCCGCTCATTTCTTGATGATAGGTCTCGAGCCGACCGCGGAGCGCGTCATCGGTCGTCGCGAGCATCCGCGACGCCAGCAGGCCGGCGTTCTTCGCCTGCCCTATCGCCAGCGTCCCCACAGGGACCCCGCCTGGCATCTGCACGATCGACAGCAGCGAATCGAGCCCCTGGAGGTGGCGGCTCGGCACGGGCACGCCGAGGACGGGGAGCACGGTCGACGCGGCGATCATCCCGGGCAAGTGGGCGGCGCCCCCCGCCCCTGCGATGATCACGCGGAGCCCGCGTCCCTGCGCCGCCTCCGCGTACGCGGCCATCTCTGCCGGCGTTCGGTGGGCGGACAAGATGCGAACTTCGTAGGGGACCTCGAGTTCATCGAGCGCCTGAGCGGCCTCTCGCATCACGGGGAGATCGGACTCGCTGCCCATGCAAATCCCCACGAGCGGTCCAGGAACGGTCTGTTTTTCGGTGGTCATTAAAGCTTCAGTCTTTCGGCGGCGTCTTCCGCGAGGCGGCGGACGGTCTTGAGATCAGTCCCGAGGCAGGTGACGTGCCCCATCTTTCGTTTCGGTCGCACCTGCCGCTTCCCGTACAGGTGAATCGCCGCGTCCGGGCAGCTTGTGGCGTGGGCGATGGCGCGCACGTCTGTGGCGCCCTCTCGGTGACCGAGCACGTTCACCATGACCGCGCACGGCGTCCGCAGGGCGGTCGCGCCGAGCGGCAGCCCCAGCACCGCCCGGAGATGATTCTCGAACTGTGAGGTGACGCAGCCCTCGATGGTGTAGTGCCCCGTGTTGTGAGGACGGGGCGCCACCTCATTGACGAGCAGCGCCCCGTCCGCGGTGAGGAACAGCTCCACCGCGGTGACGCCCACCAAGTCAAAGCCCTCCACCACCTCCCGGGCGATGGACATCGCCCGCTCCTCGACCGGGGGGATGCACCCGGCGGGCACCTCGGTCGCGTGGCAGCGATGGTCACGCTGCTCCGTCGCTGTGACCGGGTAGGTTTTGATCTCACCGGCGCTGCTCCGCACGACGAGGACCGAGAGCTCGCGCTCAAACGGCACCCAGGCCTCCAGCAGGAGTCCATCTTCGCCGTGGAGCGCTGTCCAGCCCGCGCCCGCCTCCTCCGGTGTGTGCGCTGCAAAATTACCGTAGCCGTCGTAGGATCCCGAACGGCGCTTGAGCATGGCCGCCCCCCCGAGGCGCGCCAGCGCGTCCACAGCCTCTCGCTGCGACGCCACGAGCTCGAAGGGGGCGGTGGGAATATTCTTGGCGGCGAGCGTCTGCTTCTGGACCCCCTTGTCCGCGATCAGATCGAGGCTCGCGGAGCCTGGGAACATGCGACACCGCGCCTCGCCGAGGGCGCGAAGCGTCGACTCCACGGCCCCCGCGGGCGCCCACTCGTTCTCCGTGGTGATCACATCACACCCCTCCACGAAGCGACCGAGCACCTCCGGGTCGTCCCAATCACCGAGGACGGTCTCTCCGATCCCGTCTGTCGCGCCGCTCTGTTCGCGATCCAAAAATCGGACCTGCAGGCCCATTCGCACGGCGGCCAACCCGAGCATCCGCCCGAGCTGACCGGCGCCAAGAATGCCCACGCGGACCTGCCCTCCCGCGCCGTGAAGTGGGCTGTCGCCTGGTGCCGCATCTACCATCTCGGTCACGGGACTCTCCATGGGAGCCGCTACCTTGTCAGCCTTTCGAGACAAATGCACGCCATTTTCACGGTTCGAGGCCTGCGCACTTGATCACATGTATCCGGCCGAGAGCGCCGCGCGAGCGTCCGCCTCCGCCATCCCGGCCTCCACCGCGAGCGCGACGGCGATGGACACCTCCGCGTCCCCCCGGTGCGCGGCCGCGACAATTGGGCCAAGCTGGTGCATCACTCGCATCTTGCTGAGTTCGCTCAAGCCGGAGAACTGCGAGACGATGGAGTCGCGACTCGGCGGATCGTGCAGCATCGAGACCAGCGCCTCCCGCTTCTCCTCCTCCACAGGCAACCCGCCGATGAGGTCGTCAAACTCCACGAACTCAGAGGCGTCGACGCGTCCGTCGCTCGCGACAAGTCCTGCGGCGAATCCAATCAGGACTTCCGCTTCTTGGGTGGCCTCCCGCAGCACCGCCCCTCGCAGCTCCGACGCCGCGTCCGCCGTCACCCCGAGACGGCTCGCGATCTCATCATGCGCCGAAGTCTCGGCCTCCACGACGCTCCCATCCGACAACGCCATCCGCCACGCGAGCGCCAACACGCCGTCGGCGTGCACCGAGTCTTCCACCTCGAGCGTCGCCATGCGCTCGGTGACCGCGGCCTTGTCCATCACCATGGCCATCGCGTCCGCCTCGTCCTCCTCGGGGATCCCTCCCTCGAGCAGCTTCACCATCAAGTCCCACTCCCCGACCTCAAGAACATCGTCCGCATGGGCGATCCATGCGCACGCCAGGAGGGTCCACTCTTGCTGCGAAGTCAGTGCCATCGGCGGAGTGTACCGCCTCATGGCGCCTTCGGGCCACTGAGGACGCTCCCAGGTGCGGATGGCCGCTGTACACCGATTTGGCGGGACGGTCACTCGACGCGCCAAGACCACTCGCTCATGGCGAGGGCCGCGGGTGCCTCGCTCCACCACAGGGCGGCGGGGAGCTGCTCGAGCACCTGCAGCAGCGGTCGAGGAAGCACGAGCCGCGCGACCGATCCGTCTTGTTCACCCGGCGCCGCCGACAGCGGATTGGGGACGCGCAGCCCGAACAACCGGACGGCGGACCTCAGGATCCCGGGCTCGCTCGACACCCAACGAACCGAGACGTCGCCCCGCTCCCGCCCGGCCTCCGTGGCGGCGTACGCGATGGCCTCGGCCACGCCGCCGTAGCGATCCGCGAGGCCGACCTCGAGGGCGCGCACGCCCGCGAAGACGCGCCCGCGGGCGACCCCGTCGACCTCCGCCTTGCTCATGCTGCGCGCCGCGCCCACCCGCGCCGTGAACTGCGCGTAGCTGCGCTCGATGTCCGCCTGCGCGGCCGCGCGAGTGTCTTCGTCGTAGGGGACGAGCCACGACCGAAGATGGGCGTGATCACTCATCGCGTCGGTGTCAATTCCCACGCCGAGACGGCTGAAGAATCCGGACAGGTCGAGCTTCGGATAGAAGATGCCGATGCTCCCCGTGGTCGTCATGGCGTCGGTCACGATATAGCTCGCGCTCGTGGCGATGAAGTAGCCGCCGCTCGCCGCGACCCCACCGAACGACGCGATAACTGGTTTGTCTTCGGCGACGCGGTCGAGGGCCCGCGCGATGTCTTCGGCCGCCGTGACCGAGCCGCCGGGGGAATTGACGCGGAGCACCACGGCGACCACCCGTCGGTCCTTGCGCAGCTTGTCGATCTGCGCCACGACCGATTCGCTGCCCACGAGCCGGCGGTTAAGCACGGGAATCGTCAAGCTCTTTCCGCGCACGAGCTCGCCGTCGATGTGTACGACGGCGACCGTGGGTCCCTCTCCCCAATCGACGTCCGACACCGGCCCGCGTCGATAGGTCTTCACGGTCGCGTCCACGTCGAGCCACGCGCCTATCCGCTCTTCGAGCTGGTCTGGAAACGCGAACTCGTCCACGATGCCCCGCTGCTCCGCCGCCTTCACGGCGATGGGAGCGGCGTCCCACCACGCGGCGACCTGCTCCGCCCCGACACCTCGGTCCGCGGCCAAGAGGCGGACCAAGTGGTTGTGCAAGTCGGCGAGCAGCTGGCGACGCTGGCGGGCCACGGGGGCGCTCGCCCCGGCGCGCGCGTAGGTCTCCGCGGATCCCTTGTATTCCGCGACGCGTACGAACTCCGACCGCACGCCGATTCGTCGCAACAGCTCGCCGTAGTACAGCCGACGGATCGACAGCCCGAGCATCTCCAGCGAGCGCTGCGGATGGGCGTACACCCGCTCGGCGGCGGCG
>JAAZXR010000073.1 GCA_014240065.1 Myxococcales bacterium
CCCAAGGTCGTTCAGGAGTCCTCGATAGCGTTCGCCCTTCATCGTTCTATCGAAAAAAACCAAAAGACCCTGGGTCGGGGCTCTGGCTCTCTGCCTCTCTGCCTCACCGGGGTGGACCGGCCACCAGGGTGACGGGCTCGCCGCCCTTGGGGGTGAGCGTGAGGGTGCCGCCTTCGGCCACGCGCATGCTCGAGTCCAGTAAGGACGCGTTGGCAGCGGTGAGCGGACGGCCGCGGACGTGCGTGAGGACCTGGCCCGCGCGGAGGCCCGCCTGCGCCGCGGGTCCGCCGGGACGGACCCGCTCGATCGTCACGGGCGTATCCCTGGCGGAACCACCGATGGCGGCGATCTCAAAACCGAAGTCCCCTGGCGTCTCGCCCCACGGCGTCGCGCGGGGGGCGATGGCGATGTCGCCGAGGTCGGTGGTCTCGCCCGAGGGCACCTCGGCCCTGAAGAGGATCGTCGGGTAAACGATTTGGTCTTCGTCCGTCTCGTCCCACCCACCGCGGCGGATGTATAGCTTCAGCGCTCCTGGGCTCGCGTCCTCCAGCGTGAAGCGCCCGTCCTCGTCCGTCTCGGTGCGCTCGGATGAACGCACCGAGGCCCCCGCCACCGGCGCACCGGTGATCACATCGACCACGCGTCCGGTCACCCTCACCCCCGGCTCAAATCGAAGCTCCAAGCCATCTGTCTTCCTGCCGGCCTCCACCACTGCCGCAGCCTGAGCCTTTCGACGCAGCACACGAGCCTTGACCGTCCACGCCCCAGGTGCGAGTCCGGTCACCTCGAAGGACCCATCCTTGGACACAAAGCGCTCGAAGCGTCGGCCGCCCTGGTTCTCCGGCGACGACAGCCACAGCTCGAATCGCTCCACGGGCTCGCCGCCTCCCTCCAGCACTCGACCCGCGAGCGAACCAGGGACCTTCACCTCGAGCTCAACCGCATCGCCGAGGGCGACGCCGGAGGCCTCAGCCTCACCGCCCGTTCGTCGAAACGCCCGGACCGTGTACGTGCCGTCGGGAAGCCCCGCGATGGTGAAGCTCCCGTCCACATCCGTCACCACCGGGCGCCACTTCCAGGTGTAGCTCCACCCACGACGGGTCCCCTCCCGAGTCGCGGTGACGTAGGCGTCGGAGACGGGCCCTTGCGCGCTCGTCACGGTACCGCGAATCTCGCCTCTCGACTGCTCGACGACGAGCTGAACCTCCACATCTTCGCCGCCGATCTCCACCCGCGCGATCACATCCTCAGCGCTCCCGGGGGCGAAGAGCCGCCCGCCCTGGGCCGTCGAAACAGAGAGCGCGTAGTTCCCGTGGGGGAGGCCCTCGAGACGAAAACTCCCGTCCCCGGCGGTGTTGGCATCGGTGCTTTTCACCGATGCCGCGTTGACGTTCACCCCTGCCACCGGGGATCCCTCCCCGTCCACGACGACGCCAGACAGGGTGGTGCCGCGCGCGACGACGACCTCGAGACCGGTCTTGACCTCCGCCTCGGCGACGTTCACCACGACGGGCTCTCCGAAAAAGTCCCCAAAGCTGGGCTTGATCGTGACCTCGCCCGCGGGCAGCCCCTTGACCTCGAACTCCCCGCCGTCCCCAGCTTGGATGACGCGTGAGTTAACGGAGTTGGACCCGGACAGCACCACCCAGGCCCCCTGCACCGGGGACCCGGATTCGTCCACCACGATCCCCGCGATGCTCGCAGCCTGGGTCAGTTTCCAGGTCAGCCCCGCGCGGTCCTCCGAGTCGAGCACAAACAGCGTGGATTCGGGGGCCACCGCGTAGCCGCACGAGCTCCGCACCGTCACGGTGTACTCGCCCGGTAGGGCGCGTCCCTCGAACTGCCCGTCGCGCTGCCCGGCAAATTGGGTCCGGATCCATGGTCGGATGGTCTGGGGTACCGGCGTGGTGAGCCTCGGATGGCAGTCCGCAGCCGAGCCCTCTCCCTCCACCAATAGCCTCCCCGAAAACCGAGTCCCCGCGCGCGGCGACACCTCCACGACCACCCCATCCACGCTCGCGAAGAGGTCCACGCCCACGGTCCCTGGGACGCGTCCCTCCCAGTCCGCGTCGTCGACGACCACCGAGAAGCGACCCGCCGCCAGTCGATCGACGGAGAAGCGGCCCTCCGCGTCGGTCACGGTCAGGCCGCCGGAGCCGGCACTTGAACTGTGCGCGTCGGCGTATCCAAGGAGCACATTCACCCCCACACCGGGTAGCGGGGCGCCGTCGTCGGCACGGATGACCTGGCCCGTCAGGCTGCCACCCGGGGCGAGGATGATCTCCACACCGGTCGCGGGCGTCGTCTCCGCCGCGAAGCCCTGGACGTACCCCTCCGCCGAGGCCTTGAAGAAGGTCTGACCAGGACGGGTCCAGATTCGGAAGCGCCCCTCTTCGTCCGTGGGCGCGCTGACCGATCCCGACGCGCTGACCGTGGCACCCGCGACCGTCCCGCCGGTGATGTCCATGACCCGCCCTCGCGACTCGACGCCCCGCAGGAGCGTGAGCACCACCGGCGCGGGGAGCTCCTCCGAGGCGCGGACGAACACCTGCGCCCGGTCACTGACAAAGCCGTTGGCCGACGCGGTCAGCTCCCACAACGCCGGCGTGAGCGCCTCGAAGGTGAACTGGCCGTCCGCTCCGGCCTCGACGCACTGTTCACGGCGACGCTCGCTGAGGGAGATGAGCGGGCCCTTTTTCTGGCGCGCACAAACCCGGGCGCGCAGACCCACCCCCCCAGCGTCTCGAACCTCACCGACCACCGACACCTCCACGCGTTTCGATAGGTCCTGGGCCAACTCGGGGGTGACGAGGCTCGAAGGCGCCTCGGCTCGGTCCGTCGCCTCCGGCGCTGGAGCTCGAAGCCACCAGAATATACCGGCGACGAGAACGAGGACCACGAGCACCGCGGGCGCCCACATACGCAAGCTGCGATCCCTCGACACCACGCTCGGATGGTACCAGTGGTTCACGCAGATCCCATCATCTGCCCCGCAAGCGCGCTCAGGGGCGTCTGGTTCTACGGCGGATGTCGCCACGTGGCGGGGTCCAAGCGACCTCACATGTTGCAAAGCCCCGTCCCCCAAAGCCAGCGAGAGGGTCCGATCCCCAGGTCCGATCCCCAGGTCCGATCCCCAGGTCCGACCCCCGAGGGTCATTGCAACCTCGGCGGCCTCCGGGCGGATCAGCGACCTCGTCCATCGTTTGCGCGGCGATGGTCCGCGGCGAGGCACAACTTGCTAGACTCGCGGACGCATGGGGACTGCCGCCGCACCAGGATCGACCCCCGCGGTGATCCTCTATCACGTCCCGCCCTCGTTTTACTCCCAGGTGGCGCGCCTGATGCTGGTGGAGAAAGGGGTCGCGTTCGAACCGCGGGCGGTGGTGCCGGGGCCCCCAAATTTTGGCACCTACGCCCCATGGTACATGCGGCTCAACCCCATGGGCACCGTGCCCACCTTGATCCTCGACGACGAGGTGCTCGACGACTCTCGCACGATCCTCGAGGTGGTGGAGCGTCGCTTCGACCGCCCCACCCTGCGTCCGCATGACGCGGACGCCCAGGCGCAGGTCGACCGCTGGGTCGAGGATGCCTACCAGATCTCAGAGCGCGTGCTCGCCTACGGGTCTGGCCGCATGCGCACCATGGGTCGGCGTGTCAACGACGGACGCCGCCGCGCCGTCCTCACCTGGCGCGAGAAGACCCCGGACATGGCGAGCATCTACGACGCCAAGCTCGCGGACCTCGATCAATTCATGACCGACGCCGCTGACGACGCCACCGTGCGCGCGCAGGTCCAGGGACTGCACGACAAACTCGACACCCTCGACGCCACCCTCGACGGCCGCGCCTTCGTC
Organism: Myxococcales bacterium; assembly: GCA_014240065.1. GTDB lineage: Bacteria > Myxococcota_A > Polyangia > Nannocystales > Nannocystaceae > JAAZXR01. The sequence continues at coordinate 3,858 of JAAZXR010000073.1, forward strand.
GTCGGTGACAGCTACACCCTCGCCGACGTGATCTGGACGGTCACCGTGGCCCGCAAGATCATGATGGGCGACGATCCCTTCGCGCATCGCCCTCACCTGCGCGCGTGGTTTGATCGCATGCGCGCCCGGCCCTCTTTTGATCGCGCCGACGTGTGGACCCGCTTCAAGCCCCACAAGATGCTGCCCATCGCGCTGCGCGAGTTCCGGCGGCACCTCTCCATCGCGGCCGCGCTCGTGGCGTTGCTCGGCGCCGCCCTGGCCTACCTGCGCTGACACGGGCCCCACCGCAGGAGACGTGGACGGTGACGGCCGCGCAGACCTCCTCTTCGGCGCCTACGGGGCCTATGAGAACGGCTCCTTCTCCGGCGCGACCACCCTCGTCCTCAGCCCTTTTTGACGAGGAGACGACAGCCAGTGGTCGGATACTTCTCTCGCGAACCGGCCCGCGCGCTGCGTCACTGATAAGGGTCCACGGGGATACAACACCCGGTCAAACAATAGTAGCTCGTGGCAGGATCGAGCCCATTGGTCGCGTCAGGTACACAGTCGGCGGAGTGGCTGCACGCCACCTGTGTTCCGGAGTTACAAGCAGGCTGCGCACATGAGGGATCACTCGGGGCGGTCTGACCGATGCATACTTCACATCCCGCCTCGTCGCAGGGGTTGTAACAGCCGGTTTGCAGCGTGCACCGGGTGCACTTGTCGAGCGTTTCGCTCCCACACTCGGTGTAGATCTGCGTCGCACCAAGATGTACGCTGGTCGTCACCTGCCCGCCCATGCCGTCGGGCACCTCGAGCAAGCAGCAGCCAAAACAGTCGCAGCCGTTGGGCGCGAGCGGCTCGCAGACGTCCAGACAGACCTGGGACTGCGGCGTATTGGGTGCATCGCAGGTCGAGGAGACGCTGCAGTTGACGGGGTCCACCGAGACCCCGCCGACCACCCCGCACCCGATGTCACATTGCATATTTGCACTTGGGTTCTTCGGATCGCAAAGGTAATTCCACTCACAATCATCGTTTCCCGCGCCAGAGTCGAGATCCCAGTAACAATCCTGCCAGCAGTCGAGATTCCCGTCCGGCAAGTAGCGTTGGAAGAAAGCCTCGCTGTCGTCGCACGGCGAGATGCAGTCAGGGTCGTCGAGATCGATGAGGCCGTCCATGTCGTTGTCGACGCCGTCCTCACACTCGAAGGGTGACCCGCCGATCAGTGTGCATTCCACGGTGTTGCTGGACCACTCGATCTCGCAAGCGTTGTCGCATCCATCCCCCTCGACCGCGTTGCCGTCGTCGCACTCCTCGCCCGCGGCGGCGTTCACGGTACCGTCCCCACAACTTACGTTCGTGCAATCTACATCGCAGGTCGCAGACTCTCCCGCGGTATCGCAGTCCTCGCCCGCGGTCGTATTCAGGGTACCGTCGCCACAAACTACAACCGTACAGTCCGCATCGCAGGTCGCGGACTCTCCCGCCATATCGCACTCCTCACCCAAATCGATCATCCCATTGCCGCAGGCCTCCAGCATGCAGGTGGTGCAGCCGTCGCCGTCGGTGGCGTTGCCGTCGTCGCACTCCTCGCCCGCGGCGGTGTTAACGAAGCCATCGCCACATGACGGCGACGTACAGTCCTCATCGCAGGTCGCAGACGCTCCGGCGGTATCGCAGGCCTCGCCGAACATGATGTCGGCGATGCCGTCGCCGCAATAACTCGCCACCCCCGCCACTACCTGGCAGGTCGCGTCGCATACGGTGCACGACATCAGCCCGTACACGCACGATTCGGTGACCGTGTTGCCGTCATCACACGCTTCGCCCGCGATCGGCTCCACAACGCCGTTGCCACAGACCCCGACGTCGCCGTCCCCGTCGCCGTCCCCGTCGCCGTCTCCGTCACCATCGCCATCGCCATCTCCGTCGCCGTCTCCGTCGCCATCGCCATCGCCATCACCATTTCCGTCACCGTCGCCATCCCCGTCGCCATCCCCGTCGCCGTCGCCGCTGCCGTCGTCTGCGACGTCGCTAGTCGCCCCCTCGCTGCTGCCATCCGAAGTTTCGGATTCATCGCCGCCAACATCGCCAAGCTGGAGCCTACCGGTGCATCCGAAGGATCCACATGCACCCAAACTCAACATAACGAAGAGAAGTCTATGTCCGTGCTGTGTCATCTCTTCCCTAGTGATCCGAGCGTGCCAAAATGGCTCATCAATTGCTGTCCCCGACGGATCTTTGCGCTAGGCGCTCGCGCGCGGGCAAGGCGCGCAAGATCCACCGAGACCCCCGCGGACCTTCGGCTCCCTTATCCGCAGCGGAGAATCAGCAGACCAAAGGCCGTATTCACCGGGTCATAGACGAACAGCTGCTCAAGGTTCCCGCCTTGGGACTCGGCGTTCTCATAGATCTGCAGCTTGAGCGCTTTGCTCTGGTCTTGGAGCGCCGCGACGGTTTCATCGAGCTCGAGCGCGTAGGCGTTGGCGATGTCCACGGTGTACGGGTCACCGGCGAGCACGTCGTAAATCGCGTCGAAGCTGGTCACGAAGTTGCTGTCGGGCAGCGTCGCAGCGCGCACCCGCACCAGATGGCTGCGCACCTCGACGCCGCTGCCGAAGGCCGCCTGCGTCACCATGTACTCGGTGACCGCCTTCTTGCCCTTCAGCGCCGGCGCGTTGTCGTCGTAGGTGAAGGAGATGTCCCCGTCACAAAGCAAGGGCAGGCTGTTGAAGTCCTCCGCCTCGTCCGCCCATGTGGGCGCCACCGCCTGGCTGGGCGAGGCCACCAGGGCCATCGCGGTCGCGGTCATGATCATCACACTCGCACGCAACTTCATGGGGCGAGACTGTAATCCCTGAGCAGGTTCCGGGCAATCACGAACCCGCCTCACCCCCCGTGGCCCGCAACCTGCCGGTCTGGACCGGTCCTGCGCCGCGGCGCCACCACGCGATACGTTCAAGCAGTCGTTGGGTCCGCGTCCTCAAGGACCGAGAGCGGGATGAACGCCCGCGCCTCCTTGTGCTCGGGATCTTCGAACACCACCACCGGTCCCGTGCCATCCGCGAGCAACATGGGCGCCATGATCTCCACGAGTTCACCATCCACCTCGTAGCGGAGCATCCGCGCCTCGGCGGTCCGCTCCGTGAATCCCCCGCCCCTGTGCACGGTACGGCGCACCCGCTGGGCGAGGCGAGGTGTGCCCGTCTCGTAGGCGCGCAGTGCCTTTTGACGGGCGGCGCGTTGAAACGCGAACAACGCTGGACCCATCAACGCGGCGAAGAGCGCCATGAGCGTGGCGCCGGCGGCCACGGCCTCCCAGAACAAAAAGCCCGCCCGAACCGTTGGAAAAAAGAAGAGCACGAACACGCTGAGTCCAAACCCCATGCCCAGCGCCTGGGCCACGGGCTGGTACCGCGCAGGAATATTTGAAAACCCCCGGCGCGCTTGCATGGGGAGCATCGGCACCCGAACAGCCGAGGACGCCAGCGCCTGGTGCACCGCGGGCGTCACCGGCCGGGCCACGGTCAACGCCTGCATCACCTCCGCCTCACGCAGCGCCAGGGCCTGCGTCGTCGCGTCGCCGGCCGGCCCAGCCGCTGCGGGCAGCGCCGCGGGTCCAGACGGCGACGCCGGCACTGCGCCGTCCAGCACGGCCAGCGCCGCGCGGGCCGAGGCGTGACGCTCGCGAACCTCTGGCGCCAGCAGCCCTGGCAGGACGCGGGCTGTCGCCCCCGCATCCCCCAAAAGGCCCTCCACCGAGATGCGCAGGCCCTCGCGTGGCAGCTGCGACGGGTGCTGATGGGTGAGCACGTGGGCCAGCGTCGTCCCCAGCCCGTACAGGTCCGAGGCGGGCGTCGCCTCGCCCATGGCCTGCTCGGGCGCCATGTATCCCGGGGTCCCCAGCACCGTCTGCGCCTGGCCCGGCTGGTGGCTCAACGAGCGCACCGCCCCGAAGTCCACCAACATCGCCCGGCCGCCCTCGTCGATCATCACGTTGGCGGGGGTCACGTCCCGGTGCACCACCGGCGGCGACAGCTCGTGCAGGTAGGCCAGGGTCTCCAAAAGCTCTCGCGTCAGCCGCTCCGCCTGCGCGGTGGTCCAGCGGTCGCCACGCTCGAGCCTGGCCGCCAGGGTCTCCCCTGCCACCCGCTCGGTGACGATGCACAGCTGCACCTCGGCTGGCTGGCTGGCCTCGCCGCTCTCATCAGCCGCATCCCCATGGTCCTCGAAGGCCTCCACGAACGCCGGAATCCCCGGATGCACCAGCGACCGCAGCACCTTCGCCTCCCGCTCCAAAAGCTCCACCGGCTTCCAGTCCGGCAGCCCCGACAGCCGCAGGATCTTGACCGCCACGTCTCGACCGGTCACCTTATGCGTCGCCGCCACCGTGCGTCCAAAGGCCCCCTGCCCTAAGGTCTCACCGAGCTCGTAGTCTGAAAGCGACGTCATCGCCGGGGACATTACCACGGCCATGCAGGCGACATTTCCTGGGTCGACCGCGGCTGCGCGGCGCGACAAACAAACTTCGGGCCCATGGCCAACAGGCACGGTATGCTGCTCGGGTGAGTGTGGAAGACAGCGGCGCGAATCAACCGCAACTTCCACAGCGAGACCCATCGACCCTCTCCTCGTCGAGCCCGCCGAGCGTGACGCTCGATGACTCGGTCCCCCCCAGGAGTACGCCGGCCGGGATCCCGAACTTTGAGGAGACGTTCGGAGCGGAGCCGGGGGCGACGCTACCCGAGCTCGACCCCCCGAAGAAGAAAGTCCACGTGACCCCGGAGTCCATCGGCCGCTTCCGAGTGATTCGCCACCTGGGATCGGGTGGCATGGGCCGGGTCTATTTGGTCGAGGACACTGAGCTTGGTCGCCACGTCGCGCTCAAGCTCATCGGCGACGTCGAAGGTCCGTCGATCGGGGATGTGAGACACGAACGCATGCTTCGCGAGGCCCGAGCCCTGGCCAAATTGGACCATCCCAATGTGGTCACGATCTTTGACGTGGGGATATTGGACCGCCAGGTCTACATCGCCATGGAGTTCGTGTCAGGCACGACGCTCCGCGCCTGGCTCCATCATCGCACGCGGTCCGTGGACGAAATTCTCGGAGTCTTCGTGCAAGCCGGGCGGGGACTCGCGGCGGCCCACGCCGCGGGGCTGGTGCACCGCGACTTTAAGCCAGACAACGCGTTGGTGGGAGACGACGGGAGGGTCCGCGTGGTGGACTTCGGCTTGGCGCGCGTCGATGGCAATGATCCCACGACCGGCGACAGCCCGAGTCACCCGCGGGACGCCAACTCCGTCCATACGACCACCGAAGACAGCCCCTCAGCATCCGCACGCACGGACCCGCGGCTGAGGATCAAGCTCACCCAAACCGGCACGTGGATGGGCACCCCGGCGTATATGCCGCCCGAGCAATTTTACGACGACCAGGCCACACCACACAGCGACCAGTTTAGCTTCTGCGTGGCCTTGTTCGAGGCGATCCACGGCAGTCGACCATTCCCTGCGGAGACCATCGACGAATTGATGCGCAGCATCTCGTCGGGGACGCACGCGCTGCACACCTCGAAGACCGTGCCCGCGTGGTTGAGCGAAGCGATCCATCGTGGGTTGGCTCCGAACCCCAGCGATCGCCATCCGAACATGAAAGCGCTGTTGGAGCTCCTCGATCCATACCTCCGCCGTCGCCGCCGCACCCGGTGGCTGGCCGCGAACGGCATGGTGATGACCGTCGCGCTCGTCGCCTTGGTCGCTCGCACGACCGCGCCGGTCGCAGACGCGGGCGTCTTGTGTCCCGACGGAAAAACCGCGATGCGGCCGACCTGGAATCCAGACGTCGCGGACGCGGTGCGGCAGAGTTTTGTGGCCACCGGGGTGCCCTACGCCGACAGCGTCGCCGAGAAGATCGCGGGCCATATCGACGCCTACGTGGAACGATGGGCCGCGAGCCGCGCCACCGCCTGCGAGGCGACCCATGTCGAGCACGTGCAGTCAGAGGCGCTGCTCGACCTGCGCACGCGCTGCCTCGACCGTGGCCGCGACGCCCTGGCCGCGGTGATCACTCAACTCCAGTCCGCCGACGACGAGCTGATCAGTCGCGCTGCGCGGCTCGTGGTGCGACTCCCTTCGCTCGATGCGTGCGCCGATCCTGGGCACCTCGAGGCCGCCTTCCAGCTCCCGAACGACGCAGCCGCGCGAGCCGCGATAGAGCGGACGAACGCACTCCTGGACACAGCGGCGGCTCAATATCGCGCTGGCCGCTACGATCAAGCCACGGTTTCGCTCACAGCAGCGCGCGCCGCCCTCGGCGACCTCGACCACGGTCCCTCCTTGGCGACCTTGCTGCTGTGGGAAGGTCGATACGCGCGCACGAAGGACCAGCTCGATGCGGCGGAGACGAAATTCCTGGAGGCGACCGAGGTCGCCGAAGCTGCACGCAATGATCGGGTGCTCGCGGAAGCCTGGCTCGACCTCATGTATCTGCGCAGCGTCTCCGCTCCCGACCAGGAGAAATCCGCGTTCTATGAGCGTCGAGCCCGCGCCGCGGTGGCTCGCCTCGGCTCCCCGGAGAAGATCGCGTTCCGCCTGGCGCGCTACCAGGGCGCCGTTCACTACGCGGCCGGCGAGCTTGACGAAGCCCAACGGGTCTTCGTCCGCGCACTCAAGGAATTCCCCGATGCGGGCAGAATCGAGATCGCCGAGGTGGAGCGAGATCTCGGCCGTCTCGCTTACACCCGCGGCAACCTCGCCAAGGCGGCCTCACATTTCGAGCGATGCGCCGCGGCATGGGAGGACGCCCACGGACCGGAGCACCCGCAAGTCGCCACGGCCTTGCACAATATGGGGAACGTGTTGGTGGCCGCTGGCCACGCCGCCGAGGCCATGCCGATCTTGACGCGCGCGCTGGAAATTCGAACGAAGGCCTTCGGCCCGGAGACGCGGCTGGTGGGCAAGACCCTCAACTCGATCGCGTCCGCCCATTATATGGCGGGAGACTTCGCCGAAGCCCTCCCACTGTACAAGAAATCCCTCGCGATCCAGGCCAAGATCTACGAGCCCGGGAGCCCTCAGCTCATCGCGCCAACCTCCAATATCGGTCGCACGCTCTCGTTGATGGGGCGACACGAGGAGGGCATCGCGGCGCTCGAGGAGGTCGTCGCGAGCACGCGGGCGACCGAGGGAGATGATCACCCAGACGTGGCCGAGGTCCTCACGGGTCTCGCGGCGGCGCAGGTGCGGGCCGGCCAGCTCGACGAAGCGGAGAAACACCACCGCGAGGCGCTGCGAATTCGCGAGGCCAAGATCGGTCCAGATTCCGCCCGGACCGCGGAGAGCCTGGTCAACGTGGCCGACATGCTGCTCCGCCAACATCGACCGGCCAAGGCGATCCCACTCGCGCGCCGCGCCGTGCCGATCTTGGAAGCCGCGCAGGGCCCAGAGCATCGGTCGGTGGCCCAAGCGCTCGCCGTACTCGGGGCTGCCCAGCTGGGCACCGGTGACCCCGTGAGGGCGTTGCGCAGCCTGGAGCGCTCAAGCGCCATCGCCCCCGGAGACGAAGACCCCATGCTTCGGGCCGCCTTGAGTCTACGGATCGCCAAGGCCCTCAAGGCCGCGGGGAAGGACCCGGAGCGGGCGCACACGCTGGCGCAACAGGCCGCGGACAATCCGGCTCCCGCAGCCCGCGAGGTCGCCGAAGAAGCCCGAGCGTGGCTCGCCAGCAACCCGACGGCGCCGTGACCCCCGCGACGACGCTGCTGTCGCACCTGCACGCAGGCGCGGACCTGGGCACCTCATCGTCTCACGTCGCGTCGCGTCGCCTGGCGGATCGGCGACCTCGTACACCGTTGCGGTCGCGCCCCGCGTCTTCGACCACCTCATGGCACTCCGTGGCACACCCACCTGGGCGAGCAACACCACGCGACCACCCTCCTACTCCCTCGTCGCCAACATCACAAACGCCTCACCATCGTACATCCACATGCGCCCGTCCGCGCCCACGTAGGCCGAGGTGAGGTCGACCGGAGCTCCCAGCATATCCCCCGAGTCCGCCACCCCCCCCTCCTCGGCGCTGCTGTTCCCCAGCGCCCCGCCGGAAGGCGAGAAACCAAACATGGGCCACCCTGCGATGGCGGGACCGGGGTGCCCCGACGCCGTCGTTGGCCACGGCTCGGCGTCTTCCGGGATGCTGGCCGCATCGAGGCTTCCTCCAAACACGTCGATACGTTGGACAACTTCCTCCCCATCGGTGCCGATGGACACTTCCATGGAGACGGGCAGCACCATCCCTGCGCACTCGTCGAAGGCGCCCTCGATGGGGCGCGTCTCCCCATGATCAAAGAGACGAACCCAAATCCCGAGGGATGCCCTCGGGGGCTCGGTCAATCCCTCCACGCTCGCCGTGATGGTCACCGGCGCCCCGTCGAGGCTCCCCACCCATGTTCCCTCGATCAGCGCCGCCACATCCGTGGCACCATAGAGGTATCCAAAGGCCTCTTCCTCTTCCGAGGCGGCGTCGAGTTCGATCCACCTAGAGTCACACACCCAGGGATTCGAGCGCGCACACCCGCCCACCATCATCATTATCGTGCACAGGCACGCGAGCCATCCAATTGAACGAGTAAACATCATCATTAGTCCAAGTAGATCGAAGCCTAGCGCGCCCCATGAGCGGGTCCAGTATTTTTTTTGACGGTCTCTAGGGCGTTGGATAGTTCTCCCCAGGAACACCCTGCCTCGGTCGGGCGGATGCGGTATTGGATTCTCCGAATGTCTGCTGCTGCGGGTCTGGGTAGCGCACATCACCAGGCGTCGAACTCGGACAGGGGCGGGATGCCCAACCGCGCCCGCAGCTCTTGGAGCGGCGTGTCCATCTCGGGCCACGGATCCCAGCCCTTGGTAGGATCCACCGTGCAGGCCTTGCCGCGCACGAGAGCCTTGAGCGCGAGATCGGGATCGAGCTGTCCGGTGAACTGCGCCGCGATGGGCGACAGGCGCAGCCCGAGTTGAAACTGCGCCAACCCAAAGAGGATGAAGCCGAAGGGGTCGTCTTCCTCGCGCCGGCAGCCGGCGTGAAAGCTCAACACCTGGAGCTCACCGACGGGGTCGGTCCCGTATCCGCTGAGGACGTGGGTGAGATCGTGGAACGCGATGACCTCCGGAGGGCTGCCCTTCTCCCCCGGAAACGAGAACCCGTTGCTGCGAATAAAGTCGAAGTATCCCCGGCCCAACGAGCCCTCGGGGCAGTCGCCCAGCCGCCGATAGCGGCCCGCGATGGTCGCGTCCGTGCGCACCCCGGCCAGCGCCGCGAGCGACGAGATCAACCATCTGATGCCGTTTTTCTTGGCCATCTCGATGGCTTTCTCCTTGGCCCAAAACCGCCGCGCCACGTCGAAGCGCACGTGGGTCATCCGCCCGTGCGAGAAGTCTTGAAAGGTGCGGATCTCCTCGGCCTCCACGTCGAGGGCGGCCGCCAGTCGAGCGAGCATCGCTGTCTCTTCCGGCCGCACCTCGCCGTCCATGGCGACCATCACCGTCATCCCGCGCACCAGCTGTCGTCGAAGCGCTGGAGAGACGATCGTCGCCGCCAGCTCCTCCGGTGAAATCGGCTCGAGGGTGTCCACGTCGACCGGCGTGCGGAACATATGCTGCGTCGCCTCCAAGAACGCCCGCTCACTGTCATCGAGCGAGCCGTCCGCCAGGGCGATGGTCTTCAACGCGCGCTGGCCCGCGACGACGAGATGGGGTGGCGGGAGGTAGAGGTCCATGCCCCGATGCGAGCAGCCTCCCGACGCCGAGGTCGTGCCGAAGGGCCGGCGATCTCGCTAGCGCGCGACACCGGCGAGGATCAAGTCCACGATGCGATCCGCCTCCTGCGAGATGTCGCCGTCACACACCGAGAACACGTTCCGCGGGAGCCCGCTCGCCGCCGCGAGGTCCGCCCCGTGATTGGCGGCGGCCAGCTCGCGCAGTCGCACCGGCGGTATCGCACGGAGCGACTCCTCGTCCACGGAGGCCTCGCAGCCAAAGTCGATGCCAAACGTCTCCGACTCGGTCGAACCCTGAGTCGCGCTGTACACGATCTCCGTGACGCCATCCTCATAGCCTGCGGGCGCGCCGGCGAACGCGGCCACCACCGGCGGTCGCGGCAGGGCGTCTAGTTGGTCTTGGAACCGTGACAGCGGGATCAGCACCGGCTGCAACGCGTCCGGTGCCGATGGATCATCGATGGGGGCCACGGGCTCGCCGAGATAGTTCACGTCGGTCACGTCGCAGCTCTCGTAGGGCATGCCATCACCCGTACACTGCACCCCTGCCGTCCAGCATGCCCCCGAGGTGACGGTCGCGCCGGTCCAGATTGGAGAATCCGATAACGACTGGTCGAACACCAGCGCTTCCACGCGCGGGTTGGCCGAGCAGTCGGCCTCATCCGTGAGGTGCACCACCGCGAGCATCGCGTCGTCCCGCAAAAATCCGAAGTGCGCCTCGGCGGGATCGGAGGACTTGGCGATGGCCTCCCACTGACTCGCCAAGGGCGCCTCAAGTCCACATCCGTCGACCCCCTGGGGCACCATGCATCGGAGCGCGGTGGCCCACGAAGCTCCGACGACGTTGCTCTCGCCGTCCGGCTGCACCTCCACCCACGGTCGGGCCGCAAGGTCCGCGCCGCCGTCGATGGCCGTGGCTGCGATGCTCCAGGTGCTCCCGACCTCCTCCGAGCAACCGTCGAGGCAGGTCGATTCGTAGGCCTCGACCAGTGCGTTCGTGTGGGGCCACTCGAACTCCGCGGGGCGTGTCGTACACGAGGTGGCACGCAGCCGTCCGTACTCGGGGGTGGTGTCGTTGACTCCAATGGTGGGACAAAAAGGGTTCCCGTTGTCCGTCGTCGTCACCCCGACCCGCACGTCGACACCCTCGTCCACCAGCCGCTGCACCATCGACGGCACCACCGCGGCCAGTCCGCGCTGCGGGTACCCCATGGATGAGGTGTTGTCGATGACCAGGAGCAGGTCCACCGCGTCCGGCGGGAGCACCGGGTCACCGTCGCCGTCGCCACCGGAGGTGACGTCTGGGCCGGTGTCGTTGCCGTCGCCCGAGTCGCCGCCCGTGCCGGCGTCGGACTCCGCGCCGGAATCGGCACCTCCGTCCACAGAGTCTTTTTCCGAAAGATCGAGGACGCCGCGGCATCCGACCTGCGCGACAAGACCGACGGTCAACACGAAAAACCTAGTTCTGGACTGATGTGAGCGCATCACTGTGAAGTGTCTCGAAGCGTGAAAAGAGGCTCACCTCTTTTTCGACCCGTGCACCACCCTTTCCATATCTTCCCAGATGCGCTCACTCGTGTGTTGGGCTTCGCGATGCAGCTCGTCGTCGTGCCTGATGCAAATACTCCTCGCTCCTCGCATCTTTCGAGGACGACCGGGGCTCGACCGTGGATCAGGCGGCTGGGACCGTGGGTCAAGCGGGCTCGCGGGCTTGGCAACGACCTTGGGTCGGGGTAGCGGGGTCCCTTCGCGGCATCCGGAGTTTTTTTGCTCGCGGCTCGCGGCTCGCGGCGCGTGGCTCGTGGCCCGACACCCGCTACTTCGTCGACGCGCTGACGCTGTCGCCGATGCCGCCGCTGTGAACACCGGCGTCGCCCGTGGCGAAGGGGTTGACGCGGGTGGGGGCAGGCTCGCCCGCGTCCACGGCCATGGCGGTCTCCACGATGGTCCACAGGGCGCTGGTGAGGATCTCGACGAGGGCAGGGCGGGTGACCTCGCGGGTCTCCAGCCAGTCGAGGGACATGCCCTCCACCAGGTGCAACCATCCGCGCAGCGCCGCGTGGACCGCCGGGGTCCGCGCGAGGCCGGGGCCGTCGGCGATCATGTGGCTCACGATGGCCTCGCGCGCGTCCTCCAAAATGCCACGCACGTGGGCTTCGACCCCGAGGCCGCCGCGCATGAGCACCACGTAGGCGCCGGCGAAGCTCTCCACGTATTCGAGGTAGGCGTTGATGCCCGCCCGCGTGCGCTGCTCGGGCGCGAGGGTCTCGCTGGTGCGCACCCGCTGCACGAGCTGCTCGGCGGCGAAGCGCACGGTGTCGTTGTAAAAGCCGCGCTTGCCTTTGAAGTAGTGATAGAGGAGCCCGCGGGAGATGGAGGCGGCCTCGGCGATGTCGTCGATGGAGATTTCGGCGTAGCTGCGGTCGCCGAACAACCGCAGGCCGAGCTCCAAGAGCTGCTCGCGACGGCGGTCCCCCTTGTCCTCGCCGGGGCTCGACGAGGCCGGTTTGCGGCGAAATCTGGGCACCTCGAAAGATTAAATCAAAATTGAATTGAATTCAATTCAAAAATCGTCTATTCCTTGTACATGCCGCTCGATGGCCTCAACCGACGAAACAAGCGCGATGCGCAAAAAGCGCGTCGACCCATCCCCACCGTCCGCCGCATGGATTTCGACTTTGACGACATCCCCAAGCACTGGTTTGGCAACAACGCCTTCGCCACCCACGTCAGCAACGGACTGCACCTGTTGTTTCCGGACGGCGAGCGCTTCTTTGTGCGTTCGGTGCGGCACTACCTCGGACAAATCCAAGATCCGGCGCTGCGAGATTCGGTGGAGGCTTTCTTTGGCCAAGAGGGTTCCCACGCCCGCGAGCACCAGCGCACCTTTGAGATTTTGAAGTCCCAAGGTCTCGACGTGGACAAGTTCCTCGCGGCCTATCGGCGCTTCGCGTTTGAGTGGCTCGAGCCCAAGTTTCCGCCGTCGATGCGCCTGGCGGTCACGGCCGCCGCCGAACACTTCACGGCCACCTTCGCCCACGGCGGGCTGACCACCAGCGACCTCGACGACGCGCATCCAGCGATGCGGGCGCTGCTGTTGTGGCACGCCGCGGAGGAGGTGGAGCACAAGTCTGTGGCCTACGACGTGTTCATGGAGGTGGACGGCCGCTACTCCGTGCGCGCGTTTGGGATGATCGCCGCGTTTTTGGTCATCAGCGGGTTGTGGACGGTCAGCGCGCTCAGCCTGATGCGTGACGATCCCGACGTGAGCGTGGCCCGGCTCGTGAAGGACTATCGCGGCATGGAGGTTCCCGGCAACGTGGGGAGCTTTCGGATGCTCGGCATGCTCGTGGATTACCTGGCCCCCGGCTTTCACCCCGACCAGCTCGACGACTACCAGATCGCGCGAGACTACCTCGCGTCCGTCGGACGGCTCGAGGCCTAGGGAGACACGAGGAGCGATGGCCGTGACCGAACTACACGAAGAGCTCGACGTGCTGGTGGTGGGGGCCGGCATCTCCGGCATCGGCGCCGGCGTACACCTGCAAAAGCGCTGCCCCACCCACAGCTACGCCATCTTGGAGATGCGCGAGCGGCTCGGTGGGACGTGGGATCTGTTTCGCTACCCCGGCATTCGCTCCGACTCCGACATGTACACCTTGGGCTACCGCTTTCGGCCGTGGGACAACCCGCAGGCCATCGCCGACGGCCCGTCGATCCTGCGTTATTTGGAGGACACCGCGCGAGAGTTCGGGGTGGACGAGAAGATTCGCTACGGCAAGAAAGTGGAGCGCGCCGAGTGGTCCAGCGCCCACGCGCGCTGGACGATCCGCGTGCGTGACGTGGCCACCGACACGCTGCACACCATCCGCTGCAAGTTCGTGTTCGTGTGCACAGGCTACTACCGCTACGACTCGGGGTTCACCCCGGCGTTTGAGGGGGTGAGCTCGTTTCAAGGGCGGGTGGTGCACCCCCAGCAGTGGACGGAGGATATCGACTACGCGGGCAAGCGCGTGGTGGTCATCGGCAGCGGCGCGACGGCGGTGACCTTGGTGCCCTCGCTGGCGAAGAGAGCCGCGCACGTCACGATGCTGCAGCGCTCGCCGACGTATGTGATGTCGCGCCCCGGCCGAGATCCGCTCTCGGAGTGGCTCCACGGCAAGCTGCCCGACGCGCTCACCTACCGCATCAACCGCTGGAAGAACTGGTCGCTCCAGCAGCTCATGTTCAACCTCTCGCGCCGCTTCCCCGCGCAGATCAAGGAGTGGATGGTTGCCCAGGTGCGCGCGGAGATCGGCGACGCGGCGGAACCCCACTTTCGCCCGCACTACGATCCGTGGACCCAACGGGTGTGCCTGATCCCCGACGGCGATCTGTTCGATGCGATCAACGACAAGCGCGCGTCGGTGGTGACCGACGAAATCGCGACCTTCACACCGACGGGGCTGGAGTTGAAATCGGGGGACGTGCTCGACGCGGATCTCATCGTCACCGCCACGGGCCTGCAGGTTCAGTTCTTCGGGGGCGCGGAGATGGTTGTGGACGGTGAGGTCGTCGACCTCGCCGACACGATGGCCTACCGCTCCATGATGCTCAGCGGCGTGCCGAATATGGCGTTCACCGTGGGCTACACCAACGCGAGCTGGACGCTCAAGGTGGACTTGACCTGCGAGTACGTGACCCGCGTGCTTCGACACATGGCGGAGCATGACCACGACATATGTTGCCCTGTCTTGGACCCGTCGGTGCCCGAGGCGCCGCTCCTCAACTTGAATTCCGGCTATTTAAGCCGCGCCCTCGACCGCCTCCCGCGCGCCGGCGCGACGGGCCCCTGGAAGGTGTTTAACTCCTACGCCCGCGAACGCGCCGCGCTGCGGCGGGCGCGGGTGGACGACGGCGTGATGCAGTTCTCCTCGGTGACCAAGGCCGCCACCGCGCGGACGACGACCGCGGCGTAGGGCGGCGTGTCGCTCATGCTGGCGGCGCCGCCGCTAGAATTGTAGCCGGACCCCGTACGTGCCGGTGCGGTCACGCGTGCGGCCGACGAACGGGGAGATCGCGCCTCGACGTTGGTTCACGAAGGGTTCGCCTCTGCGCCACGCATTGTAGGCCCGTCTTCGTCGGGCACCGAAGACGATCATGGTGACGCCCCCGCCGATGGCGAGCACGCCGGGCACGATCAGCACGGCGATGGCTTCGGGTGTAAACGCGCCCTCTTCCGATGGGGCGATGCTCCGTGAGAGGCCTTCCGCGAGGAATGGTACGCCGAGCAATCCGACGAGCAGAGAGCCGCCGACGATGAGCCCGACTCCCTTGTGAGGGGGAGCCTCGACGAAGGTGATGGCGGCCGGCGCGGGCATTCAAAACACCCGCACCGTCATGGCGGAATCCGAAATCGCGGAAGCATCCCAGTTGATCCGCCAATCGAACGGCGCTTCATTCGTGCTGTTGAAAGTGACCACAGACCCGC
>JAAZXR010000074.1 GCA_014240065.1 Myxococcales bacterium
AGCGCCCGGTCGACCTCGCGCTCCCGCACTCCTCGCCCGTACTCCTCGAGCGCTTTGAGCAGGGGCGTCACGGAGCGGGACCGTGTCCAGCGCAAGAACGCCTCCACCTCCTCGTCGATCAGGGCCTCCGCCTTCTCCACCTCCCCCACCCGCGCCGAGAGATTCTCCCGAACGATCTCCTGCAGATCGTCCACGTTGTACAAATAGACCTGCGACATGCGTGCGACCGCGGGGTCCACATCCCGCGGCACCGCCATGTCCACCACGAACAGCGGCGCGCCGCGCCGCGCTCGCATCACGTCCTTGAGCAGCGCCGCATCGATGACGTGGCCGGCGGCCCCCGTACCCGTCACGACCACGTCGGCCTCCACCAGCGCGTCTCGAAGTTCGGTCCATGGCCGCGACGTGCCCGCCACCTCCGCGGCCAGTCCCGCGCCGCGCGCCGCGCTTCGGTTCACCACCGTGGTCGACTCCGCGCCCGACGCTCGAAGATGCAGCCCCGCCTGCCGACACATCTCTCCCGCGCCCACCAACAACACCCGCTGCGAGACCGAATCTCCGAAGATGCTCCGGGCGAGGTCCACGGAGACCGAGGCGACGCTCGCCGCCCCGCGCGAGAGCAGCGTCTCGCTGCGGACGCGCTTGGCCCCATGGAACGCCATGGTCATGCAACGGTCGAGCACAGAGCCCAAGGTCCCCGCCTCGCGCGCCGCCTGGTAGGCCTCTTTGACCTGCCCGAGAATTTGAGGCTCGCCGACCACGATAGACTCGAGGCTCGCCGCCACGCGGAAGATGTGGCGCGCGGCTTGGCCTTGGTGCCGCGTGAACGCGTGCGAGCGCACGCTGGCAAACTCCACCCCTCGCATCCGCGCCAGGGCGCTCGCGGCCTGCGCGGGCGTGTCGTCTTGATCGTGGACGCCGTACAGCTCCGTTCGGTTGCAGGTGGACAGCAACATCGCCTCCTCGAGCCCCACGTCGCGCACGAGGCTGCTCACGCTCGCCCGCAGCTCATCGAGGGGCACCGCCAGCCGCTCCCGCACATCGATGGGCGTGGTGGTGTGGTTGAACCCCACGACGAGGAGGCTCACAGGCGCACCCCGTAGGAGATGACGATGGCGATCATGGCCGCGAGCCCGACCAAGGTGAACGTCGCCGCGGTGCGGCCGCGGAGCCCCCACGCGAACCGCGAGATGAGGACCGCGAGGCTCGCCACGACGGCGACACCCGCCGCCACTAGCTCGGCGTAGCGGCGGCCAAAGTCCGCGTCGGGATCCCCTTGGCCCAACACCATGATGCCGGTGACGACCGCCAACGCGAAGACCGGGGCCACGAACGCCATCAGCCCGTACTGCAGCCGCTCCAAGCGCTGGAGGGACTGCCCGCCGCGCGTCGGCATGGAGCGCCTGCGTCGGAGCCGCGCGTCGAGGCCGAGGTACAAGCCCGCGACCGCCGAGGCCAACACGAAGCCCACCAGCCCGAGCGTCGCGAGCCCCACGTGAACGCTGAGCAGGCGACCAAACTCCTCACCTTGTGGATCCGCCGCCGGTCCCATCACCACGCCAAGCGTCAGCCCGAGCAGCCCCGCCGGCGCGAGCATCCCCGCGACCCCGCGGACGGGGCCACGGAGCGCGGCGAACAGCAAATAGACCACCAGCGCCCCCCACATCCCGGCGCTCAGCACCAAGAAGATCGAGCGAAACGGGTGCGCCCCCTGCAGGCATTGCGTCCCTATCGTCGCGAGGTGGGCGAGCGCCGCCACCCACAAAATCCGGCGCCCGATGGGCCGGCCGGCGCCAGCCGCGGCTTCAAGCCCGTGTGCGAACGACGCGGTCGCGTAGAGCACCGCGGTGAGGATGAACAAGGGGAGCATGCGACCTCGGGTCGGCCAGAGCTTAGCCCACTTGGCCCACTTCGAGCGCGGAAACCAACTTCCCCCAACGAAAGCTGTCCATCTCGGCGACGGCGCCCGTGTCCTCCACGGGAATGACGACGAAGCCTGGGCTCACCGTGTACGCGTTGTCGCCGAGCACGACCGACGTGTCAAAGTGATCCGCGCCCATATTCGCCAGCTCCTCCGCGCTTTTGACCGCCCCCACGATGTCGTAGGGGTCGCTCGTCGAGCCGTCCACGCGCTCAAAATACACCGCCGGGCTGATGTACATCGCCAACTCTGGGTACGCGACCATCCGAATGAAGTCACCCTGAAGAAAGACTTGCTGCTGGCTCTCCCAAACATCGATTCGGCTCTGGGCGACGAAAATGCGCTGCATGCCATGAGATTAGTCGCTGTGCGCCCCGCGCGACAAGAGCTGAACGTCAAGGCTTGCGCAGTGGCCATATCGTGCCCATAGTGGCTTCGCTGCGGCGCGAGGCGGGTTGTCCGCGACGGCCCGGGCAAGAACAAAGAGACGATCATGCTGAACAATACGACCGACGCGACCTTCCAAACTGACGTGAAAGATGCCAGCGGCACCGTGGTGGTGGACCTGTGGGCCGAGTGGTGTGGCCCCTGCAAGGCCATGACTCCCCTGCTCGAGGCGGTCGCGACCGACCTCGAGGGCAAGGTGAGCATCTACAAGCTCGACATCCAAGCCAACCCCTCGACCCCCGGCGCCTACGGAGTCACCAGCATCCCCACCATCCTCGTCTTCAAAGACGGAGAGGTCATCGATCGCATGGTCGGCAACCCCG
This sequence comes from Myxococcales bacterium, assembly GCA_014240065.1. Classification (GTDB taxonomy): domain Bacteria; phylum Myxococcota_A; class Polyangia; order Nannocystales; family Nannocystaceae; genus JAAZXR01. The sequence continues at coordinate 2,692 of JAAZXR010000074.1, forward strand.
GGAGCAAGGGCAAGCTTAAGGACTTCATCGGCAAGCACGTCTAGTCGAGGTGTCCACGCCGCCGCCTCGCGCGGCTCCACGAACAACGCCGACGCTCCCTCTGGGACGCGTCGGCATTTTTTTGGGGGCGCCGCGTTGGCGGCGAAGGCGGTGGCGCTTAGAAGCTAAATCCGGCGCCCACCCCGTAGGTGCCTCGCCCGGGGCTCACGATCGGTGAGACGCGGAGGTTGGAGATGTTCAGCTCCTTCTCCCGCTGCAGAAAGTCGCGCGCGGCGCGGCGATCCTGGACCACCGTGAGCACGAGGAGCCCGCCGATCAGCGCCGTGGCCCCGAGCGCGATGTCCCCGGCGATCGCCAGGTTGCGCACGCGCTGGCCCGTGGCGGCGACCTCCTTCGCGAGCTCGGAGTACTGCCCGGACGTGGCCGGGTTGGTGGCCACGAGGCCCGAGTCGTCGAGGGCGGTCGACGCGTCCGACCATTTGGAGCGGCCCGCCAAGGCGCCGCCGTACAGCCCCGCCGTCGCGGCCACGCCGATGAGCGTCAAGCTGAGCACCGCGTAGCCACGGGGCTGCCAGTAGCCCCAGAACGCGCCGCGCTTGCACGCGGGCCGGAGGTCACGCTCGACCTCGACGGTGCCGTCGGGGAGCTCGAGCTCTTTGTCTTCGCGAGGACCCTCGCGGCAGATGTCGTCGAAGTCTCCCTTCAAGTCCACGGTCTGCGCGCCCGCGTCGAGGCTGCGGTTGAAGACCACCAGCGAGGCCTCCTCGGCCTCTTTGAGTTTGGCGACCTCGGCCGCGGCTTCCTCCGCGGTCTTCGTCGGCTCGTCGAGCTGCGCGATGATGGAGGCCTCGGCCTCGCTCATCTCGGGGCGCGGCACCTGGGCGTTCACCGCAGCGCTGCCGACCCTGGCCGCGAGGGTCTCCGACGCGATGAAGTCGGCGTCATCAAAGATGAAACTGATCTCCTTGGCGACCTTCCCGTTGGCCACGTCGTAGAGCACGATCGTGCTGGCGGCTCCGTTCTCGCCGACGGTGCCGTAGGCGTAGAACGCCAGATCTTTTCGGGTGTTCTTGACCAGGTACTTGGAGATCTTCGCCTGGCAGGCCTCGTCGACCGTCTTGCACTTGACCTTCTTGGCGGCCTGCGACACCGAGCGCTTCACCGCGGTGACGGAGTAGCCAGCCTGCTCGAGCCCTTCGAGGGCCTTGTAGCGGAGCATGTCTGCGATGACGCTGTTGCCTTCGAAGGTGAGCAGCGCGATGTCGCCGCCGGCTTGCACCTCTGGGGCCGCAGCCGCGGCGGCGTCCGAGGCGGGCGCCGCTTCCTCCGCAGGCGCCGCGAAGGCGGTGTGCAGCGGCAGACAAGTGGTCGCGCCAATGGTCAAGCTGAGGGCCCCCGAGAGGAGGCGGGTCGCGGCGCGGGGAGAGGACGATACGTGGCTTCGCATGATGGGTACGACGGCTGTGGACCGTGGGCCGGGATGATAGCGGTCTGCCCCCCGTGGCTCAACTCGGCCCTCTAGACGCGACCACTCGCGGGTGTGAGGGCGCCCCACCACGGTGGCACGCGGCCCCGGCCCGCTGTCACTGCCGCTTTGCGGCGCCGGAGCGGCGGGCGCCCGAGGTGCGGCCGCGGGGTCGCGTGCGGCGGCCTCCGAACCCCGAGCGGTTTTTCGCCAATCGCGCACCCGTCGGAGTGATCTCTCGCGTCCTCGCAGGCTCGCCCCGAAGACCGGAGGCGGGCGCTCCACCGACGCCGGCTTCCGGTGTTACCATGCCTCCATGTCCGGGGACGAAGCCCGCCACGACGCGCTCCCGCTGCTCCCGCTCCGCAACACTGTGTTGCTGCCGGGGGTGACGCTGCCCATCGAACTTGGCCGCCCGACGTCGGTGGCCGCGGTGCGCACGGCGAACGGCCTCGCCGCCGGACAACCGGGGCACAACCTGGTGCTCGTCGCCGGTCAGCGGGACGCCATGGTCGAGTCCCCGCAGCTCGAAGACCTCCACGGCATCGGCGTGGTCGGCCGCCTCGTGCAAGTGTTCCACGGCCTCCCGGGGCGGATCACCGTGTTCGTCCACGGCCTGGAGCGCGTGCGACTCACGGCCCTCACCCGCGGCGACGAACACTCCTTCGTGGGCTACGAACCCTTCCAAGAGTTTATCGACGAGCCGAACCTGGCCTACGCCCTCGCCGGGTCGCTCCAAGACCTCGTCCGTCGACACGACGACCACCTCGGCTCGGAGCAGGCGAGCCGTCAGCGTCACGAGTCTTTGCAGCGGCTGATGGACGAGCGGAACCCGGGGAAGGTGGCCGACATGGCCGCGACCCACGTCGACCTTGAGCATGAATCCCGCGTGAGCTTGCTGTACGAGCAGAGCGTCAACGAGCGGCTGCGGCAGACCCTGGAGTTCATCAGCGAGCACGTGAACCGACTCGAGGTGCAGCGCGACGTGGACGAGCAGGTGCGAGACACCATGTCGCAACACGAGCGCGAGGCGATGCTGCGCCACAAGATGCGCGCGATCCAATACGAGCTCGACAACGAGAGCACCGACTGGCTCGACGAGCTCAAGCTCCGCCTCGACGCCCGCGAGCTCACCGAAGAGGCCGAGACCCACGTGAACCGCGAGCTCGCGCGCCTCGAGCAGATGAACCCTCAAAGCAGCGAGGCCACCGTCGTCCGCACCTACCTCGAGTGGGTGGCCGACCTCCCGTGGGGGAGCCGCGACGCCACCGAGGACATCCACGACATCGACCGCGCGCGCGGCCAGCTCGAGGCCCAGCATCACGGCCTCGACCGCGTCAAGCGTCGGGTGGTCGAGTACCTCTCGGTCCTCACGCTCGCGCCCAACAAGCGCGGCCCCGTGCTGTGCTTCCACGGCCCCCCCGGCACCGGCAAGACCTCCCTCGCGCGCAGCATCGCGGAGTCCCTGGGTCGGGAATTCGTCCGCATCTCCCTCGGCGGTGTGCGCGACGCCTCCGAGATCCGCGGACACCGTCGCACCTACGTCGGCGCCCTCCCCGGCCGCCTCACGCAAGCGATGAAGCAGGCCGCCTCTTCGAACCCGGTGATCTTGCTCGACGAGCTCGACAAGCTCGGCGGCGACGAGATGCGCGGCGACCCAGGTTCGGCGCTGCTTGAGGCCCTCGACCCCGAACAAAACACAGAGTTCGAGGACCACTACATCGCCCTCCCCTACGACCTGTCCCGCGTCATCTTCATCGGCACGGCCAACTATCTCGGGCAAATTCCCACCGTGCTCCGCGACCGCCTCGAGGTCATCGAGATCACCAGCTACACGGTGGAAGAGAAGCTCTGTATCGCGCGCGACCACCTCATCCCGCGACTCAAGGAGGACCACGGGCTCGGCGAGCGTCCGCTGAGCCTCACCCGTGAGGCGCTGCTCGAGCTCACCACGCGCTACACCCGGGAGTCCGGTGTCCGCGACCTCCAGCGCGCCATCGCCTCTGTGATGCGCGACACCGCCATGCGCATCACGGAGCGAAAGACCGTCCCGGAGGTCTTCGACGCCGAGCATATCCAAGAGGTCCTCGGCCCGCCAAAGTACTTCGAGGAGCTGGCTGACAAGTCCCCGCAGGTGGGCGTGGTGACGGGCCTCGGGTGGACCCCCACCGGCGGGCGCCTGCTGTTCGTGGAGGTCACGTCCACCTGGGGCAAGGGCAAGCTCCGCCTCACGGGCCGTCTCGGGGACGTGATGAAAGAATCGGCGCAGGCGGCGTTGAGCCACGTCCGAAGCTGCGCCGACTCCTTCGACATCGACCGCGACTTCATGAAGGATCACGATCTCCACGTGCACCTGCCTTCGGCGGGCATCCCCAAGGATGGGCCGAGCGCGGGCGTCGCCTTGATCACGGGCTACGTCTCCGCCCTGACCGGGGTCCCGGTTCGCCATGACGTCGCCATGACCGGCGAGGTCACGTTGCGCGGGCAGGTGCTCCCCGTGGGTGGGATCCGCGAGAAAGTGCTGGCCGCCCACCGCGCCGGAATCCGCGACGTCATCTTGCCCGAGCGCAACCGCAAGGACGAACCGGAGATCCCAGAGCGCGCGCGCGAAGATCTGCGGCTCCACTACGTCTCCAACATCAACGCGGTGCTCGACCTCGTCCTCATCGACGTCGACGAGGCGTCCGCGGCGCAGTAGCGGCCGGCCGTCACCGCGCCGCGCGCCGCTGACGAACCCGCCGCGCGGCCTCGCCTAGATCTCCTCGAACATGTAGGGGCGCAGCACCTGCAGACGGTCGCGCGGGTCTTTGCCGTCGAGGTACCACAGCGCGCACGCCATGGAGCTCAGCAGCGAGTTGCCATCTTGCGGCGTGAAGCAAAACCCGGTGACGGTGCGCCCGTCCTCCGAGACGTGGAGCGTGTCCGGGGGCAGCACAGTCTCGTTGAGGATGCGCCCGTAAAATCCGTGGTCGCGCCCGAAGGAGAACACCAAGGTCGACGAGCGCTTCTCGGTCAGCGCCACGCGGGGGTTCTCGCGCAGTTGGCTGATGAGCTGCTCCTTGCTCGTGCTGTGGTCGAGTTCGATGGAGAAGTGCAGCACGTGCATGTACTGCGTGGGCAGCTTCACGGCGCTCGAGAACAGCTTGAGGTCTTTGCCCACAGTTTGGAACACGCGCCATGCGTCGTGGGCGTGGTGCGTGCCGAAGCGCGGGTCGGCGTGCTTGCCAACCTCCGGCGAGGGGATGAAGCTGTCGGCTTGCGAGATGTCGGTCGCGCGACGCAGACACAAAAATCGGCCGTTCGTCACGCCCATGTCTTGGCCCGGCGCGGCGCCGAGGGTCTTGAGCAACACGCAGATATTGTGGGTGTTGCACGAGACGATCTGCACGAAGCGCTCGTCGAGGTTGAGGGACTCGTCGTTGATACCGCGCGCGTAGGGCTGGCCGAAGCCGAGCTCGCTGCCCTGCGCCATAAACACCTTCGGGCCGCTCGTCTCAACGTATTGCGGCTTGAGCTTGTTGCCCACCGGGGTGCAGTCAATGACGACGGAGGCCCGCTCGAGCGCCTCTTGGGTCGTATAAGAGATCTTGTGCCCCAGCGCCTCGAACTTCTCCACGCTGCGCTCGTCGGTGCAGAGCGTGGCGCCCTTGCGCACCATGGCGTGCACCTTGGCGCGCTCGTCCACCAGCGGCGTGCGCTTGTGAAAGGTCACCTCGTCGATGCCCAACTCTTTTTTGAAGTGAGAGAAGAGACCGATGAGCGGCTCCCCGATCGTGCCAGTGCCGACGATGTGGACGATGCGCTTGGACATGATAGGCTTATCGCCGAGCACCCGCCGGCTGGTCAAGACTCCGCGGCGACCTCGGCGCCCTCCCTCGGCGACGGCCGCAACTGCGGCACCGCGGGCGCGCCACACCGAAACGCTCGGCCCGCCGCCTCGCAGGTCCACCCGCGCGCCCCGCCGTCGACTGGGCGCTCCGTGCGCGATCCCTCAGGTGTTGCTTCTCACAAACCGAGCAGCTCTCGGGCCGATCCCACCACCGCGGTGGTGGGGAGGCACATGCGAGCGCCTTGGCTCCGAGCGTGCGCGCGGATCTCTTCGTCGGGGTCATCGTGGACCGCCACGACCACCGGTGAGTGCCGAGACTTGGCGAGCTTGGAGATGGTGTCGGTGCCCTCCACCCCCGGCGTCGAGATCGCGACGATCACGTGCATGGGGGGCGCCGTCTTCGCCATCAAGATCGCGTCTTCAGCCGTCTGCGCCATGAGCACCTCGACGGCTGCGTCCCCCCCCGCGAGCTCGTCCCTCACGCGAGCTCGGAAGTCGGCATTTTGGGCCACGACCAACACGCGGGCTGGGGTGGAGGCCTGGGCGCCGGCCTCGCTCCCTCCGTCCTCCTCGATCTTGAACGCCTCGGCCAACTTGCCACGCACCTCCATCACGTCGAGCGGCTTTTTGAGGCAGGCGACCGCGCCGGCGGCCAAAATCCGCTCCATGTTGGCCTCGGTGTAATACCCGGTCACAGCGATCACCTCGCTGTTGGCGGTGGAGGCGTCAGCCTTCAAGCGCTTGCAGACCTCGAAGCCGTCCACCCCAGGCATCATGAGGTCCAAGAAGATCAGCTGGGGCCGAAACGTCGCCACGAGGCGTCCAGCGTCGAAGGCGTCGCGCGCCACCTCCACGTCAAACTTGTGCGACAGGTCCTTGACCACGTCGCGCACCAGGTCGAGCACGACCGGCTCGTCGTCGACCACCAAGATGCGCCCGACCTCATCCCCCGACCCTAGATCGAAGGGGATGTTGCGATCGCGGCAGACTTTCTCCAGGTCGTCGCGACGCACCCGGCGGTGCCCCCCCACGGTCTTGAACGCGGGGATCAACCCGTCTTCGATCCAACGAATGACCGTGGTCGGCGTGACGCTGCAGATCTTGGCTACATCGTGGGTGGAGTAGGTGTCTTTGACCGCCGGTTGGCTCCTGGTACGACTCATGGATTCGAGGTTCCTTCGGTGCTCGCTTCTTCATCTGTGTCGGCGAGCGCGGGCAAGAGCACCGAGAAGGTGGTGCCGTCCCCTGGGGTTGACTTCACGAGGATATCACCTCCGTGGTCCTGAATGATCCCATAGGAGATCGCGAGCCCGAGCCCGGTGCCTTTTCCGATCTCCTTGGTCGAGAAGAACGGGTCAAAAATGCGCGGGATCACGTCGCTAGGGATGCCCAGGCCCGAATCGGTCACTTGCAAGCTCGCCCGCCCGTCGTCTGTGTGCCCCAGCGTGAGCTGGATGGCGCCCCCTCGGGGCATCGCGTCCACCGCGTTCGACATGAGGTTCAAGAGCACCTGCTCGAGCTGATCTGGGTCGGCCTGAATCGCGACGGGAGAAGGGGCGTCAATGAGCACCTGAACGTTGTGCATGCGCCATTGGTACTCTCCGATCTGGGTGACTCGATGGACGATGTCGCGAAGGTCGGTGGGCCTCGGCTCCCCGCCGCCCTGACGCGAGAATAACAGCACCCCCTCCACGATCTTGCGGCAGCGCTCCGCGCTCGCGGAGATCTTCTCCACCCGCTCGCGCACCTCCTCGGGCAAGGAGCGATTCAACAAGAGCCGGCTGTAGCCCACCACCCCTGACAGCGGGTTGTTGATCTCGTGGGCGATGCCCGCGGCGAGCAGCCCCACCGACGCCAGCTTTTGGGAGCGGAGCACCTGCGACTCGAGCGCCCTCCGGTTGCGCAGGTCGAGCCCCACGAGCACCATGCCGGTGACGCGGGATCCCTCCTTGAGCGCCCGCCCCTCGATGTGCAGCGGCACCTCTCCACCGGCCGCGTCCATGAAGCCCATCTCCATCGTGCCCATGTCTTCGACCCGTACACGCTCGACAAAGTCGTGCCACGCCTCCGGATCGTTCGCGACCGCGAACTCCACCCCGAAGCGCCGCCCCCGCGCCTCCTGGGAGGGCGTGCCCAAGAGCTGCTCGCTCGCGCGGTTCCAGGTGACCACGCGGCCACCTGCGTCGAGGCTGTTGAGCAGCACGGCGGTCTGATCGAGCACGCGCAGCTGGTAGGCGAGCAGGGCCCGCGTCTCCATGAGGCTCAACCCCCCCGCGAGGCCGAGCGCGAGCTGGGGCGCGACGCGCTCGATCAAGGAGAAGGCCCGCGCGCGTCGAGGCGCCGAACGAGCGCTCAACTCGATCAACAGATATCCCACCACCCCCGTCGGCGCGCGCAACGCCACGGCGCCGGTGACCGGCCGCGCGTCGCCGCTCGCCTCGGCAGGCCCGGCGCCTGCGCGCAACCCGAACGCGCCGAGCTTTGGATCGTCAACCTCCGTGAGCCCGCCCTCCGTGACCAGCGACTCGAGCCACGCGAACTCCGCCTCGTCCACGACGCGCACGTCTTGCCCCTCGTCGCTCACGATGTACCAACGCTCGGGCGTGCCCCCCACCCGCGTCACGACGCACGCCGCCGTCGCCTCGATCCCTACCACGAGCGCTTGGCAGGCCATGGCGACGCTGGTGCGCGGGTCTTCGCTGCGCACGAGCGCGCGATCCACATGGGTCGAAAGGCGCTGCTCGAAGTCGCGCTGTCGCTGCGCTGTGAGGTCGCGCATCAGCGCCATGGCGGTGGCCCCGTCCCCCGCCCCCGAGGCGAGCGAGAGCGCCACGGGCAACGAGTCGCCGTCGAGTCGCCGCATGCTCACCTCGCCCCGCCAGCTGCCGGCCTGCGCCAAGGACAACGCCTCCGCCACGCCTGTGGTTTCTTGGGTCGTCACGAGCTCGTGCAGCGCCCGCCCCTCGACGCGCCCACCGAGGAGGTGGCGCGCGAAGGCGTTGGAGTGGACCACCTTCCCGGTCGCGTCGATGAGCATCACGCCTTCGTCGAGGGCATCGAGCGCCCGCGTCACCGCCCGACCGTAGTCGGCGTCCACGTCACCATCGATCGCGAGGGCCTCCAACGTGAGCAGCACCCCAAAACCGGTCACGCGCGCCACCCGACAGTGGCATGGCACGGGCGGACCGAGCCGCGGCCGCACGTCGAGCTCGCGGGAGAAGGACTCGTGCTCCCCGCCCCGCGTCAACGCGAGGAACTGGCGGCCAAATCCTGCTCGCCCTTGCGCGCCGCCGATCCAGGTGAGCAGCGGCTCGTCCACCAACGCGCTGCGCTCCACCTGCAGCAAGGCCGACGCCGCGTCATTGGCGCAGAGCACCATCCCGGCCTCGTCCAAGATCATGGCCGGCACGCCCAGCGCCTCCACAAAACGCGACGACACCAGCGCGGATTGTTCGGAGCGAGCCATGGGGGGGGCCGTCACCTCCACCACCGACGCGTCCTCCGGAGGCAGCGTCGAAAACGAGGACGTTTGTTTGAGATCGGCCACCCACTTCAACCTAACATTGGCGCCGCGTTTTCGTGCATGATGCGGGGCGTGTCCACGCGATCCCCAGCCGAGCACGGCCCGCCGCAGCCCGCGGCCACGGTCGTCGTCCTCGCCCCTGCGGAGGACTCCAGCGCGCCTGACACGGCGCCGCGCCTGTTTATGGTGCGGCGCTCCGCCAAGAGCCCGTTCATGCCGGACGCCTTGGTGTTCCCCGGAGGTCGCGTCGACGCGAGCGACGGCCCCGCCGGCGAAGACACGACCTTCGAGCGCGCAGCGCGCAGAGAGACGCTCGAAGAGGCCTCCATCGATCTCGGCGACACGCCGCTGCGCTGGTTCGACACCTGGACCACCCCGAGCCGAGAAGGGCGCCGGTTCCTCGCGCGGTTTTTTGTGGTGCGCGTGTCGGCCGAGGAGGTCGACGCGGCGACCCACGACGGCCACGAGACCACCGACGGATGTTGGGACACCGCCGCGGGGTTTTTGGCGCGATGGGAGGCCGGCGAGGTGGACCTTCCGCCGCCCACGATCTGTGTGCTCATGGAGATCGCCGGCGACCTCGACGCGCTCGAGCGGCGGACCCGAGCGCAAGCCGCCGACACTATTTTGCCACGCGTCGCCGCCGTAGACAGTACGGTGGCCATTGTGCTGCCGCACGACCCGGGCTACGACGATCTCGACGGCGACCACGCCCCGGCGCCCGCCCGCGCGCGCCGTCTCCCCCGCCGCTTTGTCCGCGCCGACGGCCGCTGGCGCCCCTCGACCCCCTAGACCCCGACGACATGCCCAACATGAAGCCACAGTTCACGTCTCGCCTCCGCCCCCTCGCGCTCGCGGCCCTCGTCTCGCTCGCGGGCTGCTCAAAGACCTCCGCGCCGCCACCCGACGACGCGGTCGCCGCGACCACGGCGGCCGACGCGGCCGTGAGCCCCAGCGACGAGGCCGCGCCCAACGCCGCACCGCGCACCCCGACCAACGCCACCCTCTTGGCGTGGCTCGACCCCGACGCCACGAGCATCGGCTACGTGCGCAACGAGCTCACCTTGCACGGCGAGCGGCTCTCCATGATCTTTGGGCTCCCGCCCAACCTCGAGGCCATCGTCAAGGCCCCCTCCGACCTCCAGTGGGGGCTCGGGGTGCTGCTCGGCGCCGACGACCCCGCGACGGTCAACGAGTGGTTCGACGACGACATGCTCGTCATGCGACCTCGAGTGGCCAACGGACTGTACCTGGTCCGCCGCCTCGAGCGCCCGCGCGACGACCTCAAGAAGGCCCTCGCCGGGAAGGGCACGCTCTCGGAATCAGAGGGCTTCGAGGTGTTTCGGCCACGCTCCGCGTTTCCGTTCAACCTCGTGTTCCTGGAGGACGACGTGGTGGCCTTTGTGCCGCTCCAAGAGATCGGTTCGGGCCTCAGTCCGCTCACCGCGGCCCGCGATTTGCCCGCCTCCCCGGCGGAGGCGGAGATCCTCGAGGCGCTCACGCAAGACCGAGAGCTGTCCGTGCTCGCGATCGCCGCTGGCCCGATGACGCACCTCGATCTCGCCCACGACGTCGGCCGCGCGCGCGCCTCGTTGCGCCGCCGCGAAGGCGGTGTCGCAGACGGCGAGGTGGCGTTCCAGATGTTGGGGACCGACGAGGCCAAGCTCGCGGTGGATGAGCTCGCCAAGCGCACGGTCTTCGCCGAATCCGAGCGCATGAAAGAGATCGCCGCGAAGGTGGCGTTCACCGCCGAAGGTGAGGTGGTCAGCGGGCGCCTGCAGATCCCCGCCGCCGACGCAGACGTGTTGATCGACCCGCGCCTGAGAGCGCCCACACCGTGACCCGACGCCGCCGCATCTTCGGCGCGCCGGTCGTGCGTCGCTTCGCGGTGACGGCGGGGTTCGCCGCGCTCGTGGGGTGCAAGTCTGAGCCGCCCGCGGCCGAGCGGCCCCCCGTTGAACAGGCGATGAAAGCGCGACCCGCCAACGAGCCGCCCACCCCGCTCCGCTGCGTCGGCGAGGGCGCCTTCGAATCGCTCTCGTGGATCCCCGCCAGCGCGCGCATGCTGATCACAGTGGACCTGACATCCGCGGAGGTGGACGCCGCGGTGAAGCTGCTCACCGACCACGCCCGCAGCGGTGAACACGCCCTGCCCTTGCTCGTGGACCTCGACTTGTCCGTGCTCTCCACCGAGTTGACCTTGCTCCGCTCGTTGCTGGATCGCCTCGGCCTCCCGCCACGCACGCTGGTGAAGCTCCACGACCCGCAGCGCCGCCCGGTGTGGCTCTTCCCCGCGTCATGTGACCTCACCGGGTTGCGAGCGGCCATGACCCGCGCGTGGGAGGTTCACATGCGCGAGGCGGTGGGCGCGTGGGTGGGCAGCCCCTCCCCCGCGAGCAGCTTCCCCTTCGACGTGGTGTTGCTCCCCAACGATCGCGTGGCCCTCGTCCCGCGAGGCACGAGCGTCCCGGTCCGCGCGTGGCTCGCTCGCGACGCCCCCGCCCCCGCCGGCGACGGCGACGGCGACCGCATCGGTGACGCGGTCCAACGACTCTCGGGCGCCCCCGTGATCGTCGCCACCGCTGGCCGCGCCCTCGTGGCGACGGGCACGGACCGCCCGGAAGACACGCGCGAGAGGGTTCACACGATCCGAGCCGACGCGGAGCGCTTGGCGTTCGACGCCCACGTGGGAGACACTGCGTCGCCATGACCGATCCCACCGCTGCGCACGACCCCGCGAGCTTGCTCGACCTGATCGACCCACTCCTCGAGGAGGTGGCGCGACTCGATCCCGCGTCCCGCACCTCGCCCGAGCAGATCGCCGCCCTCGAATCCCAGCTGCGCGAGCGCTTCCCCCATGCGTCGCCCTTGGTGCGCGCGGTCGAGGCGTCGCTGCACCGCGGGGTCGAGGAGGGATGGTTGTGTGATCGCGGGGAACCGCAGGCCCGCTTTTGCAGGATCGCCAAGGGCACGCCGGCATCGCATGGCCTGTCGGTGGACGTCGTGAGCCTCGACGGCGCGGCGGTGGAGCACACGCACCCCAAGGGTGAGGTGACCATCGGCTTCGCCGCGCGCGGCGCCAATGGGGAAACCGCGACAGAGGAGATCTCGTTCGACGGGCGCCCCCCGGGGTGGGTCTTCCTCGGCCCGGGAAGTCGGCACACGCCCACGGTGGAGGGTGGGCGCATGACCCTCATGTACTTCCTGCCCGACGGCGCCGTGCAGTGGCACATGGAACGCTAGCGCATCGGATGCGCGAGCCCGAACAGCGCGCGATCGCGCTTTTCGCGCAACAGTGTTCTGCTGCGGCGCAGCGTCAATAATGGCGGCTAGCCGCGCGTTTTTTCTAGATCCATGCGGCTGAGCCCTCGTTGTGGAAGTCCGCGCCGTGGCGACGTGGCCTCCTCGTGAGGATCGGATGTCGACGAGAACTCCACATCCTCAAAGATGCCTGATAAGTTCCGCGCCCAAGGAGTACTACCTTTTGAATCGACAAACGATCGCACCTGTCACCGCTCTGTTTTTTGGCCTCGCGTTGGCAATGGGCTGCAAGCCCGCCACGCCCGACGGCACCACCCCTCCCGGCGAGGACGGCGCCGCCAAGACTGCCGCCTCCGATGATGGCGCCGCCGCCGACGATGGTGGCTCCAAGCAAGCCGCCGCCGACGATGGTGGCTCCAAGCAAGCCGCCGCCAACTCCAACGACCCGTACGCCGTGGCCGTCCGCACCGAGTGCCCGGCCGACGTGAACCAGGACATGCCCACCTCCGTGTTCAACGACGCCGTCCTCATTCGTCTGCCCAAGGGCGTCGAGGCGTTCGTCGAGCAAAACCCGTTCTTCGCCACCATGAACCCGAGCAAGACCGATTCCACGGGATGCGTAGAGGGTGTTCCTCCCGCCACGATCACGTTCGGGGCCATGGGCTACTTCCAAGACGATCCAGAGATGGAGATGGCGCAGTACCTCAAGGACACAGTGGAGTCCCTCGGCTACCCGGAGGGCACCACGGTCAACGCCGGTGCCGCGAAGGGCAAGGGATCCAAGCGCTCGATCACAGCGGACCTCGAGGTCCCCGCCGCCGAGGGCAAGGGCGAGGCCCGCGCCTTCGTGATGCTCAAGGCCTCCCACGAGCGCATGCACTGGGTGGTCTACGAGTGTGAGACCCCCGCATGGAACGCGCTCAAGGCGACGTTCAAGGCCTCGGCCAAGTCCATGCTGCTGCTCAACCCCGACGCCGGCTGATCGCCGACGCCGACGGGGCGCAGCCCTCGCCGAGAGGATTCACGCGCGTCGTGGGTCCTCTCGTTGTTCTTGGTGGCCGCGGCGGTGCAGCGACGCGGCCCGCGAATCCGACGCCTCGCGGCGGTGGCGTCGAGATCGCGCGACGGTCGCCACCTGCGCCCAGCGGTGGGCGCGTCCCCCACCCTGCGCCGCGCCGCGCCGCCTCCCAGCCCCCGCGCGCCCCCGCCCAGGGCGGTCGCCCAGTCGCGGCAGGCGTCGTTTCAGGGCTTGTGCAACGCCGAAGTTTCGAGTAAGAACAGCGCTCTCGCGACCCCTTCGTCCAGGGGCCTAGGACTCCAGCCTTTCACGCTGGCGACACGGGTTCGAATCCCGTAGGGGTCGCTTCCTCCGCTCCGGTCCGCCGGGGCGGAGACTTTCGGGCTCGTAGCTCAGCTGGTAGAGCAGCGGACTTTTAATCCGCGGGCCGTAGGTTCAAGTCCTACCGGGCTCACTAACCCCACCCTCCCCACCGGGGGGTGGGGTTGTTTTGTTGGGGGGTTGGTGCGTGCGGGAGATCGGCCGTCTGCGACGGTCTTGGCGGCATGCGTGGCCGCGCGCGTCCCCACGTCGGGCGGTCGGGACGGCGAAGTGGCTGCAGGCACCGTGCCGGGATCGGGGAGGTCAGCGCGGTCCACAAGGGTGCGATCGGGACATCCCGGCGGCCCTATCACTACCCGGGTAGTGGATGACGCGGCCTCGCCCAGATGCCCCGCGTCGAGCGCCCCCGTGTCGGGCAGCAGCGCCACGGCCGACCGCAGGTTGTCGTCTTTCAGGTGCCCGTAGGTCTTGTCGATCATCTCGACCGACGTGCCCATCAGCCGCGCGACGACGAAGGCCTCCGCCCCCGCCTGCATCAGCCACGAGGCGTAGGTGCGGCGCAGGTCGTTGGGGGTCACCGCCTCGATGCCAGCGCGCCGACACGCCCGCTTGAGCCCCTTGGCCACCCCGGACCACGGCTCCACCAGCGGACCGTGACGCGCGTGCACCGGCACCTCGCGAAGCATGGCCTCCAGCGCCGCGGGGATGGGCACGTGGCGGCGAGACCGCTTCGTCTTCGTCCCACGCACCAGCAGTTGAAGGTTCGGGAGGTTCACGTCGCGCCACTCCATGCCTTCCACCGCCGACCGACGCGCGCCGGTGTAGAGCGCCAGTAGCACCCAACGCTGGCGCCTCGGCGTGAGCTCGGCGAGCAGCGGCGTCACCTCGCTGGGATCCAGGAATCTCGTGCGCGGCTCGTACTCGTTTCGGATGGACGCCACGATGCTGCGGGGCTCTCGATGGTGCATCCCCCGCTGACGCCCCCACTTGAGCACCTGATTGAGCAGGCTGTTCTCCTTGAAGACCGTGCTGCGGTGCGCCCCCTCGGCGAGTCGGATCTCGTGGTACTGCGACACCCGATCCATGGTGAGCTCGTCGACGGTGGTCTCCTCCCCGAACACCCGCAGCAGGTGCCCCGCCTTTTGACGGTGCGCCCGGCGCGTCGCCTCTGCGCGATGTTCGAGCCCATAGGCCAGCAGGTCGGCGATGACCGCCTTCAACGTCACGCCCCCACCGCCCACGGCGTCTCTCCCTCGGGCTCCCCGCCTGTCGTCGGGCGCGGGGGCTTGTGACGCATCGCCCCGTGCGCCTCCACGCCGTCCTCTGGCGCGTCGCGGGGGCCGCCGGCGGTCTGGACGGCACCGGGACGTGGAGATGGACCCGTCTGTGCGCCCAGGTCTCGACTCGAGGTTCGGGACCTCGCCGGGCCCGGGGACGTCGACGACCTCGGTGCTGGAGGCCTGCCTGGCCGCTTGTCCGGCGACGGCGACGGCGCCTCCGCAGGCGCGCTCCGGGACGTCCCACCGGAGGGCGGGATGCCAGCGGGGTCCTCCCGTGGACGGGTTCTCGGCGAGGTAATCTTGAGCGATCGCTCGACGCTCAACCTCTTCGAGTCGTCGCTCCGCCTCGGCGCGGTCGTGGGTGTAGAGGCAGACGTAGGTCGCCTTGTGCCCCGACCGGACCTGGTACCAGCCGTACCAGTGGCCTCCTCGCACGCCTTGGCGGTTTTTCTTGCGGTACAGGCGGGACTTTCGGCGTGGCACGGGGGCTCCTCTCGCGCGGCCAGATACGCATCGAGGGCGTACCGCGACACTCGAAGTCTACCGCTGTCCAGACGCAGGGTGGTCATGTGGGCATGCATCAGACGTCGCGCGTGCCGCACGGACACCTTCAACACCTCCGCAACATCCTTGGGGCTCAGGTACCCGTGAAGGGTCTTTCCTTGGATTGGCATCCCCTGGTTGTGCACCGCCCGCGGAGTTCACACACCTTCACACCCGAGATCTCACCGTGCACAGATGTGCGCCCGAATTCCCGACCGCACACCGCCCAACTCCCCCGCGTGCACACGCTGCTTCGAAAAGTGTGCACGACCGCCCGGGGATGAGGGGGATGGCGGCGGGGCGATCGGGCAGCGAGGCGGGCAGCGAGGCGCATCACGTCGCCACGGTCCTACGAGGTTCCATCGCGCAACGCAGAGGACCCCGGGTCGGGATCTCCCGAGATTCACTCACAAGTCTCTGGAGCAGAACCACTGATTGGAGTCACCGCGCGCGATATGTCGTCCAGCAGCCCTGACATCCAGTTCCTCAATGATCCCGAAGGGGTCGCAGTTGCGTCGTGAAAAGTCCCAAATGTGATGACGCGTAGCAGGGCGAGGGTTCGGCGGGCTGGAAGTGCTCTCGTATTGATCTCTGGGTCGGGTTCTCGGGCGAGAACGTGGTTGGCGTTTAACAGCTTGGCCGGAAATCCTGGAAAAATCGGGGTGGCGTTTAACAGCCTTGTCCTCGGCTGCGTCTCATTCGCCTTCTTCGGCCATCGCAAAGTCCTCGGCCACGACCTCCAACACCTCGACGGTCTTCTTTCGCACGCCAATGCCGTGCTGGATCAGCAGGTCGATGAGTTTGTCGCCATCGATCAGGGTGATCGGGGCGGCACCGCCCGCAAAGGCTGCCTCCTGCGTGCCCTTGGAGAACCGCGAGATGCTGGCACGAACCATTCCTGTTATGCGGATCCCGAACAGGGACTCGCATTCGACGATGGGAGTCCAGCCACGATGAGCAGTGCCTGGTAGTGGTGGTGCGCGATGGAACATCAGTAGCCCCCTTCAATCAGATAAGTCTCGGTCCAAGCCTTTATCTCCAGCTCTTTTGATTTCTCCGTTCCTCGCCCCCCGACAATGCGGATGACATCACCCACGGCGAGCGGTGGCAAGAGCGTCTGTATC
>JAAZXR010000075.1 GCA_014240065.1 Myxococcales bacterium
GGTTCTCGGTTCTCGGTTCTCGGTTCTCGGTTCTCGGTTCTCGGTTCTCGGTTCTCGGTTCTGGTGGGTCTGTCCCGTTGGGAGTTTTGCGGTTCGATTTTGCGGTTCGATTTTGCCGTTCGATTTTGCGGTTCGGGTTCGGGTTTGCTGTGTTTCGCAGTTTCAGAATGCGACGATCCACGCCCCGCTGTGACTTCGATCAAGACAGGCTCGAGAGCCGGTGATCTTTGCGCCAGCAACACGCTCGTTATTGTCGTTCACGTATCTTCCTTGCTCCATGAGGCACCCGCTAGCTTCCCCCACCATGAAGCTCTCTCCACGTGTCCGTACCATCCTCCCCATCTTCGTCGTCGGCCTTTCGTCGCTGCTCGCGTGCGACATCCTCGACGAAAACCATTACGGCCCGTCCTCCGCGGGAAATGGATTCGCTGCCACCCACAACGGTGACTTCTACGCGGTGAACAGCGACGGCGCCGTGCGTTGCTTCGTCAATGGAAACCCCTACGGCATTTGGCCCACCGACGGAAACATCTGGCGGCCGTCCAAGGTGATGTCCACGGCCTACAAACCCAACACCCACACCGAGACGATCTGGGCACACCTCGCGCTCGGGAACACCTATCAGACCGCTTGGGATTCGAAGTACAACTACTTCGTCCAGTTCAACTACGACTGCAAGCCCGTCAATTACGCGATCCTCCCTGCGCCTCCGCAAGGTCATGACTATTGGGTCTACGACATCACCGTGACCGACGACGGCACGCTCTTCGCGCTGGTGGATGACACCGTGGGCGGTGGTGGACAAGACTTCTATCGCATCTTCAAAACCACGGACCACGTCAACTGGGAAGAGGAGGTCGTGTCGCCCTCGGAACACGCGAGCCTCGCCAGTACGTGCTTCGCGCCAGGGGTCACAGAAATATCGCGCATGGCGTGGGATCGTGGTCAAGATGAAATCGTGCTGCTCGCGTGTGACAAGCATGTTCGGTACGACACAACGACCCTCGACTACCGCGGCACCCGAAAAATCGACATCGACATCAAACAGCTCTACGACTTTGATGTGTTTGCGGGAGCGAGCGTGGTGAGTTATCGCGACACCAGCAACACGAGCCGCGTGAGCGTCGTCAGTCCCTTCGGACCGATCATGGACGAACGGGTCGGTCACTTCATGTCGGACGTCCACTTCACGCAACCGACGATAGAGACCTTCTCGGCCAACCCATGGGGGATTCGCTACTGGGCAAATGGTTACGACCCCTCGTGGAATGGAACGCGCATCCATCGCTACCGAGCAGAAGGCAGCTGAGCGTTCGCTGTCTCATCCCGTCCCTGGGTGCTTCAGGAATTCTCCGGGATCCCTGGACCCCTGGATCCTGGATCCCGACCGAGGGTCCTTTCGTGGGATCCCTGGCCGAAAACCACGAAAACCCGTCCCCGAAAACCCCGAAAACCCGAAAACCCGTCCCAGGGTCCTTTCGGCGGGGTCGGCGCGAGGGCAAGTTGCCAACTTTTACTTTTCACGCAGGCCTCCCTGTCCCAGGGTCCTTCAGGAATCCTCGATAACTTACCCCCTACGTTGTTCTATCGCAAAACACCAAAAGACCCTCGGTCAAGAAATAGGGGAACCGCCAGTGCGCGTCGGACACCGCGCCAGAGCGTGCTAGCGCAAAGATCGTCGGCTGCGAAAAATCATGAGCCGATCAGACACGCGCACGCTACTCAAACCATGATGAGGCGTTTTCGCATCCACTTACTCCAGAGTGTCTTCCTCTCAGCGGCGATCCTATCCGGCCTCGCAGGATGCGGCGGGGATCTTGAGCTCGGCTCCTCCGATGGCCAGGCGATGTCCGGCGACGGCGACGGCGACGGCGACGGCGACGGCGACGGCGACGGCGACGGCGACGGCGACATTACGGAGCCGGGGCAGCTCACCGCTGGTGAATATCGCGACCTGGAACACTGGACATTTTGGAGGAGCCTGTTCGACGGCGTGGACGCGGCGTGGAGCGACATGGAGGACGCGTGGGGCATCTACACCGCCGGGCGGTATCCCGTCATGGTCGTCGCAAACAACGTCCCCGTCGCGGACGCTGAGGTCGTCTTGCGCGGTCCCGCCGACGAGGTCGTTTGGCGAGCGCGCACCGACGCGCACGGCGAGGCCGAGCTGTTCGCCAACCTATTCGCAGAACAATTCGGTGGCGCGGACACCATAATCGGACACGAGGATCTACAGATCGAGGTGTCGTCGGGAGCCACCACGGCAGTCCTTGAAGACCCGATCCCTGCGGGCACTGACGCCAACGTGATCACGCTCCCCACCCTGACGTCGCCGAGCGACATCCTGGATTTGATGTTCGTTGTGGACACCACGGGCTCCATTGGCGACGAGCTGGACTATCTGCAAGCGGAGTTGGCCGACGTGATCGGCCAAGTACACGCCGAGACAGATCCCGACTTGCTCATTCGAGTCAGCGTCAATTTCTATCGGGATCACGGTGACGACTACGTCGTTCGGGATTTCCCTTTCACAGACCCGAACACCGCGATGGCCCAGCTTGAGGCCCAGACCTACGGCGGCGGGGGTGACTTCCCCGAGGCCCTCGACCTCGCGCTGAGCAACGGCGTCTTCGACCACGAATGGTCTGCGTCCGCCACCTCGAGGCTGCTGTTCCTGGTCGCGGACGCCCCTCCCCACATCGAGGAGGCCGTGCCGACGCTCCATGAGGCCGTCGTCGGGGCCGCCCAGAGAGGCATCCGGATCATCCCAGTCGCGGCCAGCGGTGTGGACAAGAGCACGGAGTTCCTCATGCGCATGGCGGACGTCGCCACCGGCGGGACCTACATCTTCCTCACGGATCACAGCGGCATCGGGAACAGCCACATCGAACCGACCATCGGAGACTATCAGGTGGAGCCGCTCAACGAGCTGCTGATCCGGGTGATCAAACAGTCCCTGCAATAGCCACGCGCAGCGACGAGGGGCGACGTTCGGCAGCGCCGGAGGTCGCCCGCCCCCAGTCTTGACCGTCTAGTTGCAAGTCACTTGGAGGTTGTACGGGCCGGTGTGAAATGACCACCCGTCCACCACGACGAAGTACGAGACCCCAGGATAGGCCGTGAACGTCAGCTCCTCGGGGCCGCTGCTGCTGTGCGAGTAGTCTACGCAAGAGCCGGGGTCACAGATCCCTTCGAGCAACCACAGGTTGAGATCATCGTCGTTGATGGGCGTGAGGGTCGTGGTCACCGTCACGATGTTCGAGGTGGTGAACTCGTAAATGTGCTCGTCGGCGTTGTCCGCGTAGGCGCTGGTGCACGCGGGATACAGGTTAATCTCCCCCCAGGTGCTGAGCAGCCCCGTCTCTCCGTTCCCCGCGAAGCCACATCCGATCGGCTCGTCGGCGACACAGCTGGAAGGGTCTCCGTCTCCGTCTCCGTCTCCCGACGTGGACGTCGTGGACGTCGTCGTACCAGGATCTCCATCTCCATCTCCGTCTCCGTCCCCCGATGTGGACGTCGTGGACGTCGTCGCGCCCGGGTCGCCATCTCCATCGCCGTCTCCGTCCCCATCGCCGTCTCCCGAGGTGGACGCCCCCGACGTCGTCGCGCTGGGGTCGCCATCTCCATCTCCATCTCCTTCTCCGTCTCCATCTCCGTCCCCGTCTCCATCTCCGCTGGAAGGCTCGGTGTCCTCGACTCCGTCGCTCGCAGTCCCGGTGGCGGCGTCCTCACCGAGGCCGTCGTCCACGGTGAAGGCATGATCCCCCTCCCCCAATCCAGTCGTGAGGGGCCCCTCAGCGTCCGAGGCCGTACAACCTCCCGCGAACAAAGCGGCAATACAGAGTCGTCGCATCGGCGGAGTCTATCTCGAATGGGCCCCGCCGGCGAGGCCCCCCCGCTCTCTTCCACTGCAACGTCACCCCGAGCGATCCATGGGACGCGCACCAAGTCCAACGGGAGTCTCGCCCAGCGCCCCCGCACCACCGGGCCCCGGCGCTCGTCCCTGCCGCGCTCGTCCGACCCAACTAGCCCCGCCGAATCGCCTCCACGCCCTCTTGGGCCTGGGCGATCTCTTTGGTGAGTTTGTCCCTCATGATCCGGGCCTTGTTCTCAATCTTCTCGCTGTTGCTCTTGATGGTCCCTACCCATTTGGAGATGTCTTCCAGCGATCCAAGCTGCTTTTGAATCCCCAAAATCGCGGTCTCGACGACCCCGATGTCGGCCTGGTCCCCGCTGCGTGACGAGAAAATCGCCGCGGCGATGGAGCGCGCGGCGAAGAGCGCCGCGTCCAGCACAATGTCGGTCTCCGGGTCCTCCGCGTCCCACACGACCACGAGATCAGTCCCGTAGGCCCGCATGGGCTCGGTGCCCGCGGGGGCCGTCTTGGACGAGAACACGAAGATGCCCGCCTGCGCCTCGCGGTTGTTTCGCGCCACCTCGATCTCCGCGAGCGCCTTTTTCAAGTCGTAGCTCCGGTGTTGCTTCGCCTCCAGCACCACCTTGGCGCCGCTGGCGACGTGCTCCGGTCCAAATTCAACCACGCAGTCTCCCACCTTCGAATTTTTAATCCGCCCCGGCGTGTTCCCAGTGTCGTGCACCACGTCATTGAGCGGCCGGCACAGCTCGCGCACCTGGGCGGCGACGGAGGCTTCAAACTCCGCGCCGTGTCGGGTGGACTTCGCCCGCTCTTCCTTGCGCGCCTGCATCTCTTTAAGGGCTGTGCGCACCTCCACCTCAAAGTTCTTCCGCTCCGTGCGGTGTTGCTCGAGCACGTCGAGCATCTGCTTTTTCATGCGTGCGAGCGCGGAGTCTTCTTCGTCGAGCGAGAATTCACGGCTGATCTGGGTCTGGGCATCCTGCACCCCCCGCATCAGCCGGCTGAGGGCCGAGTCCTCGTGGTCGAGGGAGAACTCCCGCACCACCTCGGCGTTGTTGCCCTTGATCTGCTGCACCAAACGACTCAGCGCGCTCGCGTCGTCATCCAAGGAGAACTGCCTCAAAATGCGCTCGCGCTGCGCCTCGAGCACCGTCGCGACCCTGCCTTCGAGCGCCGCCACCATCCCGTCTGCCTCGTTTGGATCGAGGAGCTTCATCAACGGGCTGCGATCCCCGATGTGGGCGCCGAGCGTCTTCACCAGCTCCGAGTCCTCCCGACCGATGAGGGCACGGAGCGTCGATTCCAGCTCACCGTCTCGCGCGACGAGCCGCTTGATCCGCTCGTTGAAGTGCCCGTCATTGGGATCGAAGTACATCTTCAGTTGGTGCGACACCTGCTCGGCCACGGTCTCTTTATGCTGGGTCAGCGAGGCGGCGAGCTGGGTCAGCATGCGCTCGCCCTCGTTGCGCACAGACGTCGCGTCCACCTCGCCGCTGGCCTGCCGCATGGCCAACACGCCGATTCGAAGCGCGGTCGTCACGAACGCCTGCCGCTCGCGGGGGGTGGCGTAGGCGCTGACCGCCTCGATGACCTCGCGGTCCCGCAGCCACATATCGAGCCTCAGCTCGCTCGGAAGCTCCTCGTCCTCGGCCTCCTCTGCCCCGGAGAGTCCCATGAGCTCATCGTCTTGATCGCCGCGCATGTCGTTGTCTGAAACCTGCTTCATCGCCACAGCCCAACCATGCCATATCCGCGTGATCCGCGAGGGACCATCCTTCGAACCTGCGGATGCAGCCTCGGCAGCGGCGAAAACGACGGTCTACGGCGTCGATTCCGACGTCCGCGATCCGGCAGTCCACCACCAACGAACACGCGCTCGCCCGCGCGCCTCACTCCACGACGAAGGTGCCGCCCTCCACCGCCCCATCCCACTCAAATTTGACGAGCTCCGCGCTCGCCAAGGGGAGCACGTCATCGCTGATTTGGAAGGTGCAGGTCTCCCCTTCGCAGCCGCACTCGTCGGTGAAGTCGCACGTCTCTGTCACGGGGATCTCCAGCGTCAGCGGCGTCTCAATAACGGCGCGGCCGACGTAGCACGGCGTGGTGGGGTCGCAGTCGGAGCCCTCCCAACACTCGGGGGGCAGGTTCACCTCCTTCCATCCATACAACCCGAAGATCTGCTCGACCGAGGCGCCGGGGTTCAGCTTGACCACAGTGGCCGGGCCGTCGCTGCACCCATACCCGCACCCCGGGGTGCTATGGAGCAGCTCGCAGGTCGGGATGTAGCTGCCGGAGTGCCAGAAAATGCGCTCGTCATCTTGGGTGACGGACCACGGCTCCAGGATGCACAGATCGCGGGTCCCGGGCAAGTAGATCGGGACTGCGCGGGCGTTGGTGACCGTCCAAACGGCGAACGATCCGGGCGCGGCTCCCTCGAATTCTACGGCGCACTCGCCCCCGTCGCCGGTGGAGTCTGTGCCCGCGTCCGCGCTGTCGGCCACGTCGTCACCGCCCTCGCCGCTCTGAGCGCTGTCCTTCGCGCACCCCATCGCCGACGACGTCACGACCGCGGCGGCCACCGCCCCGCAGACCGTCGACCGTTGCACCGCTGTCACCATCAAGCCAATCATGCGACGAGTGTATCCTCGCTCTCGTACGCGGGCAACTCCTCGACCCGTCGAATCGCGACAAACCTGAGCGCGCCGCCGCGTTCACCGTCCACCGAACAACCCTCGGCGCCCGACGTCCCCGGCTTCAGATCGTCCCCACGCACTTCCCCGAGCTCCCCATCTAGCGATCCCAAAGGAGCGTGGAGAGTCCGCTTGAGCGTTGGACGGGGGTCTCGAGCGCCCGCGCCAGCGCGTCGATACTGCCGATCCAATCGATGCGCTCTCGCGCTCGCGTCATGGCCGTATACACCAGCTCCCGCGTCTGGATCGGGCTTGGCCGATCCGCGAGGACCATCGCGATCCTGCGGAACTGCGAGCCTTGGCTCTTGTGAATCGTCATGGCCAACGCCCCCTCGTGCGCGGGCAAGCGAGACAACGCGACGCTGCGGAGTGGCGCGGTCGCCTCTCCCCTGCCCGGAAACACCAGCCGCAGCGCGCCCTCCACCGGCAACACGAGACCGACGTCGCCGTTCATAAGCTCGAGGTCGTAGGCGTTCTCCCGGATGAGCACGGGTCGACCCAACCAGAATCCAGCCTCCGACCACAGCCGTGTCCCACGCCCGCCTTCGACGAAGGCCTGGTCAAATGCATGAAATAGCTCGGTCTCCAGCGCGCGGAGGATGCCCTCCACCCCCAGCGGTCCACGGCGATGCGCCGCGAGCACCCGATGCTGATCAAGGCGTTCGAGCAGCTCGCGATGAAGCTCGGGATCCCGGAGGTCTGCGCCCCCCTCCCCACGCGAGCGGAACACCTCCATTAAGCGTCCACCGAACCCGTCGACGTCGAGATACGGCGCGGTCAGGGCGGCGAGTTGGGGTGCGGTCAAGCGCCCCCCCCTCGGCGCGCCCAAGTGCCGAACGCGATCCGGGACAGGGTCGTCGACGCCGTGGCCGTGGTCGCCCTCGGGATCCATGAGCGCGACCGCCTGCTGGAGTTCATCGACACCCTTGCGCTGGATCAACTGGGCGACTTGAGCGATGCGCGGCGCCTTGTGGAAGCGGTGGTTTTGGGTGAAGTGGATGACGCAAGAGCGGAGGGCGACGCCTTCGCCGCTGGTGGTCTTTGAAGCGGCGGTGTCCAGGGCCGGCGAGACGACGTCGCTGAGGACCGTGCCCGCGTCCACGGAGGCGAGCTGGTCGCGATCTCCAAGCAAGATCAAGCGCGCGTTCGGGCCGATCGCCGCCAAGAGTTGGCGCATCATCTTCAAGTCGATCATCGAGGCCTCATCCACGACGACCACGTCCGCGTTGAGCGGCGTGCCCTCGTCGTGGCCCACCACCCCGTCGGGGCGCACGCGCAGCAGCTTGTGCAGCGTCTTCGGCTCCAACGCCTCCATCGCCGCGAGCACCGGGGGCGCGAGCCCCAAGCTGTCGAGGTCCTCGGCCATCGCCTCCGCCATGCGCACGCCGGCCTTGCCCGTGGGGGCCGCCAGCGCGATCCGAAGCGGTCCATCCTCGACCGCGCGCGGCTGCTCCAACAACAGCGCGAGCATCCGCTTCACGCTGAAGGTCTTGCCGGTCCCGGGACCACCGGTGATCACCGTCAGGCGGCGGGACGCGGCCGCCGCGATCGCGAGGTTGTCTTGGCTGCGGCCGAACTGCTCGCGCGACGTGTCCGCCGGCGCGGCGATCTTGTAGAGCCGATCGACGTAGGCCTCGACGACATCCGGCGCGACCACCGGGGTCGGAAGATCCGCCGCCATGCGCGTCAGGGCCTGCGCGATGGCCTCCTGCGCCGCCCACTGCCGACGCGACATCACCAGCATTCGTGCCCCCGCACGCTGGACGCAAAATAGCCGCCGCGCCTCCGCGGGGCCGCCTACGAGCGGCGACTCCAGCACCTCGGAGAGCCACGCCTCGGCGTCTGCGGGGAGCTCCCCGCCGGCGTCGGAGAGCTCGGGGGCTCGCGCCGCATCCACCGACGCTGTGTTCGCCGCCGCCTGCCGCCGCAGCCAACGCCCCAGATCCACCCCCACGCTCCCCCGCCGGGGCGCCTCCATGGCCAAGCTCAAGGCCAACAACACCCGCGGCCTGTGCTCCCCCATGCGCTCGGCGAGGATGTCGAGCAGCGCGAGGTCCTCCGCCGAGACCCAGCGAGACCGGATCCATCGCCGCGCGTGGGGCTCGAGGCCTGGCGTCCGCAGCGGAAGCGCGCGCGCGCGCGCCTCCCCGGCGAGCAGCGCGGCGGCGTCCTCCGTACGGGTCATCATGGCGTGCGCCCTCCCGACGGCGATTCCGCGCGCCCGT
Organism: Myxococcales bacterium; assembly: GCA_014240065.1. Lineage (GTDB taxonomy): Bacteria > Myxococcota_A > Polyangia > Nannocystales > Nannocystaceae > JAAZXR01. The sequence continues at coordinate 8,793 of JAAZXR010000075.1, forward strand.
CGAGCGCCGCGTCCATCGCCTCCATCAAATTGGCGCTCCAGGTGCCACGGTAGACGCCCCGCACAGCGCCGCTGTCCAACACCGCCGACGGCCCCGTCATGCCCCGAAGGAACAAGTAGACGTAGCCCCCCAGATGTTCGCGTGGATCGTAGCGGGCCCCGAGTCGCACACGAAGAAAGCGGTGAAGCGCGAGCTGGTAGACCAAGGCCTGGAGGTAATAACCGTGATGCGCCATCTCCCAGGCCATCCACGGCCGGGTGAACTGGGTCGCGGTGGCGACGGCCCCCGGCGCCTTTGACTTGATGTAGTTGGTCTTGTAGTCGCAGACAAAGTAGCGGTGCGCCGCCGGGTCTTGAGGATCTCCGCCGGGCCGCGCGACGCGAAACACCAGGTCGATATATCCGCCGATGACGCCGGCCATGGACCAAAAGATCGGCGCTTTTCCAGACGCGCTGGCGCGCTGGAGCACCGCCTCCAAGTAGGCCGCCTGGTGCTCGTCCCCCGTGTCTATCGACGCCTCGCGCTCCGCTCGAAGCGCCGCGTGCACCGCCCCGTCGTCCACGCGGCGACCGTGGGTCTTGGTGTTGTGCAGGTAGTCGGCCCCTTGCCCGAGGCGGAGGTCAAAACGAAGCTCGTCGAGTCGGTCCTCCCGCTGCACATCCCTGAGCGCCACCCCCTTGAGCGCGTCGGCGTCGTCGGCCTCGGGGTGCCCCATGGGGGTCGCCAAGATGCCGGGGACCGCGCCACACAAGAGCGCGTGGTCATGGGGTCGTTGCACGCCGTACCGAGCGCCGAGCGAGGTCACGAGGTCGGCCCGAGGCGTCCCGTCGAGCCCGGCGCCCGTCTGGAAATCGAGGTGTTCCAAGACCGCGTGCGCCCACGTCCCGACGTCGGTGCCGCCCCGCATCCCCTCCAGCGGGAGCCGCTCCGACTCCATCGCGTTCGCATCCTCCAACGCCCGCGACGCCGACGGCTCCTCCAACATCGCCGTGGCGGCGGCCGCCTCCCCGTCCTCGCCGGTCGCGTGGACGAGCCGCGCGACCTCCTCCTCCCGCGATGGCTCATCCACGTCCACCGTGCCTCCGGCGGAGAGTCCGCTGTAGCTGGTCAGCACGAAGGCGCTGCGAAGGGAACTGCGGGTCCAGGATGCGGTGGGGAGCGCGGCTCGCCGCTCGCCGTCCGGGGCACCCGCGTCATCGCTCGGATCGAGGTGCGACGCCTTCGTCCACACCAGCTCCCCGGTGGAGGTTGAAACCATGCGATCCAGCCGAGGCGCGGCGTCGTCCAACACAAGCTCCGTGTCGATCAACGCCCCCAGGGACTCGGCCCCGCGGTGGAGGACGGCGCCGTCCTCTCCGCGCTCCCGAAACAGCAGCCGCCCCAAGGGCGTGTGCGCCGCGCTCACGCCCTTGTAGGCGACGTACCACACCACCGTATGGTGCGCCGCGCGAGTCATGGCCACGTACAACAGCCGCATCTCCTCCTCGCGCGCCTCTCGGCGGGTCGCCTCGAACGCCTCCGCCCGCTGCGGTGACGTCCGTGGATGCAGGTCGAGGCACAGCTCCGCCCCCTCGTGGTAACGCAGCGGCTGGTTCTCGTCCGTTTGTCTGCGCGGGAGGGATCCAAACGGGAGCAGCACCACGGGGTACTCGAGTCCCTTGCTCGAGTGAATCGTGACGATCTGCACGGCGTCGTCGTCGCGCTCCAGGCGAATCAACTGCTCGTCTGAGGCCTCCGCCGCCTCACGCGTCGCCTGGTTTTGGAGCCACGCGGCGAGCCCCGCTGGCCCCACCCGTGTGCGGCGCTCCTCTGCATGACAAAGCTCCATCAAGTGACGAAGATCCGTCGCGTGGCGCTCGCCCGCGTCCCCTCGCAAGATCCGCTCCATCACATCGAACTCGTCGAGGGCGGCCTCAAAGACCCGCACGAAGCCCTCCATCGGCCACCGCTTCAGCCACCCGCTCAGCGCCGCCACCCACGCGGTCCACGCCTCCGCCCCCGCGGCGTTCATGGCGTCATCGAGCTCGATCGCCGTGTGCCCAAACAACGGGCAGGTGTACACCGCCCGCGCCTCGGCCGTTCGACCCGCGGCGCCCACCGCCAGCAACCACGACTTCAACCACCCGACCACCTCGCTTTGAAAGACGTTGGCCCGCCCCCCACGAACGCACGCGATCCCGCGCGCCGCCAAGGCCTCGTGCACGCGACTCGCCTCGAAGTGATTGGACACCAAGACCGCGATGTTCCGCGCCCGCAAGGCCCGCGGGGGTCCGGAGCTGGAGGAGAAGAATTCCCCGCCGGTCCGCAGCAACATCGCCGCCTCTCGCGCGCAGAGCTCCGCGGCCAAGCGGCGAGCGCTGTCCTTGTTCATCGTCTCTTCGCCCTCCGCGGGCGCGTCACCTCGGAGGGTGTGCACATCGGCCCACCGCAGCTCAAGCGCGGCGCGGGGCCTGCCCTCCTCCAACGCAGGGAGCTGAACCCGCCCATCAGCGTGCTGCGCCCCGACCTGCACATACTCGACGTCGCGGGTGAGGAAGGCGCCGCTGCCCGCCTGCCAGAGGTGATTCATCGCCGCCACCAACGACGCGTCGGTGCGATAGTTCGTCGCCATGGTCGCCTGCTGCGCGGAGGTGTCCTCTTTGGCCTTGAGGTAGACGTGAATGTCGGCGTCACGGAAGGCGTAGATCGCCTGCTTGGGGTCGCCGATCAGCAGCAAGCGCCGGGATGCGTGACCGAACACAGCGCGAAGCACCGCCCATTGTGCGGCGTCGGTGTCTTGGAACTCGTCCACCAAGGCGACGTCGTAGCGCTCGCGAATCGCCTCGGCGAGCGCTGGCCCCCCGTCGGGGTCCTCGATGCGATCGGCGAGTCGAGAGAGGATCGTGTTAAACGTGAGGAGCCGCCGGCGGCGAAGCTCGTCCTCCACGTGCTGCCGCGCGCGCTCCACGACTCGGATGGCCATGGCGGCCAGCAGGCGCTCGCGCACCCCGAGCACCCCGTTCACCGCGTCAAATAGGGGCGCCACGCGCTCGTAGCCGGGATCGGTGTCCGCCGAGGTCGCGCGCTCCCCCCTCAGATAGGCGTGACGCGCCTCCGTCCCGATGGAACCCCCGCGTCCGCCACCTGCCACCCACGCGCGCAGGGCGTCGGCCGCCCCCGCGGCGGTTTTTTTGTTGAGCTTGCGACCATTTTTTCCGATCAGGGCCCCGAGCCCGCTCAAGGCGCCCTCGCCCGCTTCGGAGCCGACGAAATCCCCCATGGAATCCACCTCCTCACACCAACGGCGCGCGAGCTCAAGCGGGGCCGAGGGCAGGTCGTCCAGCGACGATGGCTCCGGCCGCAGCGCGGGAGACACCGCGCCCGTCATCTTGTCCACCAGGTCCCGAATTCGATCGGGCGCGAAGCCGAGCTCCTCCAGCGCACCCACCTCGCGCTCCGTCGCGCCGGCATAGGCGGTGGCCATGAGATCGGCGACATACTCCTCTTGGATCTCGGTCGCGTCCGTCACGAGCTCGAGCTCGGCCTCTTGCCCCGACTCAAACGCGAACTGATCCAACATCCGCTGCGAGAACCCGTGGATCGTCGAGATGCTCGCGCGGTCAAAGCCCGAGAGCGCCGCGTGCACCCGACGCAGCCGCGCTTCGCGCTCGTCGGTGGGCGCACAAAATTGTCTCACGATCTGCGGATCGTGGGCGTCGAGTTCCTCGGGGGTGCGGCACGCGACCTCCAGGCAGCCCCGCACAACCACCAGTCGTCGTCGAATACGATCGCGCAACTCTGAGGTCGCCGCGTTCGTGAAGGTGATCACCAAAATACGCTCAATCGCCACCCCTTCGCACGCGACGAGGCGCGCCACGAGGTGGGCGATCTGCCAGGTCTTGCCGGTCCCTGCGCTCGCTTCCAGCAACAGCGGCCGCTTCAGATCGAGTGGTTCCGCCCCGGTCCAGCTCATCGGCCCCTCCACGTCTCTTCAAAGACGCCGCGCTCGACGACAGTCTGCAGGAACGGCAACCACACCGCCGCGGCCAGCCCGCGCACGCTGTCGGGCCCCTCCCGTTCCATCAAGTCCTCGATGTCAACCCCGCCAAACAGCGCCGCGGTGTAGGGGTCGTCCAAATCGCCGCGCCCCTTGAAGCCTCCGTTCAGCCCCTTGCTCGCCGCCGCGACGAGCGCCGAGGACGGCGTCCCGTGCCCCGCCGCGTCCACCTGAGCCCCTTCGTTGTGCAGCGCCGTGGCGATCTTCTGCGAGGTCATCGCAAACAGCGGCAAGGGCTCGCACCGCAGCCGGATCCACAGCCGCGCGAGCGCCACCAAGCGCGCGCGCGCTGAGGCGGCGTCCAGCTCGGGTGCCGACAACCCAACCTGCCCATAGGGGAGTTTGGACCGAGCGGGCGGCGGGCCGAGGAGCTCGACGTCGAGGTCAAGCCCCGACGCCCTCCCCGCCAGCAACGTCACCCACGCCACAAGCCGACGGCGAACATTGGTGATCGACGAGGCCGCGCAGGTGGTGTGGAGGAAGCGCTCGCCCGCCGGGGTTTGCAGCCGCCGAAGGTCACGCAAGGTCCCCACAATTCGCAGGTCTCCGGCGTCGATGCTAATTCCGATCGCCTCGTCGTCCTCCTCACCCCGGGTCGCCGCGTAGGCCTCGTGCAGCGGCACGAGGGCCTCGCATTCGCCGCGGAGCAACGCCTTGCCCCCCGCCGCCAAGGGCAGCCGACCTTCGCCGTACATCTTCCCATACAGCTCGTTGACCACCGCGGGCAGACGCGCCTCGGCGTCGCTGTGATCCGAGCTTGCGCCCAACCTCTGGAGCGCCTGATCTTTGAGGGACCAAAGCTCGAGCGACGCGAGCTCGAGAGGTTCACGCTCCGCGGGCGCCTCCTGCTCCTTGCCGATATACATGCCGAGGCGACCGCTCACGTAGAGTCGCTGCGGGTTTTGGAGTCCACCCGCGAGCTCACGGAGCGAAATGGACTGCGGGGGATTGGCCTCCGGCGACAGCACGCCCGCCCCCTCCTCGACGACCGTGAGCCCGGAGGACCTCGGCGCTCGCTCGCCCCGCCGGAGCGCCTCGAGGCTCGCCGCCGCCCTCCGCAGTCGGGCGTCGAAGACCCTCGGTTTCGCGCCCACGTTGGTCCCGAGCCCCCACGGCTGCAGAGGGTGCGCGCGGACCAGCGGCCGCGACGTCTTGTGCGCCGCCTCGGGCGCCGCCTCGGGCGCCGTCGGGTGCGAGGTGGCCCATGCCTCATCGAGCACCTCCAGGATCTCCTCCACCGGGACCGCCGCCGGCGTGGCCTCTCCCGACCGGACATGAAATCCCGACCACAACACCATGAGGTGGTCACGCGCGGAGAGCATCGCCTCAAGCAGCAAGTGTCGGTCGATCTCACGGTTGTCGCGTTCACCCGGCTGGCGCTCGCCGAACGGATCCCACGTCTTTGGCATGCCCCCGCGGGGGAACGCGCCGTCGTCCATCCCGAGCAAGGCCACCACGCGAAACGGTACGGAGCGCATGGGCTGCAGGGCGCACACCGTGACCGCGCCGGTGATCGCCCGATCTCCCCGCTGCGGAATCTCGAAGTCGCTCTTGAGCCACTGATAGACCGCGTCCCGGCTGAGGGAGAGCGCGCCCTCGTCCTCGCCCTCGAGTTCTTGCTCGAAGCGCTCCAGGCGATCGAACACCTCACGACGGAGCCAGGCGGCGTCCTCGCTGGTCTCGGCAAACGCCGCGAGAATCGCCTCAAGTCGTCGCCTCCATCCGCTCGGGGAGGAGGGCGCCGCGCACTGCGCGGTGAAATCGGCGAGCAGCGACACGACCTGGGCGAGCACTCCCGCGCAGCGACGCTGCTCCGGCGTGCGGAGCGGGACACCGACCACATCCGCTCCCAGCGCGCCTCCCCCGTCGGCGCCGGGGCCCTCGGGTCCGTGCATGGTCACGTGCATGGTCTCGTCGGGCATCAACGCGCCAAGCGCCAAGCGCTCCAGTCCGAACCGGAGGGTGTGGGAGTCGAGGGATGGTTGGTCAAACCGCGCCCGGTCGCGGGCGTCAAACCCCCATCGCATATTGCTCTCCACCACCAGGCTCCGGAGCGTCTCGAGGTCCTCATGCTCCAAGGCGAATCGCCGCCGGACGGGCTCGAGCCCGCACAACTCCAGCGCTGCACCGCCCGTGATCCGCTCGCCGCACAGCCGCACCACCTGCAGCATCACCTCGGCCACAGGGTTGGTCTGCGTCAACCCCCGGTCGCTGACCGATACGGGGATCGCGGGCAGCTGGCGAGGGGCGTCGAGCCCCGGCCCGTCCGCGCCCACCGCGACGCCGCTCCTCGCGAAGACGGCGGATACGAGCGGCCCGTAGGTGTCCACATCGGGGGTCATCACCAGGACGTGACGGGGCTCGAGCGTCGGATCCGCCTCGAAGCGCTCCAGCAGAAGATCGCGCAGCACCTCACACTGCCGCATCGGACCAAACGTGGCGTGAAACCCCAAGCTTTGATCCGCCCCGGCCCCATCGCCCACCCCCAAATCGAGCGGCCCTATCGCGTGGAGATGCTCCGCGAGCTCTCGCCGAGGCCCCGCGCCCCGAATCCACGACTGCAGCGCGTGAAGCCACGTGGCGCCACGATCCAAGGGGTCTTCGGACTCCACCTCGTCCCCCTCGTAGCCGACCTCTTCAAGCCAGAACTGCACATCGCGGCTCGGCATCCCGAGCGACGCGAGCAGCGGGTTTTGAGACTCGTACTCGCGGGTCCGGGCCGCGTAGTCCTCGTAGCGGCTCACCTCCCGCAGCGCCGCGACCTGCTCGCCGTGGCTGTGAATATGCTGCCACCACGTGTCCGAGGGCACCATCAAAAACAAGTGCACGTCGATGTGTTGCGCGATGGCCCGCACCCGCGCGCGGTCCCCGGCGCCCAGCGTGGACAGACCAAACAGGCAGATGGTGGCGTCTGCCGCCCACGGAGGCGGCGACGTGAGCGCCTCGCAGGCCTCGAGCAAGCGCGCGGGGCTCGTGGCGTCCTCGTGCACACCGAGGCCCCGCAACAGCGCGGCCAACCAGCGATGCTCCGCCGGCGCCGACTCAGGAGCTCGGGCCCAGGCCAGCGCGCTCCGATGCCGGTCGTGCAAGAGACGATCGAGCACATCGGCGACCTGGCTCGCGAACGCCAGCTCGCGCGCGCGCACAACCACCACGTCGGCGCCGCCCTCTGTCGCGACCACCGGCACCGGATGGGCGGAGTCAAGGTACCGGCGCACGCGTTCAAATGACGGCGTCTCCACGTGGGTTCGGATGAGCCGCACCACCTTGGACACCAGCTCTTTTTTTCCCCACCCCCTGCCAGAGCCCTCGTTCGCCGGCGACCAGAAAAACGGACCGAGCGCCTCCCGCGATGACGCCGTGAGCCATCGAATCGCGCCGTCCAGCGCCTGCGCCGAGAACGGAAACTCCATGCGCGCCGCGGCGCCGTCACGGGTCGCGAAGGCATACTTCAACCAGCGCGCCATGCCCTGGCTCCCGACGACCACGACCGTGGGCTCGAACGGGTCGGGCGGCGCCAGCTCTTCTTGCACCCGCACGAGCGCCGCGTGGAGCGACTCGATGCGGTTCGAACGGTGGACAAGCAGGGACATGAGAACGGAGGCTGCCGCGGGCGATGTTCACGGCCCTGCGACGGCCTTAACAGTGCCACGACCGCGTACTCCCAGGGGGACCATGTGGCTTCGACCACCGAGAGCGCCGCTCGGGCGAATCTGACACAGACCCGCGCTCCCGACGACCCCGACACATCGGCGGGACCAGGCGCGCTGTATGCTGGAGCCCACCGGCGGACGAGGACGAGGGCCGCCCGCACCCCGCCCTGGTCCTCGTCGCTGCTGACCTGCCTTCGCGCCACGAGCGGTCCGCCTCCGGCTCCGATCGGCGCGGGCACTCTCGGCGTTCCCGCTCCCGCTCCCGCTCCTGCTCCCGGATCTCGCCGCTCGCCGGGGTCCAGACCCGCGGCTCCCGGGAGCTCGACGCGCGCACGAATGCAGACGCGCTGGCCCCTGCTGAAGCGTCTGGTCTGATGGGAGCGAGCCGTTTCGTCTCCAAGCGAACCACTCCGTCCACGCCGGCGCACAACAATGAGACGAGCACACAAACACCGGAACCCAGAGCGGACCCGCTGACCCAGCAATTCAATCTTCCACAGCCACCCGGCGCCCGGCGCCCGCAAAATCAACGTATCGTACCGAGCACGAGCGTTGAAACCGATGAAACGAACTTTATATCTGATCCCATGCATCGCCTCATTGTCCTTGGCGCGCCCCGCACTCGCCGACGACTTCACGACCGGAGCGCTCATCATCCCGATGGACACCTCACTCCAAGACGACGGGATGTTTGAGGCCTATGGGCTCGTCTACGAGCTGCTCCGCAACGGCGTCCCGGTGCGCTGGGCGATCAGCCCCTCAAAGACGACCTTCTACGACGGGGTCACCTTGACCCCCGACTCGACGGACTTCACCGCGACCGCCCAAAACTTCGGAGCGATCGGGACGATAAGCACCTTCGACTACCGCGGTGGACCGTTTATCATCGACGCCAACGACGCCGCCGCCGCCGCCGCGATCATTACAGCGTGGCAAGGGTCCACGAACGCCTCCACGGGCGCGAACTCGTCCGTCGTCGTCCATCGCGCCACTGCGGACTTCGCAGCCCCCATCGCGCGCTACCTCATCGCCGCCCCCACCATCGCGATGATGGCGGACGGAAAACAAGATATCGCGCGCGGCTACCTCCAAGCGGCGTGGATCCCCGACTCCACGGGCGACATGGACTGGCCCGACCAACCAAACGCGTGTCCAGGACCGCGCGACGACAGCGTCGGGAGCCCCGACATGCTGCGCCCGTGCGACATCGCCGGCGCGACCACGGATCCCGCCCACAACGACGGCCTCCTCTTCGACCAAGACGGCGACCCCACCTACTGTCAATTCATGTCGATGCATTGGGGAATCAACGACGCCCAGGCGATCCCGGAGACCGTCGCCGAGCTGCGAGAGTTCTTGACCTTCCCCACCCACCTGTACGCCGAGTGTCAGGCGGTGAACGCCTTCGAGAACTTGGTGACGGAGACGACCGCCATCGATTGCTCGGCGAACGGCCACGCGACCTGCGAAGCCATCGATCCCACCCTCCGCTGCAGCGAAGACAACCAGCTGTGCGGGGAGGCGACCGGGTTTTTCTTGACCTCCCACGGCTACGTGATCGGGTCGCAAGAAAAGGACAACAAGCTCGAGTACTACAACTTCCAAGAGCCCTACGCCCAACTTGACGGCGGCTTCACCACGGTCGGGGGCAGCGAACCAGCCTACAGCATCCCTACCGGCGCCGACTGCACCGCCCTCGCGGGCGACACCGCGTGCATCTACAAGAACGGTGACGTGGTGATGATCACCGCGGACAACGACGACGACCCGCTCACAGACGACCGGGGTGTGGATGACCTGTGGATGACGGGGTTCCTCGACGGGGAGTGCCCCCCCTTCGCGGAGGTGTGCGACCAGACCGGCAAAGTCAGCTACCTCGGTGGCCACGAGTACAAGCCCGAACAACCACTCTCCTCCAACACCAACGGCCAAGGAGCCCGGCTGTTCCTGAACTCCTTGTTCGAGGCGCCGTGTGCGACGAGCGCGGGTCATCCGACCATCTCACTCACCAAAGCGGCGGGCACTGTGGACGCCAACGGGGTGGTCACCTTCACGATCAACGTCTCCAATGCGGGGCCGGCCACCGCCTACTCCGCGACGCTCAGCGACACGCTCCCGGCGAACACATCCTTCGTGAGCGCCTCGAACGGAGGCGCCGAGACCACCCCAGGCTCCGGAGTTGTGGCGTGGGACCTCGAGAATCTGGGATATCTAGAGAGCCAATCGCTCTCGCTGACCTTGCAGCTCGACGTCTGCGGTGACTTCGACAACCAAGCGTTCCTCGACTTTTTTGTGGGAGTGACTCCGGAATCGCAGGTGTCCAATGTCGCCCAAGTCAGCTACTGCAACGGCGACGGCGACGGCGACGGCGACGGCGACGGTGACGGCGACGGCGACCCCACCACCACCGGCGACGGCGCCGGCGCCGCCGCCGCCACCGGCGACGGCGACGGCG
>JAAZXR010000076.1 GCA_014240065.1 Myxococcales bacterium
CTCGCGCACCCCGAAGCGGAAGAACTCCAAGGACAGAAGAATCCAGGGTCCGAAGAAATGCTTCAAGTGCGGCAGCGAGGAGCACATGATCGCGGATTGCCCCAAGGCGAAGAAGACGACATCCCCTTTTGATCGGTACCAGTGACCGAGATGTTCTTGTATCGAGAGGCGCGTGAGGAAGACGAGGACTCCATCCTCGAGCTCGCGCGTCATCTCAATACGGTCAATCTCCCGCCCTCCCGCGCCTACATCCGCGAGCTCATCGCGACCTCGGAGGCCTCCTTTCGAGGCGGCGACGATCCGGAGGCCTTCGACGCGGATCGTCGATTTTTGTTCGTATTGACAGCCCCCGAAGACGGACGGGTCGTCGGGACCTCGATGATCTTCGCCCAGCACGGGACCCCAGCAGAGCCCCACGTGTTCTTTCGCGTGGAGGAGCAAGAGCGATTCGCAAATTTGCAGCTTCAAGGGGCGCGACGAGACGTACACATGCGGCACACCACGCTCACCTTGGGCATGACCTACGACGGTCCCTCCGAGGTCGGCGGGTTGGTGCTCCACCCTGACTTTCGCGGCCACCCCGAAAAGCTCGGCCGCCTGCTGTCGCTGGGCCGCTTTGTCTTCCTCGCCATGCGCCGCGGGTGGTTTCGAGAGACGGTGCTCGCCGAGCTGCTCCCGCCGCTCTCGCGATCCATCGAGGGGACCAGGTCCCAGCTTTGGGACGCCTTGGGACGTCGCTTCACGGGGCTCAGCTACGATGAGGCGGACGCGCTCAGCCGCTCCGACAAGCGGTTCATCTGGCAGCTGTTTCCGATGAATCCGGTCCACGTCAGCCTGCTGCCGGAGCCGGTGGAGGACGTCATCGGCAAGATCGGCGCGGAGAGTGAGGGCGCGCGCCGACTGCTCCATCGGATCGGATTTCGCGCCAGTGATCGCATCGATCCCTTCGACGGCGGCCCCCACTTCGAGGCCGTCACCGACGAGATCTCCCTGGTCCGCGACGCCCGCTGGTGTCGCCCGCGTCTTGAGTCCGGAGACGAGCCGCGGGTCGCAGCCATCGTGGGTGTGCTCGGCGGGGACGCGGGGGGCTTTCGCGCGGTGTGGGCGTCGGTGCGGGTGCATCCGCCGCACGCGGATCGACCTGACGTCGTGGGGCTCACCGAGGCGACGCTCGCGCGACTTGGGATCGAGCCGGCGGACGAAGAGGCGCTGAGCACGGCGCGGGTGATGGTCGCGCTTCGTCCCCGCCGTCGCCGCGAAGATCGATTGTAGCCCGAGGGGGGCGAGGCCGATCACGCGGTCGGATCGTCGACGGCGGTTGGACGCGCCCAGACCGGTGGGTCGCTGCTGAATTCGAGGGCCTCGTGGGTGACGGGGTGCTCGAAGCGGAGGGTGTGGGCGTGCAGGTGGAGTGGACCGGTCATGGCGCCGCGCTCGTCGGGGCGCGCTCGCGCGTCTCCGTAGCGCGCGTCACCCACGACCGGGTGGCCGAGGTGGGCCGCGTGGACGCGAATTTGATGCATCCTCCCGGTCGCGAGCTGCGCCTCGACGAGCGTGGTGTCCGGGCGCCGATCGAGGGGCTGGAAGGAGGTGCTGGCGGTGACCGCCTTGGGGTCGTTGGCGTCGGCCACCACCACCGATCGATTTCGACGGACGAGGAGTGGCGCGTCGCAGCGCCGCTCCTCCTCCAGATGACCGCGGAGCTCGAGAAGATAGCGTCGCTCGATGCGATGACTCTTGAAGTCACGGTGGATGCTCTTGTTGGCTTCGCCCCGCACCGAGAAAATGACCAGGCCAGAGGCGCGCATGTCGAGGCGATGCACCACGCCCACGTAGGGGCGCCGCAGCCCCTCGGCTGTCAACATCCGCACGAGCGAGTCGCTCAAGGTGCCGACAGAGGACTCTTTTGTGGAGGCGACGGCGACGCCGGGTGGCTTATCGACCACGAGGATGTGCTCGTCGCGATGCACGACCGTCAGCGTCTCGGGGTCGAGCGGCGAGATGTCGAGGGCCTTCGGATAGACAGTGACTCGCTCGCCGGCGGCGACCCGGACCGAGGCGACGCGCACCCGCAGTTGATTGATGTAGACGCCGCCCGCGCGGATCAGGGCGCGCGCCTTTTCTGCGTCCATGTCCGGGACTCGACGAGAGATCCACAGCCGCAGCAGCATCCCCTCCTCCGACGGGATCACTCGAAATCGGATTTTCTGATCTGGGTCCGGGCGCATCAGGAAGTTTTGGAGCGCAGCTCCGTCGCGATCTTTCGCAAGACGTCTGCCTCAAGCGCGTAGTTGTGTCCACAAAAATGGCAACGAACGTCGGTCACCGGCTGTTCGTTGGCCAAGGACTCGAGGTCTCCCGCGCCTAGCGTTGACACCACACGCCGGGCGTGACCTTCGTCGCATGGGCAGTAGAACCGCACGGGGTTGCTGTTGTGGGTTTTGAGCGGGTCGCCACCGTTGGCGAAGATGGCCAATTCGTTCGCCGTGCGATCTTGGGCGAGCACGTCCCGCAGCGTAGCCTCTCGGAGCCGCGCTCGGATGTCATCCAACCGAGACGGGTCGGTGCCTGGGAGGATCTGGGCCATGATGCCCGCGCTCCGTCGCACGTCGCCGCGGCCGTCGAGGAGGGTCGCGCATCGCACCACCGAGGGGAGCTGCTCCGAGGTGTTGAGGTAGTGCTCGACGTCTTCGTCGATTTCACCGGAGATGAGGTCGACGGTGCCTTGATACTGCTGTTCAAGGCCGAGGTCGCGCGTGACGGTCAAGCTGCCACGCGCTCCCACGGCGTGCGCGATGGATGGGCGCACTCCGCTCTCGTTGGTGCCGACCGCGGCTTGGTCTGGCGAGAGGCGCTGCTCGAGACACGCGCGGGCGCGGCCATCTCCCCAGGAGTCGGCGATCAGGCGGCCGAGCGGGCCCTCGGCGCGGATGTTGATCATGACCCGCTCGTGCCCCTCCTTCGCGATCGTCGCGAGCATGCAGCCGGTGGTGCAGAGACGAGCGAGGACCCTCGCCTCAAGCTCTTTGGCCTCGACCCTGCGACAGACCTCGCGGGCGAGCGACGTCGTCACGACTGTCACAAAACGGACCGCGTGATCCGTGGTCACCGCTCGAACGAGTGAGTCCATGAACAAAGTCTAGCAGCGAAACGTCTGGTTTCCGGTGCTCTTTCCTCCGTCACTCAGGATCCGAGCGTTCCACGCGGAAGGTCCATCGGGTGTTCATGATGAAGTTCCACACGGTCGCGAGGCCAATTCCTGTCATCTGAGAGGCGTACTTGAAGGCGCCGACCTCAGGGGGCGACGCGATCGCGTCGATCAACCTCTCCAACCCCGAGCCTTCACACTTCGCGGTCGCGGCACCTGGAACGAAGGTGGTCGCGCAGCCGATGACATAGTTGAGCCCGGCGAAGGTGGCCCATTGCAGCATGGCACCGAACGCGGCGACAGCGTGAAATCGAAGCACGCGGGCGTGAAGCGGCGCGGTGGACTCGATACGATCATGGAAGGTCCAGTGATCATGGAGCCAGAAGTTCCACAGGATCGAGCATTCGATGGCCGCCGCCGAAGCGGCGTTGGGGTTGTCCAAGGAGATCCATCGCGTCAAGGTCCAGAGCACCCCGAGGTTGACGAGCACCCCGCTGAGTCCGACCAAGCCGTAGCGGCCCATCCGCGCCGCGTCGCCGATTTTGGGGGCAGGGCTGGAGCTTGCAGGCGAGGCGCCTGGCGGTTTGTTCAGATTCGAGGAAGGCAACGCGGATGATGCTATACCGTCACAAGATGAACGGGGAGTCCGAATTGAGCTCGGTCGCGCCGTGCCCCCACTGTGGGGGGTCGCACGGGCCTGAGGCGCTCGTCTGTCCGAACGCGGACGCGGTCCTGCCTTTGCAGGGCCGGTTGCTCGCGGGGAAGTTTCGCTTGCTCAACGAGCTTGGCGCAGGGGGCATGGGCGTGGTCTGGCGGGCGCACCATGAGCTGGTGCACAAAGACGTCGCCATCAAGATCATGCGCCGCGAGTACGTGCGCGACGCGAAGGTGATGGAGCGGTTCCGTCGGGAAGCGACCGCCGCGGGGCGCATCGGGAACAGCCACATCTGCGACATCCTCGACTTTGGTGAGAGCGAGATCGGACCCTTCATTGTCATGGAGATGCTCCACGGCGAGAGCCTCGAGTCGCTGTTCGAACGGATTCGGACCCTGGATCCGGGCTTGATCGTGCTGGTCGTCCGGCAGGTGCTCTTGGGGTTGGAGGCGGCTCACTGCGCCGGGATCGTGCATCGAGATCTCAAGCCCGAGAACATTTTTCTTCACGAGCCCCGCCAAGGTCACTTGCTCGTCAAGTTGATGGATTTTGGGATCTCCAAGTTCAGCGAGGATCTCGGTGGAGGAAAGACAGGTCACGGCGTCTTGATGGGGACGCCGGAGTATATGTCGCCAGAGCAATTCGAAGGGGCGGCGAAGGTCGACGCGCTCACAGACATCTGGGCGGTAGGGGTGCTGCTCTATCGCGGGCTGACCGGCGTGATGCCCTTTCAAGGTACGACCCTCGGGGAGCTGCTGATGCAGGTGACGTCGCACACTCCGAGGCCGCCAGTCGAGCTCGTGCCCACCCTCGACCCAGCGCTCTCTGAGATCGTGATGCGGTGTCTCGCACGGGCTAAGACCGAGCGACCAGGCTCGGCGCAGGCGCTGCACTCCTTGCTGGGGCCGCACGAGACGATGTCGCCGACGGCCGCCGCTCAGAGCATGACGGCGGCGTCGGCTCGCCCGAAGACGTCGAGTGGCGGGGCAGGTGAGGCCGCGGTCGCGCCGGCGGCGGCCACGACTGATTCGGGGACCGATGATTCGTGGAGCGGGGGCACGGCGCTCGGGGCCGCGCTCGAAGATGACGCGTGGACCATGGGAGGCGGCACGACGGTCAGGAAGCGGCGCAAGCGGAGACGAGCCGAGGGGACAAGACGACGGGGTCTGGTCGCGGCTTTCGGCCTCCTCGTCGCGCTCGCGGGGGCCGCTGGTGTCGCGTGGTCGGCGGGCGACCTGCCCATACCTGGAATGCTCGAAGGCATATTGGGGCCCGCGGATGACGCGACCCTCGTCGTGGACGCGTCGACGGGGGAAGGCGACGACGCGCCCGTCCTCTCCGGGCCGAGCGACGGCGGGGAGCCGACGCCGGCGGCGGACGCCTCGGAGGAGTCGGGAGGGACCGGCGGGACGACGGGAGAGGCGCCGTCCGGGACCACGGGGGCACCCGCCGTCACGGGAGACACCACCGGCGCGGGTGAGCGAGGAGCCTCGGACAGCGGGACGACCGGCGCCGCAGATGATGACGCCGGCTCAACCACGCTGGGCGAGGCGAGCGACACCACGGGGGCGCCGCCGGTGGTCGAGCGTCCTCGGCCGCCGAAGCCTCGGCTCCCAGTGGACATGACGTTGGTGATCGAGGCGCAAGGGCGCTTCGCGCCGAAAGAGCTCGGGCCGAAAACGGACTACCGGGGTGCGCGCCGCTACTGCGCGAAGCTTCGCCGCACGGCCTACGCCAATCTGACCAAGTGGCGCGTCCCAACCACCGGATGGGTCCTTCGCTTCTTCAAGAAGATCGATCCCGTCGTCGTTTGGACCTCGACGCGCAGCGATGGAGGGCGGGAGGTCGTTCGGATGCTCAACGGGCTCATCGAGGTCGTGGAAGACACGAGCAAGGCGCGTGTGGTCTGCACGTCGCGGGGCTAGCGCCGATGAAGACCCCAGGCGCGGTTCGCTTGTGTTGTGTTAGCTTCCGGTCATGGCATGGCACCCCAAGACCCTCGCGAGGTTACAGAGCCTCCTGTCGCTCGTGACGGCGGCTCCTCTGATGTTTGGCTCGGGTTGTGGCGATCCTGCGGAGAACGGATCCGGCGCCGAGTCCGGGAACGAAACTGGGGAGTCAGCGGGAGACGGAGATGGAGACGGAGACGGAGACGGAGACGGAGACGGAGATGGCGACGGAGATGATCCGCAGGTCCCGGCGTGTCCCTACGCAGAGGTGTCCGGAAATCCGGCGTTGACCCTCGAGCTCGTCGGCGAGGGCTTCGATCGTCCCGTGCTCGCTGCGGGGCATCCAACCACACCCGATCGGCTCTACGTGGTGGAGCAGGGCGGGCACGTGAAGGTGCTCGAGCCGGGCGAGACGCAGGCGCCGAGCGACGCAGAGGCGTTCTTGTTTGTCGACGTTCAAAACGCAGGCGCGACCATGATCGGCCCCGAGATGGGGCTGCTCGGCTTCGCGTTTCACCCGAATTTTCCTGACGATCCCCGGGTCTACGTCAACTACAACCCCGCGGGCCGCTCCACGACCGTCGTCTCTGAATTCCAGGTCTCTCCCACGACCGGCCAGGCCGAGAACGAACGCGTGATTCTCGAGCTTCATCAGCCGGCGAGCAACCACAACGGCGGCATGATCAGCTTTGGACCGGACGGCATGTTGTACATCGGCATGGGGGACGGCGGCGGCGCGGATGACACCTTCGGGACGGGCAGAGATCCGGAGGTGTTGCTCGCCAAAATCCTCCGCATCGATCCGGAGATGACCGGGGCGGCGAGTCAATCGCCGATCTCGTGCAAGGCGCAATCGTGCGCGGATTACGGGCCGTTCGACTATGGGATCCCCGCAGACAACCCCTTCGTTGGGGATCCGGCCGTGGCCGACGAGGTCTTCGCGCTCGGCCTCCGCAATCCATGGAGGTTCGCGTTCGACGGTGAAGACTTATGGGTCGCGGACGTCGGCCAAAACGCCTACGAAGAGGTGGCCCTCGTGGCCCCAGGATCGGACCATGGCTGGAGTGAGATGGAGGGATTCCATTGTTTTGACGGCGCCAATTGCGACGAGCTTTCCACTCCGAACGGGGTCAACGCCGATGGTCTCACCATGCCGATCGCGGAGTACTCTCACTCCGGGGGAGGGGCGTTCCGCTGCTCCGTGACCGGCGGCGCCGTCTATCGATCGTGCCAGGTGCCGGCGTGGCAAGGGGGCTATTTGTTCGCGGACTATTGCTCCACGGAGGTCTTCGGGCTGCGGTGGAGTGGAGCGGACGTCTCGCCGTTCAACGCTCAAGGCGCGGGGCCGTTGACCATGCTCGGTGAGAACGTGCTTGGCTATGGCAGCAACGCGTGGGGGGACGTCTACTTCACGTCCGTGGAGGTTGGTGGCTTCGGTCAGATTACCGACGGCCGCGTGTACCGGGTCGCACCCGCGGGTTAGGGCGCGGGCGCGGCGGGAGTGTCCGGGGCGGGGGCGGGCGCGGCTTCAGGTGCAGGGCCGGCTTCTTCAGGCGCGGCGTCAGGCGCGGGGCTGGCATCAGGCGTAGGACCGGCATCAGGCGCAGGCGTGGGGCCACCGGGCGCAGGCCCAGACCCGGGCGTCAGCGGGAGTCGCCGCCCGATGGGCGCGATCTCGATGGGATCGGACGGTCCTTGGGTTTGATAGTCGAGATCCTCGAGCCGCTCGACGAGGGGGTGGTCGGCGTCCTTGGGCACCGCGGCGAGGGCCTTTCGATGGCCGCGCTCGAGCAGCACGAGCATCGAGATCCTGCGGTTGCGGGGGTTGGTGGGGTCGTGCCACAGGCGGAGGCGCTGATCGGCGTAGCCTTCCACCCCGGCGATCTGATCGCGGCGCAGACCGTTCGCGACGAAGAAGGCGCGCGCTGCGTTGGCTCGCTGGGTGGACAAGGGCCAGTTTCCGTCGTCGCTCGTCGCTGTTCGCGTCGCGTCGGTGTGGCCCTCAACGACGACGCGGTTGGGCATCAGACCAACCTCGCTCGCGATGGCGGTGAGGACATCTTTTGCGTCGGGGTTGATTTTCGCGCTCCCACTTAAAAATAGCGACTCGTTCTCGTCGTCTTGGATCTCGATGCGGAGGCCCTCTTCCGTGGCTGTGAGCTCGACGTGGCGAGCCCAGTGGTCAGAGCGGAGGGCCATCAGCGCTTGCGCGAGGCGGTCACGCGCCTGGTTGAGCCGGATGATGTCGTCTTTTTTCTTGCCGTGCCCCTCTTCGTCGACGCGACCGCTGGTGATCGCGACCTCCATGGACATGGCGGTGTTTCCACCCTCAAAAAATCCAGCGCCACCGGAGTTGGGGCCGCGGTTGTACTCGTTGTTGCCACCGCCGGCCAAGCCGAGCGGATCGCGAAAGTAGGCGCCGACCGTTGAGCGGGTCTTCGGGCTTTGACCCACGAGCCACAGCACCATGAACAAGGCCATCATCGCGGTGACGAAGTCGGCGTAGGCGACCTTCCAGGCGCCGCCGTGGTGGCCATGCTCGGCATGACCACCCTTCTTGATGACAATAATTGGGCGTTCGCCCTCGCTCCCTTGGCCGCTCATGATTGCACCCTAGGATTAGCCACCGCCACCGCCACCGCCACTGGCGCCGGCTTTGGCTGCGCGACACGCTTGCTCAAGCTCCTCGAAGGTGGGGCGCTCCGACGAGACGATCGCTCGTCGCGCGAACTCCACCGCGATTTGTGGGTTTACGCCCTTCGCGTGAGCGAGCAGCGCGTGTTTGATGACCTCGACATATTTGTGTTGGTCCGCGACCAAGTGCTTCATCGCCGAGGCGAGGGGTCCAAGGTAGCCGTAGGACGCAAGGATGCCGAGGAAGGTGCCGACCAATGCCGAGGCGACGTTCATCCCGATCACCGCGGGAGGGCCGTCGATGGCGCCCATGGTCACGATAATCCCAAGTACGGCGGCGACGATGCCTAGTCCGGGCATCGCGTCTGCGACGGTGTTGAGGGCGTCGGCGGGCTTGGCCTCCTCCGTGTGTGCGGTTTCTAGCTCCGCGTCCATCAGCGCCTCAAGGTCGTGAGGCTCTGCCGAGCCAGAGACCACCACCTTCATCGTGTCCGTCATGAACGTGACCGCGTGATGGTTCTTGAGGAAGGAGGGGTACTTGTTGAACAGCTTGCTCTTCTCGGGCTCGTTGATGTGCTCCTCCCACCCGAGCAAGCCGGACTTGTGGGCGATTTGAAACATCTCGAACAACAAGGTGAGCAGATCCTCATAGTCTTTTTTGCCCGGGCGGTGCCCGAGCAGGCCCTTGAGCTGGCTCACCATCTCCTTGATCGTTCGAACGGGTGTGGAGCAGATGAGCGCGCCGGCGCCGGCGCCAAGGATGATCACGTACTCGTGGACCTGCACGAGCACGGACAAATTTCCGTGGTGCATGACGTACCCTCCGAGTACGCATGCGGTGACGACGACCATGCCAATGATGCTGAGCATCTCTTTATGTTCGTAAGGTGCTCGTGGGCAGATGCCAGGGATCAAATAGAGTCCACTCCGTCCCTGTTTTGAGACCCCCTCGCGCTTAATATCGACCGTTTGGGCGAATTCGCCCGAAAACAGGGAAACAGGCGAGCAGGAGCAGCAGCCCGAGGCCGCGCGTATCACGCCACGAGGCTCCGCTCGCGTGACATCCGCAGCCTCGATCCTCCGATTTATCGCGGTCGCTGGGGCCCGTAGGCCCGGCGTACTCGACCGGCGCTGACCACGCCGCGAGCGTCACCGGCTGCGGTCCGCCGATCTCGGCGTAGGCCGCGGCCAGCCGCTCCCCTTCCAGGTTGGTGACGTTGTCGTCGAGCAGCTGCGCGAGATAGGCGGGGGTGTTGATCAGGTAGCGAACCCGAACGTGCAGCTCTACGGTCGCAGGCTGTCCCGCCTCGAGCATCGCGTCGAGCGTGTCGCGAGCGTCCGCTGGCAGGGCGAACTCGTAGGAGGCCGTGTCCACAGACGACCAGTAACCGTCCGGCGTGAGCGCGTAGCGATCGGTGACCGGATCGGTCTCGAGACTCGGGGCGAGCCCCCGGGGTGGGATCCGGGTGTCGAGCTTCCAATGATCGTTGAGCAGCAGGTGGTTTTGCTGACCGTCGCTCAGTCGCTCCGCGACGCCTTCGTAGCGGCGGACTTGTGCGTCCGACTCAATCACGCTGTCTCGCCATCGACCGGAGCCAAACACAGAGGCGCCATTCACGAGCCCTTCCACTTCGATCCACATGACGCGCCCCTCGGAATATCCCGTGGGGAGTTTGTGCCCGGACAAGTTCTCAAGCTGCACGCTGAGCGCGAGCGTCGACGCTTGGACCTCTCCAAACACCTCCGGTGCGTCGACGGTCAAGCCCACGGATCGGGTCGAGATGTCCGCCTGGGCGGCGAGGGTGGCGTCAAAAAATGCGTCGTCGATCTCGTTGGTCCCGGCGCTCCCGTATCCTCGCCGCACGATCTGCGTGAGATCGACGTGAACACCGGCGAGGTCGTGGCGGCGCCCACCGGTGGCGTGGACGACGCCGCTCTCCGAGAAGGCGGTGCATCCCGCGACGTCCTCGACCGCCGGCATATGACAGTCTTGGCAGGTGGCCGCGTCTTCGCCGTCACGGGCGAAGGCGCTGTTGGCCCACTCGGAGTAGGTGCGCTGCTCATTGAAGCCGGCCGCGAGCACCGTGCCATCGTCTCCGAGGCGGGGGCGCGAGGTGGTGACGTCATGGCACACCCCGCACAGCTCCGCGCTCGGGAGAAAACTCAGGTCTTCTCGCCACGGATGGTTCGGAGCGTCCTGTGCATAGGACCACGGGCCCGCCTTGGCCACGGCGCCGTTGACGTCGGTGTCATCGAGGGTGTAGCGGGCGTTGCCAATGGGCGCGTCGGGGTCGGGCACCATGCGGTGGCAGAGGTCGCAGCCGATGCCGTCAAGATCTTCGGTGAGGAGATCTGCTTGGGTCTGCGCGGTCCCGCGGCCCGACAAGAACGCGTTGGGCGCGTGACATCGGATACAGTCGATGGTCTCCTCGGAGTGATCTTGCGCCGCGAGGGCGACGGCCCCCCAAAACACCGGATCCCGCGCGCTGTGGGCCATCACCGATCCTTGCCAGACCATGGGCGAGTGGTTGGGCGAGTCCGCGTGAGCGGCGGGGTTTGCGAACGCGTGGCACATGCCGCACTGCGCGGCGGAGGGAGCGAGCGGATGCGTGAGCGTCCCCGGCTCCGTTGGGGCGGCGCTCGTGAGCGTCGGCGCGGTGATCCAAAGGGCGCCACCCGCGACGAGTATGACCGCGCGTCTCAACTTCGTATATCGTACGTGGGTTGAGGCGCACACGCGAATTCAAGGTGACTCCGAGCATTCAGCGGGGTGGTGGCTGGAGCCGGGGCGGCGCTCCGGCGCTGCTCGCGGTCGCGGTCGTTATTTGCTTGAGTGATGTCGGATGCGAAGGGCGCCGTCCGACCACGCGCGGGGTCGGTGCGCGGGGTGAACGAGCGACGCTCGAGGGGTCGCCGCGGCCCCGCGTGAGCAAGCCGGGTGTGCGGACCCCCAACGCCGACCCCAACAGCGCCGACAATCAGCCTGACTGGGACGCGATGGCGGCGACGCTCCGCGCGCGCTTGGCTCCGACGCTCAAGGTCGCGGACGACGCCGACCCTCGCGCGATGTGCCAGCGTCTTCTTGGAGAGGCCCGCGAATTCTACGCCACCATCGATCGTGGCGGCGAGGGAGCCGCCTCAGCGCAGTCGCAGATCTCTTTGACCACGGGGGATGACGTGGACGGTTGCGTCGCGCAGCTGTCGCGGCACGCCATCGCCTGCGTCTCGGCGTCCCTGCGAGAGCAGCGAGCGGAGTTCCCGTGGTTGGTCGATCAATGCGCGCGCGCGTTTCCCAAGGACGCGGAGGCTGCGGCAGACGCGGGGGGCCGTGAATGATCAGCGATGGCGGCGATGACGTCGCACAGCTCGCGCTCGCGCTTGTACAGCTCGAACCAACACGCGAGGTCCTCACGTTGCATCGCCCCCATTCGTAGCCACTGCTTAAGGCGGCCGAGGGCGTTGAAGGTCGGCATCTGCTGCGCGCGCATGCGGGTCACATACGCGAGGAGCAGGCGGGCGATCTCAAAAGAGCGCAGGGGCTGGCCTCTCCATCCTCGCGCCGCCGCGAAGAGATCGGGTCGCCCCATCGCCCCGCGACCGATCATGAAGCTCTCGCAGCCGGACACCGCCGCGCATCGTCGCAGCGCTTCCGGGGAGAACAGGTCTCCGTTGGCTACGACGGGCATCCCGACAGCTGCCGCGGCTCGGCCGATGGCCTCCCAGTCGACCGGGGGACGATAGAGCTGGGCGCGGGTGCGGCCGTGGATCGTCAGCCAGCTCGCGCCGCCTTGCTCGGAGGCCCGCGCGAGATCGACGATGGGCGCCGGTGAATCCCACCCCACCCGTATCTTCACGGTCACTGGGATCTGGGAGGGCACCGCGTCTCGCACCGCGCGGGTGACCACCTCGACGCGCGTCGGCGTCTTCAGCAGGGTGGCGCCGCCGTCGTGGCGATTCACCGTCTTGGCGGGGCAGCCGAAGTTGAGGTCGATCCCGCGTGCGCCCAATCCCGCGGCGATGCTCGCGCTCTCGGCCATCGGCGCGGCGTCGCCGCCGAGCAGCTGTACGAAGACCGGCACGCCGCTCGGGGTGGACCCTCCGTGTTCGAGTTCCGGGCAGTGACGCAAGATCACCTTGGGTTGCACCGGTCGATCCACGACCCGAACGAATTCGCTGACACATAGGCTCACCCCGCTGCGGCCCTCAAACTGCGTCGTGATCGCGTCGCGGTAGGCCGCGTCGGTGACCCCATCCATGGGCGCGAGCGCCAAAAACAGGCCAGGCTGATCGGGGCGCTCCGCCACTTCGTGGGCGGCCTCGAGTCCGCGGCGGGGCGGCGCTGCTCCGCGTGGAGGGGCCGAGGTCCCGGGGAGGAGGTGGCTCATTGTCCTGATTCGCTCTTCGGTTTGAGCTCGAGCTGCTTGTCGAGGTCGGGGTCCCACGCGACCAAGGTGAATTCGTAGGCGCGCCGGTGGATCATGCCGTCCGCGACCCGCCGCTTCATCATGCGTCGCACATAGCCGTTGGGGGTGAGCCGACGCCGGTCCAACAGCGACCACACCCGGTGTTCGACGTCCGCCTCCTCGTAGCCTCGAACGACCAGACGATCCACTATCTCCCCCATCGTCACAAAACCCTTGGCGCGTGCCTCGGGCGTACCGAGCAGTCCGAGGATCTCGTCTTCGAGTTCGTCGTCCATGGGAACGCGAGCATGGACGACGAGCCACGCGTGATCAAGGGCGCGCTGCGCGGGGTCCTCATCGGGGGAGAGACTGGAGCCAGGCGACGAGGTAGCTTAAGAACTCGGGGTCCACGCGGCGAGACAGGTCGCTGTAGTGGCCGACGGTGGAGCGACCCGTTTCGAGCTTAAACAGGTGGTCGAGGTCGTCAAATCGCCGCGCATCGGATCCTCGGTGACGGTTGAGCGCCGACGACAGCGCCTCGAAATCACGCTCTGGGTGGACCTGGAAATCGCGCCCCCCTTGGACGACGAGGACCGGCGCGCGGACCTTCCGCAACATCCCGACGGGCTCGTAGCCAAAGACCTCCTTCATCCACATGCGCACGGGCTCGCTCGCGGCGGGGAGTGGGCCGTCGTTCATCACGTTCTCGTGGACCTCGCGGGCCTGTGCGAGCGCCGCCTCGCGCTCTGTTGGATCTGCGACGCTCGCGCCCACCTGATCGTAGATCACCTCGCGGAGATTGCGACCGGCCCCCGCCATCAAGATCACCGCGCTCGGGCGCCGCGTCGACTTGGCGATTCGCTGGTTGGCGAGGATCAGCGCCGTCAGAGCGCCGAGGCTGTGACCCATGAGGATGATGCGGTCGCCGTCGACTTCAGCTCGCGCGGCGGCGGCGGCGATGGCTCGGCGGGCATCGTCGATGAGGACGAGATAGCCGGGGGTCGCCGTGCTGCCAAGCTCGCTGTCGCCGACACCCCGATCATCAAAGCGCAGGACGCCAAAGCCTGCCAGGGCGACGGCGTCGTGGATCTCGTGAGAGCCGACGTCGATGGAGGTGCCGGGTACGAATCCGTAGCGATTTTGCGGGCCCGACCCCGAGAAAAATACGACCGTTGGCAGCGGACCTGCCCGGTCCTTCGGGAGCACGAGCTCGGCGGCGAGGCGGGGATGAGATGCGTCTCCGGCGATCTCGATGGGGAGGATGTCGAGGGCCGCGCTCGGGTGGTAGGTCGGTTTGGGAATCTCTGGGAACGGTGGGGCGGGCACGGCGTCGTTGAGCGTGGAGGCCCACAGCTCCCCCGATCGCAGGCGCACCGCGGTCACCGACGCGTCGCGGAGCTCATCGCCTTCGATCTCCCAGATGTAGTCGCCGCCTCGGATCGCGAGGGTGGTGGAGACAGGGC
This sequence comes from Myxococcales bacterium, assembly GCA_014240065.1. Classification (GTDB taxonomy): domain Bacteria; phylum Myxococcota_A; class Polyangia; order Nannocystales; family Nannocystaceae; genus JAAZXR01. The sequence goes on from JAAZXR010000076.1 coordinate 14,253, forward strand.
GGGAGAGGTCGAGGCCGAGCGGGACGCGGGCGCGTTCAGCGGCTGCGTCGCCGGCAGGCCCGAGCCAGGCGACCTCTCCATCACCCTCATCCAAGCCGAGGCGGAACGCGACCGACTGCAGGTACAAGTGCCCGCTCAGGTCAGGCCACGCCACGCCATTGACGATGGCCGCGTCGCCGTGGCGGACCACGCGTGTCTGGCCTCCGTGATAGTAGTAGCGTTCGATCCACTCGGACGTGCGGATCTGGGCCTGCGAGAGCCGACCGTCAGCGTGAACCCACAGGTGGACTTCTTGGCGACCGCCGGGGACCTCCGGCGCGCTCATCTGGGACATGAGGTGGAAGCCTCGCGCCTCTTTCCCGAGGCAAGCGCCGGTGGTCGTGCTCGGTGGATCGGTGGGGGACGAGGAGAGGGACCAGCTCTCGCTCGTACCAGACGCGCAGAGCGCGGCGATGTCGAGGCGTGCGGTGTCCCTCCAGGACAGGGTCTGCTCCGGCGCAGCGGTGTTCGCACTCGATCCGGCCGCGCATCCGGTGGCGCACACGAGGAGCGGGAGCAGATAGCCGATGGTCGGAGCCCTCATGGGTGCCAGTGTGCGCTCGGCGGTCGAAAATACAAGTTCTTTGCGGGATGGCGGCGCGGCTGCGTTGTCGAGCGCGCTCGGCTCGTTAGGCTTGATCGCTCAGGCATTCGCGGAGCCACGCGCCGATGGCGGTGAGCTGTTCTACGCAGACCTCGTGACCCATGGGGTAGTCGTGCCATCGCACCTGGTCGGGGAGCTCATGCCCGCTGCACACCAGCTCCCACGCTCGACGTCCGCGCTTGAGCGGCACGACCTCATCTCGGCGCCCGTGACCGAACAAGAACGGGGTTGTCTTTTGGGCGTCCTCCCACGCCTTGATCAAGCCCCGCTCTTGCAGGGCGTAGGCGCTGAGCACCATGATTCCGGCGAGCGGGTCGGGGTACCGGAGCGCTGTGTGCAAGGCGAGCGCCCCGCCCTGGCTAAAGCCGGCCACCACGATTTTTTCCGTTGGCACGCCCTTGTCTCGCTCGTGATCGACGAGCGCGCGAATCAAGGCGGCGCTCTGGGCGATGTCATCTTCGGCCTCTCGGGACGTCGAGGGCTCCAGGGTCAAAATGTCGTACCACGCCGGCATGCGCATCCCGGCGTTGATGGTGACCGCGCGCTCGGGCGCGTGCGGGAAGATGAAGCGCGTGTGCGGGACGGCGAGCAGCGGGACGATGGGCTCAAAATCGTGGCCGCTGGCTCCCAGGCCATGCAACCAGATCACCGACGCTCGGACGTCACCATCTCTTGGCTCAAGCTCCACGCAGGGTAAGATCTCGCCCATCCATTTGTAGGTACCATAATTTGTTATCACGCTCGCCAAAAATGACATCTTTGGTGGAGCAAGAATGCCAAACATAACCACGATCAGCGAAGGTGCGAGGACGCTGGCAGGGACCACCAGCGGAGTTTTCTAAACGGTGTTGCTTGCAAATCAGTTGGAGATGCATTCTGCTTCGTCCATGAAACTTAACGCTGGATTGTTCAGACATCTCGCCCGCATTAGCTCCGCCTCCCTTTTGTGCCTCACCGTGGGCGGGTGCGCCGGGGACGAAGGTATCTCCGAATCCGAGTTTATCTCGCGGACGGTGGAGGAGGTGTGCGCGCAGATCTTCAGTTGCGGCTGCGAAGATGTCGATCCGGAGTACACCCAGGCGCTGTGCGTGGAAACCCGCACCCAGGGCCAGGAGTGGGGCGCACGCGTCGCGGAGATCGACGGCCTGACCTTCGACGGGGTGTGCGGAGAGCAGCAAGTGAACGAGCTCATGGACGACGCGTGCCGTCTTCCAGAGGTCGGCCAACAAGACGACGACACCTGCGAGCGACCATGCAAACTCTACTACGGCCCGATGAAGGCTGGCGCGAGCTGTCAAGTCGGCACCTCCGGTCTCGACAACTGCAAGCAAGGGCTGAGCTGCGTCGGTGGACTTTGCGAAGATCCCTGCGACGAGGTTGTGCCCGCCAATCTCGGCGAGCTTTGCTACGCCCTTACGTGTGTGGAAGGTGCATGGTGTGACGACAGCGTCCCGTACGCCCCCGTTTGCGTGGTGCGCCCGGGGTTCAACCAACCCTGCGCCGACACCAACCCAGACCCCGATGTCACCAACTACCTCTGTGGGGAAGGTCTGTATTGCGACGCGGCCACGGATCCGCTGAATCCCATTTGCCTCGCGTATCCCGACGTCGGACAAGAATGCCCCGCGGGTGACTGCGCAGTGGGAGCGTATTGTGATTTCACGCAGACTCCTGAGATCTGCGTGGACATCCCCGGCGTCGCGGAGGAGTGCACCTTCGTCTGCGAGCCAGGTTCATTTTGCGACTCAGATTTTTGCCCTCCCGGTGTAGACTGCATCACCGATCCTTCGTTGGTGGTGCCGACCTGCGTCGAGAACGACGCCTACATCTGTAGCTTGGCGCCGGCAGCGCCGCCGACGCCCTAGGCGTTTTGGTCACCAAACGACAAGTCAGGGCTGTGCAGCACGCCCCGGCTTGTCGCTCGGTGGACGTGGTTCGCGCCGGTTTTTTTACGAGGAGATTCGGGTCGCCGCGCTCCTCGTCTCAACTTGATTGCACGGCGCGTGGGGACGATCGCGCACCACCAAGGGCGCAAAGACAGCCATAGCGCTATTCGCGCGTCACGCGCTATTCACGCAAACCGAGGGATTTGACGCAGTGGAACGAATGCAGGCTCAACAGGCCTCCTCAGTTGGAGCTTGGCGCGACGTTAGTTTTGGCATTTTTTGACAAGCGTCGGCGTAGCCAGTTTGGTATCAACACATCCGGCGAGGGCCGTTCGCCTGGGCCTAGGAGAAACTACCGCGATGAAAAAACGAACCCTACTTCTTTGTCTGTGTACGACGTTCATGTTGCCTGCGTGCGGGCAAAGCGATGCCGATGGCGAGGAGACGGGGGCGGCAGAAGGCGGCACTGGGGGGACTGCAGACAGCGCTGAGGGCACCGGAGGCTCGGACGACGGTGAGATGATGCCCACGGGCGTGCCGATCCTCGGGGACGGCACCCACGACGTCGACAACTTGGAGGTGGTGCTGGTGGCGGGTCCGGCCGACGGGCTTAACCAACCGACGGATCTTGAGTTTAATCCGGATCAGGAGGGGGCGCTGTGGGTCACCAACATCGCCGACTTCTCCATGGTGGTCATTGGAGACGCGGGGAAATCGACGCAGGGGACGGCGAAGGTTCGGGATGAGTTCGAAGGTGGACAGCACTTCCTCGCGAAGCCGGCGGCGCTCGCCTTCGGGACCAATGGCGCGTTCGCGACCGCGCAACAAGAAGACGGCTACACCCAGCCCGACACCCCCTTCGACTTCATGGGCCCGACGCTGTGGACCAGCGACTTTTATGACTTCACTGGGGGCCACTGGGGTCACCTCGATATGCTGCACAACAGCCCGCTCTCGTCGGGCATCGCGTGGGCCGGCGGCAACGCGTACTGGATTTACGACGGCGCCCACCGCTCGCTGACCTACTACGACTTCGTGGCAGACCACGGACTCGGTGGCACCGATCACTCGGACGGCGTCGTCTACCGATTCGTTGAGGGAGAGGTGGGCTACCAAGGTGGCCAGGTCCCGCATCACGTCGAGTACGACATGGACAGCGGGTTTGTGTACGCCGCGGATGCAGCCAACGGTCGCATCGTTCGGCTCGATTCCAGCACTGGCACGATGGGATCGTTCATCGGCCCGGACTACGACGGTGGCACCCAACGGCGGTGGGACGGCGCGGTGCTCGAGACCCTCATCGAGGGGTCGAGCCTCGACCCCCTCATGAAGATGCCCTCGGGAATCACTCTCCACGACGGCATGATCTTTGTCTCTGATCACGAACTCTCGCGGTTGTACGCGTTCTCCATGAGCGGTCAGCTGCTCGACTGGGTCGACATGGGATTGCCCGCGGGATCGCTCGTGGGCTTCACCTTCGCGGACGACGGCAGCCTCTACTTCGCGGACAAGCTCGGCTCTCGAGTGTTCCGCATCAACGCCCCGTGAGCGCTGGGCCCAAGGCCCCCCGGGGCGCGCATGATTCACGGCTGCACCCCGAGCGGTGGTCGCACAGTGATCGGTGGGGGTGAGCGCCGGTGACGCGCGACGCAAGGCCCGAGGGCGTGAGCACCCCGAGCGCACCAGGACCGGGCGCGACGCCCTCGGGAATCACTCTCCACGACGGCATGATCTTTGTCTCTGATCACGAACTC
>JAAZXR010000077.1 GCA_014240065.1 Myxococcales bacterium
CGCGGCCGCGCGCCGCGCTCCGATGTCCTTGAGGGCGGCGCGGCGAAGATCGCGAGCCCGCGCCGCCAGGTCGGGACCCGGCGCGATGGCGATTCGCGTGACCTCACACGGGAGCCCTAGCGACGCCGCCAACGCTCGCACCTGCTGCGCCTCCGCGGCGGCCTGGGGGCGCAGACCGTGGTCCACGTGACCTACGATGAGCCCCAAGGCGCGCTTGTGGGCCAACCGCGACAGCAGCCCGAGCAGCGCCACCGAGTCTGCGCCCCCCGAGCAGCCCACGACGACGCTCGCGCCGCGCGCTACGCCGGCCGCGGTCAGCACCCGCCCCACCTCTCCGAGGGCGCGCGCGATTTCTGGATGACGAGGCGCTTCCATTCCGATGGTGCGATGGTACCTTGTCGCGCACTATGGCCAAGGGGATCCGCACACTCACGCCGCGAGACCTGGCTGCGATCATCAAAGATCCAGTCTCGCTCGAGCTTCGTGACGACCTCCCAGAGCTGATCCCGGGGTTGTCGGCGACCACCTTCGTGACGCTCGCCCGGCAGCTGACCAAGGAGCAGCGGCTCGATCTGTTGATCCCGCATGGCGCCCCGGAGCAGATCCGCGCCGTGATCGACTTCGATGGCTGGCGAGGAGATCGACTCCACACCCCGGCCGCTCGCGCGTGGCTGTCCCGCGTCGCCTCGTGCCTGCGGGAGCAGCAGGCCCGCCGCGGGAGCCTCACGGCGCTCATGGAGTCCATGGACATGGAGCTGTGGGTGCTCGCCCTCATGGCCACCACCGCGGTGGCTGAGGCGGAGCCAGACGACGACGCGTGGAGAGACCGAGCCCTCGCCACGATGCAATCGCTCGCGACCTACGAGACCCCTGACGGCAACTACATCGTCGGCGTGCCCGACGATGAGGTCGGTCGCGAGGCCATGGCGGTCATCGACGCCGTCTACAATGACGACCTCAGCACCGGCGCGAAGCTGGTGCGCTTCATCAAGTACAGCCTCGGATCCGAACTCGAGGAGGCCCAGTATCGATGGCGCGCGGGCCGACTCGCTGATGAGGGGTTCCCGTCGTGGGAGGAGGCGATGCGCCTGTTCGTACCGATCTCTCGCAACGAGGCGCGCGGCGACCAGCCCCCCAGTGACGCAGACGCCCCCGCGTCCGACGATCCCGAACCCCGGGCCCCGCGGGTCGACGACGAGCGGCTGCTCAGCTTGCATCCGCGCCCGCTGCTCTCCGCCCTCCTCGAGCGCCTCAACCCCCACGAACGCGGGGTGCGAGGTCGTGAGTTTTTGCTCCTCGTCAACGAGCTCATGGCCGCCCAACGCTTCGAGCCCGGAGATGACGCGTCCCAGCGGCGCGCCGTGGACCAAGCGCAGGCCACCCTCAACCTCGGTCTCGAGCTGCTCGCCGCAGAGGTGGACGAACGCGACCCCATGTCTTTTCTTCACGGCCGCATGAACGCCATCGGCATGCGCGGCCTGTTCCGCGTGGGCTACGGCCCCCTCGCGCGGCTGCGAAAGGCCGCGCTCGCGCTGCACAAGAGCGGACAGGTGTCGCTGACGCGGCCTGGATCCCTGCTCGACCGTCCGTGGGGACCATGGCTGCGGGCGCTGGTGGAGTGGCTGCCAGAACGCCCCGCGAGCGCGACCTCCGACGGAGCGAACCGCGCCGCCGGTGCCGCGACGGCGCCCCTGGACTCGCGCGCGTCGGTGCGAGAGGCGACCGAGATCCTCGCGCAGGCCGGCGCGCTCGCGCGACTCGTCTTCGATCCGCGAGGGTTCAAGATGGATCCCTCATGGGTCACGCGCGTGGACGACCCGGCGAAGCTTCGACTCGGCGACCTCATCCGCACGGCGCTCGTGCACGAACAACTCCCGGGCAGCGCCGGCGCCCTGGCGCCGCTGACGGTCGACGACCTCACCTGGGCGCGGACCCACCTGCTCGACGCCCGCGGACAGCTCGTGCCGGCGGTGCGCGACGCGATCACCGAACGACTCCGACGCCTCGACGCGGACGAGCACGCGGACGCCATCGCCGACACCCTCGGCACCAGGCTGTGCGTGGAACTCTCGGGGCTGGAAGAGACCTCCGACGGGGTCATCGAGCTCGGCAAGGTGGGCGGGCTGCTGACCATCCAACGCATCTCCGTCTGGCTCAAAACTGGGATCGACTCGAACGCCTCGGGTTCTTGAGGCGGCTCGGACTAGCCGCGAAGCTCCCGAAGGGCGTCGGCCGCCGCGGCGGTCTCCGCTTTCTGGCGGCTGTCTCCATCCCCACGCCCGAGCTCCGCGCGCGCGCCGTCGATCTCCACCCAGGCCACCGCTTCGAACCTCGGCGCAGCGGCGGGTGCGCCCGACCCCGGGGCGACCGGCGTCACCTCGTAGCGTGGGCTGCACTTGTGCGCCTCTTGGACCCGCCACTGCAACTGCGACTTGGCGTCGACGCCATCGTCGATTCCGACCGCGTCGATCTGCGCGCCCATCACCCGCGCCACGACCTCCCACGCCGTCTTGTAGCCGTCGCGCCCCGCGTGCTGGGCGTCGAGAAACACCGCCGCGATCACGGCCTCCAACGCGTCAGACAGGACGCTCGGGTGCGCGCGCATGCCCTGCAGCTCCGCGCCGCGCCCGAGGTATAAAAAATCTCCAAGATCGATCTCGGCAGCGCAGCGAGCCAGCGGCGCCTCGGACACGACCGCCGTTCGAAGCCGGGTGAGCACCCCCTCGTCGGCGTCCGGAAAATCGAGCCACAGCCGCTGCGCGATCAGCAGGTCGAGCACCGCGTCGCCCACGAATTCGAGCACGCCGTAGCTGCCCCATCCGTCGCGACGCTCGTGGGTGTAGGTGCGGTGGGTGAGCGCCACCCGGAGGAGCTCAGGTCGATCAAAGGCGTAGCCGAGCCGCGCTTCGAGGGGCGCGAGCCGCTCGCTCATGCCCTCACACGCCGGGGGCTCTTTGAGCAGCTTGAGCAGTGACTGAGGGAGGGTGGACATGGTTTTTTCTCTCCTGGCGGCGCGCGCTCGCGACTCAGCGTGACCCCGCGATCCAGCCACCTCCGAGCACGCGATCTCCGGCGAACGCCACCGCGGCTTGACCCGGCGCCACCGCGCGAACCGGCGCGTCGAACTCGACTGTGGCGCGCGATCCCTCGACCCGCAAGGTCGCGGCTTGGGCCGGTGAGCGGTGACGGATCTGCACGTGACACCGGATGGAGGCGCCCTGTTCAAGATCGTCGAGACGTCGAAAGTCCTCCACGTCAAGCGAACGCCGCGCGAGCGCCTCGGCGTCTCCCACCACCACCTTTCGCTCGTCTGGGAGCACCCGCAGGACGTAGCGGGGTCGGGGTGAAGACAGCCCGAGACCCCGTCGCTGCCCCACCGTCACCCGGTGAATTCCATTGTGCGCGCCGAGGCTCTGTCCGTCCTCGTCGACCACCTCCCCTTGAGCGAGCGCGCCTACGTCAAGCCCGAGCGCCTCCGCGCGTCGCTCCACCACCGCCCCATGATCCCCGTCTGGCACGAAGCACAGCTCCTGGCTGTCGGGCGCGTCCCAGTTGGGCATGCCTCGCTCCTGCGCGTACGCGCGCACCCGGTCCTTGGTCCACTCGCCGAGCGGGAAGCGGACCTTTGCCAGGGTGTCTTTGCCCATGGCGAACAAAAAGTAGCTCTGGTCTTTGGCTGGGTCCACGCCACGAAGCAACGCGCCGTCCTCCACCCGCGCGTAGTGCCCGGTCGCCATATAGGTCGCGCCCAGCGCCCGCGCGCGCTCAAGCAGCGGCCCAAACTTCACGTGCTCGTTGCATCGGGCGCACGGGTTCGGCGTGCGACCCGCCGCGTACTCCCGCGCAAAATCGTCGATCACCGCCCGCTGAAATCGCCGCTGCTCGTCCACCACGTAATGCGGGATCCCAAGCTGCTCGCAGGCCCGCTGCGCCAAGTCCACCTCCGCGGGTGAACAGCAGGTGCCGCCGCGACCCCGGCGCGGCTGATCGCGGGCGTCGTACAGCCGCATGGTCATGCCGACGACCTCCAGCCCCCGCTCCACGAGCAGCGCCGCCGCGACCGAGGAGTCCACGCCCCCCGACATCGCACACACCACCCTCACGCTGCGCCCCCAGGGATACGCGTCGATCCGCGCGCTGGGGCGCCTCGGCGAATCTGGGCGAGCACCGCCTCGAGGGTCGCGCCGAAGCGCTCAAGCTCGTCGGGCGTGTTGTTTTTGCCCAGTGAAATCCGGATCACCTCCTGGCCCTCGGTGTCCGACAAGCCGATGGCGCGCATGGTCGCCGACGCCTTCGCCACCCCCGAGCTGCACGCCGAACCTGTCGACACGCACACGCCCTCCAAGTCGAGCGCCATGGCGAGCGTCGCGCCATCACACCCCGGAAATCGCGCGCTCACCGTATTCCCCACTTGCAGCGTCGCCGCGCCGAGGACGAGCCCGCCACAGGTCCCCACGATCTGCGCCAGGCGTCCTCGTAGCGCGCGCGCGTGGGCGGCGCGCTCCTCCACCTCGCTCGCCGCCAGCGACGCCGCGAGCGCGAAGGCCTCCGCCAACATCACGCTCGGCGTTCCCGGTCGACGCCCGCGCTCTTGCGAGCCGCCCCGCAGCACCGGCTCGATCTCCAGCCCCCGCGCGTGGACGAGCGCCGCGATACCTACGGGGCCATAGACCTTGTGCGCCGTCACGCTCATCATGTCGACGCCGAGGTCTTCGAAGTGGACCGGCGTTTTTCCGAGCGCCTGCACGGCGTCGGTGTGGACAACCACATCCTCACGCGCGCTCTTCACCTCCGCGCATAACGATTTGATGTCACATAGGTTTCCGAGCTCTGAGTTAACCATCCCCACGGAGACCACGCCGATATCTTCGTGGGCGCCGACCAAGTGAGCGGCCGCGGCCGGATCGACCGCGCCGCGCTCGTCCACGTCGATCCAGTAGACCTCGTGGCCCTCACTCGACAGCAGCGCCGCGCTCTCGAGCACCGCGGCGTGCTCCATTCGAGTGGTGAGCAGCCCGCTCGGAGCTCCGGTCTTGCGCGCGGCCCGGCACCGCCCGACGAGCCCCAAGTTGATCGACTCCGTCCCGCTGCCCGTGAACGTGACCCCGAGCGGCTCGGCTCCGACGGCCTCCGCCAGGCTGCGCCGGGCACGCTCGAACGCGCCCCGGGCCCGGCGACCCGCCGCGTGCACCGACGAGGGATTGCACGGCGCGGGCACGCCTTCGAGATTCGCGCGCATGGCGGCCGCCACGCGAGGGTCGAGTGGCGTCGTGGCGTTGTTGTCGAGGTAGATCACCGTGGACTCCCGTATACCAGCAGATGCCCACGATTCGTCAGCCCCCTCCCCCCTCAAATTCTCGATTTTGACGCGACCCCTCCATCCAGCCCAGGCCGGCTCCCCTGCGCGGCCTCACCGAGTAGTTGACCTGCGCGGTTCTTCGCGGAGACACTTAACCCGCGCCCGCTCCCCCACCTCATGACCGCTCCGCTCGCCACCTTGCTCACCCGCGCTGGACTGATGACCACGGGCCAAGCGCGCGACGTGGAGACGCATCAGGCGGCGGAGGCGTCGACCTTCGCCCACGGGGTCGTGGCGCTCGGGTTGATGGACGAGGTGGGGCTCGTCGCGTTCTTGCAAAACAAGCTCAAGATCCCCGCGGTACGCGCGAATCTATTCCTCCGCGTCGTCCCCGAGACCTCCGCGGCGATCCCCGCGCCGCTCGCGGTGGAGCGCCGGGTGCTCCCCGTCGCCATCGATCATGTCGGCAACCTCACCTTGGCCATGGCCGACCCCACAGATGACGCCGCGGTCCACGCTGTGACCGCTCACTGGGGGGGCTACGTCATCCGCGCGGCGGCGCCGGTGGACGAGCTCGACGCGGCGCTGATCGACCGCTTTGGACCGCTCCCAATTCCTGCCACGAGACCCGAAGCTGTCCCGTATCGCGGGAGCGAACAACCACAGACCAGCGATCGCCCCGCCACCCCGAGCGCGCGAGGGCCTCGCCCCGCGAGCCGCACCCACGCCGCACGCTGGGCCCCCCCGTTGCGCAAGCCTCAACGCGCCGCGATCCCGCTCTCGAATGAAGCGGCCGACGCGTGCGTGGAGGGGCTGAAGGCGGCGACGGATCGCGACACCCTCATCGCGCGCCTCCTCGATTTCGTGGGCGCAGGCTTCTCGCAGACGATCTTGTTCGTCCACTCGCATGAGGAGCTGCGAGGGATCGATGCGCGCGGCGCCAACATCGACCCGCAGGCCGTGCGCCAGGTTCGACTCGACAGCATGGCCCCCTCCTTGTTTCGCACGGCCATCGATCGCATGATGCCCCTGTTTGGCCCGATGCCTCGCGCCCAGGAGGTCGACAAGGCCTTCTCCGAGGCGCTCGGTGGGATTCACGGCAACGTGCTCGTGCTCCCGATCGTCGTGGAGCACCGAGTGCCGCTCGTGTGCTTCGCCCATGGCACGCGCTTCTCCGTGCGTAACGACACCTTGGTCCGGTTGGCCGACGAGTTGAGCGAGCACTTGCTGCGCTTATTCCAAGAGTCCCGTCGCTGACGAGGATCACTCGCGCGGCGCGGCGCCCGAGTCTACAGAGCGCCCAGCGCGATCACAGTGGCCCACGTGCGCCTTCAGATACTTGCTCGGCAGCTCGCGCCCGAGGTGGGTTTGCAAGCTGAGGCTGATGGGCACCAGCGCGTCGAGGTCCACGCCGCAGTCGACGCCCATGCCGTCCAGCATGTACACGACATCCTCCGTCGCGACGTTCCCCGAGGCGCCGGGCGCGTACGGGCAGCCGCCCAGACCGCCGAGGGCGCTGTCCACCACGCGCACCCCCATCTGCAGGGCGACCGTGGTGTTCGCGAGCGCGGTCCCGCGGGTGTCGTGGAAGTGGACGGCGACGCGCTCGAGCGGGACCCCAGCGTCGCGCAGGTGCCCAAGAACGTAGGCCACCTGGCGTGGCGTCCCCACCCCGATGGTGTCCCCGAGGCTCAGTTCTTCCACGCCAAGCTCCAGCAGGCGCAAGCACACCGCCTCCACCTGCGCGACGGGGACGCTGCCCTCGTACGGGCAGCCGTACACGCAGCTCACGTAGCCGCGCACGCGCATCCCCTCGGAGCGCGCCTGCGTGATCACCTGCGCGTAGGTGTCGAGCGCCTCCGCCGTCGACTTGTTGATATTCTTTCGATTATGGCTCTCGCTGGCCGCCAAAAAGACCGCCACCTCGTCCATGCCACCGCGCACCGCCCCCTCGAGCCCCCGCATATTGGGGACCAAGGCGCTGTAGCGCACGTCCGGTTTGCGGCGCAGCCGCGCGGCCACGTCGGCGTGATCTGCCAACGCTGGGATCCAGCGAGGGTTCACGAAGCTCGTGATCTCGATGCGCCGCACCCCTGCGTCCACGAGCCGCTCGATCATGGAGATTTTCAACTCCGTCGGGACCACCATTTTCTCATTTTGGAGGCCGTCGCGCGGACCCACCTCGTACACCTCGACGGACGCGGGCAACGCCGTAAAGAGCTGGTTGTGGTGGGGTGAGGCGGGTTCAGTCACCGAGGCTTCTCCGGGGCGGTGGGGCGCGCGAGGTCGAAGCGCGCCGATGTCTCAGTGTACGCCATTCCCCCGAGTCTTCCGACCGCGTCAAGCGCGGCCGGGTCGATCGACGCCAAGCGTCCGGCCTCGGTCCGCCTTAAAAGCCCTTCCCGCACATGAAACAGCAGCACCCTCGCCACGAGCAGCGTAGACGAGGGGGTCCCGTGGCGGGTGCGCCCCAAGGGGATCGCTTGCTGGAGAGAACACTCGAACGCAGCGTGCGCATCCTCCACCCACGGCGCCGTCACTCGCGTCGAAGCGCGGGGCTTGACCCCCACCTCGTCCCACTCGCTCTCGTCCGCAGCGAGCGCCGCGGCGGTCGCGTTCATCGGTTCCGCGAGCGGCCGGGACACGTGCGACACCGTGAAGGTCCGCGTCTCGAGGATGTTGCGCAGGGTGTCCTTGGCCGTGCCGTCCCCGCGCCACCCCACGCTGATCACCAGGGTCGGCGGCCGCGAGCACACCGCCTGAAAGTAGCTGAACGGCGCGAGGTTGCGGCGCCCCTCCCCATCGACGGTCCCGACCCACGCGATGGGCCGAGGCGCCACAAGATCGGTCATCAAGCGATAGGCATCGCTCGTCCGCAACCCCTCCGCCTCGATGAGTTCATGGGACACGCGAGCCGTCTTATCAGGTTTTGAGCGGAGCACAAGCGCCGGTCTCCATGACCAGCCGCCGCGCCCCAAACCTCCCCGTCGGTCACAGGTCCAGCGCCACCAAAAACGGCGAGGCGGCGCTACAGCAGGCTCTTCAAGAATCGCCCTGTGTACGAACGTTTTGTCTTCGCGACCCGCTCGGGGGTGCCTTGGGCCACCACTTCACCGCCGCCGGCCCCTCCCTCGGGCCCGAGGTCGATGATCCAGTCGGCGCACTTGATCACATCGAGGTTGTGCTCGATCACGACCACGGTGTTGCCGGCGTCGACGAGGCGACGCAGCACCTTGAGCAGCCTCGAGATGTCCTCGAAGTGCAGCCCCGTCGTGGGCTCGTCGAGCACGTAGAGGGTGCGCCCGGTCTGCACCTTCGCGAGCTCCCGGCTCAGCTTGATGCGCTGCGCCTCGCCGCCCGACATGGTGGTCGCCGTCTGCCCGATCTTCATATAGCCCAGGCCCACGTCGCGGAGCGTCTCCAGGATGCGCTTGAGCTTGCGGTGATGGGCGAACAGCTCGTAGCACTGATCGATGCTCAAGTTGAGGACGTCGGTGATGGTGAACCCCTTGTACCGGACCCCGAGGGTCTGCTCGTTGTAGCGGCGGCCCTGGCACACCTCGCACGACACGTAGACGTCGGCCAAAAAGTGCATCTCCACCTTCACCACGCCGTCGCCTTGACACGACTCACACCGACCGCCGCGGACGTTGAAGGAGAAGCGCCCCGCCTTCCATCCCCGCGCGCGAGACTCGGGCAGCTGCGCGAACAACATCCGTATCTCGTCGAAGGCCTTGGTGTAGGTGCCCGGGTTGGAGCGGGGGGTGCGACCGATGGGGCGTTGGTCGATGGCGATGACCTTGTCGATCTGATCGAGGCCCTCGATGCTCTTGTGCGCGCCGACCCTGCCGCTGCCGCCGTGCAGCGCCCGGCCCAGCGCGGGCAGCAAGATCCCGTTGATCAGCGAAGACTTGCCCGCGCCGCTCACCCCGGTCACGGCGACCATGCCTCCGAGGGGCAGGTCGACGTCGATGCCCTTGAGGTTGTGCTCGGCGGCGCCACGAATGACGAGCTTGCCGGTTGGCTCCCTGCGCTCGGAGGGCGTCTCGATGCTCCGCTTCCCGGACAGGTACTTGCCCGTCAGCGACTTTGTGGACCGCTCAAGGCGCGCGGGTGTGCCCGCGAAGACGACCTCGCCGCCCAAGTGCCCCGCTCCTGGACCGAAGTCGGCGACAAAATCTGCGGCGCGGATGGTGTCCTCGTCGTGCTCGACCACCACCACAGAATTCCCCAAGTCTCGCAGCCGCTGCAGCGTCTTGATCAGCCGCTGGTTGTCCCGCTGATGCAGCCCGATGCTCGGCTCGTCGAGCACGTACATCACCCCGGAGAGCTCCGAACCAAGCTGGCTCGCGAGGCGAATGCGCTGCGCCTCCCCACCCGAGAGGGTCGGTCCGGAGCGGTCGAGCGTCAGGTAGTCGAGCCCCACGTCCACCAGGAACTTCAAGCGATTGCGAATCTCTCGGAGCACCCCCTCCGCGATGACGAGCTGCGACCCGGAGAGCGCGAACGCCTCGAAGTGGTCATGCGCCCCCCGGACCGTCCTCGACGTCACCTCCGCGATGCTTAAGTCTTCGACCTTGACGGCCAAGGACTCGTCCCGCAGGCGCCGCCCCTTGCACTGCTCGCACGGCTGCTCCACGAAATAGCGGCTGTGCCGGTCCCGCGCGGACTCGGTGGCCGACTCGGAGTAGCGCCGCTCGAGGTTGGAGATGACGCCCTCGAACCGCATCCCCCAGGTGCCGTGGCTGTCCGACTCCTCGCTCCCCCACGACACCTTGAGGCGGCGGTTCCCGGCACCAAACAACACCTTGGTCTTCTTCGCCTTGCTCAGTTTTTTCCACGGGACGTCGAGGTCGACGTCGCAGGTCTCGGCCAGCGCCTCGATGATCCGATAGGTCCACCCCTCGCCGCGATCCACCGCCGAGGCCCACGGCGCGATGGCCCCCTCGTTGATCGAGAGCTCCTCGTTGGGGATCACGAGCCCGGGGTCCACCTCCATGCGGGTGCCGAGCCCGTTGCAGGCGCTGCAGCACCCGAGGGGGCTGTTGAAGGAGAAACTCTGGGGAGACAGCTCCGGGTAGGCGACGCCGCAGCAGCTGCGATCTTGCGAGTACTCGAGCGCCTCGACCTCGTCCGTACCCACGGGCTCGATCACCACGGACCCCTTGCCCTCCCGCAGCGCCAACTCCACGCTCTCGGTGATTCGGCGGCGATGGGACTCTTTGATCGCGATGCGGTCGACGACCAGGGAGATGTCGTGCTTGTACTTTTTGTCCAGGGTGGGCGGGGTCTCCAGGCGATGGGTCTCGCCATCGACCACCACCCGCGCGTAGCCCCGACCGCGAAGCTCCTCGAACAGTTCGCGAAATTCGCCTTTCCGGTGGCGCACCAGCGGCGCGAGCAACAGGGCCTTGGTGCCCTCGGGGAGCCCGAGCACCTCGGCCACCACCTGTTGCGAGCTCTGGTTTTGCACCACAGACCCGCACTTCGAGCAGTGCTGGGTCCCGACGCGGGCGTAGAGGACCCGCAGGTAATCGTAGATCTCGGTGATGGTGCCCACCGTGGAGCGCGGGTTGTTCGAGGCGCTCTTTTGCTCGATGGCGATGGTGGGTGACAGGCCCGTCAGGTGCTCCACCTTCGGCCGCTCAAGCTGCCCGAGAAACTGCCGCGCGTAGGCGCTGAGGCTCTCGACATAACGCCGCTGCCCCTCGGCGTACAACGTGTCGAACGCCAGGCTCGACTTGCCCGATCCGCTCACCCCCGTGAACACCACGAGCTGGCGCTTGGGGATCTTGAGTCGATCGATGTTGAGGTTGTGCTCCCCCGCTCCCCGCACTTCGATGAAATCAGGCTCGCGCGCGGACTTGGTTCGTGGACTCGGCACCGGAGGCGACAATCTACCCCTCAGTTCCCGCACGGCAAGGGCCCGATCAAATCGGGCCGCGCGCCGTGCGTCCTCGACACGCCCCCGATCCGCCAACTGCTCCAACACTGCTCCCCTGCGGGATCTGGCGCCAACTTTGCGCTCCTCACCAAGCTCGTCTTTACGACCTCCGTGATACCCTCCGCCCCATGAATCAGCGTTTGCTCGGGTGTCTGACCGTGATTCCACTCTCCCTGCTCTGCGGGTGTGGCGCCAAAGAGCGCTCCAAAGACACCACCGTTCGAGTCACGTGGCACCAAGACGTGGCGCCCCTGGTGAACGAAAGCTGCGTCGGATGTCACGTCGACGGAGGGATCGCTCCCTTCTCCCTGACCACCTACGAAGCGGCGGCCCCGTTCGCGGGCATGATGGCCGACGCCACCGAGCTGGGCGTGATGCCGCCGTTCTTGGCCCAAGACACAGAGGAGTGTCAGGTGAATCACCCGTGGGTGGACGACCTGCGGCTCACGGCGGAAGAGCAACTCATGCTGCGGCGCTGGGCCGATCAAGGAGCCCCCGAAGGCGACCCGGAGACCGCCGCGGCCCTGCCGGCGCCGCCGGACCTCGAGCTGAAAGACAAAGACGAGACCCACGCGATCGCGGCCCCCGTGGAGGTGTCGGGCTCGAAGGACAAGTTCATGTGCTTCTCGCTGCCGCTCAACAACGCCTCGATCCAGTTTTTGGAGGGCGTGCAGATCAACCCGGGGAACGAGTCCATCGTGCACCACGTGCTCGTCTACGCGGACGAGTCGGGGGCCTCGGAGGCCCTCGCAGACGAAAACGGCGCCTACGAGTGCTTCGGTGGGCCCGGCTTTAACGACGCCGCGCTCATCGCCGCGTGGGCCCCTGGCGCGCTGCCCTCCGAGATGCCCGCGGGGGTCGGCCTGGCGATCCAGCCCAACACCCGCCTCGTCATCAACGTGCACTACCACCCCACCGGCGCCGGCGTCGAGACCGACGAAGGCACCAGCGTCGACCTGCGGTGGTACGACGGCTTGCCCGAGTGGGTCGGGATCCTCCAGCTCATCGGGAACTTCAGCGGGACCCTGTTCGGGGGAAGCTACGGGCTTCAGCCGGGACCCAATGACGAAGACGGCGTCGAGTTCAGGATCCCGGCGGGCGTCAGCGACCACACCGAGACCATGATCTTCCCGCTGCCCACCAGCATCCCCGACAACACCCGCATCTGGCAGATGGCCACCCATATGCACTACGTGGGCACCGACATGCTCATCGGCCTCGTGCGCGACGATCCGCAAGAGTCAGAGCCCGCCGACGAGTGCCTGATCCACACGCCGCGGTGGGATTTCAATTGGCAGCGAGGCTATCTGTACGATGGACCGATGGACACCCTCCCCACCGCCAAGCCTGGAGACCTCGTCTACCTACAGTGCGGCTACGACAACTCCATGGGCAACCCCCACGTCGCCGAAGCGCTCGCTGATCAAGGGCTCGACGCGCCGGTCGACGTGTTCTTAGGCGAAGAGACGCTCGATGAGATGTGCCTCGGAGTCTTTGGGCTCGCCTTCCCGATCAGCGAGTTCTTGTAGCGTCCGCGCTCGCTTCATAAAAAAGGGCGCCCACGAGGGCGCCTTTTTTTGCGTTCACATCGCGTGCTCGGTGCGGCGACGCTCAGGCGCAGGTGCCCTCACCGCACTCGGCCTCACCCGCCGAGGCGCGTTTTTTCTTCTTGGCGCGTCGCTTCTGCGGGGCCTGCTTCGGGGGCGGCGGTGCCGCAGCCTCCTCGGGCTCCTGTTCAAGGGCCGCTCGCTCGGTTGTGGGATCCTCCGTCGCTGCGGCGGTCACCTCTGCCGTTGCCGCGGGCGCCGCGTCCGCTGAGATCTCCTCTTCCGACGCGACAGCTCCCGCGTTTGCATCAGCGTCGACCGTGGGAGCAGGCGGCGCTTCGACCGTCGCTGCGGCTGCGACAGGAACCTCCGCAGCGACCGCTGAGGCCTCCGCTTTTTTTCCACATCCCGCAGCGGAGCAGCTCCCCTCGGCGTGCGCCGTCGCCGGCGGTCCATGGGCCTCCGCCGCGTCCGCCTGCATCGTCGCGCAGCCTGCGAGCGCTGCGCCAGTTCCAAGGATCGCGAGGGTGGTGAAAATATCGTGTCTTGTCATTGGAAACACCTTGGCGTCAGCGCGCAATCTCGAAGTGGGGTGCTGTCCGCCCTCCCACGGCTAACGCCGCCGCCTGCAGCACAGTTACAGCAATTCGAAGGAAAAGTGCCCCCTCGGTAGAAATTGCGGCCACATGAGCGGAAACGTCGTCATTGGGAGCCGAGGGGGCGCTCACCGCCAGATCCCCCGCTCCGCCGTTATCCACGGACACGCTCTCCGCCGTCATTCGGTGCGCTGACTCACTCACCGCACCGCGGTCGATCCGACACCTGGGCGGCGGTGCACGAGTTCGCGCGTCCATCGATTCCATCCCTGCGTTGGCGCGCGTCCGAGCGCTCGGCGGTTGACCCAAGGCTCCACCCCGTGGGAGAAACGCAAACCTGGGCGCCGTCGTTGTCAAGAGACGACGCCGCTCGCGCCGCCAATCTTCGAAGACCATGGACCCGCTCAAACTAATTGGAACGACGGTCGAACAAAAATACGAGGTGACTCACTTCGTAGGCGAAGGTGGATTCAGCGTGGTCTACCGCGCACGGCACAAGGTCTGGGAGCAGGATGTCGCGCTGAAGGTCTTCAAGCTCACGGGCATCGGAAACGAAGAGACACGAAAGACGCTCCGGGACGCCTTCGTCCAAGAGGGGAAACTCATGGCCCAGCTCTCTGGCAAGAGCCCCGCCATCGTTCAAGCCCGCGACATCGGGACGATTCACGGGACCGGGGGAGACTGGAGCCCGTTCATGGTCCTCGAGTGGCTTGAAGGAGAGTCGCTCGAGTCTGCGTTCGACGCGCTGCAGCGAGGGCACGTTCCCGCGTGGACCTTGGCGGACACCATCGAGCGCCTCGACTCTGCCGCGTCTGCCCTCGCCCTCGCGCACCGATTTAATGTCGTCCACCGTGACCTCAAACCCGGGAATCTGTTCTTGGTGTACGGGGACGACCATGAGCTGCAAATAACCAAGGTGCTCGATTTCGGGGTCGCGAAGGTCATGCAAGAGCATCTTGACGCGGACGAAGCGCTCAAGCAGACGACCGCACAGATCAACGCGTTTACGCCTCGCTACGGAGCCCCGGAGCAGTTCAGCCGCTCGTACGGCGCCACCGGACCGTGGACGGACGTCTTCGCCTTCGCGCTCATCGCGATCGAGGCGCTCCTCGGTGGCGTAGGAGCGTTGAAGGGTGATGATTTTCTATCCATCGCCAACGAGAGCACCGACCCCCAGCGGCGCCCGACGCCCCGCACCCTTGGGATCCAGGTCTCCGACGAGGTCGAGGCGGTGTTCGCTCGCGCGCTTTCGGTCACGCCGCAAGCGCGCTACACCGACCTCGGGAGTTTCTGGCGAGACCTGCGAGGCGCCGCGTTCACCAACGAGCAGACGTGGACTCCAGCTGGGATCGCGAACGCGTCTCACCACTCTCTGGCCAGAGGCGGCGGCGCATCTCTCGCGAGCGCGGCGCAAGAAGGCCATCCCGCCAAGAGCGGCTCCATGACAGGCGAAGGGCAGACACTCAGCGACCTCGGGCCTCGCAAGGCTGCTCCTCGACGTGCGATCTTGGGGTTTTTGACGGTCGCGACCGCCGCCCTCGCAGCGCTCGCCATCTCCTCGCTCGTGGGTGAACCAAGCGAGCCTTCCGAGGGGTCCGCAGACGCCGTTGAGGCCTCCTCAGCCGCCGACACGGCCGGCACAGGGGCGCAGATGGAGCGCGAGGATCCCGCCCCCTCAGCGCCTCCTTCGCCAGCCCTCCCCCCGCTAAAGGATCGCTGCCCCGACGGCATGAGCCTCGTCCCTGGCGGAAAATTCTACCGTGGCTCGGACGATGAGAAATATTCGCGGTGGCGACCGGCGCACAAGGTGCTGCTTGATCCCTTCTGCCTCGACCTTCGAGAGGTCACCGCGAAGCAATACAAGGTCTGCTCTGACAGCGGTGGGTGCAAACGAATCCCGGCGCGCTCCCGATGGCAGTCCTCCGCGAGCGAGAAGGAACAAGCCGCGAAGGAAGAGGCGTTCAGCACCCTTTGCAACTTTGGCGTCCCCGAGCGTGAAGATCACCCCATGAACTGCATCTCATGGGCCGACGCGGACAACTACTGCAAAGAGCGAGGCGCCCGCCTGCCCACCGAATCCGAGTGGGAGTTCGCCGCGCGCGGATCCGACGGTCGCCTGTTCCCCTGGGGTGACGCTCCGCCGGACCACACCGTCATGAACGCGTGCGGGAAAGAGTGCACCCGCTGGCACAAAGAACGCGGTCAGCGTCCCTCGCCCCAGATGTACGACCAGGACGACGGCTACCCCGGGACCTCACCGGTGGGGACGTTCCCCGAGGGGCGGACCATGTTCGGCATGGATGACATGGTCGGCAACGTCTTCGAGTGGACCGCCGACTGGTTCGCGGCCTATGAGGCTCCCGCCCGAGGAGCGCTGAGCAACCCCTCAGGTCCTGGGGCCGGTGAGAAAAAGGTCGTCCGTGGAGGCGCCTTTAACGGGGGATTCTCTCTGTGGGTCAACCCGGCGTTCCGCTACGGCATGACCCCTACGGATCACTCCCATGGCGTGGGCATGCGCTGCGCGTCGACCCCGGAGCTTCTCCCGGAAGAGCGCGTCGTCGAGACCGCGGACGAGGGATAGTCAGGGCGACATGGGCGCGCCGGCGTGGGATGGCTCGGTCGCCCCCAACACCCGGCGTGTGGGGTAGGCCAACACAATGTCCTCTCGCGCCTCGAACTCCTGAAGGATCCGCTCCCAAAGCTGGGTCTCTGTCCGGCGCCGGGTGCCCGTTTCGCACAGGTACCGCAGCGTGAACTCGACGCCGCTGTCCCGGCCGCACACCAAGACCTGCGGGCCCGTGTGCTCGTCTGCCAAGATCAGATAGTCCGAGGCGCGCGCGCCGATCTCCCGGTTGATCCGGGGGCTGATGTCCCCGATCTCGGAGCGAAGAACCTCTTGCAACAGCTCCTTCGTTTTCTTCCAGTTCGACTCGAAGGTCACCGTCACGTAGAATTCGTGCCAGATCTCTGCGTACCACCCTTGCTGATACACCGCGACGGCGGAGCGAAACATCTCCCCGTTTGGGACGCGCACCACTCGGCCGGTTCGCACATCGGCCTTGGTCCACTCGCCGACCTCCATCACCGAGAAGTCAAAGAGTCGCATATCGACCACATCGCCCTTCACATCTCCCACTTGAACGCGGTCCCCGAGCTCGAATGGCCGCCGTAAAATGATGAACATCCACGCAAAAATGTTAACCACAGGATCACGCAAGGCGATGGCGAGACCGGCGGAGATCAACCCCAGCACGGTCCCGAGCATCTCAAAACTGACCAACCAAATTCGTCCGACCATGAGGACGCCCAGCGCGCCGAAAACCCACGCCGAGATCCGTCGCACCTGGTACGTGCGCACCGGCTCAAGCGTCCCACGGTTGATCACCTTGACCACCACCAACCTCAAGACGATCAGCGAGACGATGGTGATGATCGTGCTGACGAAGTTCGCCGCCGTCAGCGTCGACAAGCCG
Organism: Myxococcales bacterium; assembly: GCA_014240065.1. Lineage (GTDB taxonomy): Bacteria > Myxococcota_A > Polyangia > Nannocystales > Nannocystaceae > JAAZXR01. Next base: position 16,860 of record JAAZXR010000077.1, read on the forward strand.
GTCTGCGCCGCAAGCTCCTCGAATGCGCGAAACATGTGACGAGCCTACTCGCCAGCGCGAAAACACTCGATTTTTTGGTATTTTCTGGCGCCGTCGACCGCGCCGGGCGGTTCCTGGATCTGTACGCGAGTTCAGAGGTATGCTGGGCAGGTGAAACGTAGTTCTCGCTGTTCGCTGACCTGCAGCCGCACTCTCGGTCTCCTCCTCGCTGGTGGGTTGACGCCCTCAGGCTGCGTGAACGAGCTCTCGGAGGCGAGCAGCTCCGGCTTCAACTCCTTCGGGGACAGCGCCGGGACCGAGTCGGGCGATTCGGCGGGTGGCGACGAAACCACCGCCGATGCGGAGGAGAGCGGCGACGGTGACATCGACGGCGGAGCCTCTGGGACAGGTTTGGAATCGTCGGCGGGCGGCTCGAACTCCGCAGGTGATGGCGACGGTGACGGTGACGGTGATGGCGACGGTGATGGCGACGGTGATGGCGACGGTGATGGCGACGGTG
>JAAZXR010000078.1 GCA_014240065.1 Myxococcales bacterium
GGGGGGGGGGGGGGGGGGGGGGGGGGGGGGGGGGGGGGGGGGGGGGGGGGGGGGGGGGGGGGGGGGGTCGGGGTCGGGGCGGAGGCGGATGACGCGGGCGCTCGCGACGCCCGCGAACCGTCGGGCGTCATGCCGAGCATCTGCCAGTAGGGGTTCTTTTCGTCCTTGGCCTTCGCAGCGCTCGGGGACGCGGCGGGGCGCCCTTCACGGGCGGCCGCGGGTGGTCGTTGGCTCGGCTGATCCCTGCGCAGTGATTCGGCGGGGCGAGGGGGCGGCGTCGGCTCGACGTCGTCGCGCACCGTGTTGGACAGGGTGGCGGCGCGCGGGCTGGCGTCTGGGGCGGGCGCCGCCTCTCGCGGGCCGCTCGCGCCTCCACCTCGCTCCATCGCCTGCAATCGTTCGACGAGGTCGCCGAGCGGCTGCATGGGCGTCGCGTGCACGAGCTCGAGGAGCCCCATCTCGATGACGAGGCGGGGCGCCGAGGACTGGGCCGCTCGCTCTACGACGGTGGTGAAGCGGTCAAAGAGCTGCGCGATCCGTGTGGGGGCTTGCTGCCGCGCTTGCTCGAGCAGCTGCGCGTGGACGGCGTCGGAGACGTTGAGGAGCGTCGCGCGTTGGTCTCGCGAATCGCCCGTGGCTTGAACCACCGCCAGGTCGCGCAGGTGTTGGAGGATCAGCACCGCCACGTTCATCAGATTGGAGGCGGCGCCGGCGATTCGCTCAAAGCGAGCGAGGGTGGTCGCGGCGTCCGAGGCCAGCACCGCGTCGAGCAGCTCGGTGATCGCGAATCGATCGACTTGACCGAGGATCACCCGCACCTCTTCGGTGGAGATCTTGGACGGTTCCGCCGCGAACGAGATCACCTTGTCGAGGTAGGTGAGCGCGTCTCGTACGGAGCCGTCGCTCAGGCGAGCGACCATCCGCATGCCCTCCTCTTCAATGGACATCTCCTCGCGCGAGAGGATGTCGCGCAGATGCTCGACCATCGGCTCCGGGTGGACTCGCCGAAAATCAAAGCGGGAGACTCGCGACAAAATCGTCTCGATCACCTTGTGGGGATCCGTGGTCGCGAAGATGAAGGTGACGTGCGGGGGCGGCTCCTCGAGCGTCTTCAGCAGGGCGTTGAAGGCCGAGGTGCTCATCATGTGCACCTCGTCGATGATGTAGACCTTGCGCTTGGCGACGAGCGGGAGGTGATGCACTTGCTCGCGCAATTTTCGGACGTCGTCGACGGAGTTGTTGCTCGCGCCGTCGATCTCCACGACGTCGACGGCGTTGCCCTCGCGGATGCCGACACATTGTGGGCAGGTGCCGCATGGCGCCGTGGTCGGGGCTTGGTCGCAGGTCAAGCACTTGGCCAGGATGCGGGCGGCGGTGGTCTTTCCGAGCCCACGGATCCCGCAGAACAAATACGCGTGGTGCAGCCGATCCGTGGAGATGGCGTTGGCCAGCGTCCTCGTGATGTGCTCTTGCCCGACGATCTGCGAGAATTGTTCAGGTCGGTATTTTCGAGCGAGGACCAGGTACGCCACAGTCGTACGCTATCAAAAATTGGTGCAGCGCTCCTCGCTGTAATGACGCCTGCGCAGGTCGCGATCCAGGGGCGCGCCGGACGAATCGAGGGGAGGCCCGGGCGGCGCAGCTTGTGAAACCATCGCCCGCGGATGCCCCCCACGCGCAGCGGCACCGCGAGGAGCGCAGCATGTCACGTCTGGCCGCGGCTAGAACGTGAAGTGCTGAGAGACGATTTCTTCCGCCTCCGAGGAGTTTTTGCGCGCCGGCCGGGGCTTGAGCATGGTGGGCACGGGCACGCCGGCAGCGTCGAGCTTTTCACCGATGATCTCCTCGAGGTAACCGCTGACGCTCTTTTCATTCGCGTCGCAGTAGTCCTTGAGCCGTTGGTAGGTGATTCCTTTGACAGAGATGCTTCGGCGGGTTTGTCGCTTTGCCATGATTTCGTACTCGGTAGTCGTTGCGTGAGAAGCGCGAATGGGGGTGTGGAGTGGGTGCTAGGCGGGCCCGTCGCCCACCACGAGAGTTGCATCCCTCTTCATGCTGGTAGAACAGAGCGGCGCCGCACGCAAGTCCCGAGCCACAATATATAGTGGTGCGAGCTTTGCGCGACAACTACATCATGTGGATACATTCCCGTAAGTGATCGAAACGATACAGATTTTCAGTTCCCACAAGCTGTGGATAAAATTATATAAATCGATGGTAATTATCTTGTCGAAATCGATAAAATTGGGGCTGTGGACAAGATCTCGGAGATCTAATTTGCGGGAACTACGCCGTTTTTGAGAGGCTTGGTCCCGATCAACTGTTCGCGCGCTCGCTTGGTCGCTTCGTCCGGCCCCATTGTGTCCGCAAGCTGGATGAATGGCGTAGTCTGCCCTTCACGCGAGCCCCGCACGCCATGGAATTCGACGACGAAACCAGGGTCACTGATGAACGTCAGCGTCCCGCGCCGCTGAACGCTCAAGGGCTTGAGCCAGGGAGGGTGATCGGTCGCTACGAGCTGTTGCAGCGGCTCGGACACGGAGGCATGGCCACGGTGTTTTTGGGTCGCGCGACCGGCACCGCCGGCTTCGCGAAGCGGGTGGCGATCAAGGTGATCCATCCGCACCTCGCCACGGAGGTCGAGTTCGTGGATATGTTCCTCGACGAGGCGCACCTCGCGGCGGAGCTCCACCACCCCAACGTCGTAGACACCCTCGATCTCGGTCAAGACGGGAACGCCTACTACACCGCGCTCGAGTTGATCGAAGGGGATTCGCTGGCCGGTCTGCTCACCGAGCTCGACGGCGAACCGTTGCCGATTGATGTGGTGCTCTTGATTCTCCTCGACGCGTGCGCGGGCTTGGAGGCGGCCCACGAGCTCCGGGCGCCCGATGGTTCGCGCAGAGATCTCGTGCATCGCGACGTCTCTCCGCAAAACCTCCTGGTGAATCTCGACGGGTGGGTCAAGGTGACCGACTTTGGGATCGCGAAAGCTGTGGGCCGCACGACGCATACGCGGCCCGGACAGCTGCGAGGGAAGCTCCAATATATGAGCCCTGAGCAGGCGCGAGGTGACACCATCGATCGTCGCGCAGATCTGTTCGCGCTCGGCCTCATTGGTTACGAGATGTTGAGCGGGAAGCGCCCCTTCACCGGCGACACCGCGGCCTCGGCGTTGCGCCGGGTCCTCGAGTGCGAGATTCAACAGCTCGATCCCAACGACCTGCAGTACGCGGGGCAGCGGCTCTCCCCCGCGCTGTCCGAACAGCTGTGCGACATTATCGGGAAGGCGATCCATACGGAGGTCGAACACCGCCACGCGAGCGCCACAGAGTTCGCGACGGCGCTGCGCGAAGTGCTGAGTCAAATCGACACGGCGGGCGAAGATCCGCGACATCGGCTGGCCAAGATTATGCGTTCGTTCTTTCAGGGGCGCGTCGACTATATGCACGCCCAGTTTCGTGAGAGCAGCAGCCGATCTTCGATGACGATGTCCTCGGATCTGCTCGACCGCGGCGGGGTGGCGCTGACCCCGGCCGGTGACCCACCAGCGCCCGTGATCAAACCGTCGGTGTCCTCGTCCTCGTCCTCGTCCATCCGCTCCACCGCGAACTGGACGGCGGACCTTGACGGCCGGGCGGAGCGCTCGGCTCGCGGGAAGAACGCGCGCACGCTCCTCCCCTGGTTGATGGTCGCGGCGGTGGTCGCGGTGGTTCTTTGGTCGACCTTTTTGTCGCAGGGCGCGCTCGATGAGCGGCGGCCTGGAGAGCAGACGCCGGGGGCGCAAGCGAGTCCAGGGGTCGCCGGGACCGCGAAGGACGCGAACGTGCGCTGGTTCATCTCGACCGATCCAGACGGCGCGTCGATTCGCGTGGATGGCGTGGAATGGGCGGAGAAGACGCCCACGTCCATCACCTTGCCGCGCTCCACAAAGCCCGTGGAGGTGGTGATCGAGAAGGCTGGCTATCTCCCCGCGCGATCACGGCTGGCCCCCGTCGCCGACCAGAGTTTTCCCTATCAGCTCCGCGCCCAAAATCCAGCGTCCACGCGGCTGTCCATGCCGAGCCTGAAGGGATCTGCGAACGAGGAGACGAAGCGATCTGGAGCCCCCCAAAACTCAGGGGCGAAGACTCCCACGGTCGAGGCCGATGGAGGAGACACCAGCGGCGCAGCGCCGAGTCCTCGCCCCCAGTCGAGGAGGTTCAAGCCGATGCCAGACTTCTCTCCCGAGTCGCAGTAGCGTGTCCGCGGCCGCGGTGGGCCGCGCGGCAGGGGACCCTGACAGCGTAGCCGCGAAGTGTCACAATGCGGGGCAGTGACGGACGTGAGGAGCTTCGCAGGCAGCCGTGGTCGGGCGATCGTAGGTCGCCACGCAGGCGGTCTGATGGCGGCGGTCACCGCTTCGCTGTTTTTGACCGGCGCGCTCGCCCCGGTCGAAGGGGCTCCCCCCGCAGGAGCGGAGGAGGCGCGCGCTCAGACGCCGGCTGAAGCCGTCGAGTGGGAGCCGCCGCCCGCGTCGATGGCCGCTCCGGAGCGGGCGCGGGCGTGGTGGTTGCGGGCGCAGGCGCTCGAAGGGGCGCGACGGTTCCGCGAATCTGCGAACGCCTATCGCCGCTCGTATGAGGCGATGCCCACCTTGGCCGCGCTCTACAATATGGCGCTGGCCCACGACTACGCCAGGCAGCCGTTGGACGCGATCTCCGCGTATCGTCGCTACGCCGCCCAGGCCGAGGTCGACGCCGCGGAGCGCGCCCAAGTGCTCGACCGAATCACCGAGATTGAGGGCGACGTGGCGCGGATCGTGGTCGCGCTCCCCGAGGATTTCGGCGCGGGGGTGGTGATGATCGATGGTGTCGAGGTGACGCTGGCGACGGAGGGGAACCTCGTGCTGCCCGGACCGCATGATGTCGCCATCAACGACGACGAGGGGAGGACGAGCCAGCAGCGGGTGGTGGTGGTGGCCGGCACCCGGGTGGTGGTTCGGTTCGACGACGCGTTCAACGGAGAGACGGTCGAGGATGCTCCACAAAATCCGACGGTCGATATGAACCCACCGTTGATGTCGCCCCGTGAAGCGCGGAGATCGCGAGCGCTGCGTCGCGGCATGTGGTTCGCGGTGGGACTGACCGCGGCGTCGGGGGTCTCCCTGCTCGGCGTGGGGGTCGCCACGCTCGACGCGAAGCGCACGTTTGAGGCGTCGCTGTGCGACGGGCCGTGCCCGGAAGGGGTGAGCTACGACGCCGACGCGGCCTCGCGATTTTATCAGCTCCGCACCGCGTCGAACACGTTGGTGGGGATCACGGCGGCGAGCGCCCTGGTCTTGACGGTGCTCGCCATCATGGGAGCCGATCGCCGCAACAAGGTTCAAGGGGACGAACGCGGCGGTCGCTCGACGCCGACCGCCGCCCGCTGGAGACTCCGCCCGACGGTCGGCGGACTTCAGCTCGATTTTTGAGGCGCACAAGGAGGGCTTGGTGTGCCCCACGATTCGTGCGAGAACCGGGGCATGGACGAGCTTCGTTGGCCCACGTACAAGACGCGATCGATCACGCTTGATCGTCCCCTCGATTCAACGACCCGCGGGAGCGCGTACGTCGTGGACTCGGAGGGGCGCGAGTATCTCGACTGCGTCGGTGGGATCGGGTGTGCGCCCTTGGGCCATGGCGATCCTCGGTGGGTCGAGGCGATCTCCAACCAACTCGCGAAGATCGCGGCGGCGGCGAACAGCTATCGGACCGCGCCGCAGCGCGCCTACGCGCGGGCGCTCCTCGACCGGGTGCCCATGGCCGACGCGCGGGTCTTCTTGTGCAGCACGGGGACCGAATCCACCGAGGCCGCGATCAAGCTGGCCGTGAAATCAACGGGTCGAGACGTCATCATCGCCTTCGAGCGCGCGTTCCATGGTCGCTCGCTCGGCGCGCTCTCGCTCACCGCGAATCCGGGCTATCGCCGACCCTATGTGCGCTGCCTCGCTGAACCTGAGGGGGCCGGCGCGTTCGCGGATATGAAGGTCGCGCGCGCGCCCTTCGGCGATCTCGACGCGGTCCGGGCGTTATGTGAGCGCTACAAGGGGCGCGTCGCCGCGATTTTCCTGGAGCCGATTCAAGGAGAGGCGGGGATCTTCCCGGCGAGTAAGGAGTTCTTGCTCGGGCTGCGGGAGCTGTGTGACTCGCAGGGGGCGCTGCTCGGGATCGATGAGATCCAGTCGGGCTGTGGTCGCACCGGACACTTCACAGCCTGGGAGACGATCGTGGGAGACGCCGCGGAGCCAGACATCCTGTGGATGGCGAAGGCGCTCGGCGGGGGGTTCCCCGTCGCCGCGTGCGTCGCACGCACCGAGGTCGCGCAGGCGATGCAGCCCGGGACGCACGGGACGACGTTCGGCGGGAACCCCGTCGCGTGCGCGGCGGGCCTCGCGACGCTTCGCATCATCGAAGAGGACGGCCTCATGGCGAAGGCCGGCGCGCAGCGGGCGATATTGGAGGAGCTCGCCGCGGCTCAACCCCTGTCAGCGCCGTTCGAAATTCGCGGGGTGGGGGCCATGCTCGGCGTCGGAATCGGGGCACCCGATGAGAAGCTCGCCGCGCCGCTCGGGGCGAGGATGCCGGAGCTTGGGGTGCTCGTGACCGTGTGCGGAGGGCACACAGTCCGCTCGTTACTTCCATTTTTCGCCGGTCGCGAAGAGCTCGCGAAGTTCTGGGCGACGATAATTCAGGCGTTGGAAGCGTAGACGTTGTACGCTCGCGTCGTGACCGCCTCGTTGCTCCGCAGTCTGCCTCTCCTCGTGCTCGCCGCGTGCGCGTCCACGCCCGCGCCGGAAGGATATGAAGCCGTCGAGCCCGACGCCGAAGACCTCTCGGCGTTTGACGAAGACGAGCCCCCCGAGCCCGCGCCGGCAGACGACAGCGGCCAAGCGGCGGCGGCCGAAGCCGGGCCCGAATCGAGTGAAGCGCCCGAGGCGTCCGCGCCGCAGACCGACGCGACGGCGCCCCCAGCGAGCGACGCGGGGACGGACGGCGAGGCGCCCCCCGCGTCGGACGCAAAAAAAAAATGAGCTCCCGCTGGCGCTGTTTGCCGGCCGCGAGGACGCGAAGTGTCGGCGCGGCGAGGGCGTCGACACCGAGGTCGGTGAGTTCGCGCTGCGAACGGTCCAACAAGACCGCGTGACGCCTTCGCTGTTTCGCGGGCGGGTGATGCTCTTGAATTTTTGGGGCACCTGGTGCGAGCCATGCCTTGAAGAGCTCCCGCAGTTCGAGCGGTTGTATCGACACTATCGCGCGTCCGGCTTGTCCCTGGTGGCTGTGGCGACCGACGAGGATCCGTCGTCGGTGGCGGCCTTCGCCGCCCGGGAGGGGCTCAAGACCCCGCTCGTCTATGGCGGGGCGGACGTCGCGGAGTCCTACGGGCCGCGCCCCTTCCCGTTCACCCTGGTCGTGGGTGGTGATGGTGTCATCCGCGAGGTCTTCGAGGGCTACGAGCCCCAGTGCTTGGCCGAGGTGGAGGCGTCTGTGAGGCAGGCGCTCACCGATTTGCCCGCGTCGTCGGGTTCGTAGACCGGCGCTCGCCCGTCCCCCGGGTGGGCCGCAGCAATTCGCCCCAAAACACGTGAATTGCTTGCCGCCACGCGGCGGGTTCGCTACACCGCATGGAGTGAACTCTTCGAGAGATCCGGGCGCGCCCGCGGGAGGCTCCTCGCCGGCCGCGACAAAGAGGTCCGATGCGGTTTTCTGACCTCGAAGACGAGCCCTTTGAATTCGGGCGCTTCGATCACGTGCTGCTCGGACGGATCGGCCGGATCGGCTCGTTCGTCATGTTGGCGATGCTCACCCAGTTTATCGTGGGCGCCGCCGATGCGTTGATGGTTGGATCCATGGATGACGTGGTCGTGGCGACCGCAGGTCAGGCGGCGCTCGGGCTCGGCACGCCGCTGTACTGGATGGTGGGAGGCTTCTTCTCGGCCGTGAGCTACGGGACGCAGGCCATCACCGCGCGCCGCTATGGTGCCCATGATGAACAGGGCGCCGGCCGGGTGCTCTCCAACAGCGTCATGGTCGGTCTCGTCGCGGCGCTCGTCGGCGGCGTCGTGGCGTTCGTGACCGCGGAGCCCCTGAGTTTCTTCTTCGCAGAGTCGAGCGAGGCGCAAGCCAGCCTCGCCTCGAGCTACGCCGAGATCCGCGCGTTCGGGCTCGGTGGCACCGTCCTCATTTTTAGCTTTAAGGCCTTCTTTGACGGGCTCGGGCGTACGCACCTGCACCTGATCGCTTCCATGGCGATGACCCTGTTCAACATCGCCCTCAATTTCCCGTTGATCTACGGCTGGTCGCGCTTCGGGATCGAGCCCATGGGGGTCGAGGGTGCCGCCATCGCCTCCGCGATCAGCTCGTGGGTGGGCCTGAGCGTCATGGTCGCGGCCAGCCTCCGTCGCGAGATCCGCGGACGTTTTCAGCCCTTCGCGCTGCGCCACCTGGATCTCGGGATCATGGGGCGCATCGTCCGCTTGATGCTGCCGTCCGGATCGGCGTCTGTGTTTTTGATGGTCGGCTTTTTGCTGTTCGTCAAAGGGGTGAGCCGCGTGGACGCGCAGGCCGGGGTGGGGGACAACCTCAACGCCGCCGCCACCACGATCTTGATGTACATCCTCGGGATGGTGGCGCTGCCCTTGATGGCGTTCGGATCGGCCACGGCCACGGCGGTGAGCCAGGCGCTGGGCGCCGAGAAACGCAACCTCGCCGCCCGCGCGGGGTGGGAGGCGGTGCGCGGAGCGGTCGTCGCCACGGGGATCTTGAGCGCGCTGATCTGGCTGTTTACCGATCCGATCATCTACGTGTGGAACCCCGCCAATGAGGCGGTCCAAGCGGCGTTGGTGGGGCCGCTGCGGCTCGTGGCGCTGATGTTGCCCATCGTCGCCGTGGGCTTGGTGTTGTCCCAGGCCCTGTACGGCGCGGGCGCCAACGTCTACGTGATGATCTGCGAGGGGCTGCTGCACGCGGGGGTGCTGGTGCCCATGAGCTGGTTGCTCGGGCCGGTGCTCGGCTACGGGCTCCTCGGGTGTTGGGCGGGTGGCAGCGTCTACGTGCTCGGGCTGGCGCTCTCGATGACGCTGCGTTTCGCGGGCAAGAGCTGGCGAGAGATCAAGCTGTAGGGGGCGAGAGGCGCAGGATTCGTCGCTCTCTTTGCAGGGCCCAGCCGAATGGATATGATGGCGCATGCGCTTGATCCGTTGGACTGCTCCGCTTCTTTTTTCGACCTTGGCATGGAGCGCGACGGCCCACGCGAGCCCGTACTCGTTTGTGCTTGAGTTCGAGCCGGTGTCAAATATGGACCCCACCGAGAACACGGTCGCGGCCGAGGGTCCGCAGACCGGTGAAGTCGACGACGCCGGCACGCCGGAGTCCATGGATCCCACGGCAGACAGCGACGGGGAGGCTGACGGCGGGGAGGGTACGGAGGGCACGGACGACGGCGAGGGCGGCGAGGACGGCGTCCGCGACCCCAGCATCTTCAACCGCCACGCCATCGGCGTGCGCACGGGGCTGGTCTTGACCCCCACGTGGGGGCTCTCGGGGTTCTTGGCGTCCCACACCAACTCCCTTTGTCGCGGGACCACCGTCGGCAACTTCGCCAGTGATCGCGGCCTCACCAAGACCGACGGTTGCAATTTTTATGTCGGCGCCGAGTACACCTATCGCAAGTCGCGCGTGGTCGACATCGTGACGAACGTGGGCTACCGCACCGTCAAGACGCCCGACGGCTATTGGCTCGACAAGGACGAGTGCCCCGACGGTGACGGCCCCGGCTGTGACCTGGCGGCGTCCGACTACACCGAGGTCAACTTGAGCTACGTGTTCATGGGCGTCGACTTCATCGCGCGCGCGCCCTTGGTGGTGACGCCCGACATCGAATTCGGCATCGGCGGCGGCGCTGGCTTGGGCCTCGGGATCGTCGTGGGCGACGGGGTGTACCAGACGCCGATGGGCGCGGGCTCCGTCAGCGCCGGGACCTGCAACAGCATCGAAGATCTCGGCGATCTCACCAAGTGCACCCCGGGCTACGTGGCGAACAACGAGGGCGCGGCGGATCCGGCGGACGCGGAGGCGGGGTGGAGCGATCCCGCGAGGTGGACCGCGCCCGGCCAGCTCGCCACCTGCTCCAAGGACGAGTGCAACGGCTCGGACCTCGAGCTCATCGGCCGCATCAAGAACAAAGACATCCCCCCGGTGGTCCCCGTACTGAACGTCATCGGTAGCATGCGCCTGCTGGTCAAGGACGTGTGGGCCCTCGACGTGCGCGGCGGCTGGAAGACCATCGGGTGGTTCTTCGGGGGCGCCATGAGCTACCACTTCGGCGGCGGCAAGGCCGACGTCAAAGAGTAACGGAGGTCGCGCGCCATGTGAGCCGCGCGCCATGTGAGCCGCGCGCAAGACAAAAAAGTGCCTCGAGTACCCGCGTCTTCGTTACCGTTGCTGCCTTCCGGCCCTGGCGGAGTTGGCGAAGAACGCGTCACCCGAGGCATGTACACGCTACCCGAAGAGTAGCGTGAGGTCACGATACGTCGTGGCGGAGAGGGCGGGATTCGAACCCGCGGTAGCTTGCACTACACAGCATTTCCAATGCTGCACCTTCAACCACTCGGACACCTCTCCTTGATGGGAACGTATCGTTTGTCGCTTGGAATCTTGAGTGTGGACGCTGCGGCCTCCGTCGCCGCGGTTGATGAAGTTTGAAGTTGCGGAGAGGGTGGGATTCGAACCCACGGTGCCGTTTCCAACACACCAGATTTCGAGTCTGGCACCTTCAACCACTCGGACACCCCTCCGTGGTCCCGAGAGACACCCCTCGGGCCGCGGAATGTATCAAGGAAATCTTCGGAGCCATAGCCCCCTCGGAGGGAGCGGCGGGGATCGCGTCATCGGCGCGATCCGGAGCGACGTCGGTGTTCGCTGGCGGCCCGGCTGTACCCTCGCCCCCGCGCCGCCATCCATCGGGACGGGGAGCCCCGGGCGGCCGTGCTAGCGTTCGAGGGATGCCGATGGTCGAGTTTGCCTGCGACGGACAATTGCTGTTCCGCGTGGAGGTGTCCAAGCGCCTCGGGACGCTCCCGAGGATCGGGGAGGCCTTGGTGGTCGAAGACGCGCGATACGTGGTGGTGGACGTGGAGTATTGGGCGCGGCGGGCCGGCGACCCGCAACATCGCGAGCTTTGGCCGGTGGTTCACGTGCGGGCGCTCGACGACGAAGCGTGGGCGCAGCGGCTCGAGCGCCGGCAGCCCGCCGCCGAACGTGTTACGCCGCCCGTGCGTTACTGAGGCCACGGCCCATGCCACGAGACTGGATCGATTCCGACACCGCGCGCGCGCTGCTGAACCCCGACGACCGGCGGCGGCTCGAGCGGTATGTGTTGGCGGACGCCGGCGCCGGTGTCGACATCTTCGGGGTCTCGCGAGAGGCGCTAGGCCGGGGGCTCGCCGCCGGACGCTTCGTGCACCGTCACGTGCTGCGGGTGAGGTCGGGGGGCCACGCGCATCTCCCTCCCGCCGGGGGTGGGCTGATCGCCATGGTCGGGCGCCTCCCCAACGCGGCGCAGCTCATGTCGCTCATCGTGGACGTGTTCGTGGGGGCGTCTACCCCCCGGCTGGTCCGGACGCTGATCGACGAGCGCTGGACGGCGGCCCCCTACGCCGGGAACCTCGCTCGAGAGCTCGGTCAGGTCCCGAACCTGGTGAGCAACGCGGAGTCCTTGCTGTCGGCGGGTCACCTGCTCGGAATCCCGATCCAAGACCTTGAGGAGGTGGGCTATGATCCGGCTGGAGCCGGCATGCTGTCTTCGATTCAGGGGAGCTTCACACTGGCGTCGTGCCTCGATTGGGCGAGGCGCCACGGAGTCCCGGTGGTCCCCGCCGTGCTCTCCGTGTCCTCGGCGCCCGAGGGACCGAGCGCGCCGCCCAGCGCTTCCCTCCGCGCGCGCTCCTCGGCGTTCGGTCGACGCGCGCTGGAGCGGGCGCTGTTTGGCGCCTCCCACGGCGCCCGAGGTCGGCGCCTCGAGATCGCCTACGCGTCACCGATTCGGGTGGTCGGCGCGGACGGGCGTGACCGGTCTTCGGACAGCGTGCGCACGTCGGAGGAATTGCGCCGCGCGTTGCGGCGGGCGGTGGCGCAGCATTCACCGAGCGCCACCGATCAGGCGGCCGACGGCCCCGCCGCACCTGACGGGAGCGACGCCCATGGGTGACGCGCTGACCTCGGAGCAGCCATGGTTTGGGACGCCGCGGGAGGGCCGACGTCGCGTGTTGGTGAGCGGCGTGCATCGCAAGGTGGCGGGGGAGTTCGTGTCGCGGCTCGTGGCCGATCCCGAGGTGGAGTTCGTGGTGGGGGTGAGCCACGGGACCTGCCCGCCGCCGCTGCTGAACCTCGATCCCGATCGATTCTTGATGACCACCGCGGATCTAAGCCGTCGTGATCAGGTGGAGAATCTGTTCATGCTCGATCGCCTCCGCGAGGCGAATTTTGACACCGTCGTGCACCTCGCGTTCCAAGGCAACCCCAAGGGGTACTCGGTCCGGCGCCATGAGTTCAACGTGAATTCCACGCGCTGGCTGCTCGACGGGTGCCTGCGTCGCGCGGTGGGCAAGTTCATCTACTTGTCGACCGACGCCGTGTACGAGGTGGGCCCGCGCAGCGCCAGCCAGGTGCGGGAGGACGCCGACGTGAACTTCGATCCGCAGGCGCACCCCATCGTTCGGGACACGGTGGACGCCGAGTTCTCATGTCGCGCGAAGATGGACCACGACCACTGCGAGATCGTGGTGCTGCGCCCCTCGGGCGTCCTCGGGGGGGGCGTGCTGTCGGGGCTGAACTTGCTGATGGAGAGCCGCCCGCCGCTGCTGCCGGTCGGATACGACCCGCTCATCAACCCGACCTCGAAGCAGCGCCTCGGCCGCGACCTCCACTTGGCCGCCACGCTCCGGGGCAAGGGCTTGTTCAACGTCGCCGGCCCCGTGGTGGCGACCCTTGAGGGGTTTATGGAGGCGCGCGGCATCAGCCCGCAGCGGGTGCCGGGGCCGCTGCTCACCGCGGCTGGGCGGGTCCAACGAGCGGCGGGCAGGAGTCGCTACAACCAAGCGTTTCACCCGGGCCGACTGTTTTATTCGCTGGTGCTCGACGACGCGCGCTTCGATCGTTGCTTTCGAGTCCCCGGCAGCGAGCGCGTCGATCGCTTCGGGGTCGATCCCGTGCAGAGCGCGATTGAGGGCAAGCGGCGGGTGCCCACGAGCTTCGCGGACGCGGGCTGAGGGCGGGCTGGCGCGCGACGGATCCCAGAGGTGTGAATCAACCGAGGCTCGCCGCGAGCGCCCACCCGAGCTCGAGGACCTGAATCGCGGCGGCGACGATGATCACGAAGGCGAGCGTGGCGCCGCGCGCCTCGACGTCGGCGCGTCGCAGCAGCGACAGCGCGCTGACGCACAGCCCCGCGCACACGCCGACGATCATCACGCTCGACCAGGGGCGCGAAAACTCGAGCACCCACGGTGTGCAGGCGGTCATGGCCAAGACGATTTGGACCGCGTGCCGACGCGACACCACGGGTCCGCACCGCACGGCGTAGGTGCGCTTGTGGACCCGAAGGTCCGCCCGGCGATCGGGGAGCGTCGTGAGGATGTGATTCGCGCCGCCGAGGCATACGAGCACGAGCACGACGCCGGCGGGCAGCGACTGGAGCTCGCCGGTGACGAGGTATCCACCCAACAACGGCAACACCGCGCCGGTGCCCGCGGCTTGGAGCCACAGCCCCGCGCGCCCCATGGATCCACGGAAGGGCGGCGCCGAATACAGCCAGCTCAGCGCCAGAGTGAGCACGGCAAACGCAGGTGTCGCGAGGCGATCGGCGAAAAAGCCAAACAGCGCGCTCGCGGACAAGAACACCCCCGCGCACAGGGCCGCGGCGCTCTGCAGCGCGCGCGCGCTAATTTTTCCCTCGACGATGACTCGAGAGCCGCCGGAGAAGGGCGTGGGCGCGTCGTTGTGCGTGTCCGCTTCAGCGTCGTGGACGTCGTTGAGAAATACGATGCACGGCTGGGCGAGGATCGTGAAGCCGAGGCCCGCGGCGATCATGAGGGCGACGGGCTCCGCGGGATCACCGGGCTGACGGCGCCACGCGAGCGCTGCGCCGCAGAGCAGCGGAGACGCGAGGTTGGCTTGCGCCAACGGCCGGAGCGCTTGGACCCAGGCTGCGACGTTGCCCATGCGCCGAGGCTAGCACCAAAGCGCCGTGACTCGGCGCGTCTGCCGCCTTGTGTTTCGCGCAGATTGGGGGTACGCCCCCTTCGCTCGTGTCTTTTTTGGATCCCGCCTCGCTCCTCGATCGACGCCTCTTGCTCTTTACGGGCAAAGGAGGGGTCGGCAAGTCCACGGTGGTCGCGGGCTTGGCCCTCGAGTCGGCGCGACGCGGTCGCCGCCCGCTGATCGTCGAGCTCGGGCATCGACACACCATGAAGAGCATCTTCGGGGTGAGCGCCATCGGGTACGAGCCCTCGCCCGTGGGCCGTGGTGTCCACGCCATGCAGCTCGAATTCGACGGTGCGCTGACCGATTATATGAACGAGCACGTGAAGGTGCCGCGGCTCGCTCGGCGCGTGCTCGCGAACGTGGCCCTCCGGCGGTTTT
This sequence comes from Myxococcales bacterium, assembly GCA_014240065.1. GTDB lineage: Bacteria > Myxococcota_A > Polyangia > Nannocystales > Nannocystaceae > JAAZXR01. Next base: position 14,661 of record JAAZXR010000078.1, read on the forward strand.
TTGAGGCGGCCCCGGCGGTGGGAGAGATCGCGACGCTGAACAAGCTGAGCGCGCTGGAGCGCGAGCGGCGTGGGTCCGCGCCGCGCTGGGATCCGATCTTGGTCGACCTTGACGCCACGGGGCACGCGCTCATGCTGCTCAATCTCGCCAGGGTCATGGACGGGCTCGTGGGAGACGGCCCGCTGCGGCGCATGCTCGATGGTTTCTCGGTGTTGCTCAACGATCCGCGCAAGACCATGTTGAACCTCGTCACGCTCCCGCGGGATCTCCCGGCGCAGGAGACCGTGGAGCTGTACACCAAGCTGTGCAGCGAGCATCGCATCGCTCGGGGCGCCCTGTTCATCAATCAAATCCCCTCGCTCCACATCGACGACGAGGCCCTCACCTTCCTCGACCCGCTGCAAGATCGCGCCGAGGCCCTCGACGACGTGGAGCTGTCGAGGGACGTGGAGATCACCCGGCGCATGTTGATGGTGCGGGCGCGGGCCCAAGGTCAAGTGAGTCGTCTCGAGACCGCCATTGAGATGCCAGCGGTCAAGCTTGAGCAGCAGGTGTCCTCGCACCTGAGTCTAGATGACGTCGCGGCGCTCGGCGAAGAGGCGGTCGCGCAGCTGGAGGTGAGCCGTGATTGACGACGTCGGGACGCTGCGTCATCTGTTGGAAGACAAGGATCTGCTGGTGGCGGTGGGGCCCGGCGGCGTCGGCAAGACGACGATCTCGGCGGCGATGGGGCTCGAGGCGGCGCGGCGCGGTCGCAACGTGTTGGTCTTGACCATCGACCCGGCCAAGCGCCTCGCGCAGGCGCTGGGGCTGACGGGGCTCGACGATCACGTCCAGGAGGTGTCGACGGAGGGGCTCGTGCGCGCGGGGGTCGACGTCCCTGGCAAGCTCTACGCGGCCATGCTCGACACAGGACGCAGCTTCGACGCGCTGATGGCCCGGGTGGCGCCGACGCCTCAAGCGCGCGAGCGAATCCTCAACAACAGGGTGTATCGCGCGATGGCCGGGACGCTGGCGCGTTCGCACGCGTACATCGCCATGGAGCGCTTGTACGAGGCGATGGACGATCCGCGCTTCGATCTGGTGATCCTCGACACGCCGCCGACGCGCAACGCCATTGAGATTCTCGACGCGCCGGGGACGTTGATGGCGTTCTTGGAGGAGAACGTGGTGAAGTGGTTCGTGCGCCGGCCGTCGGGTGGCCTGCGGGCGCGGCTCTGGGCGACGGGGAGCGCGGCTGTGACTCGCCTGCTCGGCCTGCTCGCGGGGCAGGAGTTTCTCGACGAGATCGTGGCGTTCTTTGAGAGTTTCTACGAGCTTCGTGACGGGTTTCGAGAGCGCGCGGAGCGGGCCCGCGCCTACCTCCGGCATCCTCGCTCCTCGTTTGTCGTGGTGAGCTCCGCCGATCCTTCCAACCTCGAAGACGCGTTGGCCCTCGCCGACGGGATCCGCAGCCGTGGGGTCAGCATTGAGGCGGCGGTGTTCAACTGCGCCTACGAGCCGCTCGGCTCAGACCCACTTGAGGTGGTGACGTCGATTGATCGCCCGAGCGCAGACGAGCGGTGCTCAACGGTCTGGGAGGAGACCTCGAGCGCGCCGGTGGTGCAGCGTCTGATGGTCGGGGTGGAGCGCGTCTTGACGGAGGCGGCGGCGGCGAACGCTCGGGCGGTCGAGACCACGACGAAGTTTAACTTGAGCGCCCGCACCGAGCGGATCTTCGTCGCGCGCCTCGAGGATGACATCCGCGATCTTGAGGGGCTGCATCGCCTCTCACCCTGGCTTTGTCGCGAGGTGTAGCGCCTCGCGATGGCGCCGTCGCGCCGCTCGACCGGTCAACGAGGACGACTCGAACTTCGGGACTTTGAGGGCGCCGGCGCACGCGAGGCGCTGCTGCTGCGCCGGGGAGGAGAGGCGCTGCGGCTCGGCGCACGCGAGGGGCTGCTGCTGCGCCGGGGAGGGGAGGCGCTGCGGCTCGGCGCACGCGAGGGGCTG